>NZ_CP078079.1:1365518-2048277 GCF_020809045.1 Pseudarthrobacter sp. L1SW | reverse complement strand
ATCGATCCGCCCCACTCCATCCAGGACTCGATGGAAAAGCAGATGCGTGCCGAACGCGACCGCCGGGCCGCGATCCTGACCGCCGAAGGAACCAAGCAGTCCGCCATCCTGACCGCCGAGGGCCAGCGGCAGGCGGCCATCCTCAAGGCGGAAGGCGACGCCAAGGCCGCCATCCTCCGCGCCGATGGGGAGGCGCAGGCCATCCAAAAGGTCTTTGACGCCATCCACCGCGGAAATCCCGACCAGAAACTCTTGGCGTACCAGTACCTGCAGACCCTGCCAAAGCTGGCAGAAGGCTCCTCCAACAAGCTGTGGATCATTCCCAGCGAAGTCGGCGAGGCACTCAAGGGAATCGGCAACGCCCTCGGCGGAACCAGCCCCGAGTCCACGGGAGGCCTGTTCGACGAGGTTGGCGCCAAGCCGTCGGAGCCCTAAGGCCCAGCACCGCGAGTGCCGGCTGACCGTCGTTGCCGGTTCCGAGGAGGGGTCCGTGCAGCCACGGGCCCTCTTTTGGCTGTTCCGGCCCCGCGCCGGTATAATTGTGTATTTGTCCGGCTGGAGCAGATCCGCTGGAACAACAAAGCTTCGCGATGCGTTGAATCTAAAGATGCAGCACAGAGCACACAGTAGTCCGGCAGTGCTTGTCACCGCCGGCTGGCGCGGTGTTGTACACCGCGAACCGACCAGAGGGAGAAATCATGAGCGATCGCAGCCTGCGGGGCATGCGCCTTGGCGCGCAGAGCATGGAGACCGAGTCCGGAGTCGAGCCGGCTCCGCGCCAGCGTGTCGAGTACCGGTGCGAAGACGGCGAGCAGGTCTTCGTTACGTTCTCCTCGGAAGCGGAAATCCCCCCGGTCTGGGTTTCGAAGACCGGCAAGGAAGCCCTCCTGGTTGATGGCGAACGTCCCGATACCAGCAACGACAAAGCGGTCCGTACGCACTGGGACATGCTCCTGGAACGCCGCTCGCTCCCCGAGCTGGAGCAGATCCTCGAAGACCGGCTGACTATCCTGCGCGAACGCCGCGGAGAACGGCGCTCCGCCTAACGGACTCCAGCCCAAGGCCTTAACTCGAAGGGGCCTGTCCCTGCACTGAACTGCTCCCCGGAAGTTGGACTGAGAAATTCAGTTCCGACTCCCGGGGAGCAGTTTTATGCGTGCGTCTAGTTCGTTATCGGAGGATCAGCGCGAGGTCGTTGTAACGTGGTTTGAGAAGGGCGTTGCCGATACGGCGACGGCCAACTTGCTGGGCGTCGCCCGCTCGCCGGTCCGTCGTCTTTATCTGCGGTGGAAGATCCATGGCCGGGGAGCGTTGATGACTAAGCCGACAAAACGCGCATACTCGTTTGAATTCAAGCTCGGTCTGGTCAAACGCTTCGCTGCAGGCGAGACTGCGCAAGATCTCGCTTCAGAAGCTGGCCTGTCATCACCCAAACTTCTGGAAACGTGGGCTCGCGCATATCGCCGGGAGGGGGCGGACGCCCTGCGCCCGAAAGCAAAAGGCCGACCCAGTAAGACCGGCGGCCCGCCACCAGTGGAGCTATCGGAACTGGAACGACTCCGGCGGGAAAACGAGCGTTTGCGGGCCGAGGTGGCTTACCTGGGAAAATTGCGGGCCTTGAGGGCGCAGGAACGACGGTGAAGGTTCAAGCCCTCATCGCTCTCAAGGCTGACTTTTCCCTCTCGGCACTGCTTCAGGTCACAGGTCTTGCCAGGTCCACATTCTTCTACCATCAGGCCCGTCTCCAAGCTCCCGACCCCATGGAGGCGATTAAGGCCAAGGTCATCGACATTTTCGAGAAGAACCATGGCCGGTACGGGCACAGGCGGATCCATGCAGAGCTGGTCAAGCAAGGATGGACGATCGCCAAGAAGACCGTGCTGAAACTCATGCATGCGATGCGTCTCGTCTGCAAAGTCCGGCGAAAGAAGCGTTACAGCTCCTACAAGGGTGACCAGGGGAAGGTTGCCCCGAACATACTCAATCGGAAGTTTGAGGCCGATGGCCCCAACAGGAAATGGGTGACAGATGTAACCGAGTTTCGGGTCGGGGACCGGAAACTTTACCTCTCACCGGTCATGGACCTTTTCGACCGACAAATCATTTCCCACACCATCAGCTCGTCCCCGAACCTGGAGCTCACCAACACTTCGCTGCGCGAGGCCCTCAGCAGACTCGATCATGGCCAGCAGCCGCTGGTGCATTCGGACCAAGGCTTTCAGTACCAGCACGCTTCCTGGCGAACTCTCCTGAAGAGCGCCGGCGCCATCCAATCGATGTCCCGCAAAGCCAACTGCTACGACAACGCCGTAATGGAGAACTTCTTCGGACACCTCAAAGAAGAGCTATTCCACCGTGTCCGGTTCCTCAACACCGACGCACTCACCACGGCACTGCACGAGTACATCCGCTGGTACAACAACGACCGGATCTCAACAAAGCTCAAGGGCCTGAGCCCGGTGCAATACCGTGCTCAGGCCCTTGCGGCTTAGGCTCTTACTTAGCCAGTCCAGCTTTCGGGGACCAGTTCACACTCGGTGCAGGGACAGGCCCCTTCCTGTTAATCCAGTTTCTTCAGCACCGTGTCCAGCGGTTACGGCTGCTGCGCAGCTGCTTTCCTGCGGGTCAGGGTGTTCCAGCGGGCCTGCAGGCCCCATTTGGTGACGTTGACCATGGCTTCGAGCACGATGTTGCCGCTCATCTTGGAGGCACCGAGTTCCCGCTCCACGAAAGTAATGGGACGTTCCTCGATGCGGAGGCCCATGCGCGCCACGCGGAAGGCGAGGTCCACCTGGAAGCCGTAGCCGACCGAGTCCACCTGGTCCAGGTTCAGCTTTTCCAGGGTTGTCCTGCGGAACGCACGGTAACCGCCCGTGACGTCCTTGATCTTCAAACCCAGCATGAGCCGGGCGTAGGTGCTTCCCACCCTCGAAATGGCCTGGCGGTAGAGGGGCCAGTTGACCACGCTGCCGCCGGGAACCCACCGGGAGCCCATGGCCAGGTCGGCGCCCTGCTCGACGGCTTCCAGGAGCTGGGGAAGCTGCTCTGGCTGGTGGGAACCGTCAGCGTCCATTTCAACCAGGACGTCATAGCCTGCGTCCAGCCCCCACCGGAAGCCGGCAATGTACGCGGCGCCCAGGCCCTCCTTGCCCTTGCGGTGCAGGACGTGCACCTGGCTGTCCTCGGCAGCGAAACGGTCCGCGAGCTGGCCGGTGCCGTCAGGGCTGTTGTCATCCACCACCAAAACGTCGGACGCCGGGACCGCCGCGCGAAGCCGCTGGAGGGTCTTGGGCAGCGATTCCAGCTCGTTGTAGGTGGGAATGATCGTGAGGACGCGCACAAAGGGCCTTTCCTGGGGGAAACGGTCAGAGCGCCGGCCGCAATGAGAGCTCCGGCAGGCGCAACTACCAATTATAGTGTGGCGGGCGCCTGGTCAAGACCGGAGGGCGGGACTAGCGAAAAGTTCGACGCCGTTCCGGACCGTTTGCAGGCACACCGGGTCAGTGCCGGTGTCCAGGGCAGGCAGCAGCGGTGTCCGGGCCCTTGGATCGGTGCTCCAGGACTGGACGCGGCCGTCCGCCACCTGGACCATCAGTTCCTCGACCTCCCACACAGCGAAGCTCGCGGGAGCCCCCGGCACTAGCTGTCCTGCCATGGGGTCCGAATGCTTAGCTGCCCGCCAGCCGGCCCTGGTGTGGCCCAGGAATGCGGCGCGGGCTGAGATCCGCTCGTCCTGGTTGTTGTGCTCCAGGCAGGCGCGGACGCTGGACCATGGCCGCAACGGGGTCACGGGGCTGTCGCTGCCGAAGCACACCGGAACCCCGGCTGCGAAGAGCGTGGCAAACGGGTTCATGGACCGGCTCCGCTCCCCCAGCCTTTGCTCGTACAGCCCGCCGGGACCGCCCCAGGCAGCGTCGAACGCCGGCTGCGCGCTGACGGTTACCGCATAGCGGGCCAGGGTCCCGACGGCGGCTGCATCAACCATTTCCACGTGTTCAAAGCGGTGGCCGGCAGCGCGCACGCGCTGCTCACCCACCTCACGGGCAGCCAACTCAAGGGCGGCCAGCGCAGTATCCAGCCCGGCATCGCCGATAACATGGAACCCGCCCTGGACCCCTGCAAGCGAGCAGGCGGCGAGGTGTGCGGCAGCTTCATCAACCGTCAGGTACAGGCTCCCCTGCTCGACGGGAGCGTCCGTGTATGCGGACCTCAGGCCAGCCGTCCGTGACCCGATGGAGCCGTCGATGTTGAGGTCGCCGGCCAGTCCCCGTACGCCAAAGCCGAACTGGCCGACGAGCCGGCGCGCATGCTCTTCGGAGGTGGCCAGCTCCCCCCAGTAGGGCAGGACTTCAGGGACTCCGGCGCTTTCCGGGCTGCTGTTGTTCCATTCGGCTGCAAGCCGCAGGTCCTCTGCGCCGCCGATGTGCGGTGCGCCCATTTCTGCCACTGCCACATAGCCGTTCGCTGCCGCTTCGGACAACGCGCGGCCCTGGTGCCGCCGCAGTTCGTCCTGCGGCAGCCGGCGCGTAGCCTGGCGGACAGCCGTGTGCGCCTCCCTGCGGACCGTCGCGCCGCCGTCGAACCCGTCCAGTTCCCGGACGCCCGACGCGCTGGCCAGGGACCCGGACACCAGGGCTGAGTGCACGTCCACCCGGGAGAGGTACACGAGGCGCCCGGCGGAAGCCCGTTCCAGTTCCTCGGCTGTGGGCAGGGCCCCGTCCACCCAGGTGGTTTCGTCCCAGCCGTGGCCCAGGACAGGACCGTTGCCGGGGACGCCGGCCACGGCGTCCAGCAGTTCCTTGGCCGAACGGACTCCGGCCAGCTGCAGTGACTCCAGCGCGATGCCGGTCTCCGTCAGGTGGATGTGGGAGTCCACAAAGCCCGGCGCCACCAGGGCGCCCCGGAGATCGATGACCTCCATGGAACTGTCCACGATGGATGAGGCAGCCTGTTCCGACCCCACCCAGGCGACCGTGCCGCCGTCCACCACCATGGCCGTGGCGAACGGGTCCGCGGCGGTGTAGACGGACCCGTTCCGGTAGAGGACGGTCTTCGTTCGGGTAGCGGGCAGCGGTTCGGGGTGGGACATGCGGGGCAGTGCTCCTGGGGTTGGTATGGGCCGGCGGGTGGCCGGCGAAGCTTGTCAGAGTACGGAGGAATAGGCCACAACGCCGCGGCGGATCAGTGAGATGGCTTCGGCGCAGAGCCGGGCAAGGCGGGGATCCAGGCCTGGAATCTTGGCGAGCTGGTCCAGGAGGTCGATAACCTGCTTGACCCAGCGGACAAAGTCACCGGCCGCCAGGTCCGTGCCGCTCAGGACGTCCTGCAGGTGGCGGCCACGGGCCCACTTGTAGACAGGCCAGACGAGGCCCAGTTCGGGTTCTCCGGTCAGCGGAAGCTTGTTCTCCTCCTCCACGTCTTCCAGGGCAGACCATTCGCGGATGACAATGTCCACCGAGGTCTCCAGGGAGATGCTGGGCATCCGGGGCCGGAGCCCCCGGTCCTCCCGTTTGGCCTGGTACACCAGCACGCTGGCCAGGGCCGCTACCTCCACGGCGTCCAGGTCGTCGAAGGCGCCCAGGCGCAGGGACTGGGAAATGAGGAGGTCCTTCTCCCCGTAGATCCGCCGCAGCCGCTGGCCGTCGGGACTGATGCCCAGCCGGCCGTCGGCAGCCGGCTCCAGGTACCCATACGCGGTCAGGACGTCGCAGACGCGGTCGAAGGTCTTGGCGATGGTGTTGGTGCGGCCCTGGATCTGGCGCACCAGCCCGTCCGTTTCCCGCCGCAGCTTCCACCAGCGTTCGGACCAGCGTGCATGGTCTTCCCGCTCGCTGCAGCCGTGGCACGGGTGGGCCCGGAGGGCGCGGCGGAGGTCGGCGATGCGCTTTTCCTGGTTGGGCAGCGCCGTTGCGAGGCCGAAGTCGTTGTTCCGGTTATTGCCCGGGGCAGGCGGCCGGTTCTCGCGGAGCGCATTCCGGGCCGAGGAGGCAAGGTCGCGGCGGGATTTGGGCACCTTGGCGTTAAAGGACTTCGGAATGCGGATGCGGGTCACGGGCGCAATGGGGCCCTCAAGATCGTCGGTTCCAATTCTCCGCAGCTGGTTGTCCAGCGTCAGGACGGCGGGCCGCGGCTCGCGGCTGCTGTGGTCCGAACTGAGCACGATGGCCGGACCGGGCGCCCTGCCGCCGGGAACGTCTACCACGTCCCCCGGCAGCAGGCGGGCGAGGGAATCGTCGCTGAGCGATTTCCGGGCGCGGGACTTGGTGCGCGAGCCGGCGTTTTCGGCGTCGGAGAGTTCCCTCCGCAGCCGGGCGTACTCGGTGAAATCGCCCAGATGGCACGTCATTGATTTGGCATATCCGGCCAGCGATTCCTCCCGGCTGCGCACCTGCTTGGCCAGGCCGACCACGGAACGGTCAGCCTGGAACTGGGCGAAGGAGGATTCAAGGATTTCGCGCGCCCTGGCACGGCCGAACTGGGCCAGAAGGTTGATGCTCATGTTGTACGTGGGCCGGAAGCTTGAGTTCAGGGGGTAGGTGCGCCGGGACGCCAGGCCAGCGACCGCCGTCGGGTCCGTTCCTGGCTGCCACAGCACCACGGCATGGCCTTCGACATCGATGCCGCGGCGGCCTGCGCGGCCGGTCAGCTGCGTGTACTCCCCTGCGGTGATGTCCACGTGGGCTTCACCATTGAACTTGTCCAGCTTCTCCAGCACCACCGAGCGGGCAGGCATGTTGACGCCCAGGGCCAGGGTCTCCGTGGCGAAAACGGCTTTGACCAGGCCGTCGGCAAAGAGCTTCTCCACCACTTCCTTGAACGTGGGCAGCATCCCGGCGTGGTGGGCGGCAAAGCCTCGGATCAGGCCGTCACGCCAGGTCCAGAAGCCCAGGATGTCGAGGTCGTCCGGCGGGATATCCTGGCCCGCTTCGTCCACGCGCTGGGCAATGATCCGCTGCTCCTTCTCCGTGGTCAGCCACAGCCCCGAGCCCACGCACTGGGCCACGGCGGCGTCGCAGCCGGCCCTGGAAAAGATGAAGGTGATGGCCGGCAACAGGTCCATGCGGTCAAGGCTTGCGATGACCTGCGGGCGGCTGGCGGGGCGGACTCCCCGCTCGTCGCTGCCCCGGCCGGGCCGTTCGTTGCCGCGCCGGCCGCGTTGGCCGCGCCCGGCCGGTCCGCCCTGGCGGCTCCGGAAGCTCTGCTGGCTCTCGCTGCGCGCCACGGTAAGGAGGTCCGGATTGACGTCGAAGCCGCGCCCCCTGGCACTGTCCCCGGACGAGACCGGCTGCGTCTCCCCGTCGTCCACGGGCGGGGCAATTTCGTCAAAGGTGACCTCGCCTGCGAACAGGTCCATGATCTGGCGGCCAACCATCACGTGCTGCCAGAGGGGTACCGGACGGTGCTCGGAGACGATGATGTCGGTATCACCGCGGACAGTATCCAGCCAGGCTCCAAACTCCTCGGCGTTCGAGACGGTGGCGCTGAGTGAGACCACCTGAACCTCGCTGGGCAGGTGGATGATCACTTCCTCCCAGACGGCACCGCGGAACCTGTCGGCAAGGTAGTGCACCTCGTCCATCACCACGTAGCCAAGATCGTCCAGCGTTGCCGAATCCGCGTACAGCATGTTCCGCAGGACTTCTGTGGTCATCACGACGACGGGGGCGTCGCCATTGATGCTGGTGTCGCCCGTGAGCAGGCCAACGTTTTGGGCGCCGTATTTTTCCGAGAGTTCGGTGAACTTCTGGTTGCTGAGGGCTTTGATGGGGGTGGTGTAGAACGCCTTCAGGCCCCGCTGCAGCGCCAGGTAGATGGCGAATTCACCGACGATGGTCTTGCCGGCACCGGTGGGTGCCGCCACCAGCACTCCCCTGCCCTCCTGGAGGGAGCGGCATGACTGCCGCTGGAAGTCGTCCAGTTCGAAGTCGAGGGTGCGGACGAAGGCTCCGAGGTAGGTCGCCGCTTCGGCCCTGCGCTCGGCGCTGGCACGGTACCGCTCGGCGGGAGAGAGCTCTTCAGGCTCGCTGGGCCCGGCAGGGAACGGTCCAATGGACGAAGGCCCGGTGTTGGAGGACATACCCCAAGCCTAACGGGCGCTCAGAGGTTCTTGAGCTCACTGCCGGGGGTGGCGATGTCTGCCGTGGCTTCGGTTTCAGCTGCCCGTTTGGCTGTCCTGCGTTCGCGGCGCTTGTCGTTCATCAGGCAGATGCCGATCGCGGCAAAGAAAAGCACCAGCAGCGGACCGGCCAGCATGAACATCGAGATGGCGTCCGCTCCGGGAGCGGCGATGGCCGCCAGGACGAACACCAGAAACACCGTTATGCGCCAGGCTTTAAGGATGGTGCGGCCGGAGATGATGCCGGCCATGTTGATGCCTACAAGCACCACGGGAACCAGGAAGGCAAGGCCCAGGACCAGGACCATCCGGGTCACGAACTCGATGTAGGTGCGGGCGTCGATGACGCTCGAGGACCCCTCCGGGGTGAACTGCGTCAGGGCGTGGACCACCTGCGGCACAACAAGCCAGCCGGCCCAGATGCCGGCCAGGAACAACGGGACGGCTGCCGCCATGTACCCCAGTGTGTAGCGGCGTTCCTTGGAGGTCAGGCCGGGCGTGATAAACGCCCAGAGCTGGTAGATCCAGATGGGGCTGGAAATGACCACGCCGATGAGGAGCGACATTTGCAGCTTGAAATCGAACGGAGACGCAATGCTGCCGAAGTTGATAGCCGAGAGCCCGCCGGTTTGCTCTGAGATGCGGTTGACCGGCTCGGCCAACGCCTTCAGCAGCGGATCGTAAAGTATCCAGCCCCCGATGCCGCCAATGACGACGCCGATAGCCGACTTGATCAGCCGGTTTTTCAGCTCTTTGAGGTGGTCCCAAAGAGCCATCCGCCCCTCGGGGTTGGCTTTACGGGCCCGCGACAGTGCCACTTTGGGTCAGGCGCGGTTCGACGGCGGAACGTCAGTGCCGTCTGTCGGCTCACCGGGCTTCGCCTTGGGGTGGTTGACGATGGTGCCTTCCACCGGACCTGAGGCGTCAGTGGATTCGGTCTTGCCGTCGTTCTTCATTTCCTTGACCTCGGATTTGATGATCCGCATGGACTGGCCAAGGCTGCGTGCCATGGCCGGAAGTTTGGGCGCGGCAAAGAGGAGCAGAGCAACAACGATGATGATTACGATGGGCCAAGGGCCATCAAAGAGTCTTCCCACGGGAAATCCTTTCGTGTACAAACAATTTTACTTCGAGGTGAAGTCCAGATCGCCGAGCGCCTGTGGCTGGCCCCGGTCAATCTTGCGCTGCACCCGCCGAAGGCGGCGTTCTTCCTGTCGGGAGGACTTGGATGCCTCGTAATCATGTCTCATGACGGACGGCGAGGCAAAAACCGCGGATCCAGGGCGGGGCGTCGCCGGCGCTGGGGCCTCGGGCGTTTCAACAGGGCCCAAGTGCCCCAGCTTTTCACCGGCCGCCCCCAGGTCCTTGACGGTTGCCATGAACTGGCGGAACAACCGGATGCCCAGCAGGACATAGAAAAGCAGCGAGAGCGCAACGAGCGCCACCCATATCAGGATCCAGGACCACCAAGGCATGCTGAGAAGTCTAGCCGCCGTACATGGCCAGGGATGCCGCCAGCCAGTTGCGGGCCGCCTCCGCCAACTCGTCCGGTGCAAGAATTCGGGCCGAACCGCCGTGCTGGGCCACGAACATCGGCAGCCAGGCGGTGTTGCCGAAGCGGATATCAGCCACCAGGCCGCCGTCGGGCAGTTCCGCGGTGCGTTCCGCGTAGTAGTCATCTGCCAGTCCCCTCCCCTGCCGGGTGAGCTGGACGGTGACGGTGGTGTCGTCGTCGTTGGCGGTGAAAAGCTTTGCGGGCGCCCCCTCCGCCGGGGTGATACCGGCAGGGATGGGAGCACCGTTCGGGTGCAGCTCCTGGACGCGGTCCAGGCGGAAGTTCCGCAGCCCGCGGACAAGGTGGCAGTAGGCCTCGAAGTACCAAGTGTTGTCCAGGGAATAGAGCCGGAGCGGGTCCACATCGCGTTCGGAGATGGAGTCGCGCTGGGGCGACAGGTACGTCAGGCGAAGCTGGGAGCGGGACTCGATCGCCTGCCGCACGGTGGCGTGCGTGGCGGCCTCCGCAGGGGTGACTTCGGGACCGGAAAGGGAAGCCGCCCTGAGTCCTTCCTCGCCCGCGGCCGCCAGGAGCTTGAGCGTCACTGATTCCAGGGCGCCGCCCTCAGCTACTTCCGGCAGCCCGTTCAGTGTCTCCAGCCCGGTCAGGAGGGCGCATGCTTCCTCCACGGTGAAGCGGACCGGTTTCGTCAGGTCGAGGTCCTGGGTGATGTAGACATGGTCGTCGTCCCACTGGATGTCCAGGAGATCATCGGGGTATCCCTCGGGAAGGCCGGAGCAGATGAGGATCTGGAGGTCGTCCTCAAGTTCTTGCCTGCTGACGCCGAACTGGTCTGCGACGTCCTGGATGTGCAGTCCCTGGTTGTGCACCAGGAAGGGCACCAGTTGGAGCATCCGCTTGAGCTGGTCTTCGGACGTGCGTTTGCGGACACTGCGGGTGCGGGCCTCGCCGAAGCGGTAGGAGGGCGCAGGTGCGGCGCTGAAGTCGGCCGCGGCGCGAAGCCTGCGACGGACGGCGCCCGCCAGTTCGGCGGGCGCTACTGCCCGCGCATCCGGCCCGTAGGAGGCGAGTTCCTCAGCGAGGCTCTCAGGATCCCTGAACTGCAGGGCCAGGCGCTCATACCCGGGCTCCGGCTGGCCGGTGTCCATGGCTGCAGGAGAGCTCCGCCGGCGCAGGGCCAGGAGGCGGCCTTCCCTGACGTCCACGACCGCGGTACGCAGCGGAAGTTCCGGGAGGCGCGCCAGTTCCTCCCGCACATTGAAGTCCACGGGTGGCGTGTAGTGCTCCTTGTCCAGCGTTGCCACGGCACTGGTGAAGCGGGAGAGCCGGAAATGCCGGGTGGCGTTCCGCACCCGGTCATGGCCCACGAGGTACCACTGGCCAAACCGGCTGCCCAGCCCCCACGGCTCCACCGTCCGCGGTTCCTCCTTGCCGGTGGTGCCCGCGAGGTAGGTGAACGTGACGGGGTGCCGGGAGTGCATCGCGGCGACCAGGTCATCGAAGGCCTGTCCGGCGGGCTTGATCCGCGGCTGGACACCGGCGGGCAGTCCGACGTCGGCCATGCGGCCGGACGCCTTGAGTTTCCTGAGCGCGCTTTGGGCGGACGTGCCCAGGGCGGCGCGTTCCCACAGCTGTGAGGCAAGGAGGAGCACGGTCCATTCCTCCGGCCCCAGCTGGACGTCGGGAAGGCGGTTCGATTCCTTTCCGATGCGGTAGCGGGTGGTGGCGGGATCGTCCTCGCTCCATCCCAAGTCCGTCAGCGTTTCCACCTCGAAGCCGAACTGGCGCAGGTCGTTCTTGTCCCGTTCGAACATCCGGCCGAAGGCAACGTCGTTGCCTGACTGGTCGTGGTAGACCTTTTCCCGCAGCTCACTGCGGCGGAGGCCGTACCGGGTGTTCAGGAGCGCGATGAGCAGGTTGAGGAGACGTTCAGTACGGGATACGGACACTCTGGTTACGTTACTAAAGTCCGCGCCGGAACGCAGAAAGCGCGGCAGCCCAGGTGTTCACTTCCTGGTCCTGCCGCGCTCCCGGCGGTGGAGGGTGCCGCTTACCGGCTGGTTCCGGTCAGCGGACCCCGACGAGGTCCACGACGAAGATCAGGGCTTCATTCGGGGCGATGGCTCCGCCGGCGCCGCGCGAACCGTACGCCAGCTCCGAGGGGATCTCGAGTCGACGGCGGCCGCCCACCTTCATGCCGAGCAGGCCCTGGTCCCAGCCCTGGATGACCTGGCCGACGCCTACGCGGAAGTCGAGCGGCGCCCCGCGGCCCCACGAGGCGTCGAACTCTTCACCCGTTGACCAGGCAACGCCCACGTAGTGGGTGGAAACGGTGTCGCCGGCTTTGGCTTCCCGCCCGTCGCCCTCAATGAGGTCGGTAATGACCAGTTCCGTGGGGACGTCGCCCTCCGGGAAGTCGATTTCGGGCTTCTGGCGGTCGAAATCACGTTGGCCAAATGACATGGTTACTCCTTTAGGGTCAGTGCTGCTCGTGTCTTGCTGCTCACGTGGGGTGCTGCTGATCGATGCCGCCGGCGAAGCGGCGGCCCGACTGTAAGTGTTGCTACTTCGCCCCGAGGATGTCCACTACGAAGACGAGGTCCCCCTTGGCCTCGCCCTGTCCGGCGTCTCCGTAGGCAAGATCCTTGGGGATGACCAGGAGGACGCGGGAACCAACGGTCTTGCCGGCAAGGCCCTGGGTCCAGCCCTTGATGACGCCGGTCAGCGGAAAGCTTGCGGGTTCGCCCCGGTCGAAGCTTGAATCGAACTTGGTACCGCCAACGAGGGTGACGCCCACGTAGTTGACGGTCAGGGTGTCGGATTCCTTCACGGTGGCGCCGGTGCCCTTGATGAGGTCCTGGGACACCAAGGCTGTGGGAGCGGCTACGCCTTCGACGTTGATCTCGGGGATGCCGTCCTTTTCGGTGACGGTGGGCAATCCTGCCGGCGGGGTCACGGTCTCGCCCTCGGGCTTTTCCAGGACCGGCGCAACATCCTCCGCGGACAGCACCTTGATGACCAGGAGCTGGGTGGGCTGGGCTTCGGCTCCGGCTGATGCCGCCTGGCCGGGAACAGCCAGTGCCAGGCTGGAGCCCACCTTCGACCCGACGAATGCGTTGTAGATGACCTCGCTGCCGGTTTTCAGCTCCTCGTTCAGCTCAAGCGGTTCCGGTTCACCCGGGAACGTGTCCTCGAGCGTGGTGCCGTCAGTGCCGTTCAGGGCGAGGATGGAGATGTTGGCGACCTGGTTGGCCTTGACCGTTTCGCCGCTGCCCTCGGTGATCACCTTGATGGTGGGTTCTGCCACTTCCAACGGCTTGGTGAATTCAACACCGGGAGCTTTCTTGTCCCCGTTGTCGGTCAGTTTGAGGGAGTCGAACTTGGCAGTCTCACCGGCGGATACGCTGGTGGGTTCCGGCTCTGCGGTTGACCCGCCGCAGGCGGTCAGCAGCAGCAGGCCGGGAAGAAGGATTGCTAGTAGTCGGCGCACGTAGAAAACTTTCGTCGGGGCAGGATGGATGCGATGTTCCGCATGGCAACGGCAGGCATCGCGCCGGGCCCTGATAAAGGGCCCTATCCAGAATAGCCCCTGAAGCTGGGTGTCAGCCCATAGAGTCAAGCAGCGCATCCACACGCTCATCAACGCTGCGGAAGGGATCCTTGCACAGGATGGTCTGGTGTGCCCGGTCATTCAGCTTCAGGTGCACCCAGTCCACGGTGTAGTCCCGGCCCAGTTCCTGGGCTCGCCGCACGAAGTCCCCGCGCAGCTTTGCCCGGGTTGTCTGGGGCGGGACGTCCACGGCGTCCTTGATAACTGTGTCATCAACAATGCGGCGGACAGCACCACGGGACTGAAGCAGGTAGTAGAGGCCTCGGCTGCGGGAGATGTCGTGGTACGTCAGGTCCAGCTGGGCAATCCGCGGCGCGTCCAGGCCCAGTCCATGGCGCTCACGGTAATTGTCCATGAGCTTCTTCTTGATGGCCCAGTCGATTTCGGTGTCGATGCTGCGGAAGTCGCCGCTTTCGATGGACTTGAGGGTGCGTTCCCAGAGGTCCAGGATCAGCGGGACGTGGGGGTTATGGGCCCCGTGCTCCTTGACGAAGGCCGTGACTTTGGTCAGGTATTCCTGCTGGATTTCGAGTGCGGTGAGCTGGCGGCCGTTCGCCAGGCGGACCAGTGCGCGGCCGCTGAGGTCGTGGGAAATTTCACGGATGCTTCGGATGGGGTTCTCCATGCGCATATCCCGCATGATCACCCCGGCCTCGATCATCCGCAGCACCAGGTCCACGGTGCCGATCTTCATCATGGCCGTGGCTTCGGACATGTTCGAGTCCCCCACGATGACGTGGAGGCGACGATAGAATTCCGCGTCCGCGTGCGGCTCGTCGCGGGTGTTGATGATGGGGCGGGACCTGGTGGTGGCTGAGGACACGCCCTCCCAGATATGGTCAGCCCGCTGCGAGAAGGCATACGTTGCCCCATGTGGCGTCTTGAGGATCTTGCCGGCGCCCGCAATCAGCTGGCGGGTGACCAGGAACGGGATCAGGATTTCCGCCAGCCGCGAGAACTCGCCGCGGCGGGGAATCAGGTAGTTTTCGTGGCTGCCGTACGAGTTTCCGGCCGAGTCCGTGTTGTTTTTGAACAGGTATACCGTTCCGTTGAACCCTTCGGCCGCCAAGCGGGCCTGTGCCTCGTCCACAAGGTCATCAAGGATGAGCTCCCCCGCCCGGTCATGGGCAATGAGCTGCGCCAGGTCATCACACTCTGCGGTGGCATATTCCGGGTGGGACCCCACATCGAGGTAGAGCCGTGAGCCGTTGGTCAGGAAGACATTGGAGGAACGCCCCCAGCTAACGACTTTCCGGAAGAGGTACCGGGCCACCTCCTCGGGGGCAAGGGGCCTCGAGTCGGGGCTCGAATACGAGATGCCGAATTCGGTTTCGATACCGAAAATTCTCTTGTCCATCTGTCCTGTCCTCCTAGGCCAGCAATGCAGTGATCTCTGCGTCAGTGAGCCGGCGGAACGCACGCCTTGATCCGCGGCTGCTTTCCGACTGCCGGTCCAGGACCGCCACCTCCAGCGCTCCAGCCGGCAGTGCCTTCGCCGGTTCCTCCCCCTCGCCCGGCGGAACCAGTCCCGCCATCGCCAGGCGCACAGCGTCTGCGAAGCTCAGCGAGCTGCGCCAGCCCTGGCCGATTATGGACGAGACTTTATCTGCTTGGCCGCCCATCACAACAAAGGAGTGTTCGTCTGCAATTGATCCATCGAAGGTCAGCCGGTACAGGTGGTCCTCCGCCTGGGTGGGGCCAACCTCCGCCACGGCAAGCTCCACCTCGAAGGGCTTCTGTTCGGCGGTGAACACCGCGCCAAGGCTCTGCGCGTAGACGCTGGCCAGTCCCCTGGCCGTCACGTCCTCGCGGTCGTAGGAGTATCCGCGCACATCGGCGTAGCGGACCCCGGCCTGGCGGAGGCTTTCAAACTCGTTGTACTTGCCGACGGCGGCGAAGGCGATTTTGTCGTAGATCTCACCGATTTTGTGGAGGGACGGGGAGGGGTTTTCCGCAACAAGCGCGATGCCGTCCTCGCAGCTGACGACGACGACCGACCTGCCGCGGGCGATGCCCTTCCGTGCGAAGTCCGCACGGTCCTTCATCAGCTGCTCGGGTGATACGTAGAACTGCTGCGTCATCTTAGGCCTCCCGTCCAGCGATGGTGCGGGCTTCGATGACGTTCCTCGAAGCAGCTGCCAGCTCGCTGTCCGGAACCCGCCGGGCCCCTGAGCTGTCCACGGTGTAGATGACGGGCCAGAGTTGCCTCACTGTGTCAGGACCACCGGTGGCCGAGTCGTCATCGGCGGCGTCGTAAAGGGATTCAACCGCGACGGCGGTGGCTTCTGCCGCCGTAAGGTTAGGCCGCCAGAGCTTCTTCAGGGCGCCGCGTGCAAAAACGGATCCGGATCCCACCGTGTGGTGCTCACGTTCCTCGTAGCGGCCGCCGGTGACATCGTAGGAAAACAGCCGGCCCTCACCGGCGCTGGTATCGAACCCGGCGAAGAGCGGCACCACTGCGAGTCCCTGCAGTGCCAGCGGGAGGTTTCCCCTGATCATGGCGCCAAGCCGGTTTGCCTTGCCTTCAAGGCTGAGGAGCGTGCCCTCGATCTTCTCGTAGTGCTCGAGTTCCACCTGGAACAACCTGGTGAGGTCAATCGCGATGCCGGCGGTCCCCGCGATCCCCAGGACGGAGTAGCGGTCGGCAGGAAACACCTTTTCGATGTGCCGGCTGGCTATGACATTGCCCATGGTGGCCCGCCGGTCCCCCGCCATCAGGACACCGCCGTCATAGCTCATCGCCACGATCGTGGTGGCATGCGGAACCTGCAACGGGGCGGCGGCGGGCGCGCCTGCCTGGAGGGACCGGTTGTAGGGCAGAAGCTCGGGCCGGTCCCGCTGCAGGTGTTCGGTGAACGATGAGGTGGCGTTGGCGGCTACCTGGTTGGCGGTTGATTCCTGCACTCATGCACTCCTTGAACGTGGTACTTCAACGTCGGTACAGATTCGGGCCGTCCGCGGCTTCCGCCAGCCTCCGGTCCGGGTTACTGACCGCCCTTTTGGACGAACGCCCGGACAAATTCTTCCGCATTGGATTCGAGGACGCCGTCGATCTCGTCGAGGAGGTCGTCCACGCCTTCCGTTGATGCCGAGGCCTGCGCCTCAGGCGGTGCGGGAGGCGCCTCGGGAATGTCCTCTTCGACCTGGCTGTCGCGTGACTGCGGCTGCTGCTGCTCCTGGCCTGCCATTGCTACCCCTCCTTATATCCGTCTTCGGATCCGGCGGATCCTCCGATATGCCCATCCTGCCACGGTGTGGGCCAACCGGGGCGGTTTACGCCGCAGGCGGAGCGTTATGTCCCAGAAGCTCCGCGAGGAACGGGCCCGCGTCCCGGTAGCGTTCAAACAACGCTCCGGTAAGGGCTTTGGTTCCCCGGAGCGGTTCCCTGGTGGGCACCCGCTGCAGCCGGCCGTATCCTGGGACATCGAAGATGACGGAGTCCCAACTGGCGCCCACGACGTCCTTGCCGAAGCTGCTGATGCACTTGCCCCTGAAGTACGCGCGGGTATCGGCGGGCGGTTCAGTGACGGCCGCGGCAATAGCATCGTCTTCAAGGATTCTTTGCATCCTGCCCCGGGCGAGGAACCTGTAGTAGAGCCCCTTTTCGGGCCTGATGTCAGCCCACTGGAGGTCGACGAGGCCGAGCCTGGCGTCGTTCCACTCCAGCCCGTCGCGTTCACGGTATCCGTCGAGCAGCGACAGTTTGGCAAGCCACTCAACCGAGGAAGCAGCCGCGGCCCGGTCGTTGTCGAGCTGGGTCAGGACGGTAGCCCAACGCTCCAGGACTTCGTGCGTGTGGCCGTCCCCGTCCACTGCGTCCCCGACCCCGGTGTCCTGGGCCAGCTTGGCAGCAGCCTCGTGGTACATCCACTGGAGGTCTAGGGCCGTGACCCGCCTGCCGTCCAGCAGCCGCAGCTTTGCGGTGAGCGTCGTATCGTGGCTGATCGCCTGGAGCGCGGACACCGGCTCATACACTTCGATTTTCGGAGCGAGGCCCGCCTCAATGAGGCTGAGGACCATGGCAGTGGTTCCGAACTTCAGGTAGTTGGAAACCTGGCTGAGGTTTGCATCGCCGATGATGACGTGCAGGCGCCGGTACTTGTCCGCCGTCGCGTGCGGCTCGTCCCTGGTGTTGATGATGGGCCGGCGGATGGTGGTTTCCAGGCCCACTTCCGCTTCGAAGAAATCGGCACGTTGGCTGATCTGGTACCCCGGGGTGGAGCTGTCCTGGCCGATTCCCACCCGCCCGGATCCGCAGAGGATTTGGCGGCTCACGAAGAAGGGCGTCAGGCCCCGCACAATGTCGCCGAAGGGGACGGAACGCGGCATGAGGTAGTTCTCGTGCGAGCCGTAGGACACCGACTTGTTGTCCGTGTTGTTCTTGTAGAGGTTGACGGGGGGAAGGCCTGGATCTGCTGCCAGCCGGCGCACCGTGGCCAGCGCCACCAGGTCTCCGGCGGCGTCCCACTTAACGGCGTCGCGGGGGCTGGTCACCTCCGGACTGGAGTACTCGGGGTGGGCGTGGTCCACGTACAGCCGCGCGCCGTTGCCGAGGACCATGTTCATCAGCAGCGTTCCGGACTCGTCCTGCCCGTCGAGCTCCAGCTCCTCGCGCCCGTAGGCCAGTGCCACCGTCTCCGCGTCAAGCACCGGCGGCTGGTCGGTGAGCTGGCTCGGATGCGCTGAGCCGCGGTCCACTGTCCAGCCGCGGGCATCGTGCAGCGGCTCCTCATCCGTGTAGTCCCAGCGGGTCTCCGCTCCACCGGCGGCACGCTGCCGGGTTACCTGCGCATACGCCTGGACCACCCTGGCGCTCATCATTGTGGCATTGGCAGTAGGGGCGGAGGGAGCATGGATGCCGTATTCGGTTTCCGCCCCCATCACCCGCATGGCCCCGCCGGCCGGCAGGGTTCCCCCGGCCGCGGGTTCCGGTGCAGCCGTCATAGATACTGCCCTGTGGTCGGCATGGTTTCGATCGACTTGCCGGGTTCCTGGCCTGCCTTGCCTTGGACGATGGTGCGGATGTATGTGATCCGCTCGCCCTTCTTGCCCGAGATCCGAGCCCAGTCATCCGGGTTGGTGGTGTTGGGCATATCCTCGTGCTCGCGGAATTCGTCCACGACGGCGCGCAGCAGGTGCTCGATCCTAAGGCCCTTCTGGTGCGTCGTGAGGAGGTCCTTGATGGCATACTTCTTGGCCCGGTCCACAACGTTTTGCACCACGGCACCGGAGTTGAAGTCCTTGAAGTAGAGCATTTCCGTGTCGCCGTTGGCGTAGGTGACCTCCAGGAACTCGTTGGACTTGTCCGTGGAGTACATGGCCTCGACCGTGCGCTGGACCATGGCGTCCACCGTGGCCTGGACATCGCCGTCGTGCTCAGCGAGGTCCGTTTCATGGAACGGCAGGTCCGGAGTGATGTACTTGTTGAAAATGTCAGCGGCAGCCTCCGCATCCGGACGGTTGATCTTGACCTTGACGTCAAGCCGGCCCGGCCGGAGGATCGCCGGATCGATCATGTCCTCACGGTTTGACGCGCCGATGACGATCACGTTGTCCAGCCGCTCCACCCCGTCGATCTCGCTGAGCAGCTGCGGCACGATGGTTGTTTCGACGTCGGACGAAATCCCGGTGCCGCGGGTACGGAAGAGGGAGTCCATTTCGTCGAAAAACACCACTACCGGGCTGCCGTCGGAGGCCTTTTCGCGTGCCCTGGAGAAAATCAGCCGGATGTGGCGCTCGGTCTCGCCGACGTACTTGTCGAGGAGTTCCGGCCCTTTGATGTTGAGGAAATAGCTCTTCAGGTCAACGTTGCCTGAACGCTCCGCGGCGCGGGCGGCCAGGGAATTGGCCACGGCCTTGGCAATGAGCGTCTTGCCGCAGCCGGGAGGACCGTACAGCAGGATCCCCTTGGGAGCCTTGAGGCCGTGTTCCCGGTAGAGGTCGGGGTGGAGGAACGGCAGTTCGACGGCGTCCCGGATCTGCTCGATCTGGGGCCCAAGGCCGCCAATGTCCTCGTAGGTGATGTCAGGAACTTCTTCCAGCACGAGGTTTTCCACCTCGGAGCGGGGCACCTTTTCGAGCGCGTAGCCGGTCCTTGAGTCAACCGACAGGGCATCGCCCACGCGGAGTTTTTCTGCCAGGAGCGCTCCGGAAAGCCGGACAACCCGCTCCTCATCCGCACGCCCCACCACCAGGGCGCGGTCGGCACCGAGCATTTCCTTGAGCGTGGCCAGCTCGCCGGCCCGCTCGTATCCCAGTCCGGCAACCACAAGGAGGGCCTCGTTGAGCAGGACCTCCTGGCCCACGGCCAGCTGGTTGATGTTGACCAGGGGGCTGATGCCCACGCGCATTTTCCGCCCGGCGTTGAAGATGTCCACCGACTCCTCGGTTGCCGCCTGTCCGCTGCTGCCCGGTGAGGGCTGCCGCTTGGGATTCAACTGGAGGATGGTACCGAAGCTGTAGGGCGGCTGCCCCTCCTGGTCCAACGCGTTTTTCAGCCGGAGGATCTCGGCCTTCGCGGTTTCAAGCATGCTGACCAGCTTGGTGTTGTTCTGCGTTGCCGCAGCCAACTGGCGGTCAATATGCCTGAGCTTGTCCCGGAGGATGTTGACCTGGCGGTCGGCAACCGAGAGGTCATTGGCGGCAGACTGCTCTGCCGGTGTACGTCCGGAGTCCTGGTTTGGCGTCTCCATGATGTATCAGCCCCTTCCTGCGCTTCTATTAAGACATTAGCCCCAACACGGCAGGTAGGGATGGCGACTCCCGAAATATGGACTACTTCGTGACCTCGGGCTCATCCTTGACGTTCGTTCCGGCGATGGCGTCCCGCGCGGCTCGCCGGAGCTTCTTGTCGGAGACCTGCCGTTCCCCCACCGCGCCCGGCGTCCAGGCGTTGACGTCCTCTTCATTGAAGTCGGTTTTGGAGGGGCGTCGCTTTACGGAGATGCCGGTAACGCCGTCGGCGAGGCGCCGGGTTACCAGCAGGAACCCCGTATGCGCCACCATCCGGTGGTCCGGCCGGACGGCGAGTCCTTCGAGGTGCCAGCCCCGCACCAGGGATTCCCACGCATCGGGTTCAGTGAACCGGCCGTCCGCCCGAATGGCTTCGGCAGTGCGCGAAAGCTGGGTAACGGTGGCCACGTAGTTGATCCAGACGCCGCCGGGTGCCAGGACGGTGGCCACCGCATCCAGGCATTCCCAGGGAGCCAGCATGTCCAGGACCACCCGGTCCACGGAACCCGGCGCCTCGCTCCGGACAACCTCGTCCTGGAAGTCGCCCAGGGAGATCTGCCACGCGGGGTGCGGCCCGCCGAAAATCGTCTCGACGTTGCCGCGGGCGATGTCCGCGAATTCCTCGCGGCGCTCGAAAGAGTGGAGGTACCCTTGGTCGCCGACCGCGCGGAGCAGGGAGATTGACAGGGCGCCGGAGCCCACGCCCGCTTCCACGACGCGGGCACCGGGGAAGATATCGGCCATCGTCACGATCTGTCCGGCGTCCTTGGGATACACCACTGCGGCTCCGCGCGGCATGGACAGGACGAAGTCGGAGAGCAGGGGGCGCAGGGTCTGGTACTGCTGGCCAACGTTGTTGACAACCACCGAGCCGTCCACCTTGCCGATGATGTCATCGTGGTTCAGGAAGCCCCGGTGCGTGTGGAACGCTCCGCCGCCCTCAAGAGTGATGGTGTTCATGCGGCCGCGCTCGTCGGTCAACTGGACACGCTCGCCTTCGCGGAAGGGACCACGACGGCGGGCGGCGCCCACGGGCTGCGGGCCGCCGGCGGCAGTTCCGGACTGGCCGGAGGCTGCTGTGGCCTCGTTGACGGCAGTTTCGCTGCTCATGAATTTCCTCGCTCCTGTAAAACACGGCGCCTGGATGTCCCGTTGCAGACAATCCGGCTTCTACGGCGGCAATGCACCGGCCGGCAGGTAACTCTACCGGTTTTGGCCCTGCCGGCGTGTATCCGGCCGCCGGGGTTTTCCGGTGATGGCAGCCAGGACTGCGTCCTGGGAAAGAAGTCCGGTCACCTTGCCATTGTGGTCCACCACAGCGTAGTGCCGCCCTTCGAGCTGGGACAGGAACTGGAGCAGCTCCTGCCCCTTCGACCACTCAGGAACGTAGGCGCCTGGTGCCAGGGCGAAGGAAACAGCCGTGATGGGGGTTGACGCGGCGGCGTGTGCAGGAACCGAGGACAGGGCGGCGGCATCCACAACTCCCTCCGGCCGGCCATCCGGCCCGCAGACCACCAGGCATGAAGCGCCCGCACCATCATGCCGGAGGGCTTCCTCCACGGTTGCTGTGGCGGGCAGCCCGGTGGCCGGCGTCGAAAGGCCTGCGGCGCTGACAAGGTGGAGCCGCCCGCGGAGGGTTCCCTGCTGGATGGAAGCCGAGGCCCCCATCCAAAGGAAGCTGCCTACCAGGACGGTGATCATCAGCAGGCTGAAGTCCGGGGACGCTCCGGCCAGCAGCGGCCGGGCAATAAACCAGTAACAGATGGCGACGACTATGATGCGGCCGCCCCAGCCAGCGGCCACAGTACCCTTTGCCTGGCTTCCGGTTACTTTCCATACGACGGATTCGACCAGGCGCCCTCCGTCAAGGGGAAGTCCCGGGAGCACGTTGAACACGGCAATCAGGAAGTTCGCCCACATGAAGATATTGGTGAGGATTTCGGCAACGCTGCCGAGGGGCGCCGTGCCGAGCACCAGCCAGGCGCCGGCGGCCAGGACGAAGTTCGCGGCGGGCCCGGCAAGTGCCACCAGAACCGACCGTCCCGGCGTGGCGGTAAAGCTCTCGAACTGGGTGTGCCCGCCCCAGAGGTTGAGCACAATCTTTTGCGTCGGCCAGCCGTAGATTCTCGCGGTCAGGGCGTGGGCGAGCTCGTGGACCAGGACTGAGACGAGGAGCAGGACGGCGTAGGCGAACGCCACGATGTACGCGCTGGCGCCGAGCGCCGGGTTCTCCTGACCCAGGACGGGGCCATACACGATCACCGTGAAGGCGGCGATGACAAACCACGAATACGCGAGCACCACCGGCACGCCGGCGATCCTCCCCAGCGGGATGCCCTCGCGCCGGCTCGGCGCACCGGTTTCAGCCACCGGAGATCCCCAGCGGACGTGCTGACGCAGGGACAAACCCGTTGGAGGCAGGACCGGCGAGCACCAGGGATTCAAGGTCCGTTACCGAGCGGCCGGACAGGGAGTCCCAAAGTGTGTAGCGGTCATCCTCGGGAAGCGGGACGATGTGCGGGATGGCGACGGTCGCCACGCCGGACGCCACGGCAGCCGCCACACCCGGCCCTGAGTCCTCCAGGGCGACGCAATGGTGGATGGCAAGGTCCGGGTCCGAGTCCTGAAGCCATTCGACGGCGGTCAGGTACGCCTCCGGGTGCGGCTTGCCCTGGGCGACAGTGTCTCCGGTTACGAGGACTTCGAAGTAGGGCCGCGGAAGGCTGGCCACTACCTGGCGGGCCAGCGGGCCCTCGGACATGGTGACCAGGGCGCAGCGCACCCCCGCAAGGTGAAGTTCTTCGAGGAGTTCGCGCGCACCCGGCCGCCACGGCACCTGGCGTTGCACGCTGCTGATGACGGCCCCGGTCAGGGTGTCGATGATCTCGCGTATTTCAAGGTCGACGCCGGCCTCCTGCAGGATGCCCGCGGAAAAGGTCAACGACTGTCCCACCAACTGCATGGCCTGCTCGTGGGACCAGGTTCCGCCGTGGGCTTCCACCAGTGCATGCTCGGCAGCAATCCAGTAGGGCTCCGTGTCAACAATCGTCCCGTCCATGTCCCATAGGACGGCTTTGAGCGGGGAACTGTCGGCTGGCAATCGCATGCCCCCAGTCTACGGGGACAGCCTGGACGCGGGCTGACGGCTACGCCTTCGGCGAATATTGGGCTCCTTCATGCTGTCCACCCTGCTTTTGGGGGATTTTGCGGCGCTTCATTCAATGCACAGCCGTGGTCCTTGGACGTAGGGTGAAGAAATGAATAGCTTCGAGGGAGACACCGCCGAACCGGGTGCCGGACCCGAACAGGAGCGGTTCCTGCAGCCGGTCGCTGACGGACAGCGCGTGACAGTGATGCTTGCCGCCTTTGAAGGCTGGAACGACGCCGGGGAAGCGGCGAGTGACTCGTTGCGCTACCTGAACAAACTGTGGGGCGGCAAGAAGGTGGCGTCCATAGACGCGGACGAGTATTACGACTTCCAGTTCACGCGGCCTACCGTCCGCCGTAATGCTGCCGGTGAACGCAAAATCAAGTGGCCCTCAACGCGGATTTACAAGGCCAGCGCGCCGGATTCGAACGTGGACGTCATTTTTGTCCAGGGGACCGAGCCGTCCTACAAGTGGCGTGCCTACACCGCGGAGCTCCTGGTGCACGCCGAGGCGCTGAATGTTGACTATGTTGTCCTGGTCGGGGCGCTGCTGGCGGATGTTCCGCACAGCAGGCCCATTCCGGTCAGCACCTCTTCTGATGACGCCCCGCTGCGGGAGCGCATGAACCTGGAAGCTTCGCAGTATGAAGGCCCGGTGGGAATCGTTGGCGTGCTCTCGGAGGTGGCCCTGCTGGCGGGACTCCCCACCGTCTCGCTCTGGGCGGCAGTCCCCCACTATGTCGCCCAGGCGCCGTCGCCGAAAGCGCAGCTGGCGCTCCTGCACCGCATCGAGGAGCTGCTTCAGGTGCCGCTGGACACCCACGAGCTGGCAGAGGAGGCAGATGCCTGGGAACGGGGAGTGGACGAACTCGCCACGGAAGATCCCGAAATCGCCGCGTATGTCCGCCAGCTGGAGGAAGCCAAGGACACGGCGGACCTTCCCGAAGCTACCGGTGAATCAATTGCCCGCGAGTTTGAGCGCTATCTCAAGCGGCGGGGCCAGGACCGCCCCTGAGCGGGTGGCCTAGAGAACCACACCAAGCAGGGCGTCCACCGCGGCCTTGACCATGGCCTGGTCCGCAGGACTTGCCGGCCCGGCGGCGTTGTTGGCCAACTCCGCCCAGCGGGATACTGCAGCGACGGCAGCCGGGGCATCCAGGTCGGCGGCCAGCGCTGCCCGCATCTCTGCGATAAGCGGGAGGGCAGACCCCTCGGGAGCGTGGGCCAGCGCACTGCGCCACGCGGCCAGGGCCGACTTTGCGTCCTGGAATCCATCTTCCGTCCAGGACCAGTCGGAGCGGTAATGGTGGGCAAGGATGCCGAGGCGGATGGCGGCGGGGTCCTCCCCCGCTGCCCGGAGTTTCGACACGAGCACCAGGTTGCCTTTGGACTTGCTCATTTTCTCGCCGTCCAGGCCCACCATGCCCGCGTGGGCGTAGTGCCGGGCGAGCGGAACGCCGGCAAGTGAATAGGCGTGGCCGGCACCCATCTCGTGGTGCGGGAAGATCAGGTCCGAGCCGCCGCCCTGAACGGTGAACGGCGAGGGCAGGTATTTTTGTGCGATCACCGTGCACTCAATGTGCCAGCCGGGCCTGCCGGCGCCCAGGCTGCCGCCAGGCCAGCTCGGCTCACCTTCGCGTTCCACCCGCCACAGCAGCGGATCAAGTGCCTGCCGCTTTCCTGCCCGTCCGGGGTCGCCGCCGCGTTCCGCGAACAGCTCAAGCATTTCGCTCTCGGCCAGCCCGGAGATGCATCCAAGTGTCCACGCGTCCGGTGCGACGGACTGCTTGCCGGCCGCTTCGACGTCGTAATAGACATCTCCGTCAGGCTCGCCGTTGGTGCCCTGCACCTTGTACGCCAGCCCCAGGCTGACAAGGCGTTCCACCTCCGGAACTATCAGGCCGATGGATTCCACCGCGCCCACGTAGTGGTCCGGAGCGAGGACGTTGAGTGCTTCCATATCCGTCTGGAAGAGCTCAATCTGGCTGGCGGCGAGCTCCTGCCAGTCAACACCGGTGGCCGTGGCCCGTTCCAGGAGCGGATCGTCGACGTCAGTGACGTTCTGTACGTAGTCGACCTCGTGGCCGGCGTCCCGCCAGGCCCGGTTCAGGAGGTCAAACGCCACGTAGCTGGCGGCGTGCCCCATGTGGGTGGCGTCGTACGGCGTGATGCCGCAGACATACATGGAGGGGCGTCCCTCGTCTTCCAGGACGACCTCGCGCCCCAAAGCGGTGTCGAACAGCCGGAGCGCGGGCATGCTTCCGGGCACGTCGGGAACGGGGCGGGATATCCAGGATTTCACACGCCAAGCCTAGTGCTAGGCGCTGATGACATTGAAACCGAGCAGGAGGTACAGCGCCAGCCCCAGGAAGATCCGGTACCAGACGAACAGCCGGTAGCTGCGCGTGGAAACGAACTTCAGGAACCAGCCGATGATGATGTAGCCCACCACCAGGGCGATGACGGTGGCAAGGGCGGTTTCCGGCAAACCGTAGGGGCCGGTAATGCCTTCCTTGGACACCGTCTTGTACAGCTGGAAGAGGCCGCTGCCGAAAACAGCTGGAATGGCCAGCAGGAAGGAGTACCGTGCAGCCGCTTCACGGGTGTAGCCCATCAGGAGGCCGGCGGTGATGGTGCCGCCGGACCGGGACACGCCGGGGATCAGGGCCATGGCCTGGGCGAAGCCGTAGAGGATGCCGTGCTTGTACGTCAGGCGGCTCAAGTCGCGTTCCTGCCTGCCCACGGCATCGGCAACCGCCAGGATAAGGCCGAATACAATCAGCATGGTGGCCACGATCCACATGCTGCGGAGCACTGATTCGATCTGGTCCTGGAACAGCAGGCCAAGGATCACGATGGGGAGGCTGCCCAGAATGACAAGCCAGCCCATCCGGGCATCCGGGTCCTGCCGGGAGACTTTTCCGGTGAGTGAACCGGCCCAGGCCTTCACGATCCGGACGATGTCCCGCCAGAAGTAGATGAGCACCGCCGTCTCGGTTCCCAGCTGGGTGATGGCGGTGAAAGCGGCGCCGGGATCCTCGGCATTGGGCAGGAACTGCCCCACAATCCGAAGATGCGCGCTCGATGAAATCGGAAGGAATTCGGTCAGTCCCTGCACTAGGCCCAGCAGGGCCGCCTCAAACCAGTTCACGCTAAGACCCTACGTCATGGGCAGCGCCGGTTCTGCCCGTAAGCTTGCTGCTATGCAGCAGCGCTACGTCGGCAACAGTGGATTGCGAGTTTCCGCCCTTTCCCTCGGCACCATGTCCTGGGCCGGCGAAACGGACGAACAGGACGCCTCTGAGTTGTTGCGCACCTTCCTCAATGCCGGCGGCCGGCACGTCGATACCGCTGCCTCGTACGCGGACGGACGTTCGGAGGCGTTGATCGGTTCCATGCTGGGCGACGTGGTGGCCCGGACGGAGATTTCCATCTCCACCAAAGCGGGAATGACGACGCCCGATGGCCGCCGCGGCGTGGACACGTCGCGCAACGCGATGCTCACCGGCCTTGACGCCAGCCTCGCGAGGCTGGGCACCGACTACGTGGATATCTGGTTCGCGCAGGCCTGGGACCGCAATGTGCCTTTGGAGGAGACGTTGTCCGCTCTGGAGTTCGCTCTCCGCACCGGCCGCGCACGGTATGTGGGGGTTTCCAACTTCAATGGCTGGCAGGCGGCGAAGGCGGCAGCCATCGCCGGTTTCCCCCTTGTGGCCGCGCAGGCGGAGTACTCGTTCCTGCAGCGCAGGCCTGAAGCCGAACTGATTCCTGCTGTTGAGGACGCCGGTATGGGCCTCATGGCGTGGGCACCGCTTGGCCGCGGTGTACTGACGGGCAAGTACCGCGGCAGCATACCGTCCGGATCAAGGGCAGCCTCCGCAACCGAGGCCGGGTACGTTGAGCCGTACCTGGAGGAGCAGCCGTCCCGGACGGTGGAAGCTGTCTGCATGGCCGCCAAAGGCCTGGGACGGACACCCCAGGACGTAGCCCTCAGCTGGCTCCTGTCCCAGCACGGTGTTGCCACGGCGATCGTGGGCCCACGGACGCCTGCCCAGCTGAAGGAACTGGTGGATGCGCAGCTCACCCCGCTGCCGCCTGAAATTGCCAGGGCCCTGGAGGACGTGTCAGCGCAGCATTAGGTCCCCTGCACTGGGTCCGCGGTCCTACTCCTGGACGATTTCAAGGTCTTCGTCGTCGTCCACGTCGCTCTCGTCGTCTTCCTCGTCCTCGTCATCAAAAACCTGGAGCGGCGTGACCTCGTTATAAGCCTCATAGAGTGCGTCCTCATAAACCTCGAAGGCGTCTGCGACTGCAAAAAACGCTGCCTCCACGGAGGGGTCACCATCTCCGCGGCGGTTGGATGCTGCTATAAGGTGTTCTTCCAAAGCGGTGGTCAAGGACTGAAGCGCGACACGCGGATCGATGCTCATGACTTCACGTTAGCCGGAAAAGGACGAAAATGGAGAGCAAATGAAGGAACAATTTCTCACCAGCTCGGTCCAGCGGGAACGGGACTATTTGAGGCAGTACGAGTACCTCGTACTGACCGTCAGTCCTGTCGATTCCCTGCATGAGGCACGGCGCCGCCTGGTGGAACACTCCGAGTACGGCAAGTGGGAGCTGGAGCGCAGCAAGCTGTACATGGGCGGAGGACGGCGCTTTTGGCTCCGCCGCCGGGTAATGCAGGTCCAAAGGACGGTCTAGGTCAGTCCTCGAGCGGACCCAACCAGGCGTTGGCCACTGTGTTGTGGGCAGACTCGTCGTCGGATGGATGGAACATGCCGGCAAGTACGTCCCGGTACAGCCGTTCCAGTTCGGATCCCCGGAAATAGCTGGATCCGCCGCTGACGCGGATGGCCAGGTCCACGACGCGCCGCGCCGTTTCCGTGGCGTTGACTTTCAGGCCCACCAGCTTGGGAAACCACTGCGGTCCATGGTCCACAAGGGAATCCACGTCAGCTGTGACCGCACGCAACTGGGGGTACAAGCTATCCATGGCCATGGCGGCATCGGCCACCTTCCAGCGGATGTCCGGGTCCTGGGCGTAGCTGCGCCCGCCGTTCTTGAACGAGGTGCGGCGCCTGGCGTTTTCCACCCCGACGGCCAGGGCCCGCTCCCCCAGCCCGGTGTAGACGGCGGCCAGCAGCGTCTCGAAACAGGCAAAGATAGCGAAGATCAGGGGGTCACGGCTGGGGCCGACGGGAATCTTGCGGAAGATCCGCCCGGACGGAACCCTGGCGCCGTCCAGGACGGTGGTGCAGGACTGGCTGGACCGCATCCCAAGGGTGTCCCAGTCGTCGAGGATGCGGTATCCGGGCGTTTGGCGCGTGATGAAGCCATGGACCAGTTCGCCCTCGCCGTCCCGGCCGGAAGGGTCCTTCCCGAAGATACCCAGCCTCGTCCATACAGGTGAGAGGCTGGTGAAGATCTTGGTTCCCGTGAAGGAGTAGCCGCCGTCGGGCAGGGGTTCGGCGGAGGTCCGGGAGTCGAACAGGACGGCGTCGTTGCCGGCCTCCGAGTTGCCGAACGCGAAGATCTCGCCGTTGGCCGCTTCCTTGAGCACGAAGTCCAGGGAGTCGTCGCCGCGGGCTCCGAGGACATGCGCGACGCCGGTCCAGACAAGGTGCATGTTGAGGGCCAGTGCGGTGGCGGGGGCGGCCGTTGCCAGCCTCTTTTGGCACTGCGCTGCCGCCTCGAGGCCAAGCCCGGCACCGCCGTCGGACGCTGGAACAAAAAGCTTCAGGTAGCCGGCCGCGGCCAGGTCCCGGAGGTCCTCGTGGAAGAAGGCGTTGTCCCTGTCGTAGCCGGCGGCGCGCCCGCGGATCTGTTCCAGCAACGCGTCCGGCAGGATTTCCTCCGGAGTCATGGCGGCCCGGCTCAGTAGTTGGTGAGGAGGGTGTTCAGCACCCGGGCACCGAACTTGAGGGAGTCGGCAGGCACGCGCTCGTCCACGCCGTGGAACATACCGGTGAAATCGAGGTCGTCGGGGAGCATCAGGGGCGCGAAACCGTAGCCTGTGATGCCCAGCCGGCTCAGCGACTTGTTGTCCGTGCCGCCGGAGAGCGTGTAGGGCAGGACCTTCGCACCGGGATCCTCGGAGTGCAGCGCGTCGATCATCGAGTCCACCAGGTTGCCGGCAAAGGGGACCTCCAGCGAGACGTCGTTGTGGACGTAGCTGACGTCAACGCCGGCACCGGCCAGCTCGCGCACGATCTCCAGGACGTGGTCCTGCTGGCCGGGAAGGGTCCGGCAGTCGATCAGTGCCTCGGCGGATTCCGGGATGACGTTGTGCTTGTAGCCGCCTTTGAGCAGCGTGGGGTTGGTGGTGTTCTGCAGGGTGGCGCCCACAAAGCGCGCCACCGTCCCCAGCTGGCTCAGCAGGACGTCTGGATTCTCGGCGTCGAACTCCACGCCGGTGAGTTCGGTCACGCCGTCCAGGAACTGCCGGGTGGTGGGCGTCAGCTCGATGGGCCACTTGTACTCACCGATCCTGGTAACGGCGGCGGCAAGCCGGGTCACCGCATTGTCGGTGCTGATCTGGGAGCCGTGGCCGGCCCTGCCGTGGGCCACGAGCCGGAGCCACGAGATGCCTTTTTCCGCGGTCTGGAGCAGGTAGGTGCGCTGCCCTCCGATGGTGGCCGAGAAGCCGCCTACCTCGGAGATGGCTTCGGTGGCGCCTTCGAACAGTTCAGGCCGCTTGTCCACCGCGTAGCGGGCTCCGTAGGCGCCGCCCGCTTCCTCGTCCGCGAAGAAGGCGAAGATGATGTCCCGCTTGGGCTTTTTGCCTGTGCGGGCAAAGCTGCGCAGGACGGCGAGGATCATGGCGTCCATGTCCTTCATGTCGACGGCGCCGCGGCCCCAGATGAGCCCGTCCTTCAGTTCGGCGCCGAACGGGTCCACGGACCACTGGTCCCGCAGCGCGGGTACGACGTCCAGGTGGCCGTGCACCACCAACGCGCTCGCGGAGGGGTCCTCACCGGCCATCCGCGTCACCACATTGGCCCGCCCCGGCGCCGACTCGAAGATCTCCGCGTCCAGGCCTGCTTCCTCGATCAGCCCTGCGGCGTACTCCGCCGCCGCCCGCTCCCCCGGCCCCGAACCGTCACCGTAGTTTGAGGTATCTATCCGGATAAGTTCCTGGCAGATCCGGACAACTTCATCCTCGGGCAGGACGTCAGGCATGGAAAGCTCCTCACTTGGAAATGGCGCTGGGAACGTGCTGAATCGCTGCCCCCAGCCTACCCACTTGGCCCGATTCCATGTTTGGTGAAAGTTCATGTTAGAGTTTTTCTCGCTGCTTCGGAGAGGCGCGAAACGCTGAAAGGCGCAAATGCTTCCCCGAAATACCACCTGCGCGGGTGGCGGAATGGCAGACGCGCTAGCTTGAGGTGCTAGTCCTCGAAAGGGGGTGGGGGTTCAAGTCCCCCTCCGCGCACAGAGAAAGCCCCGGGAAACCGGGGCTTTTTTGTGTCTCCACCCACGCGAGATGCATTTTCAACCACGTCTGAGTGAATGTGCGACGCCCTTCAGGGGGTTCGTTGCATAGTCTTCTGCACTCCTTCGCCGCTGTGTAAGAACGGGAGAGGCCGTGTGCGTGGTCCCGGCTGACGAAGCTGCCCTGACGCACCTCCGTGGAGAGCTCCTCCTAATGGACCCCGCATTCAGCGAGCATTGCATTCCGCCGCGGCACCGGCACTCCGGTCCGTTCCTTATGGCCGAAGTGGTGATACGGGAGCATCCCGACGCTGTTCCGCACCGCGTCTGCCTGCGGCCACCTCAGGTTTTCGAGGTCGCCTTCCCGGCCGTCCAGGTGTTGGGTGCGGCCGTCGAAGCCGGCGAGCTCGTCGACCTCGGGGCGGAGGCGGTTGAACTTCGCGGTCGCCAGTGCGGCTGTTGTGGAGACGATCGGCAGGGCGCTGGAACGCGAGTGTGTCGGGCATGGCCATCATGTGTGCGGAGACCACGGGTCCATTGCTGGGTTAGAAGACCTGGCTCTCCAGGAAGCTGTAAACGGCCCAGGCAAGCACCCCGACGGAGATGACGGATGTGATGGCTCCCGGAATGCGCCCCCGACGTCGGACCACAGCGATCACGGCCAGGACCAGGGTTGTGATGAAGAGGGGAAAGGTCACGCCCGACAGAAAGTAGAAGAATGGGATGCCGGAGTCCACGCCACCGCCAATAATCCATGCGGCCCAGAAGACCCCGGCAGTGTTGAGCGCCAGCAGCATGAGGGAGATCGCCCCCATGCTTAGCCAGCGACGTGGCGCGCGCGCTCGTCCTGTGCGGGAAGCTTCGGTCGTCATCGGCTGGGCCAGTCCTCCGGCCGGTAGCCGAACTGCCCGGAGCGGCGGCGTTCACGGACGCCCGTGTCCGGTTCGGGGGCGGCGTAGTCCCTTGGGTTTGTGTGCAGGCTGTCCTTGTCCTTCTCGAGCTTGTCGCTCCGGGGCCGCTTCTTGAATGCCCGTTCAGACACGGCTGTCCTTCCGAGAGGTAGGTTGCGGCCCTGCTGCACGAGCCGATGGCCCACACACTAGCCGCAACAACCCGTGTTTGAAACGTTAAAGAGCATTCTGACGTCGAGGATGAACCGCGGCGCCTCGGACCGCACAAGATGGCCGCCGGTAACCCTCCTTGCGGCAGGTGTCCCTTACGCTGGCTTTTTCTTCCCAGCAGCCCGGCCAACTCGGCCGCCTTCTGAGCCGATGAAGTGTTGCGAATCTCCGTAGTTGGCCGCCGTTCGCCCATGGCGATGATCTGTTCGTAGTGACTTTCAGTGAAGCGGACGGTGCGTTCATTGAGCCGCAAGTGAGGCCAGGCGTTTGTGTAGTACATTTCCCGCACCATCCGCAGGGGGATGCCCAGACGCTCGGCGGGTTCTTCTGGCTGGAATTTGGATGCATCAGAAGGGACAAGGAGTGCCAAAAACCCCGTAATCCAGCGGTTCTCCTTGGACACGCCACGCCGAGATGGGGGTTCAAATCCCTCTCCACGCACAAAGAAAGCCCCGAAACCGGGGCTTTCTTGTGTCGCTACCAACGCTCATCCTGATGACGGGCCTTACACGGTCCCGTCATCAGGATGTTCGAGATGCCATTCGTGCCGCAGGTTGAACTTGCACAGCAGGGGCCTGGTCATGGCAGCCGCCGATTCAGATCGCAGCGCCCTGTACTTCCCCATAATGGACTTCACCGCCTCCAAGAGGGAACTGGCAAAGGTCCGCGGCGGGCAGCCATTGGCTGGGGGTTCTCGGCCATGACCGGGTCCTGCCCGGAGCAGACTCGTTATAATCTGAAGAATGCCGATCATGCGCCTCAAGCGAGGCCTCCACGTCCAGCAGTCCATCATCAACCGGTGCGGGAGCGGTCTGTGAGCGGCGGTCTCGTTGCCCTGCTGGACGACGTCGCAGCTTTGGCCCGAATAGCAGCCGCGTCCGTGGACGACGTCGCTGCCGGGGCGGCCAAGGCGGGGGCTAAGGCTGCCGGCGTGGTCATTGATGACGCTGCCGTGACTCCCCAGTACGTGTCCGGCACGGACCCCTCCCGCGAACTGCCGATGATCAAGCGGATTTTCTGGGGCTCACTCCGGAACAAGCTGCTGATCATCCTGCCGGCCCTGCTGCTCATCAGCACTTTCGTTCCGGGGGCCATCCCATTCATCCTCATGCTGGGCGGGACCTACCTCTGCTACGAGGGCGCCGAAAAGGTCTGGCACAAGCTCCGCGGCCACCACACTGCGGACGAGGATAAGCCCGCAGTGGAACGGGGGCCCGAGGCAGAAGCCAAAGTGGTCAAGGGCGCCATCACCACGGACTTCATCCTGTCCTGCGAAATCATGGTCATCTCCATGAACGAGGTTGCAGCCGAGTCCCTGTGGGTCCGGGCGTTCATCCTGGTGCTTGTGGCTCTTGTAATTACGGTGCTCGTCTATGGGGCCGTCGCGCTCATCGTCAAGATGGACGACGTCGGCCTGCACCTGGCAGCCAAGGACTCCGCCGGCTCCCAGCGCGTCGGCGAACTGCTCGTCAAGGGGATGCCCTCCGTGCTGGCCGCGATAACCCTGGTGGGGACGGTCGCAATGCTGTGGGTCGGCGGCCACATCATGCTGCAGGGAGCGTACGACCTCGGCTGGCACGGCCCGTATGACGTGGTCCATGCCCTGGAGGCCCCCTTCGCCGGTATCGCTGTAGTGGGCGGCGCCCTGGCCTGGCTCGTGAACACCCTGTGTTCGGCCGTCTTCGGACTCGCTTGGGGCCTCATCGTCGTGGCTGTAGTAGGGCCGCTCCTGAAGGTCCTGCCGTTCGGCAAGAAGAAGAGCGCGCACGAAGTGGACGACGTCCGGGCTGCGGCCGCCGGTTCCAAACCGGCTCGAGGCGAGGCTGATTCGTCCTCGTAGTCCTAAAGTCTGACTGCAGCGCCCGGCAGTTGGCCCTGTGCAAGGGAACACTCAACACTTCTCGTTTACAGGAAGGCCTTGCTAGGCTGGAATTTGGTCAGGCAGACGGCCGCTCACTTGTTTCGAAGAGGAGCCCGTCCATGGCCACCCAGGTTTCCGTCGCCGTCGGCGTGCACATCCAGCCAAGGGTCACGCCCGCTCGACAGCCCCGCCGGGGGCGTCCATCATGAGTGCGGGCGGCCTCCGTGGGCAGGGCAACTACGTCTTCCAAACGTCCAGGCGATGGCCATGGGTTTCCACCCCGGACCTGGTAAAGCTGCGCCGCACCCTTCAGCGGCCGCGGGACTTCGTCGATTCGGATGAGGCCGGAAAGCTGCTGCGGCCGACGGAGCAGGAACTGCACCACCGCACGCGCGAGCCGAACTGTCCGCAAGATTCCCGTCCCACAGGGCCGGAATAAGCCGGCGGGATGTGGCCCAGTGACGCACCATTTCGGGGGTGGGCCACATCCCGTCATTTCAGGCAGGCAGCCAGGACAGTGGCGATTGCATCATGCTCGGCAGGGGTGACCCACAGCTGGTATTTGGCCTTCACGGCTGTCTGGCGGGCAACATATTCGCAGCGAAAAGCTTTGTTTGGGGGCAGCCAGGTGGCCGCGTCCTTGTCTCCCTTGGCGCCGTTGGTGGAACCGTCCGCCGCCATCAGGTTCAGCGGATCATTGGCGAACTGCTGCCGCTGCTCCCCACTCAGCTGCCGAGCGCCTTTCTGCCACGCGTCGCTGAGCGGAACGAGATGGTCAATCTGGACTGCGGCACTAGTCTTGTCGCCCCGGACAAAACTGATCGTGGTCCCGGTGTATCTGTCAGCCAGTGTTCCTGTGCTGACGACGCAGTCGCGTGTACCGGGCTTAAAGGTCTCATCCTCAAGGTCGCGGGCAAGGATGTCGTTTCGGGTGTCGCAGCCGTTGCGGTCCACATCAGCCCAGGCAGGGCCGAACTCCTCCCGGGAATAACCGGTTTTGGGGGCGCGGCCTTTGATGGGGATTCTTTCCAGTGCCGCCAGCGCTTCGGCAGCCCCTTGCAGCTCGAAGCCATGCCCTGCGGGCTCGCTGGCAGGTCGCCCAAGGGCGATTCCCTGGCCGCCGTCCAGAATCTCCGTCACAGACTGCGCTGCGCCGCCACAACCTGCGAGCGCTCCCGCAAGGATGATGCCGGCCATGAGCGCGGAACAAGTGGCGTGGGGCCGTCTGATTGGATCCTCCTTCGGGGCAGCGGTTCCGTCCACGCTACCGGGCGTAACAGCAGCCCCGGCGGAGGCGGTCCGTTGTGCCGGTCACAGTCGGAACTCTGGCGGAGGTTCGCCCGGCAAGGCAGTATGTGCCCATGGAAGACTTTCCGACGGCGGAGGCTGGCACCGGGCATATCGTCCTGCTGGGCGATTCCATCTTTGATAACGCCGCCTATGTCGGCGGCGGTCCCGCCGTCATCGCCCAGTTGCGGCACGCCGTGCCCGGGTGGAAGTGCACGCTTCTGGCCGTGGACGGGGACGTTGTGGGAGGCGTTTCCCGCCAGCTTGTTTTCCTGCCGTCCGATGCCACGCATCTGGTGGTCAGCGCGGGCGGCAACGACGCCCTGGCTTATGCACCGCTCCTGCAGGAGCGTTCCTCTTCCGTGGGGGAAGCTCTCGCCATGCTCGCGAGCGCGCAGGATACGTTTGCCGCCGATTACGGGGCGATGCTGGACAGGGTGGGGTCAGCAGGGCTGCCTTTCGCAGTGTGCACCATCTATGACACTCCGCCTTCGGAGCCGGGGCAGAGAATCATCAAGGCGGCACTGTGCCTGTTCAACGATGCCATTACCAGGGCCGCGTTTTCCCGTGGCGCTGCACTTATCGACCTTCGGCTCATCTGCAGCGTCGACACCGACTACGCCAACCCCATTGAACCGTCATCGCAGGGCGGGCAGAAAATCGCCCGCGCCATCTCCTCCTTTACGCAGAGGAAACCGCTGCCGGACATGGGCCAATCGATCGTCATCACCCGGTAAGGGAAGGCGACGGCATTGAGTCGCGTCAGTGCGGACGCAGTCTGCGTGGCGGCCTATGGCGCCTGGCCTGTTCCTCCATCCGGGAGTCCTGCACAACCGGGCGGTACCTGACCCGCCGCTTCCCTGACCGGCTGGCTCTCCGCTCCTGACGCCGGGCTTTCCGTTCCGGGCGGTCTATCCCGGACAGGATCGCGAACGTTCCGCCCATCCAGAGGAACGCCACCGTAAACACCAACGCAATCTCTATGTCAGCGCCCATAGCCCTATTTTAGGGCTCCAAGCCCCTGAAGGAGCCCCCAAACCTAGCGCTTTCCAGCCTTGGAAGCGCTACAACAACCCCAACTCGCGGACCGCGGCCAGGACATCCGCAACCGTGACTGCCAGCAGCGCCGGGTCCGGCTGGTCAGCGAAGGTGTCCCCCCGCCGCAGCTCGGCACGCGTCAGGACAACATGCGGTCCGGGCGGAGGCCCCCAGATCTCGGGTGGGGCGGGTCCAAAAAGCACCACTGACGGCGTTCCGTAAGCCGACGCGAGATGGGCAGCACCGGTATCAGCCGAGATGACAAGGCGCGCGGCAGCGATGGCTGCAGCAAACTCGCCCAGGCCAAGCCGCCCCGCCAGCACCGCACCGTCCGGGAGCCCCGCACGCCGGCAGACGTCAACCGCCCTGTCCCGTTCCCCGCTTCCCCCAGTGAAGACAACGTTGTGCCCTGCCTTATCCAGGGCCGTGGCAACAGCAGCGAAACGATCAGCGGGCCAGAGCCGGCTGCCGTAGGCAGCGCCAACATGCAGGACCGTGGCATGGGGAACCGGGCTGCGCACGTGCGGCGTGTTCAAACCAACGTCCAGCGGGTCGGCGTCGATCCCGTGCCATTCCAGGAGGCGTACCCAGCGTTCCCGCTCATGCAGTTCTGCCCGCCAGGGCGGCCCGTCCCGGTGCTCGCTGCGGTGGCCGATCGTCTGCCGCGCCTTAAGGGCATCGATGCGCCCCTGGCTTTCAGGGCCGCTGCCGTGCAGGTTCACTGCCACGTCTACCATGCCCGCTTCCAGGGCCAGCGGCTCGTCCAGGCCATGCGTGGGCAGGAGCTCGTAGCCACCCACAAGTCCCAGGGCTTCCGAGAGCCACCCCTGGGCCGCATACCGCAGCCGGTGTCCGGGGAACGTGCGCCGAAGGGCCTTGAGGGCAGGCACCGCAACCAGCAGGTCGCCCAGCTTCAGGGCCCGCAGGACAAGAAGCTCCGGCTTACCATCAATGCGGTTGTCCGGACCGGTAGCCATGGAAATGTCCGCGCCGCTCATGCGTCCGCTTTGGCCAGTTCGGAAGCTGCCAGGCTGCGTACGTCCTCATGTACATCCCGTACCGGGATACCGGCCACTACTGAGTCATCATGCGGGCAGCGCGGCGCCGTCCACCCAACCTGGGTCACGTCTATGCCGCAGGTAGGGCAGGCGGTCACCCAGGAGGCGTGGATGCGGTGGAGGCTCCTGCCCAGCGCACCGGCATTTATGACATTGCCCACCCAGAAAATACCCACTGTTGGAACTCCCAGCGCCTGGGCAAGGTGCCGGGGCCCGCTGTCATTACCCACAACTACGGCCGCCCGGACCAGCAGTGCCACAAGTCCGCCCATGTCCAGGTCCCCGGCGAATGAATGGACATTGGCGGAAGCTGCCTGTTCCACCACCTGCCCGGCAAGGGCGCGTTCATTCTCATCCCCGATGACCGCAACGCGGAAGCCGTCCGCGGCGCATGCCGCCGCAAGTTCAGCGAACCGGCTGACGGGCCAGCGGCGGCGGGGATCCGTGGCGCCCGGATGCACCACTACCCAAGGCCCGGCACCGTCGTCGCGCGTTACGACGGCGGGCGGGGCGCCGCCTTCAGCCGGCGCCAGGCGGGCCTCCAGGTCGAGGGGGAAAGCGCCGGCCATGCCGGCGACCTCCAGCGCCCTTAGGGGCTCATGCTGGTAGTAGATATAGGGAACCGTGCGCTCGAGGCTGGCGGCGTCCGCCGTCCGGGTGCCTGCCGTGTGCCGCGCCCCAAGGCGAAGCAGGAAGGGATTGGAGTACCTGCCGCCGCCATGTAGCTGGACGGCCAGGTCGAACCGGCGTCCGCGCATGTCATCAAAGAACGCGTCCAGCTCCGCCGGGTCCTCCTCCCCCGGGCGCACGCCTTCAGCGAATGGCAACACGCACACTTCATCCACCGGGCTCTTGGTTGCCGCAAGCAGCGCCCTGTGGACGGGAGTGCCCAGCAAGGTCAGGGTTGCTCCGGGGTAGGCTGCCTTGAGCGCTGCCATGGCAGGGATGGCGAAGATCAGGTCTCCAAGGCCTCCGCCCCGCAACACGGCGATCCTTGAAACGGACTCGAATTTTTCCAGGACCGGACCAACACCCGTACCTACCTGCACTGAACCACCGAATTCGGCAGTGAGCTGCTCCACATGCTCCCCTTACCAGTAGTGCGGACCGCGCTGATTGCCGCGCCATCCGCTGCCCATGCAGCCCCAACGCGGCGGTAAACCGCAAGGCTGCCTTCCTTGAACCATTACCCAGGGGACGGTCAATATACTCCGGGTATTGGGGAATAGCCGCATGATGCTGTACGTTTCATACGCGACAGGCGAACCAAAGAAAAGAGAAGCACCTAAAGTGGCAACCGATTACGACGAACTGCGCTCCGACGTCAAGGAATCGCAGGACAACTCACTCGAGCAGCTCCAGTCAGCAAATGCTCCCGACGCACGCAGCGTTGTGCTGGAGCTGGACGAGGCTGACGGGCTCGACGGAGCCGGCGTGCCCGGAGGCGAGTTCGTGGCCGAAGAGCTCGTGGTACAGGTCATCCCGCAGGCTGAAGACGAATTCACCTGCTACTCCTGCTTCCTGGTCCGTCACCGGTCCCAGATTGCGCGCCAGAAGGATGGCCACAGCTACTGCACCGAGTGCGAAGGCTAAATAATTCAGCCGACGTGGGGCTGCGGCACGTCCGCAGTCCCACCGATCCTGAGGCACGCCCGGCTGTTGGCGTGCCTTCCGGTTTTAAGCCCGCACCCAGCCGGCCCCTGTACCGTTGCGCCCATGGCTTACGATGACCCCGTCAGCGAGCGGCCCTGATGACTATACCTGGGGACCTTTGGGACAAACTGCTGGGAGCGTTCAGCCGGGCAGATGCTCCCAGCGTGACACTGACCGAACTGGCACTGGCGGTGATGGCAGCTGCCGCCCTGTCAGTGCCCCGCCGCTCCTGGCGGTACTTCGGCCTGCTGGCCACGGCCACACACGAGATGGGGCACGCTGTTGCTGCGGTGCTCAGCGGCCAGCGGTTATCCGGGATCCGGCTCGGCCTGGACCACTCCGGCACCACCACCACGTACAGCCGCAGCAGGCTCGCCACCGCCTGGTCCTGCTTTTGGGGCTATCCGGTACCCGCCATTGTCGGCGCGACGTTTGTGTGGTGCGGCTTCAGCGGATGGGGACCGGCGGCCGTTGCAGGCGGGGCCGTGGCCCTGGCTGCCTCGTTGCTCTTCCTCCGGAACCTGACAGGCGTGCTGATCACGTCCGCGGCAATTGCCGTCACCCTGCTCCTGATCCTCTTTGTGCCGGCCGCCTTCGTCGGACATCTGGCCGTCATCCTGGGCCTGGCCCTGCTCGTGGCCGCCGTACGCGACCTCATCAAGCTCACCCACGTGCACCTGCGCCGCAGGGACCGGCTGGCCAGTTCCGACGCGTACCTCCTCTGGCGTGCCACTTCGGTGCCCTCCGCCGTCTGGATCCTTCTGTTCGCGGCCCTTGTGGCTGGCTCGTGGCTCTGGGCCTGGCAGCCCATCTCCACTGTCCTGCCCACGGGAGCATAGGGTGGTCCCATGAGCCAGGAAACGGACAGCACACAGCAGGCGGCAAGGGCACAGGCCTCGGAGAACAAGGCCGAACACAGCACCCGCGGCGCGTACGTCACTGGTGGAGCGGAATTCAACCGCGACACCAACTACATCGAAGACCGCATCACGAGGGACGCAGCCCCCGGCCCGAACGGGGAGCCGGGCTGGCCGGTGGAGGCCGGACGCTACCGGCTGATCGCGGCGCGTGCCTGCCCCTGGGCCAACAGGACCGTGATCGTCAGGCGCCTGCTTGGCCTTGAAGACGCCATCTCACTGGGACAACCCGGTCCCACCCACGATGCCCGTTCATGGACGTTTGACCTCGATCCTGGCGGGGTGGACCCGGTCCTGGGCATCGAGCGCATCCAGGACGCCTACTTCAGGCGGTTCCCGGACTATCCCCGCGGCATCACCGTCCCCGCGATCGTGGATGTCGCCAGCGGCGCAGTGGTGACCAACAACTTTCCGCAGATAACCTTGGACTTTTCCACCGAGTGGACCGAATTTCACCGTGCCGGAGCGCCGGACCTGTACCCGGAGCATCTGCGCCAGGAAATCGACCAGGTCAACAAACGCGTGTTCACCGAGGTCAACAACGGCGTCTACCGCTGCGGTTTTGCCGGGTCCCAGGAAGCCTACGACTCCGCCTACGCCCGGTTATGGGCAGCCCTTGATTGGCTGGAGGAGCGCCTCTCGGGACAGCGCTATCTGGTGGGTGACACAATCACCGAGGCCGACGTAAGGCTCTTCACCACACTTGCCCGGTTCGATCCCGTCTACCACGGCCACTTCAAGTGCAACCGGCAAAAACTCAGCGAATTGCCCGCCCTGTGGGGCTACGCGCGGGACCTGTTCCAAACTCCCGGCTTCGGCGACACCATCGATTTCGTCCAGATCAAGCAGCACTATTACATCGTCCATGAGGACATCAACCCCACCGGCATTGTCCCTGCAGGACCGGACCTCAAGGGCTGGCTGGAACCCCATGGCCGGGAATCGCTTGGAGGCCGCCCCTTCGGGGACGGGACACCGCCCGGGCCCGTCCGGGAAGGGGAGGAAGTCATGCCTGGGCACGGGGCGCCAGCCGAGGGGCAGTAAGCGTTTTCCGGATAAGCTGGGCGCCATGGATAGAGCTCAAGGCTACGTAGCGCCCGGATACAACAACGTCCTGGACCTGTTCGAGTCGCTCCTGCGCGAGGATCCGCACTACAGCGCACAGCTGGCCGCCTACAAGGACGGGGTCCCGGTGGTGGAACTGACGGGCGGGCCGGACATGGCGCCGGACACTTTGACGGGAGCCTACTCCTGTTCGAAGGGGGTGGCTGCCATGGTCATAGCGCTGCTGGTGCAGGACGGTGTGCTCGACCTCGACCGCACCGTAGCGCACTACTGGCCGGAATTCGGCGCGCACGGCAAGGACCGACTCCTGGTCCGGCAGGCTCTGTCGCACCAGGCAGGGCTCATGGGCATTGAAGGCGGCTTCGGGCTGGACGAATTCACCACCCCTGCCGCCGCGGCCCGGCTAGCCCTGGCTGTACCCACCTGGCAGCCCGGCCGGCAGTTTGGCTACCACGCGCTCACCATCGGGATCATCATGGAAGAGCTGTGCCGGCGGACAGCAGGGGAAAGCCTGCAGGAGCTCTACGAAGGGCGGATCAGGAGCCCCTTCAATATCGATTTCTTCCTTGGCTTGCCGGAAGACCAGGAGTTCCGCTACCGCGACGTCCTCTACGCGGCCGGCCCGGAGCTGCCCTGGCTCGATCCGCTCAGCCTCGAGGGCCTGAACAGCAACGCCCCGGTCAGCACCATCATGGAGCTTCCCAACATCCGCCCGGTCCGGGCGGCAGGAATGTCTGCGGCGGGCGGCGTAGGAGCGGCACGGGGCCTGGCAAGGCTTTATGCGGCGGCCACCACCGGACTCCAGGGCGGCAAACCGTTCCTGACAACCACCACCCTCGAGCAGATGTCGCAGGAACAGGTATGGGGACTTGACCGGTCCTCCGGGCTGGACAACGCGTTCGCCGTCGTGTTCATGAAGCCGCACCCGTCGCGGAACTTCGGCAGCCACCGCGCGTTCGGGCATGAGGGCGCCAACGCAGCGCTCGGGTTCGCGGATCCTGCCTACGGCCTGGGCTTCGGGTACATTCCACGGCGGCAGGAGGAGGGAAGAACGCCGGGACGTGCCCACCGCCTGGCGGCGGAGGTGCGCCGCTCAGCGGCAGGACTGTCCTGAATCACGCCGCCTGGCCCCGATGCCCGGCCGCCTGACCTGCGCCTTTGGGGGCAGCTGCAAGGGCGCCGTAGGGTGGTACAAATGCGCCAGTCTGAAGCACGCCCGGATGCCAGGTGGGCCAGGGGAACCCTTTTTCTCAAACAGGCGGTGTCCGGCCTGTCGTCGGCCTTTGCGGCGCAGCGGCTGCAGCTGGCGGCCAAGGCGGCTCTTGCGGCCGGCCTCGCCTTCGCCCTTGCGCCGCACATGCCCGGGGCCGCCGCGAACTATCCGTACTACGCCCCCCTGGGTGCGCTGGTGGCGATGTACCACAATGTTGCCGGTTCGGTGCGGCAGGGACTCCAGGCCCTTGCCGGGCTCGCGGTCGGCATCGGCTTGGCGTACGTGTTGGTTACCGTCACGGACCCGTCACCGTTCGCCGTCGCACTCATCATGGGCATAGGAGTGTTGCTCGGCGGCCTGCCGGGGATCGGCTCGGGCAGTGACTGGATTCCGACGGCGGCGCTGCTGGTTTTGCTTGTCGGCGGCAGCAATCCGGACGACTTTTCGTTCGGCTACCTCCTGCAGATGGGTTTCGGAGTTGCCGTTGGAATCGGCATCAACTTCCTGGTCTTTCCGCCGCTGCACCTGAACGCCGCGGCTGCCAGCCTGGATGAGCTCCGCCTGGCCCTCGGCCGGCAACTCAGCGACATGGGAGCGGCCCTTAAGGAAGAGTGGCCACCCAAACATGAGGACTGGTCCAGCCGTTCAGACGAACTTGCCGCTGCGGCGCGCTCGGTCCGGCACCTGGTCAAGGAAGCCGATGCGAGCCGGCGGGCGAATCCCAGGCGCAAACTGCATCCCCGCGACGTGGACCTTGATTACCGCAACCTGCGCGAACTGGAGAGGGTGACCTTCCACATCCAGGACATCACGGACGTGCTGTCCGACGTCATCTGGGACAGCGAGGCACCGTACAGCGTTCCCCTGCAGGACAACGGTCCCCTGGCAGACGCTTTGTCAGCAACAGGCGACCTCCTGCGCTCGTTCAGCGAGGACGATGCCTCGGCACAGGATGGGCACTTCGAGGCGGCAAGGGCGGCGGTGGAAGCCTGCATGGCTGCCACCGCCGGAAGGCCGGCGGAGCAGGGAATAGTTCCCGCGTCCGAATCGGTCCTGCTGAGCCTGCACCGCATCCTGCGGGCTGTGCGGATGCCCGGCTAGAGGGCGCTGACCGAGCCGCTGAAGTGGCGGCGGCCCGACCTGGGATTCCATGCCACGAAGTCGGAGCGTGTCCGCGTACCGGCATCGCCTTCTTCCGTGCTGATCTCCAAGGCAACCACCCCGGGAAGGAACACCGGGGAGTCGAAATCGACGTCCCAGGTGAAGGAATCTCCACGGGACGGACCTACGTCGGCGAGCGCCCTGGCCGCCAGGTACATGCCGTGGGCTATGGACCGCCGCATCCCCAATGCCTTGGCGGACAGCACGCTCAGGTGAATGGGGTTGAAGTCGCCGGATACCGCTGCGTAGGCGCGGCCGGTATCCACGCCAAGCTGCCAGAGTGCCGTGGGATCCGGTGCCTTGAATTCCGCCCGCGCGGGGGCCGGGGACGGCTTATCGATTCCAGGGAGAAAGACTCCCTTGGCCAGGTAGGTGGACACCCCCAGCCAGGACGCCTCCGCTGCACCTGACAACCGCACTTCCGCCACGACGTCCACCTGTGTCCCTGCACGGTGTCCGCGGAGGTTCTCAACCCTCGCAGAGATATCCATGGTGTCCGAGAAGAGCAGCGGGGAACGCTGCTGAACGCTGTTACGGAGGTGGATCATACCGAGCAACGGCAGAGGGAAGTCGTCCCTGTTCAGCACGCTCATGGCCAGGGGGAAGGCGAGGGCGTGGATGAATCCGGCAGGCAGGACGTCGCTGGCCGTCTCCCCAATCAGGTGCTGGTAGGCGGTCAGCGTGGCAACGTCCACGCCGGCCCCCCGCACTTCATGGCTTGCGGCTGGCAGGACGGATCCATCCTGGGCGCCCAGCAACCGCCGGCGTGCGGCCTGGGCCGCGGCGTTGACGTAGAGCTTGGACAGCGAGGGCATCTCCCCAAGGATGACCGGCTGGGCGGCCGTCATGCCCCCACCATGTTCTGCCCGCAGACCCGCAGCACCTCACCGTTGATGCTGGCCGCTGCATCACTGGCAAGGAAGGACACGGCCTCCGCAACATCCACCGGCAGTCCACCCTGCTGCAGCGAGTTCAGCCGCCGGCCGATCTCGCGGATGGCAAAGGGGATCCGGGCGGTCATCTCGGTTTCGATGAACCCCGGGGCCACTGCGTTGATGCTGCCGCCGAGCGCGGCCATGTGCGGAGCAGTGGACCTGACCATTCCCATGACCCCGGCCTTGGATGCCGCATAGTTGGTCTGCCCCCGGTTGCCGGCGATGCCGCTGGTGGAAGCAATTGACACGATTCGCGGCGATTCCCGAAAGTGCTCCGAGGAGAGCAGCGCTTCGTTGATACGGAGCTGTGCGGTGATGTTGATGTTGATCACCGAGTTCCACCGGGGCTGGTCCATGTTGGCCAGCAGCTTGTCGCGGGTGATGCCGGCGTTGTGGACCATGATGTCCAGGCGGCCGTGGCGCTGCGCGGCATGCTCAACAATCCGTTGTCCTGCGTCGTCCCTGCTGATGTCCAGCTGGAGCGCGGTCCCCCGTACCTCGTTCGCCACCGCCGCCAGCTGGTCGCCTGCCGCGGGGACGTCCACGAGGATGAGCGTGGCGCCATCGCGCTGCAGGGTGCGGGCGATGGCCGCTCCAATGCCGCGTGCTGCTCCGGTGACTACCGCAATCTTGCCGGCCAGCGGTTTTTCCGGGTCACTGGCAAGTTGTCCGGATGTGCCGGACACCGTCACAAACTGCCCGTCCACGAAGGCCGAACGGCCGGAGAGGAAGAACTGGAGTGCTGCAAGGGCACTGGGGCTGGTGGCCTGGATCCCGCTCCTCAGGACAATGCCGTTGCCTGTGGCGCCGGCGCGGAGTTCCTTTGCCAGCGAGCGGAGGAAACCGTCGATCCCTTGCCGGGCAGCGGCAGCTGCAGGGGAATTAGCGTCCGACGCCGGCCTGGACACCGTGACCACGCGACCGCCGGGGGCAAGATCCCGCAGTGAGGCAGCTGCCGAGAGAATGGGCTTTTCGAGGTCCCTTGGGTGTGCCACTTCATCCAGCACCATGATGATGGCGCCCAGTTTTTCGCGCGGTACTGCGTGCCGCCGGACATCAAGGTCCCAGGAAAGGAGTTCGGCGGACAGGGCATCGGCCCCCTGTGTGCTTCCCTGGACCAGGATGGGGCCGGTGATCAGGGGCTGTCCGGCCGCGTAGCGCCGAAGGAGCGTGGGCTGGGGCAGTCCGAGCTTCCTGGCCACATTCCTGCCCAGGCCCTGGTTTACCAGTTGTGCATACTTGTCTGTCACCTGGACCCCCTACAGCGATTCGAGAACAGCCACGACGCCCATGCCGCCGGCCGCGCAGACCGAGACCAGGCCGCGCGCGGGCCGGCCATCAGCGCTGCCCTTGGCATGCAGCTGCTTGGCCAGTGAAGCCACGATCCGGCCGCCGGTTGCGGCGAAAGGGTGGCCGGCGGCCAACGAAGACCCGTTCACGTTGAGCCGGGACCGGTCGATGCTGCCGAAGGCGCCCTGCAGCCCAAGGCGGGTACGGCCAAACTCCTCGTCCTCCCATGCCGCGAGGGTACTGAGGACCGTGGCTGCGAAAGCCTCATGGATCTCGAAGAAGTCAATGTCGGCCAGCGTGAGGCCTTGGCGGGCCAGCAGCCGGGGCACGGCGAATACGGGTGCCATCAGCAGGCCGTCCTTGCCATGGACAAAGTCCACTGCAGCGGCCTCTGCGTCCACCACGGCAGCAAGCTTAGGCAAGTCATGGGCGTCCGCCCAGGCCTCCGAAGCCAGCAGGACGGTTGAGGCCCCGTCCGTCAGGGGAGTGGAGTTGCCTGCAGTCATGGTAGCCGCGGCACCGAGGTTCTTGCCGAAGACCGGCTTCAGGGTAGCGAGCTTCTCAAGCGACGTATCCGCGCGGAGGTTGCCGTCCCGCACCAGGCCCCGGTAGGGCGTCACAAGGTCATCGAAGAACCCGGACTCGTAGGCGGCAGCCAGGTTCTGGTGGCTCTTATAGGCCAGCTCATCCTGGGACTCGCGGGTGATCTTCCACTGCGCCGTGGTCAGGGCCTGGTGCTCGCCCATTGAAAGGCCGGTCCGCGGCTCGGCGGTGCCGGGAGCCAACGGGGCCAGGTCCTTGGGCCGCAGCCGGCCGAGGATCTGCAGCCGCTGCGGCAGCGTCTTGGCCCGGCTGAGGTCCAGGATCACTTCGCGAAGGCCCTCGCTGACCACGATCGGAGCATCGGAGGCGGAATCCACCCCACCGGCAATGGCGGAATCGATCTGGCCCAGCTTGATCTTGTTGGCCAATCCCACCACCGCCTCCAGGCCGGTGGCGCACGCCTGCTGCAGGTCATAGGCAGGGGTCTCGGCGGAGAGCGCGGAACCCAGGACCGCTTCGCGGGTGAGGTTGAAGTCCCTGGAGTGCTTGAGGACCGCACCGGCGGCCACTTCCCCGATGTGCTCATCCTGCAGTCCGAACCGGGCGATGAGCCCGTCCAGTGCCGCGGTCAGCATGTCCAGATTGGAGGACTTTGCGTAGGCGCTGCCGGCGCGGGCAAACGGAATCCGGTTTCCTCCGACGATCACTGCCTTGCGGAGGCCAGGGGTTCCTGCAGCCAGGCTGCCTGCTTCTTCGGGTCCAGCGGTGGACTGTCCGTCAATGGACATGGGTATCTCCTCGGGTCACGTGCGGTTACCGATACCCAGCGTACCTGATACGCTGAGTATCGTGAACAACCACGACAACGGCCCGGCCGCCCCGCCTGCACCCGGCAGCCCTGACGGGCGCTCTTCGCGCTGGCAGAGCCACCGGGAGGAACGCCGCAGGGAGCTGATCAAGTCCGCACGGCGTGCAGTACACGTGCTGGGCAGCGACGCCTCCATGGAAGAGATCGCTGCTGCAGCCGGCACCTCGAAGTCCGTTTTCTACCGCTATTTCGGTGACAAGGCCGGGCTTCAGCAGGCCGTAGGCGAAGTTGTCCTGAGCCAGATGCAGCGCCGGATCCAGGAAGCCGCCCAGAACGCGGACACTCCGCGCGAAGGCCTCTTGGCCATGGTCTCCGCCTACCTCCAGATGGCGGACACCAGCCCGAACGTCTACACGTTCGTCACCCGGTACGGCAGCGGCGACCCGGAGGGTTCCTCGGGCGCAGTGTCCGGGGCGCTCGGACATTTCTTTGACGCCGTGGCCGACATGATTGCCACCCCCATGAGATCGCACCTGGGCGACGGCAAGCAGGCAGTGATCGGCTACTGGCCCAAGGCGGCTATCGGACTGGTGCGCAACGCCGGGGAACAATGGCTCAGCACTCCGGACTCCCCTGCCAAACCCGGCCAAGAGGCGATGGCACGGCAGATCACAGCCTGGCTGTGCGTAGGCATCGCCCCCGAACTCTCACCCTCGGCGCGCGGATGACCCCACACTGCCCGCCAGGCAAACACGACCCTCAGCCAACGTAACCAACCACCCGTAACCACCAAGCACTGTCAGCACCAACGAAGGACATTGACATGACTGAAGTAGTGGACCGTCCCACCGGCAAGGGGAAGCGCGCTGCAGCCCCGCACCTACCGGTGCCGGGCAGCGCCAGGCCGCAGCCCGCCGTCGACGTCGAAACGCTGGGCAGGCAACTGCTCGGCAAGTGGGCCGCAGTGCGGCTCCAGGCCCGGGACCTTGCGGCCCGCCCAGAGCTTCACAAAATCGAGGGGCTGACCCATAACGAGCACCGCGCCCGGGTGTTCGGCCAGCTGAAGTACCTCGTCGAAAATGAGGCCGTGCACCGCGCTTTTCCTAAAGCCCTGGGCGGCGCCGACGACCACGGCGGCAACATCGCCGGCTTCGAGGAACTCGTGGTGGCGGATCCCTCGCTGCAGATCAAGGCAGGGGTGCAGTGGGGCCTGTTCGGCTCGGCGGTCATGCACCTTGGCACCGCCGATCACCATGCGAAATGGCTTCCGGGCATCATGAACCTGCAGATCCCGGGCTGCTTCGCCATGACCGAAACGGGACACGGCTCAGACGTGGCCAGCATCGCAACCACGGCCACCTACGATCCATCCGCGGAGGAATTCGTGGTGCACACGCCGTTCCGCGCCGCGTGGAAGGACTATATCGGAAATGCCGCCATTGACGGACTGGGCGCCGTGGTGTTCGCCCAGCTTGTCACCCGCGGCGTCAACCACGGCGTCCACGCCTTCTACGTGGACCTGCGTGATCCGCAGACCAGGGCGTTCCTGCCGGGCATCGGTGGCGAGGACGACGGCATCAAGGGCGGACTCAACGGCATCGACAACGGGCGGCTGCACTTCACCAACGTCCGTATCCCCCGAACGAACCTCCTAAACCGCTACGGCGACGTCGCCCCGGACGGAACGTACACCTCCCCCATCGCCAGCCCGGGCCGGCGGTTCTTCACCATGCTCGGCACCCTGGTGCAGGGCCGGGTGTCGCTGGATGGTGCGGCGGTGGCAGCCTCGAAGGTGGCGCTGCAGGCAGCCATCCGTTACGCCTCCGAACGGCGCCAATTCAACGCCTCCTCACATACGGACGAGGAAGTCCTGCTCGACTACCAGCGGCACCAGCGCCGCCTCTTCACCCGGTTGGCCACCACGTACGCCGCCGGGTTCGCGCATGAGCAGCTGCTGCAGAAGTTCGACGACGTCTTTTCCGGCGCGCATGACACGGACGCCGACCGCCAGGACCTGGAAACCCTTGCCGCGGCATTGAAGGCCCTCAGCACCTGGCACGCGCTGGACACGCTGCAGGAATGCCGGGAAGCGTGCGGCGGTGCCGGCTTCCTGATCGAGAACCGGTTTGCGTCACTACGGGCGGACCTTGATGTCTATGCCACGTTCGAGGGCGACAACACCGTGCTGCTGCAACTGGTGGCCAAACGCCTGCTGGCCGACTACGCCAAGGAGTTCCGCAACGTGGACTTCGGCGTGCTGGCCCGCTATGTGGTGGGACAGGCAACCGGCGCCGCCATCCACCGGACGGGGCTGCGCCAGGTGGCCCAGTTCATGGCTGACACCGGGTCCGTGCAGAAGGCGGCGATCGCCCTGCGCGACGAGGAAGGCCAGCGCGAGCTCCTCACCGACCGGGTGCAGACCATGGTGGCGGAAGCGGCAACAGCGCTGAAGGGCACAGGCCGGCTATCGCAGGAGAAGGGCGCCGCGCTCTTCAACCGGCACCAGAACGAGCTGATCGATGCCGCGCAGGCGCACGCCGAGCTGCTGCAATGGGAGGCCTTCACCGACGCCCTCCGCGAGGTGGAGGATCCCGGCACCAAGATGGTGCTGACATGGCTGCGTGACCTCTTTGGCTTGTCGCTGATCGAAAAGAACCTGTCCTGGTACCTCATGAACGGCCGCCTTTCCATGCAACGGGCCCGGACCGTGGGTGAATACATCAACAGGCTGCTTGTGAAGATCCGCCCGCACGCGCTGCACCTCGTGGATGCCTTTGGCTACGACGGCGACCACGTGCGCGCGGCAATTGCCACTGGCGCCGAGAAAGAACGGCAGGACGAGGCAAGGGCCTACTTCCGACGCCAGCGGGCCAGCGGCGAGTCCCCGGTGGACGAGAAGGTGCTGCTGGCCAGGACCGTTGCGGCGAAACGGAACTAATTTCCGGCTGACGGCATGAATTCCGACGGCGCCGCTCCCCCCGCGAGGGGAGCGGCGCCGTCGTGATTAATTACGAAGGGGTCGCTAGCCCTTGGACGGCAGCACCGAGCGGTACACCTCAAGGGTGGTCTCGGTGATGGACTCCCAGGAGAAGTGCTTCTCGGCGCGCAGCCGGCCGGCCTGGCCCATGGCGCGCGCCCGCTCCGGATCGGAGACAACCTCGGTGAGGGCGGCCGCGAACTCGGTGACGAACTTTTCCGGATCGAGGGGCGTCCCGGTGCCGTCGGTGACCTGCTCAAGGTCAACGAGGAGTCCGGTCTGGCCGTGCTCCACGACCTCCGGTATACCGCCCGTGGCGCTGGCAACCACTGCCGCCCCGCACGCCATTGCTTCCAGGTTCACGATGCCGAGCGGCTCATAGATGGACGGGCAGGCGAACGCGGTGGCGTGGCTGAGGACCTGGATGAGCTCGTGCCGTGGCAGCATGCGCTCAATGAGCACCACGCCTGTCCGCTGGCTCTGCAGGTCCTCGATCAGGCGGGCGGTCTCGGCGGCGAGCTCCGGGGTATCGGCCGCCCCCAGGCACAGGACCAGCTGGACGTCGGCGGGCAGCTTGGCTGCGGCCCGCAGCAGGTAGGGAACACCTTTCTGGCGGGTGTTCCTGCCCACAAAAACCACGCTGGGCTTGGCCGGATCGATGCCCAGGGCACGGACGGCGTCGTCATTTTCGTCACGCTGCCACAGCTCGACGTCGATGCCGTTGTGGACCACCTTGACCTTCGCGGGATCGACGTCCGGGTAGCTGCGCAGGATGTCCTGCCGCATGCCTTCGGAAACTGCGATGATTGCTGCCGCCGCCTCGTAGGCAGTCTTCTCCACCCAGGACGAGAGCGCGTAGCCGCCGCCGAGCTGTTCGGCCTTCCAGGGGCGGAGGGGCTCCAGACTGTGGGCGCTGAGGACATGCGGGATGCCGTGCAGCAGGGACGCGAGGTGGCCTGCCATGTTGGCGTACCAGGTATGCGAATGGACCACATCCGCGCCTTCCACGTCCGGGACGATCCGGAGGTCCACCCCGAGGGTCTGCACCGCGGCGTTGGCCCCGCCGAGGTCCTCCGGTACCTGGTAGGACGTCACGGTGGCGCCATGATAGTCGGTGTCGCGGGGAGCACCAAAAGCACGAACCTGCAGGTCAACATGCTTACTAAGCACCCTGCTCAATTCGGCCACGTGGACTCCGGCGCCACCGTAGATCTCCGGCGGGAACTCTTTAGTCACAATGTCTATTCGCACAAGACCCAAGGTAGTCCTTCACGCTTAACTGTTCTAGTGTGAAGGAGTCCGGGCATGCCGGACTGTCTTGGGGAGTTACGAAGGCGTACAGGAGCGACCATTATGCCGTTGAACAAAAGAGTCCTGGCCATTGTCCTCGCAGGCGGCGAGGGGAACAGGCTGATGCCACTGACGGCAGACCGGGCCAAGCCTGCCGTACCCTTCGCAGGGAGCTACCGCCTGATCGACTTCGCGCTGTCCAACCTGGTGAATTCGCGGTACCTGCAGATCGTCGTGCTCACGCAGTACAAGTCCCACAGCCTGGACCGCCACATCTCGGAGACCTGGCGAATGTCCACCCAGCTGGGCAACTATGTGGCCTCGGTTCCGGCGCAGCAGCGTGTGGGCAAAAGCTGGTTCCTGGGCAGCGCCAACGCCATCTACCAGTCCCTGAACCTCATCCATGACGCCAACCCCGACATCGTGGTGGTGGTGGGCGCGGACCACGTCTACCGCATGGACTTCGCCCAGATGGTGGCGCAGCACGTGAACAGCGGTGCCAAAGCAACGGTCGCTGCCGTCCGGCAGCCACTTCACATGGCCGACCAGTTCGGCGTGATCGAGGTGGACCAGAACGATCCCCAGAAGATTTCGGCATTTGTGGAAAAGCCTGCCAGCACTCCCGGCCTGGCAGCCGATCCCTCCCAGTTCCTGGCTTCCATGGGCAACTATGTCTTTGACGCCGACGCGCTGGTGGCGGCGCTCCATGTCGACGCAGAACGGCTGGACACCAAGCACGACATGGGCGGGGACATCATTCCCTACTTCGTGAACCAGGGCGAAGCAGATGTCTACGACTTCACCCTCAATGACATTCCCGGCTCCACAGAACGCGACCGCACCTATTGGCGCGACGTGGGCACCATCGACTCCTTCTACGATGCCCACATGGACCTCATTTCCCCGCTGCCGGTCTTCAACCTCTACAACTCCGAGTGGCCCATCTACACCCGGCAGAGCATCTCACCCCCGGCCAAGTTCGTCCGCGGCCAGAACAACACCGTCGGCACCGCCCTGGACTCGATCGTCTCCAGCGGGGTGGTAATCTCCGGCGGCGTCGTGGAGGGCTCCGTCCTGTCCAACGACGTCTATGTGGCCACCAGCAGCCGGGTGATCGACTCGGTCCTGATGGACAAGGTCCAGATCGGCGAGGGCGCCGTGATCAACCGCGCCATCATCGACAAGAACGTCAAGGTACCGGCTGGGGCGGCGATCGGCCTTGACGCGGACCTGGACCGTGCCCGTGGTTTCAAGGTCACGGACTCCGGAATCACGGTCCTGTCCAAGGGCCAGGAAGTTCCAGAACCCGGTGAGGATGAGCGCAAGCTCGCGGCCGCCAACCTGCACCTAGTGCCCAACGCCGTCAAGGCAGCAGCTGCGCAGTACCCGGATGTGCGCGATTCCGTGGACAAGGTTGCTGCGACGCACGCTGCGGCGGCCGCGGACGCCGCGCCGCGCGTCCGCCTCTCCTGACCACTGCCCGGGAGCGCTCCTACAGGGCGCTCCCCGGCAGCCGCCCGCCCCGTTGACGGTGGGGCCGGCAGGGAGCCCCAGGCTGTAAAATCGATACAGTGAGCTCCCCCGATCTGACCCCTGAGGAAATCCAGGCCTGCCTCAAGGTCCTGAATACCATCCATGCCTACGACGAGGAGCACCCGGATTACGTTTCAGTGCGCCGCGCCACCGGGAAAATGTTCAAGGCCGTCAAGCGGCACCGCAGGGTCACCAAGCGGGACCTGATCTCCGAAGCGGACCGGGCTGTCATCGCCCAGACCGCAACCGCAGCCCCGGACCGGATCGACGACGAGACGCGCGGCAACAAGCTGGCCACCTCAGCCACCGGCAAAGTCGCCGGCCACCTGATCCGCTCGCGCCCGTGCTACATCTGCAAGCAGCACTACACGCAGGTTGATGCCTTCTACCATCAGCTGTGCCCCGACTGCGCTGCCTTCAGCCACAGCAAACGCGATGCCCGGACCGACCTGACCGGCCGCCGCGCCCTGCTGACCGGCGGGCGGGCCAAAATCGGGATGTACATCGCGCTTCGACTGCTCCGCGACGGCGCCCACACCACCATCACCACGCGCTTCCCCAAGGATGCCGCCCGCAGGTTCGCCGCCATGGAGGACAGCGGCGAATGGCTGCACCGGCTCCGCATCGTGGGCATCGACCTCCGCGATCCCGCCCAGGTCATGGCCCTCACGGACTCACTCAACGAGGCAGGCCCGCTGGACATCATCATCAACAACGCGGCGCAGACGGTACGCCGTTCCGGCAATGCCTACAAGCCGTTGGTGGACGCCGAGGATGAACCGCTTCCGGCGGCACTGGAACAGGCCAACGGCGGTCCCGAGTTGGTGACCTTCGGCCACGCACATGACAAGCACCCCCTGGCGTTGGCCAGCAGCGTGACGGAGCACCCGGTCCTGGCCGGGGATGCCATCACATCGCTGGCACTATCCACGGGATCAGCCTCCCTGGAACGCATTGCGTCAGGAACGGCCATCGACGCCGGCGGGCTGGTTCCGGACCTGGCCACCATCAACAGCTGGACCCAGGTGGTGGACGAGGTGGATCCGCTGGAGATGCTCGAGGTACAGCTCTGCAACGTGACCGCGCCCTTCCTGCTGGTGAGCCGGCTGCGGAGCGCCATGAAGCGGTCCACCGCCCGCCGGAAATACATCGTCAACGTCTCGGCCATGGAGGGCCAGTTCTCCCGCGCCTACAAGGGCCCGGGCCACCCGCACACCAACATGGCAAAGGCTGCACTCAACATGATGACGCGCACCAGCGCCCAGGAAATGCTGGACAGCGACGGCATCCTGATGACTGCCGTGGACACCGGCTGGATCACCGACGAGCGTCCGCACTTCACCAAGGTCAGGCTCATGGAAGAAGGCTTCCACGCCCCCCTTGACCTGGTGGACGGGGCCGCCCGCGTGTACGATCCCATCGTCATGGGAGAGCACGGTGAGGACCAGTACGGCGTGTTCCTCAAGGACTACAAACCCAGCCCTTGGTGAGGGTAAGCTCGCGGCATGAGCGCCGAACCAATACCTGAAGTCCAGAACCTTGAACACCACGAGTGCTGGGCCGCGCTCCGCACCGTGTCCGTCGGCAGGCTGGCGGTCCTGGTAGCGGGACGCCCCGATATCTTTCCCATCAACTACACGGTTGACCGGGGCACCCTGGTGTTCCGCACCAGCGAGGGAACCAAACTCTCCGGCGCCTCGGAGGACGCCCCGGTGGCGGTGGAGGCGGACGGCGTGGATCCCAACACCGGCCTGGCCTGGAGCGTGGTGGTCAAGGGCACGGCCGCCATCGTCACCGGCACGGAGCAGGTCCTGGAAACCGCGCAGCTCTTCCTCTTCCCCTGGCAGGCAGGCAAAAAGGACATCTTCGTCCGGATCACACCGGACACAGTGACGGGCCGACGCTTCAAGGTGACGGAACCGATGACCTGGTGGACCCAGCTCAGCGGCGCGGTGAAATCCGCCCAGGAATAAACGCCGTCTGCCGGGCCAGCCCGCGGAGCTGGCCCGGCAGACGCTGTCCGGGGAGACACGCCCGGTCAGGCGAGCTGCGTGATCTCCACGCTGACGCTCAGGGCCGAACCGCCCCCACCCGACAGAATGCCCTTCAGCGGCGGCACATCGCGGTAGTCCCTGCCCCGGGCCACCGTGACATGGAAGTCCCCGGCCGGCTTATGGTTGGTGGGGTCCCAGCTGCGCCAGTCGCCGTCCCACCACTCCAGCCACGCATGCGACTGCCCGGCCACAGTCTCTCCGATGCCGGCGCTGGAGCGGGGGTGAAGGTAACCCGAGACGTAGCGCGCCGGGATGCCGCAGCTGCGCAACGCACCGATGGCCAGGTGGGCGAGGTCCTGGCAGACGCCCTGCCGCTGGCCCCAAGCCTCTTCCGCGTTGGTGGTGACCGCTGTGGAACCGGACATGTAGGTCATTTCGCCGCGCATCCACTCGAACAAGGCCATGGCGGCCTCGTGCGGGTTCTTCCCGGCCACCACTTGCGGGATGATGCCCAGGACTTCGTCACCGGGACCGCTCAGCCTGGACTGGGGAAGCCAATCGCTGAAGGTGGTGTGCGTCTCGGGTGAGGCCAGGACGTCCCAGCCGGCAATGTCAGACTCCGACGGGATTTTCTCGGCGCGGTGGACCTCCACGGTGATGTTGGAAACCACTTCAAGGTGTTCGTGCGGCATCTGCATGTCGAACGCCGTGACCCTGGTGCCCCAGTAGTCGCGGTAGGTGCTCACGGCAGCCTGCGACGGCGACACCTTGACCACGGACTCGAGCACCACCTGCTGGGAATCCGTCAGCGGGGTCATGCGGGCCTCGTTGTAGGACAGGGTGACCCGTTTGTTGTACTTGTAGGCCGTCTTGTGGACGATGCTCAGCCGGGTCATGAAACTTCTCCCACCCAGGCAAGTTCATCCGCCTGATTGAAGTACTTACGGGAAATTGCGTCCGAGGCCTGCGAGACGGCCTTCTGCACGCGCTCCATGTGCTCGGGCAGCTCGGACATCAGATCGTCCGTCCGGTGGAACTCAAGGAACGTCCGGGCCTGGCCCACAATCCGCCGCGCATCGTTGATGAACCCCACCCGCTGGGCGGACGGATCAAGCTTTGCCAGGCACTCGTCAGCGTCCCGCAGGGCGTAGACGATGGACCGCGGGAAGAGGCGGTCCAGCAGCAGGAATTCCGCCGCGTGCTGGTCCCCGAAGGCAGCACGGCGGGTGCGCAGGAAAGACTCGTACGCCCCGGCGCAACGGAGCATGTTGACCCATGACATGCCGGCGGACAGGACATCCCGGGTGGACAGCATGCGGGCCGTCATGTCGGCCCGTTCCAGGGAGCGGCCCAGCACCAGGAAGAGCCAGCTTTCGTCATGGCTGACGGTGGTGTCCGCCAGGCCGCTGACCATGGCCGTCCGTTCAAGGGTCCAGTTGCAGAACCGGTACGTACCGACAACGTCCTTGCGGTGCTGGCTCAGCCCGTAATAGGTGGTGTTCAGGCTCTCCCAGAGCCCGGAGGACACAGTCTCCCGGGCGCGCCGGGCGTTCTCCCGCGCGGCACCCAGGGATCCGGCGATGGAGGTGGCGCTGGTTTTGTCGTAGGCAAGCGCGTGGAGGAGTTCGGGCAGGCCAAAATCCTCGCTCTGCGGCCTTGCCCCCATGACCGCCAGGAGCTCCTGGGCCACGCTCTTGCGTTCGTCCATGGGCAGGTGGTTGAGGCGTTCGAGGTGGACGTCGAGGATGCGGGCGGTGCCGTCCGCACGCTCCACATAGCGGCCGATCCAGAAAAGGGACTCGGCAATACGGCTAAGCATTCGCGGCTACCTCCTGCGTGCCCGAAACTGGAAAAGATACTGCCCGGGCAAGGGCCCGGCTCACTGCTGCTGCTCCGACTGGCGGTCCCGCCAGTTGCTCTCCACCGGCCACACGGAAACACGCTCCCGGACAGAAATGGAGGGCCGGGGCACGGTTTCCACCGGCACTTGGGGAGAGTCCGCCAGGACCCAGGTGTCCTTGGATCCGCCGCCCTGGCTGGAGTTCACAATCAGTGAACCCTCCTTCAGGGCCACGCGGGTCAGGCCGCCCGGGAGGACCCAGACATTGTCCCCGTCGTTTACCGCAAAGGGCCGAAGGTCCACGTGGCGGGGGCCGAACTTGTCCCCGCTCAAGGTGGGGACCGTGGAAAGCTGCAGCACCGGCTGGGCGATCCAGCCGCGCGGATCCGCAATGATTCGCTGCCGGAGCGCGTCCAGTTCGTCCTTGGAAGCATCCGGCCCGATGACCAGCCCCTTGCCGCCGGAACCATCCACGGGCTTGACCACCAGTTCGGCCAGGTTGTCCAGGGTGTACTCGCGGGATTCCTTCTCCTCCAGGCGGTACGTGTCCACGTTGGCGATGATGGGTTCCTCGCTGAGGTAGTAGCGGATGAGGTCAGGGACGTAACTGTAGACCAGTTTGTCGTCCGCGACGCCGTTGCCCACAGCGTTGGCGATCGTCACCCCGCCGGCCCTGGCTGCGTTGACCAGTCCGGGGCAGCCGAGCATGGAGTCGGAGCGGAACTGCAGCGGATCAAGGAAGTCGTCGTCGATGCGCTTGTAGATGACGTCCACGCGCTGCTCGCCTGCGGTGGTGCGCATGTACACGCGGTTTCCGCGGCAAATGAGGTCGCGGCCCTCCACCAGCTCCACGCCCATGAGGCCCGCCAGCAGGGTGTGTTCGAAGTAGGCACTGTTGAACACGCCGGGGGTCAGGACGACGACGGTGGGATCGTCCACCCCGGACGGCGCGGTCTTGCGCAGGGCAGAGAGCAGGCGCCGCGGGTACTCCTCGACGGGGCGGATGAGTTGCTGGCCGAAAGCCTCCGGCAGGCCCTTGGCCATGGCCCGGCGGTTCTCCAGGACGTAGCTCACGCCCGAGGGAACGCGGACGTTGTCCTCCAGCACCCGGAACGTTCCGGCGGCATCACGGACGACGTCGATGCCCGAAATGTGGACCCGGACGCCGCCGGCAGGCTCGAAGCCGTGGACCTGCCGGTGGAAATGCGCACTGGTGGTCACCAGCTGCCGCGGAATCACGCCGTCGGCCACCACGGTCATTTTGTCGTACACGTCGTTGAGGAACGCCTCGAGCGCGCGTACGCGCTGCGCGACCCCGCGCTCCAGCACATCCCACTCCCCCGCTGGAATGACCCGGGGAACGATGTCCAGCGGGAAGGGGCGCTCCTCCCCCGCGAAGTCGAAGGTCACGCCGCGGTCCAGGAAGGTGCGCGCCATTGAGTCTGCGCGCGCGCTGACATCGGCCAGGGAGAGCTTGCGAAGGGCGTCCGCCACCTGCCCGTACGAGTCCCTTGCCTGTTGCCCGGGGGCGAACATCTCGTCGTAGGCTCCGGACCGGCCGGCGGCCACGGAGTAATCCTGGAATAGGTCTGACATGTCCAATAGCCAACCATCTTTTTGTTTCGAATTCATTACTGCCATCCATTGTGGCGTGTTGGCGGAGGTCCCCTGGTTCGTGCATTCCGCGTCTTTTCCGGCACAGTAGGTGAGTGCCAGCCAGCAGATCTTATCCTGAGCCCGCCCGTGGCCTGTCCGGACGGGCGGAGAGGCTGCTCCCGGGGCTGGCGGGTGCCGCCATTGCGGTGGCCGCCGCGTTCCTGGTCCACCGACTGGTGCCCGTGCTGCCGGCCATGACGCTGGCGGTGGTCCTGGGCGTCCTCGCCGCGAACCTGCCTGTTGCCGGAGCCTGGACAGCCGGCAGGGCCCGGCCCGGGCTGGACTTCGCCGGGAAACACCTGATGCGCGGCGGAATCGTCCTGCTGGGCCTGAAGGTCGGCATCATGGACGTGCTGGGCCTGGGATGGCTGTCACTCGTCCTGATCGTTGGCGTGGTGGCGGCGAGCTTCGGCGGGACGTACGCCATCTCCCGGCTCTTCCGGCTGCCGCCGGTGACCTCGCTCCTGGTGGCCACCGGATTCTCCATCTGCGGTGCTTCGGCGATCGGCGCCATGGCGGCCGTCCGCCGGATCCGGCACGTCGACACCGTCCTGCCGGTGGCCCTCGTGACACTCTGCGGAACCCTTGCCATCGGCGTCCTTCCCCTGCTGGTCCATCCCCTGCGGCTCAGCGCGCCCGTGTTCGGCGCCTGGACGGGCGCGTCGGTGCACGACGTCGGCCAGGTGGTGGCCACGGCGCAAACGGCGGGAACGGCGGCGCTGGGCATCGCCGTCGTGGTCAAGCTCACCCGGGTGCTCCTGCTGGCTCCGGTCGCAGCAATCGCCGGCGCGCACCACCGTCTTGCACCCCGGCCGGCGGACACCGGGGACGGCCAGAACACCAAGCTTCCGCCGGTGGTGCCGCTTTTTGTCCTGGGATTCGTGGCCATGGTGGGGCTTCGCTCCACGGGGTGGCTCGCGCCGGGATGGCTGGAGGCCGGCGGCGCGCTGCAGGACATCCTGCTCGGCGCCGCACTGTTCGGGCTGGGGTCCGCGGTGCGTGTCCGGACGCTCCTCCACACCGGCGGACGCGCGCTCCTCGCGGCCCTCGCATCGTGGTTCCTGATTGCCCTCCTAGGACTGGCGGCAGCCCTGCTGATCGCCGCGTGATTTCGGACACCCGCTGCGTGATTAGATAGCTGGGTGTCACATGAGAATCTGCAGCGCGATGAAGCCGCCGAACGTTCAGCCCTGATCAGTACCACCAGTTACGACGTTTCGCTGGACGTGCGGCACGCTGCGGATCCGGATGTTGCCGGCTATCCGACCCGGAGCGTCATCACCTTCACCGCAGCCGAACCAGGGGCAGCGACGTTCCTGGACTTCATCGGGGATGTCCACAGCGTGGTCCTGAACGGCGAGGAACTCCGCGTGGGGGACGTGGCGGACGGCGCCAGGATCAGGCTGGAGAACCTGCAGCTGCACAACCACGTGGCAGTCGCCGGGACCGCGCTGTACAGCCGCTCCGGTGAGGGCATGCACCGGTTCGTCGATCCCGCGGACGGGCAGTGCTACCTGTACACCCAGTACGAGCCCGCGGACGCTCGCCGGGTCTTCGCCAACTTCGAGCAGCCCGACCTCAAGGCCACGTACACCTTCCACGTGACGGCCCCCGCCGGCTGGCACGTCGCCTCCAACGGGGCGGAGGCGGACCGGTCCGCGCTTCCCGGCGACCCCGCCGCGGCGCGCTGGGACTTCGCGGCCACAGGTCCGATGTCCACCTACATCACCACCGTGCTGGCGGGCCCCTACTTCAAGGCGGAGGACCGCTGGCAGGGCACGCTCGACGACGGGACCTCCCTGGACGTGCCGCTCGCCCTGTACTGCCGCGCTTCGATGGCGGACTCTTTCGACACGGACGAACTCTTCCGCCTCACCAAGAACGGCCTGGACTTCTTCAACCGGCTCTTCGACTACCCCTATCCGTGGGGCAAGTACGACCAGGCCTTCGTGCCGGAATACAACCTCGGCGCCATGGAGAACCCGGGCCTGGTGACGTTCACCGAAAGCTACGTCTTCACCTCGCGCGCCACCGACTCCCAGTACCAGGGGCGGGCCAACACCTTGATGCACGAGATGGCGCACATGTGGTTCGGCGACCTGGTGACCATGCAATGGTGGGACGACCTGTGGCTCAAGGAATCCTTTGCCGACTACATGGGAACCCTGGGCGTGGACCAGGCAACGCACTGGGACACTGCCTGGGTGACCTTCGCCAACAAGCGCAAGGCGTGGGCTTACCTCCAGGACCAGCTGCCCACCACGCACCCGATCGTGGCGGACATCCCGGACCTGGAAGCCGCCAAACAGAACTTCGACGGCATCACATATGCCAAGGGCGCCTCGGTGCTGAAGCAGCTGGTGGCCTACGCCGGATTTGAGGCGTTCATTGCAGGCTCGCGGGCCTATTTCCGGAAGCACGCCTACGGCAACACTACGCTGGCGGACCTGCTGGAGTCGCTCCGCGCTGCCTCCGGGCGTGACCTCGCCGGCTGGGCGCAGAAGTGGCTGCAGACCTCCGGCATCTCCACGCTGTCCCTGGACACCGCGCCGCATGCAGCGGGCGACGACGGCAACCTGGGGGCAGTGGCAATCGTCCAGGAGGCCATTGATCCGGTCACGGGACGGGAAGAGCTGCGGCCGCACCGGCTTCGAATCGGCTCCTACGACTTCGACGCCGGCGGCGCCCTGGTCCGGACCGGGAGCTTCGAAACGGATGTGGTCGGGGCGCGCACGGACCTGCCGCAGCTTTCCGGGCAGCCCCGCCCTGCGCTCCTGCTGGTGAACGACGAGGACCTCACCTACGCCAAGGTCCGGCTCGATCCGGGCTCCGAGGCCACGGTCCGTTCCTCCCTGGACCGGCTCGCCGACCCCATGGCCCGGGCACTGTGCTGGACGGCGCTCTGGAACTCGGCACGTGACGGTGAAAGCCCGGCATCCCGGTACGTCGAGGCCGTTGCTGCGTTTGGTCCATCCGAAACCGGCATCGGTGTGCTGCTGAACATCCTCGAGAACGCAAGCACCGCGGTTGAACGCTACACGCCCGCCAGTGAGCGGGCATCTGTACGTGCAGCTTTCCTGGCCACCGCGGCTGCCCGGATGGACCAGTCAGAACCCGGTTCGGACCAGCAACTGGCCTGGGCGAGGACCCTGGCCACCCTCAGCCGGGAGGACGACGCCATGGTGTCCCGGCTGCGCGGCCTCCTGGACGGCACCGTTGGGGTGCCCGGACTGGCGGTGGACGCGGAACTGCGCTGGCACTTCTGGCATGCCCTCGCGGCGCAGGGCCAGGCCGCCGTGGAGGAACTGGACGCCGAGCTCGCCCGGGACACCACGGCCTCCGGGAGGGCCGGCCATGCTACGGCGATCGCTGCCCGCCCGGACAAGGACGCCAAGGCCGCCGCCTGGCAGGCGGCCGTGCACCGGAACGAGCTCTCCAACCAGCTCCTGGGCGCCACCATCAACGGGTTCACCACGTCCCCTGCGGAGCTGCTGGAGCCTTACGTGGAGCCATATTTCGAGTGCCTGCGCAGCGTGTGGGAGAGCCGCAGCATCGAGGTCGCCGGCCGGATCGTCCGGGGACTGTATCCGCTTGCGCAGGACCTGGCGGAGGGAACGGCACCGGCGGAGCATCCCGTCATCCGGCGCACGGATACGTGGCTGGCAGACAACGCGGACGCTCCCCGTGCCCTGCGCCGCATCATCATCGAGCAGCGCAGCCACCTGCTGCGGGCACTCAACGCCCAGGCCGCCGTCGTAAGTACACCATCGATTGCTCCGTAACCGCCGTTTTCAGCGCTCATAACGGCAGTAGGTGGGCCCATGCCGGCAGGGTTCCCTGGCCGAACTTGCGAGGTTAGGGGCCGGCGGGACAATGAATGCGCTCAGGGGACGCGGTGCAGCCAGCCTGCCGTGCCGAACTTGCTGCCGACGCGCTCCCGGGCGGTGCCCAGTTCCGCCTCGGTCAGCTGTGACGGCGTTGCACCGTAGCGGTCGGTGAATACCTCGCTCATGGCGGCGATGATGGCGGTGCGGGCCAGGCCGGTCTGGCGCCGCAGCGGGTCCACCCGCTTCTTTGCGCTGCGGGTGCCCTTGTCGGAAAGCTTCTCCTTGCCGATCCGCAGCACCTCGACCATCTTGTCGGCGTCGATGTCGTAGCTCATGGTCACATGGTGCAGCATGCCCCCGTTGGCCAGCCGTTTCTGCGCTGCCCCGCCGATCTTTCCCTGGTCCGTGGCGATGTCGTTCAGCGGCACGTAGAACGCGTTGATGCCGAGCTTTTCCAGCGCCGCCATGACCCAGGAATCCAGGAACGGATAGGAATCGGCGAAGCTGATGCCGTCAACGAGAGTCTGCGGCAGATAGAGGGAGTAGGTGATGCAGTTGCCCGCCTCCATGAACATTGCTCCCCCGCCGCTGATGCGCCGGACCACGGTGATGCCGTGCTTCTCCACGCCGGCCGGGTCCACCTCGTTGCGGACAGACTGGAAGCTGCCGATGACCACGGACGGCTCCTGCCAGTCCCAGAAGCGGAGCGTGGGGTTGCGTCGGCCCGCGCCAACCTCCTCCGTGAGGACCTCGTCGAGGGCCACATTGATCTCGGTGGGCAGGACGGTGGGTGCTATGACATTCCACTCGTGGTCCGCCCAGGAGGTCGCCTTGGCGAGGGCGCGGCGGACGGTGACGGCGACGGCGTCCGCGGAAAAGCCGAACAGGGCTGAGCCGGCCGGAAGCGACGATGAGACGACGGCGGCAAGTTCGGCCGCCGTTGTTGTTTCAGGCAGTCCCGCCAGCCCGCGGTTGATGTCCAGGAGTGCCTCGTCCGGCTCCAGGAAGAAGTCGCCGCTGACGCTCACGTTGGCCAGCCGGCCACCGATGACGTCCAGGTCCACCACCACGAGCTTGCCGCCGGGCACTTTGTATTCGCCGTGGCGGCTGGAGGCGGAACGGCGTGCTGGAGGAGGCATGGCGGTCATGCCATCAATCCTGCCCCAAAAGCGGCGCACGCCAGTAACGGGTGGCGGGAACGCAGAAAGCCCGCACCGTTGACCGGTGCGGGCTTTCCCAAAGAACCTTGCGGAAGGTGGTTACTTCTTGCCGCCGAAGCCCTTGAAGCGGGCGTTGAAGCGCTCGACGCGGCCTGCGGAGTCCATGATGCGCTGCTTGCCCGTGTAGAACGGGTGGGACTCGGAGGAGATTTCGACGTCGATGACCGGGTAGGTGTTGCCGTCTTCCCACTCGATGGTCTTCGAGGAAGAAACGGTGGACTTGGTCAGGAACTTCGTGCCGGAAGCCAGGTCGTTGAAAACAACAGCTTCGTACTTCGGGTGGATATCAGACTTCATAATGGGACCTTTGTTCGCACAACTGGATTTTGCCAGCTGCCAGGTATGAATGGGATGGCCGTGTTCTGTGCCGTGAAGCGCAGGGCAGCCAGCTATCAATAATAGCGGATAACCACTGTGCCCGCGAACGGCGTTCCGGCCCTAGTCCCGGGGGCGCAGCTCCCAGAAGGCCACCGCCGATGCCGCCGCAACATTCAGGGAGTCCACGCCGTTTCGCATGGGGATCTTCACGGCGAGGTCGACGGCGGCGAGCGTCCCGGCGCTCATTCCGGCGCCTTCCGTGCCGAGCACCAGGGCGAGCTTTTCCGGGTTCCGGGCAGCCACCGCGTCCACGTCCTGCGCGTCCTCGGTGAGCTCCAGCGCTGCAACCGTGAACCCGTGGTCCTTGAGCAGGAGGAGATCCTGGGGCCAGCTGGTTAGCCTGGCCCACGGCACCTGGAAGACGGTGCCCATGCTCACCCGGACGCTCCGGCGGTAGAGCGGGTCGCCGCAGCGGGGGGAAACGAGGACGGCGTCGATGTCCAGCGCGGCGGCGGAGCGGAAGATCGCGCCAACGTTCGTGTGGTCCACAATGTCCTCGAGGACGGCCACCCTGCGGGCACCGGCCAGCAGCTCCGGCAGCGGAACCGGGGCCGGGCGCTGCATGGCCGCCATGGCACCGCGGTGCAGGTGGAAACCGGTGATCTCCTCCAGCAGGGCGGCGCTGCCAATGAAGGCGGGGACCTGCGGGTGCGCGGCCAGGACGTCCTGCAGGTCGTCCAGCCACTTTTCCGCGAGGAAAAAGGAGCGCGGCTGGTGACCCGCCGCCAGCGCCCGGCGCAGGACGCGGGAGGATTCGGCAATGTACATGCCTTCAGCCGGTTCCCGGAGCTTGCGCAGGTGCACGTCGGTGAGCTGCGTGTAGTCGGAGACCCGGGGGTCCGCGGCGGATTCGAGATAGTGGATTGTCACCGGGTGATTATTTCAGCAGATTGGCGATCATGAATCCGAGGGCCACCAGGCCCAGGGCCAGGATCACGCCGCGCAGCACGGTGGGCGAGAGTTTGCGGCCCACCTTGGCTCCAACGAGCCCGCCGATGCTGGAACTCACGGCAATCAGGAGCACCACCAGCCAGTTGATCCGGTCGAACGCGAATAGGACGTAGGACACCGCAGCCACCAGGTTCACGCCCAGGACCAGGATGTTCTTCATGGCATTGGCGTTCTGGATAGTGCCGGTAAGGAAAATGCCGAGGATGCCGACCAGCAGGATGCCCTGGGCAGCGACGAAGTACCCGCCGTAGACCCCGGCCGCATAGACCAGAACCACCAGGAGGATACCGTGCCGCTTGTCCCGGACTGCGTGCTCCGGGTTTTCCTCCCGGGAACGCACCCACGCCTGCAGGCGCGGCTGGAACACCACCATAAGGAGGGCAAGGACAATGAGGACGGGGGCTGCGTAGTGGAAGACCCTCTCAGGCAGGTGCAGGAGCAGCCATGCACCAGAGATGCCGCCCAGGAGTGATGCGGGCAGGAGCCGCATCAGCTGGCGGCCGCGGCCCTTCAGCTCGCGCCGGTACCCGAACGCTCCGGCTGCCGTGCCGAAGACAAGGCCCATGGCGTTGCTCATGGAGGCCACAACCGGGGCGACGCCAAGGGCGATGAGCACGGGGAACGTCACCAGGGTGCCGGAGCCCACGACGGCGTTGATGGTTCCGGCCCACAGGCCGGCGATGGACACAAAGATGCTGCTGAGAAGATCCAAGGTGATGCAGTGCCGCGTTAGCGGCGGGCGACGGCGGTGTACCGGCCGGCGTTTTCGCTGACGTCCAGGTCCAGCCCGAAGGTCTTGCTGAGGTTCTCCGCTGTCAGGACATCCGCAATGGCGCCCGCGGCGACCACTCCGCCGTCACGCAGCAGCATGGCGTGGGTGAAGCCCGGCGGGACTTCCTCGAGGTGGTGCGTCACCAGGACCATGGCGGGTGCGGCCTCGTCCTGCGCGAGTTCCCCCAGTTTGTGGACGAGTTCCTCGCGGCCGCCCAGGTCCAGGCCGGCTGCCGGTTCGTCAAGCAGCAACAGCTCGGGGTCGGTCATGAGGGCGCGGGCAATCTGGACACGCTTGCGCTCCCCCTCGGACAGGGTTGCGAAGGTCCTGTTCAGCAGCGGCCCCATCCCCCAGTCGTTGAGCAGGCGGAAGGCCCGCCGTTCGTCGTCGCGCTCGTAGCCCTCGCGCCAGCGGCCGGTGACGCCGTAGGCAGCGGTGACCACGACGTTGAGGACGTTCTCCTGTTCGGGAATCTGGGTTGCGAGTGCGGCAGAGGAGAGGCCGATCCGGGGACGGAGCTCGAAGACGTCCGTGCGCCCGAGGATTTCGTCAAGGATGCCGGCTTTGCCGCTGCTGGGGTGGAGCCGGGCTGCAGCTATTTGCAGGAGCGTGGTCTTGCCGGCGCCGTTGGGGCCGAGGATCACCCAGCGTTCGCCTTCATTGACCTCCCAGTCGACTTTGTCCAGCAGGGTCTTTTTGCCTCGGACAACGCTGACGGAAGCCAATTCCAGAACATCACTCATAGGAATAGACACTAGGACAAAAAAGAGGCTGACTGATAACTGGTCATGGTGCCGGAAAGTCGCATCAGGAAGGGCCGGCGCGAATGCTTCACCAAAGTAGGGTGGCTTCATGACGGAGGCACTAGTCCAGGCCGCATACTCAAGCCGGGCTGCCGAGTACATTGCACGCTTCGGGGACGTGGAGTCAGCACACCCGGCAGACCGGCAACTCATTGCTAAATGGGCTGGAGCCGTCGTCGGGCCAGTGCTGGATGTAGGCTGCGGGCCCGGGCACTGGACGAAATTCCTCGCGGACCAGGGGGCCGTCGTCGAAGGTATCGATGTGGTGCCGGCATTCATTGAGCAGGCAAAAGACCGCTTTCCCGGGATTCCTTTCCGCGAAGCGTCCCTTACAAGCCTTGGAGCCCCGGCGGGCGCGGCCGCCGGCATCCTTGCCTGGTACTCACTGATCCACCTTGAACCCAACGAGGTTCCTCCCGTTCTCCAGGAACTGGCACGGTCCCTGGGCCCGGGCGGGGATCTCCTGGTGGGCTTGTTTGAGAGCCCGGAAATCCAGAGGTTTCCGCATGCCGTGACGCCTGCCTACTCATGGCCAGTCAAAGGCGTTACCAAGCTGCTCGAATCCACTGGCTTCGGAACAGTTTCCATTGAGAGACGAACTGGCACCGGCCACCGGCCGCATGCCGCAATCAGCGCCCGCCTTGCCTGACCACGAGCGGCCAGGCTACAGGCGGGGAGCCTGATCTCCCCTGGCGCCTATTCCGCCAGTTGGGTGAGGACGATCGGACCGGATTCGGTGACGGCTACGGTGTGCTCCGAGTGCGCCGTCCGGCGGCCGTTGGAACTGCACAGCGTCCATCCATCCGGAGCGGTGACGAGCTCACTGGTGCCGTCCATGATCCACGGTTCTATTGCCAACAGCAGCCCCGGGCGAAGCACGTATCCGCGCCCGGGTTTACCGGTATTCGGAATGTGCGGGTCCTGGTGCATGGTGCTCCCGACGCCGTGTCCGCCGAACTGGGTGTTGACCTGGAACCCTGCCGCTTCAAGCACCGAGCCGATCGCGTGGGAGATGTCTCCGATGCGGGCTCCAGGCTGCGCGGCACCGATACCAGCCACAAGAGCCTTCTCAGTGGCCTCGATCATGTGAAGGTCTCGGGGCGCAGAAGACTTCCCTACAACAAAGCTGATTGCGGAGTCGGTAACCCACCCGTCGACACCCGCGGCGAAATCCAGCGTCAGCAGGTCCCCGTCCCCCAGCACGTAGTCATGGGGCAGCCCGTGCAGAACCGCATCGTTGACGGAAGTGCAGATGACTTTCCCAAAGGGGCCGCGCCCAAACGAGGGAGCATAGTCGACGTAGCAGGAGCGCGCCCCCGCGGCCTCGATCATGGACGCAGCCCAGTCGTTGATTTCCAGGAGGTTGGTCCCCGGCCGGATTCTGTCCCTCAGCGCCGCCAGGGTCTTGGCCACGAACTGGCCTGAAACACGGGCCTCGTCCACTTCGCGGGGCGTGAGCAGCTCAATCATAGGTTCCTCCACGTGCAACCGTTATTGCTGTCCGCCTGCCACCTTCCAGCAACCGTGAAATGAATTCAAGGGACCCCTTGCCCGCTGGCTAAGATTGCAGGCATGACTTCGAACGTGACTGCGGTCAGCTACGGCCTGAAACTGTCTCCAACCGGGCTGGAGCAGCTCCGTTCCATCTTCACTGCGCACGGCGCCGCCGTGCTGTCCGAGGCCAGCCTTGGCGACGAGCGGTACCAGGTCCACGTCGCGGACCTGGCGCTTCCCGATGCCACGGCCGCTGGCCTCGCTGCCCTCCGCCATGCAGTGGCGGAGGCCTCCATCAGCGGGATGGACACCGCACTGGTCCCTGCCGGTCTGCGGTCAGCTGAACGCAAGCTCCTGATCATGGACGTGGACTCCACCCTGATCCAGCAGGAGGTCATCGAACTCTTGGCCGCCTATGCAGGAAAACGGGAAGAAGTAGCCGCCGTCACCGAAGCTGCGATGCGCGGGGAACTGGACTTCGCCCAAAGCCTCCACGCCCGGGTGGCGGTTCTCGCGGGGCTGCCGGCCGACGTCGTCCATTCCGTTCGGCAGGAAGTAAAGCTGAGCCTGGGCGCCGGCGAACTGGTGGCCGCCTTCAAGGCCGCCGGCCACGTGGTTGCCGTTGTTTCGGGTGGTTTTAACCAGATCCTGGAGCCGATCGCCGATGAGCTGGGCCTGCACCACTGGCAGGCGAACGAGCTGGAGATCGTGGACGGCGCACTGACGGGCAAGGTGCTGGGCGCTGTTGTGGACCGGGCGGCCAAGGAAAAATACCTGCGTGAATGGGCAGCATCCGAGGGCATCGCGCTGGAGCACACCGTGGCCGTGGGCGACGGCGCCAACGACCTGGACATGCTGGGCGCGGCCGGCATCGGCATCGCTTTCAACGCCAAGCCCGCAGTGCGTGCCGTTGCCGACGCCGCCGTTAACATGCCGTACCTCGACGCCGTCAGGTACGTCGCCGGCGTCTGACACCCATTAACCGCGAGATGGGCGCACGGCGTCAGGGCGCGGATGGCGAGCAGTCCGCGGCAATGTCCGGAAGGGACATTGCCGCGGACTGCCGTGTCGTGTGGGGGCAGCGCGGGGGCTAACTTGTGGCCTGGCCGGCGCCCTTGCCGAAGTAGTCGGCGCCGCCGGCGTATTCGGTGTGGCCGGATTCGACGTCGGCCGTGGCCATGCTGGCCACCACCTCAGCGAACTCCTCCACGGAGTAAAGCTTTCCGGCCTCAGCGCGGCGGGCTTCGATGGCACCGGGGGTGGAGCGGTCCAGGAGCGTGGCGGTGACGGTGCCCTCGATCATGTCGCCGGACACCACCACCAGGGTGATGCCCTTCTCAGCCAGACTTGGGATGAGTTCGCGCAGGGCGTCCTCCCCGGCGCGCTTGCTGCGGGCAACGGGCTCGTAGGCTTCCATGGTGGGCACGGTGTTGATGAAGTGGGCCTGGTGGCTGGTCACGAACACCACGCGGGAGCCTTCCTTCATCAGGGGCACGGCGGCGTTGAGCATGTTGATCTGGGCGTCGCGGTTCAGCTTGAGTGCGTAGTCCTCGCCCATGCCGGTTTCCATGCCGCCGGAGGCGTTCAGCACCAGGATGTCCAGCGAGCCGAAGTTTTCCATGGCGGCGCTGGCGAGGGCCTGCACGCCCTCCTGGCTGGTGAGGTCGGCGCCCACTGCCACGGCCCGGCCGCCGTCGGCCTCGATGCCCTGCACCACCTTGTTGGCGCGTGGAGCCTTCTGGCGGTAGTTGACCACGACGGCGGCGCCCTCCTTGGCCAGGTTCTTCGCCACCTCCGCGCCGATGCCGCGGGAGGATCCGGTCACGATGGCAGTCTTGTTATCCAGCAGTCCCATGCGGGCTCCTTTGTCTGAAACGTCTAAATTGCTGATGGCCTGCAGTCCATCATGCCAGCGGCCTTGGCCAATTCCCTTGTGTGACCCACACAAAGAAGGGCCGTGCTGCTAGTTGGCCGCTACTGTCAGTGGCCCATGCCCAGGCCGCCGTCCACGGGGATCACGGCTCCCGAGATGTAGGCTGCCTCGTCGCTGGAGATCCAGCGGACAACGTTGGCAACCTCGGACGCCTCGGCAAAGCGGCCTGCCGGAATGCTGGAGAGGTAGTCCTTCTGGGTGGCTTCGGGAAGCTCGGCGGTCATGTCCGTGTTGATGAAGCCCGGGGCCACCACGTTGGCCGTGATGCCGCGGGACCCAAGCTCACGCGTCAGGGAACGGGCGATGCCCACCAGGCCTGCCTTGGACGCCGAGTAGTTGATCTGGCCTGGCGCCCCGTACAGGCCGGACACGGAGGAAATCAGGACAACGCGGCCCTTGCGCAGCCGGATCATGCCCTTGGAGGCGCGCTTGATGACGCGGAACGCACCGGTGAGGTTGGTGTCGATGACGGACGTGAAGTCGTCCTCGCTCATGCGCAAAAGCAGGGTGTCCTTGGTGATTCCGGCGTTGGCCACCAGGACCTCCACGGGACCGTGGGCCGCTTCCACCTCTTTGAAGGCCGCGTCCACGGAGGCCTCGTCCGTGACATCCGCTTTGACGCCCAGGATACCTTCCGGCAGCTTCGATTCGCTCCGGTAGGTCACGGCAACCTTGTCGCCGTTGGCCAGGAACGCCTCGGCGATGGCCAGTCCGATACCGCGGTTGCCGCCGGTTATCAGGACGCTGCGGGGAGCGGATGCTGCTTCAGTCATGGAGGGGCTCCGGGATTCTGCGGCGCGCTGGGGCCGCGGTAGGTAGGGGTAGCTTGGCTGACTTCGATCTTAGCCTCCGGCCCTGTCCGGGTTTGGGTGCCACTGCCGATGGTGAGAGAATTGAGCTAAGCCTTTGGAGCGTGATAAATCACCGTGACCCTTGAAAACCATGCGGGACAATCCGCGCCCGGGGAACCTGGCAGGTTCTCCGGTGACGCGGAGGTCCACAGCATCACGGATGCTGCCGCGGCCCATTCGGAGGACATGCGGCAGCGCATGATCAAGTACGCCCTGGCCATGGGAATCCGCATGGTGTGCCTGATCCTGATCTTCGTGGTGGACGGCTGGTTCAAGATCATCGCGGTGGCCGGAGCAGTCTTCCTGCCCTGGATTGCGGTGGTCATAGCCAACGGCAGCGATAAAGCGGAAGGGCACAGCGACCTGCTGCTGGACTCTGCACCGCTGGCGGAACTCGAGAGCGCGCCCCCGTCCGCCGGCGGGGAGCAGGGCAGCGAGGTCCTTCAGGGCGAGCTGATTGAGGACGACGACGAAACAACATCCGGGCAGGAGCGGAAGGCATCATGAGCATCTTTGATTTCGCTGCCGGCACCAATCCCCCGATGGCCGACGCCGGAGCCATCTGCTCCCGCAAAGCGTGCCGGGTGCAGGCGTCCTGGCAGCTCCTGTGGAACAACCCGAAGATCCACACCCCCGAGCGCCGCAAAACCTGGCTGGCCTGCGCGGACCACCGGGACTGGCTGGAAGACTACCTCCAAACGAGGGGGCTGTGGAAGGAAACCCTCCCCCTTGTGGACTACCTTGCCCCCGGTGACCTGGAGCAGGACAACTGAATGTACCGTTTCCTCTTCTCCAGCAAGTGGCTGGGTTATCTTCTGCTGGCCGCGGTCTTTGCCTCCGCCTGCGTGTTCCTGGGCCGCTGGCAAATGGACCGGCGCGCGGAGACCCTCGCGGAGATCAACCGCGTCGTCACCAACTACTCCGCGGCGCCCATTCCGTTCGCGGACGCCAAGGAACAATTCAGGCGGCTGGACCCCGCCATGGAGTGGACACAGGTGGAGCTCCGGGGAACCTATCTTGTCGAGGGCCAGCGCGTGGTCCGGAACCGTCCGCTCAACGGCCAGCCTGGCTACGAAGTGGTGGTCCCGTTCCGGCTGACCACGGGTGAAACCGTCGTGATCGACCGTGGGTGGCTGCCTATCGGCAACCGGAATCCCGGCAGCCCCGACTCGGTGCCGGCGCCCCCTCCCGGTGAGGTGACCGCCGTCGTCCGCTTGAAGCATCCCGAGCCCGAACTCCAGCGGGGCGCGCCGGAGGGCCAGCTCGCGTCCATCGACCTTCCCGCCTATTCCGCCCAGCTTGGATACCCGCTGCTGGCCGGCGCGTACGGCCAGCTCGCGTCGGAGACGCCGCCTGCGGCGGAGATGCCGTTCCCCTTCCCGAAGCCCTCCACGGAGGAAGGCACACACCTTTCCTACTCGCTGCAGTGGTTTGCGTTCGGCGTCCTGATGTTCGTCGGCTTCGGCTACGCGGCACGGCAGCAGGCGCGCAATGCGGCCATTGATGCAGAGGACGACGACGAGACCCCCGAAGGTGCGCCCCGCACGGCGTCCGGGGCACCCAGCCGTCGTCCTTTGCCTGCTCCGAAGAAGCGTAAGAAGGCCACGTCGGAGGAAGAGGAAGACGCGCTCCTCGATGCCCAGGGGTACTGAGCGTCTTCCGTTTCGCGCCGTCGATTGCGTCTGCGTCCATGGATGCGTTCGCTTCACACCGTGGGTGATTTCCCGCGTGCTGGCTCGTTCCTCGCCTTTGACGCACGCTATATAAATCACCCACGCTGCTGCGCTGGTGCCCCCGGCCAACGTGCAATCCACGACGGCGGGCCTGGTGCTCATAGTTGGCCCGGCGTTCGGTCCCGGGGGTTAGAAACAGGCAGGATCCGCCGCGCCTCCCCGGACTTCGTCCTGCATCACACCGGCCAACCGGTAGGCGGTGTGGCGCCGGTGGGCCACCCGGCCAAGATCCGGGCCCTCCTGGACGTGAGCCTCCAGGAGCACCAACTCCTCTGGGCGGGAGCGGGAGACCACCACTCGATGTTCAGCATCACCTATGAAGAATTGCGAAGAATCACCGACGCCAGCGAACTGGCGGTCCGGTAGCGCGTCCAAAGGTGACCGGACCGCTAAGTGCCAGCGGCCGGATGATTTGTGTAGCTTGCGTCAGAGGCGAGGGACGAGCCAGCAAGCGGCAAATTACGCGGCCGGTGGTGCGGACGTAACCACCGGGCGGCCGGAGGCGAACTAAGCGAGCGTGATCAGGTCCAGGTAGTCTTCGTTCCAGTGGTCCTCGACGCCGTCGGGCAGCAGGACAACGCGCTCGGGGTTGAGGGCCTCGACTGCCCCTTCGTCGTGGCTGACCAGGACGACGGCGCCGCTGTAGTTCTTGAGGGCGCCCAGGATTTCGGCCCGGCTGGCGGGGTCGAGGTTGTTGGTGGGCTCGTCGAGGAGGAGCACGTTGGCGCTTGAGGCCACGATGGTGGCCAGGGCGAGGCGGGTCTTTTCGCCGCCGGAGAGGACGCCGGCGGGCTTGTCGACGTCGTCGCCGGAGAACAGGAACGAGCCCAGGATGCCCCGGACTTCTGCGTCCTTCATGTCGGGAGCGGCGGAGCGCATGTTTTCCAGGACGGTGCGGTCCACGTCGAGGGTCTCGTGTTCCTGGGCGTAGTAGCCCACCTTCAGGCCGTGCCCGGCTATAACGTCCCCGGTGTCGGGCTTGTCCACGCCCGCAAGCATCCTAAGAAGGGTGGTTTTGCCGGCACCGTTGAGTCCGAGGATGACCACCTTGGACCCGCGGTCGATGGCCAGGTCTACATCAGTGAAGATCTCCAGCGAACCGTAGGACTTGCTCAGGCCCTCGGCGGTAAGCGGGGTGCGGCCGCACGGCGACGGATCCGGGAAGCGCAGCGCCGCCACCCGGTCCTGCTCGCGGACAGCCTCCAGGCCGCTCAGCAGGCGCTCGGCGCGCTTGGCCATGTTTTGTGCCGCAACGGCCTTGGTTGCCTTCGCCCGCATCTTATTGGCCTGGTCAAACAGGACCTGGGCCTTCTTCTCGGCGTTGGCGCGTTCGCGCTTGCGGGCACGTTCATCGGTTTCGCGCTGTGTGAGGTAGCGCTTCCAGTCCATGTTGTAGAAGTCGATCTGCGCGCGGTTGGCGTCCAGCAGGAACACCTTATTAACGGTGGCTTCAAGGAGTTCCGTGTCGTGGCTAATGACTATCAGCCCGCCCTGGTGGTTTCTCAGGAAGTCACGGAGCCATGCGATGGAGTCGGCATCGAGGTGGTTGGTGGGCTCGTCGAGGAGCATGGTCTCGGCATCTGAGTACAGGATGCGCGCCAGCTCCACGCGCCGCCGCTGTCCGCCGGAGAGCGTTTTGAGCGGCTGGTTCAGCAGCCGGTCCGGGAGGGCGAGGTTGGAGCAGATCGCCGCGGCCTCAGCCTCAGCGGCGTAACCGCCGGCGGCCAGGAACTCGGACTCGAGCCGGTCGTAGCGGTTCATTGCCTTGCGCTGGACGGCAGCATCCTCGCTGGCCATCTCCTCGTGCGCCACGCGGAGCTTGCCGAGGGCGATGTCCAGGCCCCGGACGGACAGGATCCGGTCCCTCGCGAGCTGTTCCATGTCCGGCGTGCGCGGGTCCTGCGGAAGGTAGCCAATTTCGCCGGTGCGGGTGACCTTGCCGGCGGCCGGGAGCCCTTCTCCCGCGAGCACCCGGGTGAGCGTAGTCTTCCCGGCGCCGTTCCGGCCCACCAGCCCGATCTTGTCTCCCTTGTCGATGCGGAAGCTCACCTGGTCCATCAGCAGCCGGGCGCCGGCACGCAGTTCAAGGTCCTGGACAGTAATCAAAGCAGGTAAAGCCTTTCACAGCAGGGATAAGCCGCCGCCCAGTGCGTCTGTGGTGGGCGTGGGCGGCAATGGCCGGAGAACGGCCCACCCAAGTCTACCGTTGAACGCGCTGAGGAACGCTACTTCGAGACGGGTCTCACGGACTGGGAATACCCGGACCAGGACAGCGTTGCCCGCGTTTGGATATCACCCCGCCGCGTACACGCGGACCCAATCAACACGCATTTCCGCGGCTCCGTCGGCACTGCTGTCAGGGAACCAGTCCAGCTGTAATGTCTGGTGCATCGGACCCGGAGGCTGATGCGTAGGGTCGGTGTCTTCAAACCACTTGATTCCATCGATATAGCCGACGATCCCGCGCGACGACCAGTCAACCGCGTAGTTGTGAAACTGGGTTACGTCCAGAGGCCTGGACGCCTGCGTTTGCAGGTTTGAACATCCATAGTGGTGGAAGAAGTTGATGACGTTCCAGTCGCCAATGGTCTCCGCGTAGTCAATCTCGCCATCACACGGCCAATTCTCGCTGTCGGGCCACAGGATGGAAACCAAGTGGTATTCGTTATCACCGGACCCGGCCGCGCGTACTTCCCACCGCCCGTACTTCTGGTTTGCGAACTTCGCGCCCATTCCGGCGGTCGTGCCATCGGGAGTTCCTGTGATGACCATTTTGGAACCGTCCACGGTGACCTGCTGCGGGCTCCGGTAACCGTTGCCCGCGTGACCCGCGCTGTTATAGACATTCCACTTCGTGGCATCGGGCGCGCCGGAATAATTGAACTCGTCCCCGGCCACACGTGCGCCCCACCCATGTATTACGGCCGCCTCGGTGGAGGTCACCGTGTCAGGCGCGGTCGTCACCACAAGCCTTGGACGCAGGGCCGAGTTCGACGATTCCCTTGACTTGAACCCAATCCATTTCCGGGCATTGCTTTCCAGCTTGAAGTTTTGCTCGCCGCCTTTGGGATTGACGCCCTTCGTCACATCCCATTCAACCCAGGAACCACTCGCGAAACCGCCGGCCTTCCCGAGCCACGTGCCGCGGGCCGGTGCGTTATTCCACGTGACGCCCCTCTCGGTCCAGCCGCCCGATGTGGTGTAGACATCAACGAACTCAGTGGAAGTCGTGGAGGCCTCGGAATACGCACGAAGCTTGGCTGATACAACATGTTCGCCGGCGGGCACCTGCACGGAGAACCGCAGGAGCGAGTTCCGCCAGATATACGCACGGCCTTCTGTAGACAAGCGGACACTGGTTCCAAAGTTCGAAGTCGCCTTGTCGGCTTGCACGTAAGCGTCCATGACTAAAGAGGTCGTCGCTGCGGCATTTGCGGTTGTTGGCGCAAGAATTCCGAACAAAAGCAGAATGGACGATGCACCCGCTGCGCATTTACGCCGAAGCATCATGCCGCGCCGTTTCTGCTGAGTTGGCAAAGCCAGGAGGCTCGTAGCTTTCATGTTCGTCGCTATTTCTCTTAGGACTGTGATGTACCCGGCTGCCTGAACCAACGTCGACCCAGAAACAACGACGGCTAAATGCGAGCTATCTCACAGCGTAAACCTGGAGAAATACGCGGGCAATCAATCCCCTATACCCGAGTTTTGGGAGCCGGTGAATAACCTAAACCCGATGAGGGAATGGACGCATCGGCGGCAGAAATTAGGTAGTTCCAGCCGATGTTCGGGTATCCGGCCTTATTCTGGGCGGGTTTGACCACAGCTAGGATTCCTCTACGACGCCGAATGCTGCTGGGGTGTGGGGCGTCTGTGTCAGACGTCCGGTGCGCTTGTGCAGCGCACCGGCCAACGGATAGGAAATCCATGGCTCACACGGCTGCTGTTCGACGTTCCCGGGACATAGGCGGATACTTGCGCCACGCCCCCACGCTGCTCCGGCTCCTGCTTGTCGCGGTTTTGGCTGCAGCCCTCGCAGGCCTCAGCGTACTCACCGCCCCGCGGGCGCATGCGGCGGACGTCCTGGTGACTCCCTCGGCAGAGACAACACCGGTTCCGAGTTCCAGTGACGCGGCAGACGACACCGCGATCTGGATACACCCCACGGATCCGTCGCAAAGCGTGGTGATCGGTACCGACAAGCTAAGTACCGGAGGTGTGGGGGTCTACGACCTGTCGGGGCGCCAGTTACATTTCTACCTGCACGGCAGTATGAACAACGTCGATCTCCGGTACAACTTTCCGCTGGGCAGTGAGCGCATCGCCCTCGTCGGCGTGACGGAGAGGAACGTGGAGTCGACCGGCGTCCGGTTCTACAAGGTGAACGTCGCTGACCGGTCCCTGACAGAGGTGGGGCGCATCAGCACGCCGGGCAGGCCTCGCGGCTTCGGAATGTATCACTCCCCCGTCTCGGGGAAGTATTACGCCTTTGTTCATGACTTCAATACGAATGTGATTACCCAGTTCGAGTTGGACGGTTCCAATGGAGCGGTCCGCGGGACTGCCGTACGTTCTTTCGACAACGGCGACAGCTCCGAGGGCATTTCGGCCGATGATGAGCTGCAACGTCTGTATGTGTCAGAGGAGAAAGTCGGTTTGTGGCGATACGGAGCTGAGCCGGGGGACGGTTCAACCCGGTCACTTGTGGACCGTACTGTGGCAACCGGTGGGCGGATAGTGGAGAACGTCAAGAACTCCGCCATTTATTATGGCCGGCAGGGGACCGGTTATTTGATTGTATCGAGCCAGGGTGGATCCAACTTCGTCGTCTACAACCGCGGTGACAACGCCTTCGTCGGCTCCTTCAAGATCGCCACCGGAGGCGGCGTCGACGGTGTCAATGGGCAGGACGGGATTGATGTCACCAATTTCCCGCTCGGACCTTCCTATCCCGCTGGGCTCTTCACAAGCCAGGACCACAACAATACTGATGCGGGCAACGGCAACAGTGGCAACCAAAACCACAAGCTCGTCTCCTGGCAGCAGATTGCCGACGCGTTCAGCCCCCGGCTGCTTGTGGACACCACTTTTGACCCGCGGCAGATAGGAGCAGAGGGCGGCGGAGGAGGCAACCCCGGACCGGATACCACACCGCCTGATACGTCGATTACAGGTGGTCCATCAGGGACCAGTGCCAGCACTTCACCTGAGTTCACCTTCACTGCGACGGAGCCTGGCACGTTCGAGTGTGCCTTGGATGGGGGCGCCTTCGAAGGATGTACGTCACCCAAGAGATATGCTGATCTCGCGGTTGGCTCGCACGTCTTCGCGGTTCGGGCGACCGACGCAGCCGGCAATGCGGACCCAACTCCTGCGGAGCGGACTTGGCTGATCGACACCTCGGCGCCCCAAACGGAGACCTTGACGGCAGCAGCGGACGCCTATGTTTCCAGCGGGGCGCTGACCACGAACTACGGGACGGCGCCCAAGCTCGCCGTGGACAACAGCCCGGTGGAGAACGCCTACCTGAAGTTTGACCTGTCGGCACTCGCCGGAAAGACGGTCGTCAGCGCGAAGCTCCAGTTGCGGGCGACGACCAGTGGCTCAACGGGTACGCAGAACGTCAGGCTGGTTACGGACGACACGTGGACGGAGAGCGGCCTCACCTACGGCTCCAGACCAGCTCTGGGCAGCAGTGTGCTGGGCAGTCTTGGACCGGTCGCGGCGAACACCAATTATGAAGTGACATTGACTGCGTCAGCTCTGCAGGGCGAGCTGGGCGGCATCCTGTCCCTGGGCATCAACACCACCAGCAACGACGGGGCCGACTTCGGCTCCAGGGAGACCACGACCCCACCAAAGCTGGTGCTCCAGCTTGGATCGGGCACGGGGACCCCGCCACCCGCGGATACCACCGCACCCACGGTGACCTCAGTGACGCCGGTAGAGAACGCATCAGATGCAGCGGTCACCGGAAATGTCACGGCTACGTTTTCGGAAGCCATGGATCTCACGACGGTCAACAACACGACCTTCACTCTGTCCGAGGGGACGTCAACGACTCCTGTGGGCGCGACGGTCACCCTCAGCAACAACACCGCCACATTGGATCCCACGGACAATCTCAAACCTGCCACGCAGTACACCGCCAAGGTCAGCGGAGCGAAAGATTCCGCCGGCAACACAGTCGTGGCCAAGACGTGGACTTTCACTACAGCCGCAGCCACCACGCCCTCGGAGACGGTGACGTTGACGGCCATAGCGGATACCTATGTTTCCAGCGGGGCGACGACGACGAACTACGGAACGGCGGTGAAGCTCGCCGTGGACAACAGTCCAGTCGAGAACGCCTACCTGAAGTTCGATCTTTCCGCTTTCGCAGGCAAAACGATCGTCAGCGCGAAGCTCCAACTGCGGGCTACGACCAGCGGCTCAGTGGGAACACAGAACGTCAGGTTCGTCACGGACGACACATGGGCCGAGACCGTCCTCACGTACGGCACAAGGCCGGCCCTGGGCAGCAGCATCCTGGGCAGCCTCGGACCAGTCACGGCGAACACCAATTATGAAGTGACACTGACTGCGTCAGCCCTGCAGGGAGAGCTCGGCGGCCTCCTGTCGCTTGGCATGAACGCCACCAGCAGCGACGGGGCCGACTTCGGTTCCAGGGAGACTACGACCCCGCCAAAGCTGGTGCTCCAGCTGCAATAGAACCGCAAGCGATCACAGCTGCACCAGGTTCAGGCCCCAGCGCGCCGAACAGTTCTCCCCAGGAAGCCATCCTGGTGGAGCTGCACGGCACGGGTGTCCGCGTGCTCGACCGTGCACACCCCAAGGAAGCCCCCGAGGCTACCCGGGAACCAACAGAGCCATTGCGTGGTGTAATCCGTGGGCCAGTTGTGCCCAGCCCTCATCGGCCGGGGCCTGCTTTAGTAGGCCCCCTACAAAATAGGCATCACCGCGCCCCGGTAACGTCGGGATTACACCAGATGCCGCTTGTACAACCCCGACAGGACCGCCATGAGCAACACCAAAACCGCCGTCAACACCACCCCTAAAGCCCAGCGCCGCCGCTGGAACGCCACCGACTTGGGCCTGATCGCCGTCTTCGCAGCCCTTGTGGCCAGCGCTGCCCTGGTTCCCGGCCTGGCCGTAAACGGCTTCGGCGTCCCCATCACCTTCCAGACCCTCGCGGTGATGCTCACCGGCCTGGTCCTGGGCCCCGGAAGGGGCTTCGCCGCCGTCGGCCTGTATACCCTGCTGGGCCTCGCAGGCCTTCCGATCTTCAGCCAGGGCCGCAGCGGGCTGGGCATCCTCGCCGGTCCCTCCGCCGGCTATATCATCGCTTTCCCCATCGCCGCCCTGGTGGTGGGTTTGCTTGCGATCGCAGTAATCCGCCGCACCACCAAGGTCCGTGCCCTCTGGCTTTTCCTTGCCGCCATGGCCACCAGCGTGCTGGTGGTGCACTCGCTCGGTGTCGCCGGCATAGCCCTCAACACAAAGGCAACCTTGGTGCAGGCGTTCGTGAGTGACCTGGTCTTCTATCCCGGGGACATCATCAAGAACGTCCTCGCCGCCGTCATCGCCGTGGCCCTCCATCGCGCCTTCCCGGACATCCTGGTCCGCCGCGTCCGCCGCGTCCGCCGCGGCGCGGCACCAACCATCACTACCCAGGCCGCCAATTCCCAGACCACCACAGCCTAGGACCAGCCGGCCATGCCCTCCGTCACCTTTGACCAGGTAACAGTCGCCGTCGAAACGGACCACTCCCGCGAGCCGAAAGTCCTTCTCGACGCCGTTAACCTTAAACTCACGGAACGCCGCGTGGGCGTCATCGGGGCCAACGGCTCCGGTAAGTCCACGCTGCTGCGGCTGGTCAACGGCCTGGTCCAGCCAACGGATGGCCGGGTGGCGGTCGACGGCGACGACACAGTACGTGCCGTCCGGAACGTCAGGCGGAACGTGGGCTTTGTCTTCACCGATCCCCTCTCCCAGTTGGTGATGCCCACCGGCCGGGAGGACGTGGAGCTTTCGCTCCGCCGCTCGGCTAAGAACGCCACCGTGCGGCGCAACCAGGCTGAAGCGGCCCTTGAACGGATGGGGCTGCTGCACCTGGCCGACCAAAGCATCTACGAACTCTCCGGCGGCGAGCGGCAACTGATGGCGCTCGCCGCCGTCCTGGCCGTGAACCCCAACGTCCTGGTACTTGATGAACCCTCCACCCTCCTGGACCTCCGCAACCGTGAACTCCTTCGCAGGACCCTGGCGGGACTGGACCAGCAGATCATCATGTCCACGCACGACCTTGACCTGGCCCTCGAAATGGACCGCGTGCTGGTCATTGACCAAGGGAGAACCGCGTTCGACGGCGCCCCTGCGGAAGCTGTCGCGATATACCGCGCCCTGTGCATGGACGGCCTCCACACCACGGAACCGGGCACCCGGTGAGGGGCCACGGTTTCCTCCTGGCCAATTACGCGCCGGGGGACTCCCTGGTCCACCGGGCGCCGCTGGCGCTGAAGTTCCTGCTGGTGTTCGGCTGCGGCCTGGCCTCGTTCATCATCCAGGACTGGCTCATCTCGGCGGCGGTACTCGGCGGGCTCAGCGGGCTCTTCCTGCTCACCGGCGCCGGTCTTGGGCGGCTCTGGGGTGCTGTCCGGCCGCTCGCCGCCGTGCTGCTGGCCATCGGCGTATTCCAGTGGTGGCAGCTGGGAGCACCAACAGCAGCAAGGATCGTCCTGAATATCCTGGTCTGCGTCATGGCCGCGTCACTGCTCACCGCCACCACCCCGGTCCAGCAGCTCCTGGACGGAGTGGTCAAAGCAGCCACCCCCTTCAGGAGACTTGGTGCAGACCCCGAGCGGTTCGCACTGACGATCGGCATCATGCTGCGCAGCATCCCCTACATCGCCGGCACGTTCGCCGACGTCCGGGATTCCGCCCGGGCCCGCGGCCTGGAACGCAACCCCCGCGCGCTGATCCTGCCAGTCTTCATCACCTCGGTGGCTTTTGCCCGCCAGACGGGCGAGGCGCTCGCCGCCCGAGGCCTGGGCGAAGCCGAGGACTGAGCCCAGGGATTACCTACAGGTGCCGGTATTCCAGCAGCGCGGCTGTACCCATGCCTCCAGCACTGCTGATCATGGCCAGGGCCAGGCTGCCCGGTGTTCCGTTCCTCCGCGCCTGCGCCAGCACGCGGGTCACCAGGACAGCACCGGATGCCCCATACGCGTGCCCCAAAGCCAGCGCCCCGCCGTCGAGGTTTACCCGCCCGCCGTCAATCCCCAACTGGTCCAGGCAGGCAAGCGTCTGTGAGGCGAAGGCTTCGTTGAACTCCACCAGTTCCAGTTCCTCGGCCCGCACGCCGGCGGCAGCCAGCACGTTCCCCGCCGCGGCTGCGGCGCCCACGCCCAGCACCTCGGGTTCCACTCCTGCCGTTCCGGCGCCTTTGACCAGCAGCCCGTCCACGGCGCCCAGGTCCCGTGCCCGCTCAAGGGAGGTAATGACGACGGCGGAGGCGGCATCCGCGTCGAAGCACGAGTTCCCCGCGGTGACGGTTCCCCCGTCCACGAAGGCGGCCGGGAACCGGGACATCACTGCGGAGTTCAGCCCCCGGCGTGGGCCATCGTCGGCAGCAACAGTCCCGGCTTGGGTATGCAGGGGAACCAGTTCGCCGTCGAAATACCCGGCCTCAGAGGCGCCAAGCGCCAGGCGGTGGCTCCGCAGGGCGAAGGCGTCCTGCCGCTCCCGGCTGATGCCGAACCTCTGGGCCACGGTTTCTGCCGCCACACCCATGTCCGGATCGCCGAAGCTTTCCGGCACGAACTGTGCGCGCCGGTAGAACTCCGGCCCGCCGTCGTCGTTCCTGTATGCGCGCAGGGGCGCCGTACTGGTGCTCTCCACTCCCCCGGCAAGGAACAGCGGGCCACCGCCCGCAGCCACCAGCCGTGAAGCGAGGACGATGGCGTCCAGCCCCGAACCGCACTGGCGGTCCACGGTGACGCCGGGAACACTGACCGGCAACCCCGCCTCCAGCAAGGCAAGGCGCGCCACGTTTCCGCCGCCGCCCACGGCGTTGCCGATCACCACATCGGCGACAGCCGAACGCTCAACCCCGGCGGCGGCCAGGAGCCCGCGCAGGACGGGCGCCAGCAGTTCATGGGCGCGCAGTTTCTTGAGGGCACCGTTGCTGCGGCACACCGGGGTCCGCCGCGCGGCGATGATGACCGGCTGGCGTTCAGGAGGGAGCAGCTCAACCGCCAAGGCTGCGCACCCTTTGGTCCCGGGAGTGTATCCAGTCCAGCAGCAGGCTCCTGCTGACCTTGCCGCGGTCCGTGGTGGGCAGTTCGGACAGGAGGTAATACTGGAGCGGCCGCTTGTCCCGCGCCAGGATCTCTTCAAGTCCTGCCCGGAGCTGCGTTGCCGTGACCGCCCCGTGGGAGGGAAGAACACCGGCCACCACACGCTGGCCGCGCAGGTCGTCCGGTATTCCGGCAGCCACAGCGGCGGATACCCCGGGCACGGCTGACAGTGCCAGTTCAACCTCATGCGGATACACGTTCTTGCCTGCCGTGAGGATCATGTCCGCGCGGCGGCCCAGGATGTGGAGTTCCCCCTCGGCGAGATACCCCTGGTCCCCCACGGTGGACCAGCCGTCAAATGACTTCAGCGCCTGGCCGTCGTCGCCCCAGAGGTAGCCGTTGCTGACCATCGGGCTCCGGACGCAGATGTTCCCGGCCTCGCCGTCCGGAAGGGGCGCCCCGGTGTCATCGAGGATCCGGACCTCCACGCCCGGAAATGCCCGGCCGATGCCGGTCCCGCCGGGCACGGCAAGCTGCCGGGCGGGCAGCCCGGCCCCGGAAACAAAGCTCAGTTCCGAGGCGCCGTAGTACTCGAAGATGGTGGCGTTCGGGGCCCAGCGGCGCGCGGCCTCAAGGGTCCGGGCGTCCAGCTTTGAGCCGGCACAGATGATGGTGCGTACTCCGGAAGCGTCCACGCATCCGGCCAGGCCGCGCTCGCTGAGCATCCTCAGCATGGTGGGCACCAGCACCAGCCTGGTGACGCGGTCATGCGCGATGGCGGCATGGACGTCCCCGACGTCAAAGGATTCGAGGGTCTGGAACTCAGAGCCGGCATAGAGGCACTCTGCCAGGGCATAGAGGTTGAGGCTCGCGGCGAGCGGTCCGGGCGCCAGCGTCACATCGTCCTGACGGAGTCCAAAGAACTCGATCGAGGCGTCGAAGGATTCCTGCCAGGACCGCCGGGAGCGTGTGAAGGCTTTGGGCACCGAGGTGGTGCCGGACGTGAGGCCGATGAGGAAGGTGGACTCCGGCGCGCCATCGGCCAGGTCATCGTCAGGCGACACCGCGGCCGGAAGTGCCGAGGCTTCAACACGCCCCCTGATGTCCTCCTGCAGTTGGAACGGCCATGCCGGGTCAAGGACCGCGCACTGGCGCCCGCCGGCCACTGCGGCGGCGAACCTGGTGGCAAAGTCAACCGAATTTGCTTCACAGAGGGACGTCACGGACTTTGCATGGGCCACCAGGTCCCCAGCGGATTCCCGGAATTCAGCCCATGAAAGGCGCCGTCCTGCAATCACGACGGCGGTGTCGTGGGGCCGTTCATCGGCCCAGCGCTGGATTCGGTTAAGGAAAGGCATCGGATCAACTTTACCGGCCGGCCCGGTTGAGCGACGGGCGCGCGGGTAATGTGACTTTATGAGTTTCAACGACAATGTGCAGCTGGACCCCTCGCAGGTCCAGGACCGGCGCGGCATGGGCCGTGGAGTAAAAGTGGGCGGCGGCATCGGCGGTGGGCTCATCCTGCTCATTGCCACGCTCCTGGGCGTCAACCCCCAGCTGCTGGAAGGCCTGGCCGGCGCGGGCCAGGCGCCGCAGAGCCAGGGCACGGCTCCTGCCTGCCAGACCGGGGCGGATGCGGACGCCCGCGTGGACTGCCGCATCACCGGCACGGTGAACAGCCTGAACGCCTTCTGGCCTGCTTATCTGCAGCAGTACAACGTGAAGTACCCGCAGCCGGAGACGGTGATCTTCGAGCAGGGGGTCAGCACCGGCTGCGGCACGGCCTCCAGCGCGGTTGGACCGTTCTACTGCCCCACCGACACCACCGCCTACTTTGATCCCGGGTTCTTCCAGGAGCTCGTGGACCGGTTCGGTTCCTCCGGCGGGCCGCTGGCGCAGGAGTACGTGGTGGCCCACGAGTTCGGGCACCACATCCAGAACGTGCTGGGCAGCCTGGACCAGGCCCAGCAGGATCCGCAGGGTCCGGAATCCGGCGCTGTCCGGGTTGAACTGCAGGCCGACTGCTACGCCGGACTCTGGGCAAAGCACGCATCCACCCAGCCTGGTCCGGACGGCCAGCCCTTCCTGGAGCAACTCACCCAGCAGGACCTGAACGACGCACTGTCCGCCGCGTCCGCAGTTGGTGACGACCGGATCCAGGAGGCAGCCACGGGCCGGGTCTCTCCGGAGGCCTGGACCCACGGCTCCAGTGAGCAGCGCCAGCGCTGGTTCTACCGGGGCTACGAGACCGGGGACATCAACCAGTGCGACACCTTCTCATCACCCTCGCTCTAACCCCGCATTTAGCCCCCTCGATTGCTCCGTAGGTGTCGTTTAGATCGCTGAAAAACGACACCTACGGAGCAGTGGATTGAGTTAAAGTACGACGACGGCCGCTCACCTTCCCCTTGAGTTTTAGCGGTCGTTGCAACACCCATAGATTTTGGGAGTTGCAACGACCGTGCCGTATTTAAGCGATGTTCCAGCGGAGTCCCGGAAGTACGCGAGATCGACTGTTCAGCAGAGGGAAGAGTTCTTCCAGGTTTTTGACCGACTCGGAAGTGCGACATCAGCCGCGGCAGAACTGGGTTTGAACCGGAACAGCTGCTATCAGTGGCTCCGCAGGGCTGGCCTCACTTCCGGGAACACCGCATCAACCCGCCAGGCAGCCAGAACCAAATACACATCCGAACAGAAACGTGAGTTCTTGTCCGTTCTCGAGCGGGAAGGGAGCGTGACTGTTGCCGCAGCTGAGATCAGCCTGAATGTAAACACTGCGTTCCGCTGGGCCCGCGAGGCGGGCATTTCCAGCCGGCCGGTGAGTCATCGCAGGCGAGTGGAGTACCTGCGCTTATGGGACCAAGGACTGAGCCGGCGCGATGCGGTCAAGGCCCTGGGCGTTCCCCGCAGCAGTGCACGGGAGTGGGAGCTTGGGGTGAGGAAATCTGGCGGTCGACGCATTTATCCAGGTGGACAGAGAATGCATTACAACCATGATGTGGATTCTTCAACACTTCCTGCCGTCCCCGGCAAAAGGCAGCAGACCCGGTCGGTATCGATCTCGGTGCTTGAACGGGCCATTGACCCGAGGTTTCTGTCGCTGCAAGAACGCGAGACCATCCGGGACCTGAACGGCGCTGGGGCCTCGCTGCGTACAATCGCGGCAGTGTTGCAGCGATCGCCGTCGACCGTTAGCCGGGAAATCGCCCGTAACGGCCACCCGGGTGTTGGCTACCAGCCGTATGCGGCGCAACGTCAAGCTGCCTCACGCCGCGCCCGGCCCAAAACCGGGAAACTCGCTGGTGAATCGGATCTGAGCAACTACGTGAAGGAGAAACTGCTCCTACGCTGGTCTCCAGAGCAGATCAGCCACACGCTGGTCGAAGATTTCCCCGAACTGCCGGAGATGCGTGTGTGCCCAGAGACGATCTATCAAGCCCTCTACGTCCAGGCCAGAGGGGGGCTCAAACGCGAAATTCAGGCGGCCCTGCGCACCGGCCGGACCCGCCGCAAACCCCATAACACCGGCGAACAGCGCATCTCCCGCTTCGCCGACCCCATGGTCATGATCTCCGAACGACCGCCCGAGGTCGAGGACCGCGCCGTACCCGGCCACTGGGAAGGCGACCTGATCACCGGCACACTAAACCAGTCCGCCATCGCAACCCTGGTCGAACGCACCACCCGGTACGTGATGCTCGTCCACCTGCCAAATGACCACACCGCCGAAACCGTCCGTGACGGCCTCGTCCGGACCATCAGTTCCCTTCCAGCGCACCTGCGCGGCTCACTGACCTGGGACCAAGGCGCCGAAATGGCCGGACACCGATCCTTCACCATGGCCACCGACATGCCCGTCTACTTCTGCGACCCCGCCAGCCCCTGGCAACGCGGCTCGAATGAAAACACCAACGGGCTACTGCGCCAGTACTTCCCTAAAGGCACCGACCTGTCCGCCTACGGCACTGAAGACCTCGAACACGTCGCCCAGGAACTCAACGGCCGCCCACGCAAAACGCTCGGCTGGAAGACCCCAGCCGAGCGTTTACGTGATTTACTACTAACCACCTAACCAGCAGGTGTTGCAACGACCCCTAGAAACCGCCCCCAAGGAAGGTGAGCGGCCGTCGTCGTACTTTTTTGACTCTTAGATGTTGAAGCCGAGGGCCCGCATCTGGTCCTTGCCGTCGTCGGTGATCCGCTCGGGACCCCATGGCGGCATCCATACCCAGTTGAGGCGCCATTCGTCCACAACGCCATCGAGGGCCTTGCCCACCTGCTCCTCCAGGACATCGGTGAGCGGGCAGGCGGCCGTGGTCAGGGTCATGTCGATCAGCAGCGCGCCGTCGTCGTCGGAGTACTTCAGGCCGTACAACAGCCCGAGGTCCACCACGTTGACGCCGAGCTCAGGATCGATGACGTCCTTGAGCGCCTCTTCGACGTCCTCAAGGCTCGTGCGTGCCGCGTTGATTTCGGTCATGGCAGGTGTCCTTTACTAGGCCTGTGCTGGGGCGGGGGCCGCGATGGTGGCTGCGCCGGCGCCCTTGGCGTAGCGGTCGTAGCCTTCTTCTTCCAGGCGGTCGGCCAGCTCCGGGCCGCCTTCTTCCACAACCTGGCCGTCCACGAACACGTGGACGAAGTCAGGCTTGATGTAGCGCAGGATGCGCGTGTAGTGCGTGATGAGCAGCGTGCCCATCTTGCCCTCGGCGTGGGCGCGGTTGACGCCCTCGGAGACAACCTTCAGCGCGTCAACGTCCAGGCCGGAGTCGGTCTCGTCCAGGACGGCGAACTTGGGCTTGAAGAGTTCCAGCTGCAGGATTTCCACGCGCTTCTTCTCGCCGCCGGAGAAGCCTTCGTTCACGTTGCGCTGGGCAAAGTCGGCGTCGATCCGCAGCTGCTCCATGGCAGCCTTGACGTCCTTGGTCCAGGTGCGGAGCTTGGGTGCTTCGCCGTCGATGGCGGTCTTGGCGGTGCGGAGGAAGTTGGTCATGCTGACGCCGGGGACCTCCACCGGGTACTGCATGGCCAGGAAGACGCCGGCACGGGCGCGCTCGTCAACGCTCATCTCCAGGACGTCTTCGCCGTCCAGGGTGATGGAGCCGCTGGTGACGTTGTAGCGGGGGTGGCCAGCGATGGTGGAGGCCAGCGTGGACTTGCCGGAGCCGTTGGGGCCCATGATGGCGTGGGTCTCGCCGGTCCGGATGGTCAGGCTGACGCCCTTCAGGATTTCCTTGGTTCCCTGCTCCGTCTCAATGCTGACGTGCAGGTCCTTGATCTCAAGAGTAGACATGTGTCTTGTTCTCCTCTGCACCGTGCCTGCCGGCCGCGGTGCGCTCTCTGTCTGGAAGTTGGTTCGTAATTCTGTGGTGCTAGCTGAAGTTTGGAGCTTCGGCGCCGTTGAGGACGTTGGTGACGTCCACGTAGACCTCGTCCCCGCGGATGTCGACGGCGAACACCGGGACGGGATCGTAGGCCGGCAGCTGCAGCGGCTGGCCGCTGCGCAGGTCGAACTGGGACCCATGGCCCCAGCACTCGATGGCGCAGCCCTCCACCTCGCCCTCGGACAGCGAAATGTCCGCATGCGAGCAGGTGTCGCCGATGGCGTGGATCTCCCCCATGGAGTCCTTGACGATGGCCACAGGGTAGTCGTCGATCAGGATCCGCAGCGCCTGCTTCAGCTGGATTTCATCCACCTTGCAGACAAGCTCGCCCTTTGGCTGGTCAGTCATCTGTTAACCCGTGCTCCGTGCTTCCTAGTTGTCCGTCAGGGCGAGCTCGCGCTCAACAGCCTCGGTCAGCCGCTCCTCAATGGAGGGGACCTTGATCTGCTGGATGATCTCGTTCAGGAAGCCGCGGACCACCAGGCGGCGGGCAACGTCCTCGGGGATGCCGCGTGCCATCAGGTAGAACAGGTGCTCATCATCCATGCGGCCGGTGGCGCTGGCGTGGCCGGCACCCTCGATCAGGCCGGTCTCGATTTCGAGGTTGGGCACGGAGTCGGCGCGGGCGCCGTCGGTCAGCAGCAGGTTGCGGTTGGCCTCGTAGGTGTCGGTGCCTTCGGCTTCCTTGCGGATCAGGACGTCGCCAACCCAGACGGCGTGGGCGTTCCGGCCCTGCAGTGCGCCCTTGTACAGCACGTTGGACTTGCAGTTGGCCACGGCGTGGTCAACGAACAGTCGCTGCTCCAGGTGCTGGCCGGCGTCGGCGAAGTACAGTCCAAACAGCTCCGCCTCGCCGCCGGGGGCGGTGAAGCGGGCCGACGGCGTGACGCGGACAAGGTCGCCGCCGAGGCTCACCATGACGTGCTTGAGCTTGGCGTCACGGCCGATTTTCGCCTGCTGGGAGGAGGCGTGGACGGCGTCGTCGTTCCATTCCTGGAGCGTGATAACGGTCAGGCTGGCGCCGTCTTCCACGATGATCTCGACGTTCTCCGAAACAACGGCCGAACCCCTGTGGTTCAGGACAACAACGGCCTTGGAGAACTTTTCCGCGACAATCAACAGGTGCTGCGCGGCGGCCTCGAGGGACGTGCCCTCGATGTCAACAGTGACCTCCGACGTCGCCTCGAACTCGGACGGGATGGTCACCACCGTGGCGCCGGCGAAGTTCTCCCAGGCGTTGGCGGACACCCGGTCCTCGGGGATGCCGGCGGTGCCGATGCGGTGGTCGTCACGGCCGACGCTCTCAACGGTGACCTCTTCCGGGCCGGTGACAACCACGGTGGGCGCGGCGCCGGCGAGGACCTCGGAGTGAAGTCCGCGGAGCCGCTTCAGCGGCGTGAAGCGCCAGTCCTCCTCCATGCCGGTGAGCGGCTTGAAGTCGGCAAGCTTGTAGGACGTCAGGCGGCCTGCGCGTGAGCTGTCCGGAACACCAACACCGCCACCGTGCGAGTGGCTCTTGACCGCTTCGCCGGCGAGCGGAGCCTTGGAGCCTGCCGCGTTGATGGGCGAAAGGCTCTCGCCTTCCTCGGTGAAGCCGTCGATGAACGGCTGGGCTGAGGGCGCGCCGATGCGTGCCTTTTCAGTAGTGATTTCAGTCATCGTTATCCGACGGACCCTTCCATCTGCAGTTCAATCAGGCGGTTCAGCTCAAGTGCATACTCCATGGGGAGCTCGCGGGCAATCGGCTCGATGAAGCCGCGGACGATCATCGCCATGGCTTCGTCTTCGCGCATGCCGCGGGACATCAGGTAGAAGAGCTGCTCTTCGCTGACCCGGGAAACAGTTGCCTCGTGGCCCATCACGACATCGTCCTCGCGGATGTCGATGTACGGGTAGGTGTCCGAACGGCTGATCGTGTCAACGAGCAGCGCGTCGCAGCGGACGGTGTTGGCCGAGTGCTTGGCGCCTTCGCGGACCTGGACCAGGCCGCGGTACGCAGCGCGTCCGCCGCCGCGGGCCACCGACTTGGAGATGATGGAGCTCTTGGTGTTCGGCGCGATGTGCACCATCTTGGAGCCGGTGTCCTGGTGCTGGCCTTCGCCGGCGAACGCGATGGACAGGGTCTCGCCCTTGGCGTGCTCGCCGACGAGGTAGACGGCCGGGTACTTCATGGTGACCTTGGAGCCGATGTTGCCGTCGACCCATTCCATGGTGGCGCCCTCTTCGCAGATGGCACGCTTGGTCACCAGGTTGTACACGTTGTTGGACCAGTTCTGGATGGTGGTGTACCGGACGCGGGCGCCCTTCTTCACGATGATCTCCACCACGGCGGAGTGCAGCGAGTCCGAGGTGTAGATGGGCGCGGTGCAGCCCTCGATGTAGTGGACGTAGGAGTCCTCGTCGGCAATGATCAGGGTCCGCTCGAACTGGCCCATGTTTTCCGTGTTAATGCGGAAGTATGCCTGCAGCGGGATGTCCACGTGGACGCCCTTGGGGACGTAGACGAAGGAACCGCCGGACCATACGGAGGTGTTCAGCGACGCGAACTTGTTGTCGCCCACGGGGATGACCGTGCCGAAATACTCCTGGAAGATCTCCGGGTGTTCCTTCAGCGCGGTGTCGGTGTCCAGGAAGATGACACCCTGCCGCTCGAGGTCCTCGCGGAGCTGGTGGTAGACAACCTCGGACTCGTACTGGGCGGCGACGCCGGAAACCAGGCGCTGCTTTTCGGCCTCCGGGATACCCAGCTTGTCGTAGGTGTTCTTGATGTCCTCAGGAAGGTCGTCCCACGAGGTGGCCTGCTTCTCCGTGGAACGGACAAAGTACTTGATGTTGTCGAAGTCGATGCCGGAGAGGTCCGCACCCCACGTGGGCATGGGCTTGCGGTCGAAGTACTTCAGGCCCTTGAGGCGCAGGTCGAGCATCCATTCCGGCTCGCTCTTCTTGGCCGAAATGTCCCGGACCACTTCTTCGTTGAGCCCACGGCGTGCGTTGGCGCCGACGTCGTTCTTGTCAGCCCATCCGTACTCGTAGTTGCCGATGCCGTGGAGCTCGGGATTCTTTTCCAGAATCTCCGAGATCACAGTGTTTTCGGCTACTGCTTTCTCTGATAGTTGGTCCGTCATCACGGCCTTTCTTGCTGATGGTTGTTTACTTCATTCAGGCTGGCGGGGGCTGCCGGGAGCGGTTTAGGCCCTCCGGCAGACAGCCGGCCTGTGGGAATGTGGGTGGTGCAGACGTGCCCGCCGCGGGCAAGGGTGGAAAGCCGCCGCACGTCCACGCCCACCAGCCGGGAGAAGACTTCGGTCTCCACGTCGCAGAACACGGGGAACCGGGCGGCGAGCTGCTGGATGGGGCAGTGGCCCTGGCACAGCTGGACGCTGGAAAGGGCGGCGGGGAGCGGAGCCTTGGCCTCGATGGAGGCTGCCGACGCCACGAAGTTGTCACGACTCAGGGCATCCGCCAACGCTTTGGCCCGGTCAGTGATGTCCGGGCCGGCCTTCTCGATCTCGGGCGCGTACCGGCGCTCCATGTCGGCAAAACGCTCGACGGCGAAGGCGCGCACTGCGTCCGGGCCCGCCATTTTCTGGAGCTGCTGGAGTGCCAACGCGGCGATATCAAGGTAGTCATCGCCAAGGCTCGACTGGCCTTGGGAGCTGAGGACGTAACGCCGTGCCGGACGGCCTGCGCCTGCCCCCGACTTGGCCACCCGCTTGACTTCGATAACGCCCGCGCGGGACAGATGGTCCAGGTGCCGGCGGACTGCCGCAGGCGTGAAGCCGAGCAGGTCGCCCAGTTCAGCGGCGCTGACCGGCCCGTGTTCCAGGACGGCGGCGAGGACGCGGTCGCGGGTGCGCTCATCGGCGTCAGCCACCGGACCTGCGGGCATGACGCCACGTTCCGCGGTGACAGCGGAAGCCCCGTGCCGGGCAACAGGCACAGCAGTAGCGTTGGTCATGGAATACACAACACAATAGTGTCGTAATTTAGTCCCACGTTCCAGTAAGGACAGGCTGACCTGAGCAGCGGGCGGGGACTGCCGGCAGTACTACTTCCCGTAGAATACTGGGGTGCGATCGCCCCAATCCCCTGTCCTGTCCATCAATGGGCTCATAAAGGATGTAGGCCCGCTTTCCAGCCTGGACGGCAAAATGCTCCGGGTGGTGGGCGGCATCTCGCTCGTTGCCGAGCGCGGGCAGGTCACGGCACTGCTGGGCGCCAACGGCGCCGGCAAAACCACAACCCTCGAATGCGCCCAGGGCCTGCAGAAGCGCAGCGGCGGCAGCATTTCCCTGCTGGGCCAGGATCCGGCCTCGGCAGGGGCGGACCTGCGTTCCCGCGTAGGTGTGATGCTCCAGGACGGCGGCCTCCCGCCGTCGGCCAGGCCCCTCCCGCTGCTGCGGCATGTCGCAGGACTCTACGCGCACCCCTGGCCCGTCGAGGACTTGGTTGAGCGGCTGGGGATCGGCGCTTTCGGCCGCACCACCGTCCGGCGGCTTTCAGGCGGCCAGAAACAGCGCCTCGCCCTAGCGGCTGCACTGATCGGCCGGCCGGAAGTCCTGTTCCTCGACGAGCCCAGCGCCGGGCTGGATCCGCAGTCCCGCCAACTGGTGTTCGAGCTGATCGGCGAACTCCGGGATTCAGGCATGGGAATCATCCTCACCACGCACCTGATGGACGACGCCCAGCGGCTGGCGGACTATGTCTACATCATCGACGGCGGCCGGAACGTCGCCGAGGGGACAGTCCAGGAACTCCTCCAGCGCGGACCCGCCGTGGAGGCGGGCGCCGACCACGTGCGGACCCTTACCTTCGAGGCGAAGCCGGGCCTGGACCTGTCCGGCGTGCTGCCCCCCGACGTCGTCATCTCCGAGGAACGGGCGGGCAGCTACACGGCCACCGGTACGCTGACCCCGCGCCACCTTGCGGACTTGGCTGAGTGGTGGGCCGTCCACGACATCATGCCCGCCTTCATGACCCTGCAGGCGCGTAGCCTTGAAGACGTTTTTCTGGACATTTCGGGAAAGGACCTCCGATGAACGGGACCTCCACGGGTGCCGCAGGTACCGCTCCCGGCCCCGGCGCCGGAGCTCCCGGCGGCCACGGTCCCGCTCCCCTGGCGCGGCGCATCCTGCTGCAGGGCAAGTACGAGGCGCTGGCAATGCTGCGCAATGGCGAGCAGCTGATCCTTGCCGTGGTGCTGCCGCTGCTGGCGCTTGTTGGCCTGACGGTGACACCTTTCCTGGACGGGCTGGGGCCCAGCCGCATCGACGTGGCAGTGCCCGGAATCCTCGCCCTCTGCGCCATGTCCACGGCCTTTACCGGCCAGGGCATCGCCACCGGTTTCGACCGGCGCTATGGCGTGCTCCGCTTCCTCTCCACCACGCCGCTGGGCCGCGGTGGGCTGATCGCAGGAAAGGTGCTTTCCGTCCTGGCGGTGCTGTGCCTGCAGGTTGCCGTGGTGGCCTCCGTTGGGCTGGCCCTGGGATGGCGGCCGACGGCGGCTGGCTGGGTTCCCGGGCTCCTGCTCCTTGCGCTGGGGGCGGCAGCTTTTACTGCCCTGGGCCTCCTGGTGGCCGGAACCGTCCGGCCGGAGGCCACCCTGGCCATCACCAACCTGCTCTGGATCCTCCTGGGGGCCTTGGGCGGAATCGTGATTCCGGCGGAAAAGCTGCCCGCCGGGGCCCAGCAGATCGTCGGATACTTGCCCTCGGGCGCACTGGGCGAAGCCCTGCGGGACGCCTTCCTGCACGGCGCGCTGAACGGCGCCGCCACCCTCATACTGGTGCTCTGGACAGTTATTGCCGGGGCAGCAGCAATCCGTTGGTTCAAGTGGAATTGAGATATTCGTGAGCACCGCCTCCCGCCTCCCTGAGTTCGCCGGCCGCCTGGCCTCCCGGCTGCCCCGAACGGTGGACGCCAGCGTCCGCCGCCTGGCTGTAGCCTCCCTGATCGGGCAGACCCTGCTGGTGGTCACCGGTGGAGCCGTACGGCTGACCTCGTCCGGGCTGGGCTGCCCCACCTGGCCCCGCTGCACGGACAGCTCACTGGTGAATACTCCGGAGATGGGCATCCACGGCTTCATCGAATTCGGCAACCGCCTCCTCACGTTCGCTCTGGCCGCCGTCGCCGCCCTGATGCTGGTGTACCTGTGGAACCTCCGCAAGGAGCGGCGCGACCTCTTCCTGCTGGCCCTGGGCCTCCTGGCCAGCATCCCCGCCCAGGCCGTGATCGGCGGCATCACCGTCCTCACCAACCTCAACCCGTGGGTCGTCGGCCTGCACTTCCTGGTATCCATGGCACTGGTGGTGTTCGCCACGCTGCTGGTGAACCGTGCCTACGGGCGTACGGGACGGTTCCTGGCCGTACGCCACCCGGCCCTTCCGGGAGTCATGCGCCCTGTGACGGCCGCCGTCGCGCTTTTCTCTGCCCTCGCCGTCATGCTGGGCGTCGTGGTGACCGGAGCCGGCCCGCACGCAGGCGACGCCGACGCTCCCCGCAACGGCCTGGACTGGGATCTGTTCTCCCACATCCATGCCGTGCCCGCGTACCTGGTAACTGCAGGAACCCTTGTTGCCCTGGCGCTGGTGGTCCTCCGACGCATCCGGGGCCCCTTCCGCGCCGCCGTCCTGGGACTCCTCGCCGTGACGGTCCTCCAGGCCGTCATCGGCTTCACCCAGTACTACAACGGCATCCCGGCGCTGCTGGTGGCCGCCCACATGCTCGGGGCCGCGCTGCTGATGGTTGCCGCAACGAACGCCTGGGACCTCGCAAAAGCAAGTCCGGTGGAATAGCCCGCTGCAGCGACCCGGCCGCTGCAGCCTGTGACCAACGCCTCTACCTTCCCGGCCCCCGCCCAGGCAGGCTGGGTTTGGAAACACTTTGGCCTGCTCCGTGGGACCGACGGCGGCTCCAAGGGCCGAGGGGCGGGAGGATGCGCGATGGTTGGCCAGCCACAGCCTGGAGTCCCGGTGCCGGGCGTACCCGCAGGGAGCGGGAACGGGTTCACCGCGGCCATCAGGCGGCATCCCGTGCCCGCCTACTATCTGCTGACCTTCGCAATCTCCTGGGGCGGGATAGCTGCCATCCAGGGTGTTGGGCCGGTACCGATGGCGGTCGCAGTGACGGCGGGCCCGCTTGGCCCGGCGGCCGCATGCGTCCTCCTCACCTGGCTCCTGCACGGAAAAGCAGGCCTGCGGCAACTCGGAATCCGCCTCCGTACCTGGCCGGCCGGTGCACGCTGGTATGCGGTCGCGCTCCTGGCCGGGCCCGTTGTCATGGCGGCGACCGCGGCTGCTGTCACATGGGCGTTCCCGGGTTTCTACCCGGGCTTCGCCACGCCCGGGGAGCTGGCCTTTATCGTGCTGGCCGGAGTGGTGGTGGGAATCGCGGTCGGCAGCCTGGAAGAGCTCGGCTGGACAGGCTTTGCACTGCCGCAGCTTCGGCGGCGGTACGGCGTCCTCGCCACGGGGCTCATCATGGGCATGCTGTGGGGCGCCTGGCATTACCCCATGTTCGCCGGGAGCGCAGACCCATCGGGAGCCGTACCCGCCGCCCTGGTAGTGGCCGTGTACCTTTTCGCGTGGCTTCCTCCGTACAGGGTGCTGATGGTGTGGGTCTACGACCATACCCGGAGCCTTCCCCTGGCGATGATGATGCATGCACCCCTCTCGGCGGCTGCCTTCGTCCTCTCCTTCATGGCGGCCTCCGGCACTGGATCAGGCCTCGCGCTCCTGGTCCCGCCCCTGGCCTGGGGCGCGGCATTCTGGGCGATCGCCGCCGTCGTGCTGTTGGTCAGGGCCGCCCGCCCACCGCGAAAAGGAACCCTCGCCGGGACTCCGCAGGCAATGCCTGACGGAAACAGTCCAATGTGATACCGCACGGGGGGCGCTTGTGCGCCGGGTCCGATGCCGCCCTATCACCCGGCGCACGCCGGGTCGGAGTGGCGGGCGGGCTGGGCCAACTTGCGCGCGGCGGCCTGGCGGGCGGCAGCCTGCGCAGGGTCCAGGAACCGGATGCCGGTGGGCTCCACCAACAGCACCCTGGCCGTGGCAATGTCGTAGAACAGCCCCGTGGCCTGAACGCTGCCGGCAGCGAGTCCGGGGCCAACCGCCGGATGGCATTCCAGCTTCCGCAGCTGGACGGCAACGTTGACCATGGCCAACTGGTCCACCTCGCTGTAGCCCGCGGCCGCAGCTTCCAGCGCCACCGGATGGTCCGCCAGGTGCCGATAGCTGGGCCGGGCATGGTCCAGCCAGGCGTCGAAACCTGCGCCCAGTCCAGGGTTTCCGTGACCGCTGGCGTCCTCGACCAGTGCTTTCATGGCGCCACAGTTGGAGTGCCCGCAGATCACGATCGAGTCCACGTTCAGGCCCTTCACGGCGAAGGACAGGGCGGAATCGATTGATGCGTCCTGGCCCTCATGGCACACCACATTCCCGATGTTCCGCAGGGTCAGCAGGTCGCCCGGGCCGCTGCTGGTGATCAGGTTGGGGTTGACCCTGGAATCAACGCAAGCAATGAACAGGGTGTCCGGGTTCTGGCCCTCCGCCAGATCCTGGACCAGGGGCTGGACCTGGTCCGCGAAGCGGCGGTGGTACTTGCTGATCCCGTGGAGGAGCGGTTCCAGCGGTCCCGGGTGCACGCGGGCCGGCTCCCCGGCCCCTTCCTGGCCGGGCACTGCAGACTGCCACGACGTCCTGGGCGGGAGCGGAAGTTCGCGCGCATCCTGGCGCTTGGGCGTGCGGTCAGCTGCATCCTGGAAGAGCGTGTTGCCGTGTTCTTCAATGCGCACCGTTCCGCCGGCCGCCCGGTACTGCTTCTGCCAGGCGATCAGGGCTTCGCGGAAGGCGTGGTCAACGTAGTCCGCGTTCAGCTCCACCACAACGTGCTTCCCGCCCGGCACGGAATGCAGCACGCGGTTGAGCCGCGGCAGGGCGAAGAAGCTGCAGGACCCTGCCACAGTGACGCGCCAGGAGTCCGACGGCGAGACGGGTGTGTGTGCGTCGACTGCGGCCCGGAGCACGCGCCACAGCACGCTGGCAGCAGCCAGCGCGAGGCCGACCATGACGCCCTCGAGCAGGTTCAGGAAGACGACACAGAGGAGGGTCACGGAGTAGATCAAAAGGTCACCCGTGCGGAGGCTGGTCCTGATGTCCGCAATTTTGATGAGGCGGGCACCGATCACCACAAGGAGCCCCGCAAGGACGGCCAGCGGGATGAGCTGGATGACTCCGGCGAAGATGGCGGAGAAGGCGAGGACCCAGATGCCGTGCATGACTGCGGAGGCGCGGGTCACGGCGCCCGCCTCCACGTTGGTGGCACTGCGGACGATGACGCCGGTCACGGGCAGCCCGCCCAGCGACCCCGCAACAATGTTGGCCGCTCCCTGCCCCACGAGCTCCCGGTTCAGATTGGTGCGCGGGCCGCTGTGCATCTTGTCCACGGCGACAGCGGAAAGCAACGATTCAATGCTGGCGATCAGCGCCATGGAAATGACGGCGAAGGCAACGGCGCGCCAGTTTCCTTCAGGCAGCTGCGGCAGCGCCACGGCGTCGACAAGGGACCCCTCGAAGGAAATGCGCTCGACGCCGGGGGCGAAGGCGATGGAAAGGGCAGTGCCGGCAGCGACGGCGGCCAGCGGCCCGGGAATACGGCGCACCGCCGCCGGGAGGTGCTTCCAGCCGAGCAGGATCACGACGACGGCCAGTCCCAGCAAGGCTGCGTGCAGTTCCACACTGGTGATGGCTGCCGGCAGGGCCACGATGTTCTCGAGGGCCGAGCCCGCCGGCTGCCCACCAAGCATTACGTGGCTCTGCTGAAGGATGATCGTGACGCCGATGCCTGCCAGCATCGCCTTGACTACCACGGGTGAGACTGCCAGCGCGGCGCGCCCCACGCGGCTGATTCCCAGCAACAGCTGCACGACGCCGGCCGCCGCGGTGATCGCGCACGTCACCTGCCAGCCGAACTCCTGGACCAGCCCGGCCACCACGACGGTGAGGCCGGCCGCCGGTCCGCTGACCTGGAGCGGAGACCCGCCCAGGCTTCCCGCGACGATGCCGCCAACGGCGGCGGCAATAAGTCCCGCCATGATAGGAGCACCGGAGGCCGCGGCGATCCCGAGCGAAAGCGGGAGCGCCACGAGGAACACCACGAGTGATGCAGGGATATCGGCGCCCAGGTGGCCCAGGAACTGCAGGCGGCGGCGTTTCCTCCCGCCCCTTCCTGGCGCGGGCGGACTGTGGACTGCCGTCGGGATGGACGATGGATCGGGCGCCTGTGCCATGGATATTCCTTCACTCGCGGGCAGGATCGGTCCCACAGTACCCACGAGGTCATTTAAGATGACAGGAAAAGTGACTGACATGACAAAAATGTCATACGCCTGGGTTCGCCAAAACTGCCTATGGAGCTGGAACGAATCGAACCTGAGGGAGGCGGCGGACCACCCGGCAAAGCCGGGGGGAGGCGAGGATAGCCGCGGGCTGTATTCCCGCTCAGCCCGCCATGACGGCGGGCCCGATGAACGGGTCGACGGCCAGGGCGATGAAGAGCAGCGTGAGGTAGCTGATGGAGCCGTGGAAGACCTTCATGGCCCGTTTGTCGGAGATGTCCTCGCGCTGTGCCCGGCTGTGCAGGGCGTGGGACTCATAAAGGAACCAGGCTCCAGCCAGGACGGCGGTGGCAGTGTAGACCCAGCCGGCACCGCCCGCGGGAACCATCAGGAGCGAGCAGGCCACCATCGCCCAGGCGTAGAGGACAACCTGCACGGAAACCACCTTGGCACCGGCGATGGCGCCGAGCATGGGAACCTTGGCGTTGCGGTAGTCCTCGCCGTAGCGCATGGACAGCGGCCAGTAATGCGGCGGCGTCCACAGGAAGATCACCATAAAGAGGATGACGGCGGGCCACTCCACCGAGTTGGTGACGGCCGCCCAGGCAATGAGCACCGGGAAGCACCCCGCAGCGCCGCCCCACACAATATTCTGGGCGGTGCGCCGCTTCAGGATGATCGTGTAGATCACCACGTAGAAGAAAATCGCCCCCAGCCCAAGCCACGCGGACAGCGGGTTGGCGCCGAACCAGAGGATGGCAATGGCAGCAGCACCCAGGAGCCAGGAGAAGACCAACGCCTCACGGGGGCTGACTTCGCCGGTGACCAGGGGGCGGTTCTCCGTCCGGTGCATCAGCTTGTCGATGTCGCGGTCGATGTAGCAGTTGAACGAACCGGCACTGCCGGCAGCGAAGGCCCCGCCAACCAGCGTGGCAAGGATGAGCCCAAAGGACGGGAAGCCGCGTTCGGCATAGATCATGGTGGGCAGTGTGCTCACCAGGAGCAGTTCGATGACGCGGGGCTTGGTGAGGGCGAGATACGCCTTTGCCTTACGGGCGATCCCGGGGCGTGCGGCCCGGGATGCGTTCAGCGGCGTATCTGTTGTGCTCACGGTGGCAGTCACCCGTTCTGTTGGCAGTTCTGTCTGGCTGTCCAGCTAGTCATGCGGCCCCGCCCCAACCGGGCGCCCGCGGAAGAGTGATCCACGCAACAGCCGGGAGTGCGGGCGGCTGGATTGATTCCCCCGACCCGGCGCTGGCCTCCGAATATCATACCGCGCCGGCCCCCTGCCAACGGCCCGCCATTTGGTGCTGGTGATTGCTCGCGCACAGATTCGAGCAGATTAACTCAACCTCACTTCAGAGGCATTCACATAAGCGGAAATTGCGTCCACAACGTGAGATTTACGCCGCCCAAAGGGTGGAATGGAGCTAAGCTGTCACAAGATCAGCACGCAGCAAGGAAGCAGTGGAAAACGCATTCCCGGACTGGCCAGTGGCTGAGTGAAAAGATCAACGTTTCGATGGTGAACGGCTGGTACACACCGAGCGGGCGCCACACAGCGTGCCTTTGTACGGATCCCGTGTGCCGCCTGCCATCAGCACAGAGAGGGGCCCGGTTTTCGTGCCACATTTGGAAGAGCAAGAACTGTCCTGGACCAGCCTGGACCAGCGTGCGGTGGACACCATCCGCGTGCTGGCCGCGGATGCGGTGGAGAAGGTGGGCAACGGCCACCCCGGAACGGCCATGAGCCTGGCGCCGGCCGCGTACCTTCTTTTCCAGAAGCTGATGCGCCACGATCCCCGCAACCCTGACTGGCTGGGGCGCGACCGCTTCGTCCTGTCCCCCGGCCACACTTCGCTCACTCTCTACATCCAGCTGTTCCTTTCCGGCTACGGCCTGGAACTGAAGGACCTCGAGGCACTGCGCACCTGGGGCTCACTCACCCCCGGCCACCCCGAGTACAAGCACACCGCCGGCGTCGAGATCACCACCGGCCCGCTGGGCCAGGGCCTGGCGTCCTCCGTTGGGTTCGCCTACTCCCAGCGCCGCCAGCGCGGCCTGTTCGACGCCGACGCCGCACCGGGCACCAGCCCGTTCGACCACACCATCTGGGTTATCGCGTCCGACGGCGACCTCCAGGAAGGCGTCACGGCAGAGGCTTCCTCGCTGGCCGGCCACCAGGAGCTCGGCAACCTTGTTGTTGTCTACGACGAGAACCACATCTCGATCGAGGACGACACCGATATCGCCTTCACCGAGGATGTCCTGAAGCGCTACGAGGCCTACGGCTGGCATGTCCAGCGCGTGGACTGGACCAAGACCGGCGAGTACAAGGAGGACGTGCAGGAGCTCTACTCCGCACTCCTCGCCGCCAAGGCCGAGACGTCCAAGCCCTCCATCGTCTCCCTCCGCACCATCATCGGCTACCCCGCCCCCAAGAAGCAGAACACCGGCAAGATCCACGGTTCCGCACTCGGTGCGGAGGAAGTCGCAGCGCTGAAGGAGGTCCTGGGCTTCGATCCCGCCAAGTCCTTCGACGTGGACCAGGACGTCCTCGCCCACGCCCGCGCCGTCGTCGACCGCGGTGCCGCTGCCCGCAAGGAGTGGGAAGAGTCCTTCAACGCCTGGCAGGCCGCCAACCCCGAGGGCGCGGCACTTCTGCAGCGCATCGAGGCCAAGGAACTTCCCGAGGACCTGGACTCGGCCCTCCCGGTGTTCCCCGCCGGCAAGGACGTCTCCACCCGCGCCGCCTCCGGCAAGGTCCTGAACGCCCTGGGCCCGGTCCTGCCGGAACTGTGGGGCGGTTCGGCCGACCTCGCGGAGTCGAACAACACCACCATCGAGGGCTCGCCGTCGTTCGTTCCCGCCTCCAAGCAGACTGACGCCTGGTCCGGCAACCCGTACGGCCGCGTCCTGCACTTCGGCATCCGCGAGCACGCCGCAGCGTCGATCGTGAACGGCATCAGCCTGCACGGCCGCACCCGGGCATTCTCCGGCACGTTCCTGATCTTCAGCGACTACCAGCGCCCGGCCATCCGCCTCGGCGCGCTGATGGGCGTCCCCTCCCTGTACGTCTGGACGCACGACTCCATCGGACTGGGCGAAGACGGCCCCACGCACCAGCCGGTGGAACAGCTCGCCTCGCTGCGCGCCATCGTGGGCCTGGACGTGGTCCGCCCCGGCGACGCCAATGAAGTTGCCGTGGCCTGGAAGACCATGCTGGAGAACCACAGCAACCCGGCCGGCATCGTGCTGACCCGCCAGAACATCCCCACCTGGGAGCGCGGCGAAGGCGAGGCCGACGGCGATACCTTCGGTTCCGTCGCGGGCGTCGCCAAGGGCGGGTACGTCCTTGCCGAGGCCGCCAAGGACGGCGCCACCGTCCCGGCCGACGTCATCCTCATCGCCACCGGTTCGGAGGTCCAGCTGGCCGTGCAGGCCCGCGAAGCCCTGCAGGCCGAAGGCATCGCCGCGCGCGTCGTGTCCATGCCCTGTGTTGAATGGTTCAACAAGCAGGACGCCGCCTACCGCGAATCCGTCCTGCCCGCCGCCGTCAAGGCACGCGTGTCCGTTGAGGCAGGACTGGCCCTTGGCTGGAAGGAATTCGTCGGCGACGCCGGCCGTTCCATCAGCCTTGAGCACTACGGCGCTTCCGCAGACTACAAGCGCCTCTTCCAGGAGTTCGGCATCACCGCAGCAGCAGTTGCCGCGGCCGCCAAGGACTCCCTCGCCAGCCTCCAGGCATAACCCCAATTTTCGAGGAGATACACACCATGACTACTCCCACCCAGCAGCTCTCCGACGCCGGCGTCTCCATCTGGCTCGATGACCTTTCCCGTGGACGCCTGGAAACCGGCACCCTGGCCAAGCTCATCGAAGAGAAGAACGTGGTTGGCGTAACCACCAACCCGTCGATCTTCCACGCCGCGATCACCTCCGGCACGGACTACGACGCCACCATCGCAAAGCAGGCGGCGGCCGGTGCCAGCGTCGAAGACACCATCTTCGAAATCACCACCACCGACGTCGCGGACGCCTGCGACCTGTTCGCACCGGTCGCCGCGGCCACCAAGGGCGTGGACGGCCGGGTGTCCATCGAAGTTGACCCGCGCCTGGCCTGGGACACCGCAGGCACCATCGCAGAAGCAAAGCACCTGTACAAGCGCGTTAACAAGGACAACGTCCTCATCAAGATCCCGGCCACGCTCGAGGGCCTTGAAGCGATCACCGCCACCCTGGCCGAAGGCATCAGCGTCAACGTGACCCTGATCTTCTCCCTGGAGCGCTACCGCGCAGTCATCAACGCCTTCCAGTCCGGACTGGAGCAGGCCAAGGAAAACGGCCACGACCTCTCCAAGATCCACTCGGTGGCTTCCTTCTTCGTCTCCCGCGTGGACTCTGAGATCGACAAGCGCCTCGACGCCCTGGGCACGGACGAAGCCAAGGCGCTCAAGGGCAAGGCCGGCCTGGCCAACGCCCGCCTGGCCTACCAGGTCTACGAGGAACTCTTCGCCACCGAGCGCTGGGCCCTGCTGGCCGAGGCAGGCGCACTCCCCCAGCGCCCCCTGTGGGCTTCCACCGGCGTCAAGGATCCGGCATACCCGGACACCCTCTACGTCACTGAACTCGTAGCCCCGGGCGTCGTCAACACCATGCCCGAGAAGACCCTGGACGCCACCTTCGACCACGGTGTGGTCACCGGCGACACCGTCACCGGCACCTACGCCGAAGCCAACGCCACGCTCGATGCCCTCGAAAAGCTCGGCATCTCCTACAACGACGTTGTCGCCATCCTCGAGTCCGAAGGCCTGGACAAGTTCGTGGCCAGCTGGAAGGAACTGCTCGGCGACGTCGAGGGCGCCCTCGCCTCTGCACGGAAGGCCTCCTAACCCACCATGAGCACACTCAGCTACGAAGCCACAGGTGCCGCACAGCAGGCACTCGAACAGCACCTTCCCGTCTTGGTCGAGGACCGGATCGCCACGCGGATCTTCGCGAAGGACCACACCCTGTGGGGCCCCGACGCCGAAGCAGAGTCGGCAATCCGCCTCGGTTGGGTTGAGGCGGCCACCGTCTCGCAGCCGCTGGTCAAGGACATCCTGGAACTCCGCGACGCCCTCCGGGCCGAGGGTGTTACCCGCATCGTGCTGTGCGGCATGGGCGGATCCTCGCTGGCTCCCGAGGTCATCGCCGGTACCGCCGGCGTCGAGCTGACTGTGCTGGACAGCACGGACCCCGACCAGGTCCGTGCTGCCCTGGCGGACCGGCTGGCGGAAACCGCCATTGTGGTTTCCTCGAAGTCCGGCTCCACCGTTGAGACCGACTCCCAGCGCAGGGTCTTCGAAAAGGCGTTCAACGACGCCGGCGTCGACGCCGCCAGCCGGATCATCATCGTCACGGACCCGGGGTCGCCGCTGGACAAGGCATCGCGCGACGCCGGGTACCGGGCCGTCTTCAACGCCGACCCCAACGTCGGCGGCCGCTTCTCCGCGCTGACCGCCTTCGGGCTGGTGCCTTCCGGCCTGGCCGGCGTTGACATCCAGGCATTCCTGGACGAGGCCGAGGACGCCGCGGAAATCCTGAACGAGGACGCACCGGAGAACATCGGGCTGGCGCTGGGCACCGCGCTCGGCGGGACCAGCCCGCTGCGCAACAAGATTGTCATCGCCGAGGACGGCTCCGGGATTGTGGGCTTCGCGGACTGGGCCGAGCAGCTCATCGCCGAATCCACCGGCAAGCTCGGCACCGGCGTCCTGCCGGTGGTCGCCGGCCCCAACTCACCCGAGGTGACCTCCGGCGCCGACGACGTCCTGGTGGTCCGGCTGGTAGCCGCCGATGCCGACGTCGAACTTCGGGAAAATGAAGTGGCCATCGCCGGTGGACTTGCCACCCAGATGATGGTGTGGGAGTTCGCCACTGCCGTGGCGGGCCGCCTGCTGGGCATCAACCCGTTCGACCAGCCTGACGTCGAGGCGGCCAAGGTAGCAGCGCGCGGCCTGCTGGACGCACAGCCTGAGCCCACGCCCGCAGCCTTCGTTGACGGATCCATCGAGGTCCGCGGCGGTGAATGGCTTGGCAGCGCCGCGACAGCTGAAGAGGCAGTCCGCGCACTGCTGGATACCCTCCAGCCGGACAGCTACCTTAGCGTCCAGGCCTACTTCGACCGCCTGGCGTTCGCGCAGCTCGAAGGCGTCCGCGACGAACTCGCAGCCGTCACCGGCCGGCCCGTAACCTTCGGCTGGGGACCGCGCTTCCTGCACTCCACCGGGCAGTTCCACAAGGGCGGACCGGCCATCGGCGTGTTCCTCCAGGTCACCGCTGCTTCGGCGGAAGACGTCGCCATCCCGGAGCGTCCCTTCACGTTCGGCGCCCTCATCGCTGCCCAGGCGGCGGGCGACGCCCAGGTCCTGGAAGGGCACGGCCGGCCCGTGCTCCGCCTGCACCTGACCAACCGCGCGGCCGGTGTGGCACAGTTGCAGGACATCATTGCTGCGCTGTCCGCCAGGTCAGCCTCCGTTACCGAAAGCTAAGGCACAGAAGCACTATGCCAGAAACTGAATACGGCAAGCCGGCCGGAACCCGTCCCGGCCAGCGCCGGAATCCGCTGCGGGATCCGCGTGACCGCCGCCTGAACCGGATCGCAGGCCCGTCCTCGCTGGTGCTCTTCGGAGTCACCGGCGACCTTGCCCGCAAGAAGCTGATGCCGGCTGTGTACGACTTGGCCAACCGTGGTCTGTTGCCGCCGAGCTTCGCGCTGGTGGGATTTGGGCGGCGGCCCTGGAGTGATGAGGATTTTGCCGCCGAGGTGAAGTCCTCGGTGCAGGCTTATGCACGGACGCCTTTTGATGAGGCTGTGTGGAACCAGTTGTCCGAGGGCGTCCGTTTTGTCCAGGGCGAGTTCGACGACGACGGGGCGTTTGAGCGGCTCGGCGAAACGATCAAGGAACTGGACGATGTCCGCGGCACCCGCGGGAACCATGCCTTTTATTTGTCGATCCCGCCCAAGGCGTTCGAGCAGGTCTGCCGGCAGCTGTCCAAACACGGCCTGGCACAGGCCGAGGGTGAGAAGTGGCGGCGCGTGGTGATCGAGAAGCCGTTCGGGCACGACCTCGAGTCCGCCCGGAAGCTGAACGACATCGTGGAGTCGGTATTCCCGCAGGACGCGGTATTCCGGATCGACCACTACCTGGGCAAGGAAACAGTCCAGAACATCCTTGCGTTGCGGTTCGCGAACCAGCTGTTTGAGCCGCTGTGGAACGCAAACTACGTGGACCATGTCCAGATCACCATGGCTGAGGACATCGGGACCGGCGGCCGGGCAGGGTATTACGACGGCGTGGGCGCGGCCCGCGACGTGATCCAGAACCACCTGCTCCAGCTGCTGGCGTTGACGGCAATGGAAGAGCCCATCTCCTTCAACGCCGACCACCTGCGCGCGGAAAAGGAAAAGGTCCTCGCCGCCGTCAAGCTCCCCGATGACCTGTCCACACACTCCGCGCGGGGCCAGTTCACTGGTGGCTGGCAGGGCGGGGAGCAGGTCCAGGGCTACCTGGAGGAGGAAGGCATCCCTGCCGATTCCACCACTGAAACCTTCGCCGCGATCCGCGTGGACATCCACACCCGCCGCTGGTCCGGGGTGCCGTTCTACCTTCGCGCCGGCAAGCGGTTGGGCCGCCGCGTCACCGAGATCGCGGTGGTGTTCAAGCGCGCACCCAACCTGCTGTTCCGCGACCATGCCGAGGACGACTTTGGCCAGAACGCCGTGGTGATCCGGGTCCAACCGGACGAGGGTGTGACCATCCGGTTCGGTTCGAAGGTTCCTGGCACGCAGATGGAAGTCCGCGACGTGACCATGGACTTCGGATATGGGCACTCGTTCACCGAGTCCTCCCCGGAGGCGTATGAGCGGCTGATCCTGGACGTGCTCCTGGGCGAACCGCCACTGTTCCCGAGGCATGAGGAAGTGGAGCTGTCCTGGAAGATCCTCGACCCGTTCGAGGAGTACTGGGCCACCACGAACGAACAGCCGGAGCCCTACGCCCCTGGATCCTGGGGCCCGGCCTCCGCCGATGAGCTGCTGGCCCGCGACGGACGAACCTGGAGAAGGCCATGATTGTAGACCTGCCGGACACCACCACCTCGAACGTGTCCAAGAAGCTGATGGCCCTGCGCGAACAGGGCGGCGTGATCGCACTGGGCCGGGTGCTCACCCTGGTGGTGGTCACCAAGTCCGGGCTCGAGGAAGAAGCAATCGAGGCGGCAAACGACGCCAGCCGTGAGCACCCCTGCCGGATCATCGTCCTGGCCGACGCCGGCGCCACGGCGCCGGACCGCCTGGACGCACAGATCCGGGTGGGCGGTGATGCCGGAGCATCCGAGGTGATCGTGCTGCGCGGCTATGGCCAGCTCGCCCACGAAAGCGAATCCCTGGTGGCCGCCCTGCTGCTGCCGGACGCACCGATCGTGGCCTGGTGGCCGCACGGCGCACCGGAAAACGCCTGCGAAACGTCCATCGGGAAAATCGCACACCGACGGATCACTGATTCGGCCAACGAACCGGACCCCCAGGCCGCGCTGGAGAAAATCCATAAGACCTACCGCGCCGGCGACACCGACCTCGCCTGGACCCGCCTCACCAACTGGCGGATCCAACTCGCCGCAGCCTTGGATGAAGTGGACCCCTCACCGGTCACCGCCGTCGCCGTCGAAGGAGCCTCGGACTCACCCTCCACCATCCTCCTGGCCGCCTGGCTCACCCTCACGCTGGAGGCTCCGGTCACCATCGTGGCAGACCCTGCCGGGACTGGCATCCGGCGTGTCCGGCTCTCCCGCCCCGGCGGCGACGTCCAGCTCTTCCGGCCGGGGCTGTCCGTAGCCGAGCTGACCCAGCCGGGCCAGCCCGCGCAGCGCATCTCGCTTCCACGCCGCAGCCTCCGCGACTGCCTGGCGGAGGAGCTGCGCCGCCTGGACCCGGACGAAGTGTTTGGTGAAGTGATTACTATTGGACTGCCACGTACCAATCTAAGGAGCGTCCGACCCAGTGAGCGTTGACCCAAGAGTAAGCATTCATCCTGATTCGTCCGTCCTGATGGCTGCCATCGCGGCCCGCCTGATCACCAAGCTTGTTGATGTGCAGGATAAGTACGGCGAGGCCACCGTGGTGCTGACCGGGGGAACCGTGGGCATCGGCACGCTGAAGGCTGTTGCTGATTCCCCGGCGGCCCCGGCCGTCGATTGGTCGAAGGTGAACTTCTGGTGGGGCGACGAGCGCTTCCTTCCGGCCGGGGACCCGGAACGGAACACGAAGCAGGCGTCGGACGCCCTGCTGGCGCGCATCCCCGTGGACCCGGAGCGGATCCACGAGCCGGGATCCTCGGATGAGTTCGGCAGTCCGGAAGAAGCCGCCGAGGATTACGCCCGGCGGTTCCGGGAAGCGGCCGCAGCCGAACACGCAGCGGACATGTCCGATGACCGGCCAGAGGAACCTTCCGCGCTCCCCCGCCTCGATGTCGTCCTGCTGGGTGTTGGTCCTGATGCGCACGTCGCGTCGCTGTTCCCGGAGCAGGCAGGTATCCGCGAGAAGGAACGCACCGTGGTGGGTGTCAGGAATTCGCCAAAGCCGCCTCCGCTTCGGATTTCCCTGACGCTGCCGGCGATCAACACTGCTTCCGAGGTGTGGATGGTGGTGGCAGGTGAGGACAAGGCCGGCGCCGTGGGGCTGGCGCTTGCCGGCGCCAACCCCGTCCAGGTCCCGGCCGCAGGACCGCGGGGCACGTCCCGGACATTGTGGCTTATCGACGAGAACGCGGCCTCACGGGTCCCCCAGCAGCTGGTCCGGAAGGACGCCGCGGGCGCGTAGTTTTTCCAGCGCTCCGGCCAGGACATCTTCAGCATCCTGGTCGGAGCGCCGCTCTTTAACGTACTCAAGATGGCTTTTGTAGCCGTCGTCCACGGCGTCGGCTGCTGCTGCCTGCCCGTCCCGGGATGCCGGGCCGCCACACTTCCGGCAATCCCAGACCAGCGGGATCTGGTCCTCGGGCAGCTTGAGGAACACGGGTGTGGTTTCGTGGCCCTTTGCGCACCAGTATGAGACCCGGATGCGCGGCAGCGGCTTCCCATGGTCCTCTGACTCGAAGCTGAAACCCGTTCCTTCCGTGACGCCCGCGCGGGTGCCCCGGAAGCCTGACGACGGATGAATCATCGGGACTCCTGCCTGTTTAAACAGAACTGTGGCTGTCGGGAACCGACAGCCACAGTTTAGTTGGCAGACCTGTGCCGCGGCAGTTTCCGCCACGACACTTTTTGCGAATCAGGAGGTCAGGAGTCTCCGCCGCCGCTGAACCGCATGATCAGTCCCAGCGCGATGATGACGATGCCCCAGGTTACGCCGAGGACCACTGTGAACCTGTTCAGGTTGCGTTCGGCCACGCCCGACGAGCTGAGGCCTGAGCTCATGCCGCCGCCGAACATGTCCGACATCCCGCCGCCCCGGCCCTTGTGAAGGAGGATGAGCAGCGTCAGCAAGAGGCTGGTAATGCCCAGGAGAATCTGCAGAATGACATGAAGAACGTCCACGACGGCCTTTCAGGAAGTTGGGATTGCGCGAGTTGAGCGGACGGACTAGTCCGTCACCAAGTGACTCTCGAACCTGACAATATTAGCAAACTCGGCCGGATCCAAGCTGGCCCCGCCCACCAGCAGGCCGTCCACGTCGCGTTCCTTGAGGATTGCGGCGGCATTGTTGGCCTTGACTGAGCCGCCGTAAAGCAGCCGCGTCCTGGCAGCAACGTCGGCGCCGAACAGCGACTCCAGCTCGGCACGGATGGCGGCGCACATCTCCTGTGCGTCCTCAGGTCCGGCTACTTCACCGGTGCCGATTGCCCAGACGGGCTCGTAGGCGACAACCAGCTCTGCGGCCTGCTCGCCGGAAAGCCCCTCCACACCGGCACGAAGCTGCTCCAGCGTGTGGCTCACGTGGGTACCTGCCTGGCGGATCTCCAGGCCCTCTCCGACGCAAAGCACCGGGGTGATGCCGTGCTTGAAGGCCGCCTTGACCTTTGCGTTGAGGACCTCGTCCGATTCATTATGGATGGTCCGGCGTTCGCTGTGGCCCACCAGGACGTACTTGCAGCCCAGCTTGTTCAGGAACTGGCCCGAGATGTCACCGGTGTAGGCGCCGGAATCGAACTGGGAGAGGTCCTGCCCGCCGTAGGCAATGTCCAGGTCGTCGCCCTGGACCAGGGTCTGGACACCGCGGAGATCGGTGAACGGGGGGAAGACCGCAACTTCGACCCGGCTGTAGTCGTGCTTCGCGTCCGAGAGGGTCCAGGCGAGCTTCTGCAGGAGGGTGATGCCCTGCACGTGGTCCATGTTCATTTTCCAGTTGCCCGCGATGAAGGGCTTGCGGTCGAATGCGCCGTTCGTTGACGTTGTCACGTATTCTCCAAAAAAAGTTCTTGATATGTGTTCGGCCGGCAGGCTGCCGCGGGGCAACCTGCCGGCCGGAGGGACAAATGGGTCAGATGCTGCTGCCGGAAGGCTTTAGCGGTCGAGGACGCTGAGCCCCGGGAGCTCCTTGCCTTCGAGGTATTCCAGGCTGGCGCCGCCGCCGGTGGAGATATGGCCGAACTGGTCGTCGGCGAACCCTAGCGTGCGTACCGCAGCAGCCGAATCCCCGCCGCCCACCACCGTGAATGCGCCGGTTTCGGTCAGGGCCTGGGCGATGGCACGGGTTCCGGCGGAGAACGCTTCAAACTCGAAGACCCCCATCGGCCCGTTCCAGAACACGGTCTTCGCACCCTTGATCCGGTCAGCGAAAGCAGCTGCCGACTCGGGCCCGATATCCAGGCCGATGCCCTGTGTCCCGAAGCTGCTGCCCTCGATGTTGTCCGCAGGGACAGTCTCGTGTGCGGCGTCGGCAGCGAACTTCTCCGCCACCACGACGTCGGTGGGGACCACGAACTCGGTTCCGGCACCGGCCGCTCGCTTGAGGTAGTCCTGGACCACCGGGATCTGGTCTTCCTCCAACAGGCTGGAGGCAACCTTGTGCCCGGCCGCGGCGAGGAAGGTGAACAGCATGCCGCCGCCCACCAGGATGGTGTCCGCCTTGCCCAGCAGGTTGTCAATGACTGCCAGTTTGTCGGAGACCTTGGAACCGCCAAGCACCACAACATACGGGCGCTGGGTGTCGGCCGTCAGCTTGCGGAGGACCTCCACCTCGGTGTGCACGAGGTCGCCGAGGTAGGACGGAAGCCGGGTGGCGACGTCGTACACGCTAGCGTGCTTGCGGTGCACTGCTCCGAAGGCGTCGTCCACGTAGGCGCCGTTACCGCCCGTCAGGGCGACCAGCTCGTCAGCGAAGGCGCCGCGCTCGGCGTCGTCCTTGCTGGTCTCGCGGGCATCGAAGCGGACGTTTTCCAGGACCAGCACCTCGCCGTCCTGGAGGGCGGCTGCAGCCTCCTTCGCGGAGCCGCCTACCGTGTCAGCGGCCAGGGAGACATTGAAGTCCGCGAGTTCGGCCAGGCGGGCCACTGCGGGCTTCAGGGAGTACTTTTCCTCCGGGGCGCCCTTGGGGCGTCCGAGGTGGGCTGTTACCAGCACGCGGGCACCGGCGTCCGTGAGCTTTGACAGCACTGGAAGTGAGGCCTTGATGCGGCCGTCGTCAGTGACTGTAGAGCCGTCGAGCGGCACATTCAGGTCACTACGAACCAGAATGTACCGCCCGCGGACACCTTCAGCGAGAAGTTCGTTGAGGGTGTGAAGTGTCATGTGTCTAACCCTAGCCCAGCTTGGCTGCGACAAGCTCCGTAAGGTCAACGAGGCGGTTTGAGTAGCCCCATTCGTTGTCATACCAGGAAACAACCTTGACCTGGTTGCCGATCACCTTGGTGAGGCCGGCGTCGAAGATGGACGAGGCAGGGTCACCGACGATGTCGGAGGAGACGATGGGCTCCTCGGTGTAGGTCAGGAAGCCCTGCAGTTCCTCGGACTCGGAAGCGCGCTTGAGGGCAGCGTTGACTTCCTCCACCGTGGTTTCGCGGGAGACCGTGACCGTGAGGTCAGTGGCGGAGCCGGTGGGCACGGGAACGCGGATGGCGTAGCCGTCCAGCTTGCCCTTGAGCTCGGGCAGGACCAGGCCGATGGCCTTGGCGGCACCGGTGGACGTCGGGACCATGTTGATCGCTGCGGCACGGGCGCGGCGCAGGTCCTTGTGCGGGCCGTCCTGCAGGTTCTGGTCCGCGGTGTAGGCGTGGACGGTGGTCATGAGGCCGCGCTCAATGCCGAACTCATCGTTGACCACCTTGGCCAGCGGGCCCAGGCAGTTGGTGGTGCAGGACGCGTTGGAAATGATGTGGTGCGAGGCGTTGTCATACAGGTTGTGGTTCACGCCCATCACGATGGTGATGTCCTCGTCCGAGGCCGGAGCGGAGATCAGGACCTTCTTGGCGCCTGCATCGATGTGCTTCTGCGCATCGGCGGCCTTGGTGAAGAAGCCCGTGGACTCGATGACGATGTCAACGCCCAGCTCGCCCCAGGGAAGGTTGGCGGGATCACGCTCTGCCAGGACCTTGATGACGTTGCCGTTGACGACGATGTTGCCGTCCTTGACCTCGATGGTTTCCTTCAGGCGGCCGCCGACGGAGTCGTACTTGAAGAGGTGCGCGAGTGCCTCGGGGCTGGTGAGGTCGTTGACTGCAACGATCTCCAGGTCTGCGCCCTGCGCAAGTGCTGCGCGGAAGTAGTTGCGGCCAATACGGCCAAAGCCGTTAATACCAATACGGGTCGTCACTTTTTCAGTCTCCTTGGTGCTTTCAGAAGCACAACTAGTTGAGCGGGCTATCAAGCCAACTAACAGATCCCGCACGCCATTGGGCAGAGATGATTTACATACGGAGGGCGACCAGCCTCATTGCTGAAGGCTAACCGCCTTCCGTGACCTATCTTACGTTTAACTGGGTCCGCCCCCGCAAGTGCGGGGGCGGACCGTCCACATCCCGGCCGTTATAAGTCCAAAATGTGAAGTTTGTTACACCGCGGTGCAGCCGTTCGCACTACGGGAGTGTGATGAGTGCCGTGGCGTTGGTGCGGGCAGCCTCGAAGCGCTTGGCGACGTCGGCCCAGTTCACGATGTTCCAGAACGCCTTGACGTAGTCGGCCTTCACGTTGACGTAGTCCAGGTAGAAGGCGTGCTCCCACATGTCCAGCATGAGCAGCGGGGTGGTGCCCAGCGCCGTGTTGCCCTGCTGGTCGTACAGCTGCTCGATAACCAGGTTGCCGCCGATGGGCTCGTAGGCCAGGAAGCCCCAGCCGGAACCCTGCAGGCCGAGTGCTGCTGCGGAGAACTGTGCGCGGAAGGCATCGAAGGAGCCGAAGGCGTCATCGATGGCCGCAGCGAGTTCGCCCTCGGGCTTGTCGCCGCCGTCCGGGGAGAGGTTGTTCCAGAAGACGGAGTGGTTAATGTGGCCGCCGGTGTGGAACGCGAGGTCCTTGGAGAGCCGGTTGATGTTGGCGAAGTCGCCCTTCTCCCGTGCTTCGGCCAGCTGGGCCAGGGCATTGTTGGCGCCGGCAACGTAGGCTGCGTGGTGCTTGCTGTGGTGCAGCTCCATGATCCGCGCGGAAATGTGCGGCTCCAGGGCGGCGTAGTCGTAGCTGAGTTCGGGCAATACGTACTCGGTCACAAAATCCTCCAATATCGTGGACATCCGGTCCGGTTGGTAACTCTCGGATTGTGCATCCGGGCGGCTGGCGCCCGGAATCATTTTGATTCTATGGGGCTGTCACTCGTCCAGCATTTCAGGCGTCACATTGGCGTCCGTCCCCGGGATGCCCAGGTCCAGCGCACGTTTGTCCGCCATGGCCAGCAGCCGGCGGATCCTTCCGGCGATCGCGTCCTTCGTCATGACCGGGTCCGCCAGGCGCCCCAGCTCATCCAGGCTGGCCTGCTTGTGTGCCACCCGGAGTTCGCCAGCGTACTTCAGGTGGTCCGGCACGTCGTCGCCAAGGATTTCAAGGGCCCTGTCAACGCGTGCCCCTGCCGCCACTGCGGCTTGGGCAGAGCGCCGGAGGTTGGCGTCGTCGAAGTTCGCCAGCCGGTTGGCGGTGGCGCGGACCTCCTTGCGCATCCGCCGTTCCTCCCAGACCATCAGGGCGTCATGGGCACCCATCCGGGTCAGCAGCGCCGCAATGGTGTCGCCGTCGCGGATGACCACGCGGTCCACCCCGCGGACTTCGCGGGCCTTGGCCTGGATGTCCAGCCTGCGCGCCGCGCCCACGAGGGCCAGTGCCGATTCCGGGCCTGGGCACGTAACCTCCAGCGACGACGAGCGTCCGGGCTCGGTCAGCGAACCGTGCGCCAGGAAGGCGCCGCGCCACACCGCTTCGGCGTCGGCGGCTGAGCCGTTGACGACGGCGGACGGCAGCCCGCGCACGGGACGGCCCCGGCCATCAAGGAGGCCTGTCTGGCGGGCAAGCGCCTCGCCGTCGCGCACTACCCGGACCACGTAGCGGCTGGCGCGCCGCAGCCCCCCGGCGGAAACGACGATGATCTCGCTTTGGTGGCCGTACACTTCCGCGATTGCTGCCCGAAGGCGCCGCGCGGTGGACGCGAGGTCCACCTCCGCCTCGATAACGATCCGGCCGGAGATGATGTGCAGCCCGCCTGCGAAGCGGAGCATGGCGGAGACTTCGGCCTTGCGTACTGATGACTTCTTGATGTCCAGACGGGACAGTTCTTCTTTGACCGATGCTGTCAGTGCCATGGCACCTTCCTAACTGTTCCCAAACACGTCGTGGTACGCCGTCGCCAGACGCAGGGGGTCATGGACGGGACGGCGGCCCGACGCCCCTACTTTACCCAAGACCACCTCGGCGCCGATCATCCCGGCGGCTTTCTCGAACTCCTGCCGGTCAGGGACGGATGCGGGATCAGCCAGGACAACGTCCACGCTGAACCCTGGGGCATAACGCCGCAGCACGTGAAGGTGGTCCGCGGCGGTCATACCGGAGGTTTCCTTGGTGTCCGTGGCCAGGTTCATGGTGAGGCAGCGCTTGGCGGGCGTCTGGCACAGTGCCTCCCGCATCTCGGGGAGGAGGAGGTGGGGCAGCACGGAGGTGTACCAGGAGCCTGGCCCAAGGATCACCCAGTCCGCGAGCTCGATGGCGGTAAGTGCTTCAACGCAGGCGGGGGCGGCCTCGGGGAGGAGCCGCACCTGTTCCAGGGAACCCGCCACCGCGCAGCGCGCCTGGCCGCGGATGGTCTGCAGGGCGGACCCGCCGTCGGGGGCGGTGACCCGGACGTCCCCTTCGATGGTGAGCGGCACGGTGGACATGGGGAGGACCTGGCCCCGCGCCCCCAGGAGCGCGCCGGCCCACTTGAGCCCGGCCACGGCGTCGCCCAGCAGCTCCCACAGGGTCACGATCAGCAGGTTGCCCATGGCATGTTCGTCCAGGGAGCCGCCCGGGCCCTTGCCGGGGCGGAACCTGTGCTGCATGACGTCGCGCCAGGTGCGTCCCCAGTCGGTGTCGTCACACAGGGCGGCCAGCGCCATGCGCAGATCGCCCGGCGGAAGGACGCCGTACTCCTCGCGCAGGCGCCCCGACGAGCCGCCGTCGTCCGCCACTGTCACCACCGCCGTCAGGTCGGAGGTGAGCAGGCGCAGGGCGGACAGCGACGCCGAGAGGCCGTGTCCGCCGCCCAGGGCAACTACCTTGGGGCCTTTGGCCTGCTGCCCGCCCGCTGCTCCGGCGGGCGGAACCAACGGCAGGGCCCCGGTGAAAAGCGACATTACTCCCGGCCCAGATCCCGGTGGGTGGTGGTCACCGTGACTCTGGGGAACTGTGCCAGTTTCTTGGAAAGCTCGACGGCCACGGCCACGGAGCGGTGCTTCCCCCCCGTGCAGCCCACGGCGATGGTGGCGTAGTGCTTGTTCTCGCGGCGGTAACCGTCCAGGACGGGCTCCAGGGCCATGACGTAGCGGTCGACGAAGTTCTTGACCCCTTCCGCCTCGAGGACGTAGTCGCTGACGTCCTTGTCCAGCCCGGTGTGCGGGCGCAGCTGGGGCACCCAGTGCGGGTTGGGGATGAACCGGACGTCCGCCACGTAGTTGGCGTCCACGGGCAGGCCGTACTTGAAGCCGAAACTCATGACGTTCAAGCGCAGGGCCACCGGCCCCGTTTCGCTGAACAGTTCGGTGATGGCGGTGGCGAGGCCGTGGACGTTGTAGCCGGACGTGTCCAGGACGACGTCGGAGCTGTCGCGCAGTTCCTGGAGCAGTTCCCGTTCGGCAGCGATGCCGTCGAGGATGCGCCCGCCGCCCTGCAGGGGGTGCGGCCGGCGCCCCTGTTCGAACCGCCGGACCAGGACGTTGTCGCTGGCGTCGAGGAAAAGCACCCGGAAAGCCACTCCGCTGGAAGCCAACGCTCCCAGTGCGGCGCGGATGTCCGCGAACAGGCCCTTGCTGCGGACGTCGATGACCACCGCCAGCCGGGGAATGGACTGCGGGGCATGGGACACAAGGTCGGCCAAGGTCCCGAGCATCTGCGGCGGAAGGTTTTCCACGACATACCAGCCGTGGTCCTCAAGCGCGTCGGCGGCTGTGCTCCGCCCGGCTCCGGACATTCCGGTGACCACCAGCAGCTCCGCTTCGAGGGGCTTGACGGGCTGCAGCCCGTCCTGCCCGGCCCCGGATTCCGCCGTCGTCTCTGCCATTAAGTCCGCCCCGTTCCTGTTGTTGTCCAGCAGGCTGCCGCGTTGGCGGAAACCCCGTTCATTACCCTAGCCAAGTTTCAGGGGACTCCGCTAAGTTTCAATGATTTCGCCCGTGGTCATGTTGATGGCGGGGACCGCTGCAGCTTCCGGTCCGTCCGGGGCGAAGTGGTTCACGATGGCACCGGCAAGGGCAGGACCAATGCCCTTCGCCTGGGACAGCTCCGCCGCCGAGGCGGCCTTGACGCCCTTCACGGAGCCAAAGTGGGCCAGCAGGGCTTTCCGCTTGGAGGCACCCAGCCCCGGCACACCGTCCAGGGCGGAGACGGTCATGGCCTTGCCGCGCTTTTGCCGGTGGAAGGAAATGGCGAACCGGTGGGCTTCGTCACGGATCCGCTGAAGCAGGTACAGCCCCTGGGACGTCCTGGGAAGGATGACCGGGAAGTCGCTGTCCGGAAGCCACACTTCCTCGAGCCGCTTGGCCAGGCCCACCACGTAAACGTCGTCGATGCCCAGGTCCGCGAGGGCACGGGCGGCGGCGTTGACCTGGGGCTTGCCGCCGTCCACCACCACAAGGTTGGGCGGGTAGGCGAACTTGGCCCGCGGTGCCGGGGTGGTGGTATCCAGCTGTGAACTGTCCAGCACTTCTTGTTCCAGCCCGCGCCCTGCTCCGGACGCCTGTCCGGACACCTCAGCTACGCCCGCCAGGGCAGCCTCGCCCACCTGCGCGGACTTGTCCTGCAGGTAGTGGCGGAACCGGCGGGTCAGGACGTCATGCATGGCGGCGGTGTCGTCCGCCGCTGCGGGTCCGGTCACGGAGAACTTCCGGTAATCCGATTTTTTGGGCAGCCCGTCCTCAACCACCACCATGGACGCCACCACGTTGGTTCCCTGGACGTGCGAGACGTCGAAGCACTCGATCCGCAGCAGGGGCACCGGCAGGTCCAGCGCCTCCTGGAGTTCCTGCAGTGCCTGCGACCGGACGGTCAGGTCCCCCGCGCGCCGGGTCTTGTGCAGCTTCAGGGCGTGCTCGGCGTTCTCGCGCACCGTGGACATCAGCGCGGCCTTGTCGCCGCGCTGCGGGACCCGGATGTCAACCTTTGCCCCGCGCAGCCCGCCCAGCCACTGAGCCAGTTCTTCGGCATTGCTGGGCGCGACGGGCACCAGGACCTCCCGCGGCAGCCTGCCGTGGCTGTCGCCGTCCTCGCCGTAGACCTGCTGCAGGAGGTGCTCCACGAGGTCGGGAGTCGTGGAGTCCTCCACCTTTTCCACTACCCAGCCACGCTGGCCGCGGATGCGGCCGCCCCGGACGTGGAACACCTGGACGGCGGCTTCCAGCTCGTCCTCGTGCAGGGCGAAGACATCGGCGTCGGTGTCCTCGGCGAGGACCACGGCGTTGCGTTCAAAGACTTTCCGCAGGGCGGTGATGTCGTCCCGGACCCGGGCGGCGCGCTCGTAGTCAAGCTCGGCTACGGCTTCCGCCATCTGCTTTTCCAGCTTCGCGATGAAGCGCTTGGCCTCGCCGCCCATAAAGGCGCAGAAATCGTCCGCCAGTGCCCGGTGGTCTTCGGGGGAGATCCTTCCCACGCACGGGGCGGAGCATTTGTCGATATAGCCCAGGAGGCAGGGGCGGCCGCTGGCCTCGGCGCGCTTGAACACTCCGGCGCTGCAGCTGCGGACCGGGAAAACGCGGAGCAGGGTGTCCATGGTCTCCCGGATGGCGCCTGCGGTATAGGGGCCGAAGTAGCGGGTGCCTTTCCGCTTGTCGCCGCGCATCACCTGGACGCGCGGGTACTTCTCGCCCACTGTCACGGCCAGGTAGGGGTAGGTCTTGTCGTCACGGAACACCACGTTGAACCGCGGTTTGAATTCCTTGATCCAGGTGTACTCCAGCTGCAGCGACTCGAGCTCGCTGCCCACCACCGTCCATTCGACGCTGCTGGCGGCGTGGACCATGGCGTAGGTCTTGGGCAGCAGGCCCGCCGGGTTGGCAAAGTAGGAGTTCAGCCGGGAACGGAGGCTCTTCGCCTTGCCTACATAGATGACGCGGCCGTGCGCGTCACGGAACCGGTACACCCCGGGGTTGGTGGGAATCTCTCCCGTCCTGGGCCTGTAACTTGCTGGATTTGCCACCTATCCAGTCTACTGAGGCGCGCCGGGTGCCATTGCCACCCTGCCGCAACTGCAGCTGCCCAACCCTGGATGGAGCGGACGTTATTCAGTGGCCTTGCTCTGGTTGTAGCTGGTGGAGCGTTCCTGGCCGCTGAGCTCGGCAATGGCGTCCATAATGCGGTCCGTGACCTGCCGGCGCGCCGGCAGGGAGTGGTCCGGGCCCGTCTTGTCGAAGTACAGCGGCTCCCCCACCTTCATGGTGAAGTGCTGGGGCTTGACGCCCTTCTCACCGGCGCGCTGCAGGTTTTCGGTGCCAATAAGCCCCACCGGGATCACGGGTGCGCCTGTTGTCAGCGCCAGCCATCCCACGCCGGTGCGTCCCCGGTAGAGGATGCCGTCCCGGGAGCGGGTGCCTTCCGGATAGATGCCGATGCCTTTGCCGGATTCCAGGATGTCCAAGAGTGTCTTGAGCGCCTGGACACTGGCGGCCTGCTCGCCCCGCTCCACCGGAATGGACCCCACGGACTCGAAAAAGGCCTTCATGACCTTGCCCTTGACGCCCCCTGTCGTGAAGTATTCGGCCTTCGCGAAGAACGCGACGGGGCGGGGCATCAGCGCCTGGACGATCACGCTGTCGAAAAATGACAGATGGTTAGGGGCCACAATGAACGGCCCGTCCGCCGGAACGTTTTCAAGGCCGACGACGGTGGGCCGGCAGGTGCCCGAGATCAGGCTGCGCGTGGTCCAGCGGACAGCATCAAACATTGCCATCGTTGGTCACCTCGCCCAGGGCCGCGGAGTGGATGGCCTGCATCCGCCCAAGTAGCTCAACCAGGCCCTCTGCGGTTTCCACGACGGCCACCGCACCGGCCTCTTCCAGTTCACCGTCGGGGGCGAATCCCCAGGCCACTCCGATGCAGTCCAGGCCGTTGGCGATGGCACCGGAAACATCCTGTGCCCGGTCCCCCACCATCACGGCATGCTGGGTGTTCAAGTCCTTCAGTGCAGCTGCGATGATGGCCGTCTTGCCAAGCGGAACCCCCCGCACAGCGCTTTCGTCATCCGCGGAACCGTGGATGCCGTGGAACAGGCCATCGATGCCGTGGTGTGCCAGCACCGTGCGGGCCAGGCCCTGCGGTTTCTGGGTGGCAACGGCCACGGGAAGCCCGGTTTCCGCGAAGGACTCCAGGATTTCGCGGACGCCAGGGTAGATGCGGCTTTGTGCGATCCCCGTGGCCACGTAGTACTCGCGGTACAGGCGGATGACCTCGTCCAGCAGGTCCGCCGGAACGTTGGCCACGTTCAGCAGCGAATCACTGAGCTTCGGACCGATCATCGCGTGGAGGAGGTCCTGGCCGGGAACGGGAAGCCCCAGGGCGTTCAGGGCGAAGGAGATTCCGTCTGTTATTCCACCGGCCGGATCGACAAGAGTGCCGTCCAGGTCAAAGATCACGGGCACTGTTGTTTGAGTCACCGGGTTAGTTTCTCACGACACCACTCGTGCCTGAAACTCGCATACGCGCAGCGGCATACATTTGGAATGCTTCCGGAAACTTTGCTCCCGCTCCTACAGGATCTCCGCGAGGAATGCTGCTGTGTGGCTTGCCGTGGACTTGGCCAGCTCCTCAGGCGTTCCCGACGCCACAATCTGGCCGCCGCCCGAACCGCCGTCCGGCCCGAGGTCCACGATCCAGTCCGCGCTCTTGATGACGTCCAGGTTGTGCTCGATGGTGATCACGGTGTTGCCTTTGTCCACCAAGCCCTGCAGGACCATCAGCAGCTTGCGGATGTCCTCGAAGTGCAGCCCGGTGGTGGGCTCGTCCAGGACGTAGACACTGCGCCCGTTGGACCGCTTCTGGAGTTCTGCGGCCAGCTTGACGCGCTGGGCCTCGCCGCCTGACAGCGTGGTGGCGGGCTGGCCCAGGCGGACATAGCCCAGGCCGACGTCCACGAGGGTGTTGAGGTGCCGGGCGATGGGCGAGAAGGCAGCGAAAAACTCGGCGCCTTCCTCGATGGGCATGTTGAGGACGTCCGCGATGGTCTTGCCCTTGTAGTGCACCTCGAGGGTTTCCCGGTTGTAGCGGGCACCATGGCACACCTCGCAGGGGACGTAGACGTCGGGCAGGAAGTTCATTTCGATCTTCAGCGTTCCGTCTCCAGAGCACGCTTCGCAGCGGCCGCCCTTGACGTTGAACGAGAACCGACCCGGCAGGTAACCGCGTACCTTCGCCTCGGTGGTTTCCGCGAACAGCTTGCGGATGTTGTCAAACACGCCCGTGTAGGTGGCGGGGTTGGAGCGGGGGGTCCGCCCGATGGGGCTCTGGTCAACGTGGACCACCTTGTCCAGGTGTTCCAGGCCCTGCACGGTCTTGTGCCGCCCGGCCACCTGCTTGGCGCCGTTGAGCTTGTTGGCCAGGACTTTGTAGAGGATCTCGTTGACCAGCGTGGACTTGCCGGAGCCGCTCACTCCGGTGACGGCGGTGAAGAGCCCCAGCGGGAACGCGGCGTCCACGTTGAGGAGGTTGTTTTCCCGTGCCCCTACCACCTTCAGCTCTCGCTTTTTGTCGTACTTGCGGCGCTTCTTCGGGACTTCGATCTTCCTGCGCCCGGACAGGTAGTCGCCGGTGAGGGAGGCGGTGTTGTCCAGCAGGTCCTTGTAGGAGCCGGAGTGGACCACCTGGCCGCCGTGCTCGCCGGCGCCGGGTCCGATGTCCACGATCCAGTCGGCCACGTGGATGGTGTCCTCGTCGTGCTCGACAACGATGAGCGTGTTGCCCATGTCGCGGAGCCTGGTGAGGGTGTCGATCAGCCGCCGGTTGTCGCGCTGGTGCAGGCCGATGGACGGCTCGTCCAGCACGTAAAGGACACCCACCAGGCCTGAACCGATCTGGGTGGCGAGCCGGATGCGCTGGGCCTCACCGCCGGAGAGGGTGGCGGAGGGACGTTCCAGGTTGAGGTATTCCAGCCCGACATCGAGCAGGAAGGTCAGCCGCGCCTGGATCTCCTTGAGGACCTGGTGGGCGATCTGCGCTTCCCGTCCCGTCAGGACCAGGTTGTTCAGGAACGCGGCGCAGTCGCGCATGGGCAGGGCGGCGACGTCGGCAATGGACTTGCCGTTGATCAGCACCGACAGGGAGGCAGGGTTGAGGCGCGCACCGTTGCAGGCGGGGCAGGGAATCTGCCGCATGTACTCTTCGTAGCGGTCGCGGGCCCAGTCGGAGTCCGTTTCGCCGTGCTTGCGGTGGACGTACTGGATGGCGCCTTCGAACCCGGTGCTGTACTTGCGCTCCCGGCCGAAGCGGTTGCGGTACTGCACCACAACCTTGTGGTCCTTGCCGTGCAGGACGGTCTGGCGCACGTCCTTGCCCAGTTTCTCCCACGGGGTGTCCATGGAGAAGCCAAGTTCCTTCGCGAGGCCTTCCAGGAGCCTGTTCCAGTACTCCGTGGTGGCCGTGCCAAGGGACCAGGGAGCGATGGCGCCCTCGGCCAGCGAAAGTTCCGGGTTGGGAACGATCAGTTCCTCGTCCACCTCCAGCTTGGTGCCGATGCCGCTGCAGGCGGCGCAGGCGCCGAAGGGGTTGTTGAACGAGAAGGACCTGGGCTCGATCTCGTCGATGGCCAGGGGGTGCTCGTTGGGGCAGGCCAGGTTTTCGGAGAAGGCCCGCAGCCGAGCGGGATCGTCCGCCTCCAGGTCCACGAACTCTGCAAGGACGCGGCCCTCGGCCAGGCCCAGTGCGGTCTCGATGGAGTCGGTGAGCCGCTGGCTGATGCCTTCCTTGACCACCAGCCGGTCCACCACCACCTCGATGGTGTGTTTGAACTGCTTGCCCAGCTTGGGCGGGTCGCTCAGCTGGACCAGGTTCCCGTCAACGCGTGCGCGGGAGTAGCCCTTGGCCGTGAGTTCCTTGAAGAGGTCAACAAATTCACCCTTGCGTCCGCGCACCACCGGCGCAAGGACCTGGAAGCGTGTCCCCTGGTCAAGCTCCAGCAGCTGGTCAACGATCTGCTGGGGCGTCTGCTTGGCCACGGGCTCGCCGCACACGGGGCAGTGGGGCCGGCCCACCCGGGCCCACAGCAGGCGCATGTAGTCATAGATTTCGGTAATGGTGCCCACCGTGGAGCGCGGGTTCTTGCTGGTGGACTTCTGGTCGATGGACACCGCCGGGGACAATCCCTCGATGAAGTCGACGTCCGGCTTGTCCACCTGGCCCAGGAACTGGCGCGCGTAGGCGGACAGCGATTCAACGTAGCGCCGCTGGCCCTCCGCGAAGATGGTGTCGAAAGCCAGGGAGGACTTCCCGGATCCGGACAGCCCGGTGAAGACGATCATCGCGTCCCGGGGCAGGTCGAGGTCCACGTTCCGCAGGTTGTGTTCCCGCGCCCCTTTAACGACGAGGCGGGAGAGGTCCGGACGGTGCGGGACAGCCGCAGGAGGTACGGTCAAAGCAGTGGACGGGGCGGAAGTTTCTTCAGCTACGGCTTTAGGCACCCCATAATGCTAATCGAAAACTTCTTCGAAGCTGCACGGTTCCGCCCTTAGGGAACATCGTAGGCGGCGGCCAAAAGCTTTACGGCCTCGGCGAACGTGGCACCCTGCGCTTTGGCCTCGGCCGCGTAGGCGGCGGCAGCCGCCGCGAGCCCGCCGAGGCGTTCGTCGCGTGCGCAGACCGTTGTTCCCTTCCTGCCGTGGGTGGCCACGATCCCGGCGGCTTCGAGCTCCTTATAGGCTCGCGCCACCGTATGCGGTGCCACATCCAGGCGCTCGGCCAAGGCCCTGACGGCGGGCAGCCGTGTCCCGGCCGGGAGGGCGTCGTTGTCTACCAGGTGGATGACCTGGAGCCGCACCTGTTCGAAGAGCGGCACGGAGCTGGAAGTGTTGGGTTTCCATGTTCCGGGGAAGCCGGATGCCGGCATCAAAGGCCGGCCTCAAGGGCGTCCGCGCGGCCCGGCCGGCCGGAGAATTGGGCGTTGTGCAGCCGGGCGTAGTAGCTGTTGGCGGTCAGGAGGCTTTGGTGCGTGCCCTGCTCGACTATGCGGCCGTGATCCATGACCAAGATTAGATCAGCGTTGCGGACGGTGGACAAACGGTGGGCTATCACAAAGCTCGTCCTGCCCTGGCGCAGGCGGTGCATTGCCTGGCGGATCAGGAGCTCGGTCCGCGAATCGACGGAGCTGGTGGCCTCGTCCAGGATCAGGACGGCCCTGCCGGCCAGTTGTGCCCGGGCAATGGTGAGCAGCTGCCGCTGGCCCTGGCTGAGGGGTTCGCCACCGTTTTCCAGGATGGTGTCGTAGCCGTCGGGCAGTGCCCTGACGAACCGGTCCACATGGGTGGCCTCGGCGGCCGTCCTGATGCTGGAGTCCGTGGCATCCGGCCGGCCGTAGGCAATGTTTTCCCTGATAGTGCCGGCGAAGAGCCAGGCGTCCTGGAGCACCACGCCGAACTGCTCCCGGAGGCGGTCCCGGGGAATCGCCGCGATGTCCTGCCCTCCCATGGTGATGCGTCCTGACCCGGGCTCGTAGAACCTCATCAGGAGGTTCACCACGGTGGTCTTCCCCGCACCGGTGTGGCCAACAATCGCTACGGTCTGGCCAGGCTCGACGGAGAAAGAAAGGTTGCGCACGGCAGGCGCTGATCCGGGGTAGCTGAACGTGACGTCGTCAAAGACAATCCGCCCATTTGCCGGGGCCGCAACGGATGCGGTGTACGGCTCCGGTGGATCCTCCTCCGTGTCCAGGAGGTCGAAGACCCGTGCAGCCGATGCCGCGCAGGACTGGATGAGGTTGAGCAACCCGCCGATCTGGCCCACCGGCTGGGTGAAGAGCCTGCTGAACTGGATGAACGCCTGGATCCCGCCAATGGTCATGGCACCGGCCAGGACCTGGAGCGCGCCGATCACTGCCACGGCAATGTAATTAAGGTTGGACATCAGCACCATCAATGGCTGGACCACGCCGGCGGAATACTGTGCCTTGGTAGCGGCGCGGGCCAGGCGGCCGTTGCTGCCGGCGAAAATATCCGCGGCCTTGGCCTGGTGGCCGAAGGCTTTGATCACCTCGTGTCCTGTGATGAACTCCTCCACGTGCGCGTTCAACTCCCCCGTTTCGGTCCACTGCCTCGCAAAGTGCGCCTGCGAACGTCGGGCCACGAGAACCGTGATGAGGGTGGACAGCGGCACCGTGGCCACCGCGATCACGGCGAGCAGGGGCGAGATCCACAGCATCATGGCCAGGGACCCGCACAGCATCAGGAAGGACATGATCAGCTGCGTGAGGAGCTGGTTCAAGGCCTGGGCGATATTGTCGATGTCATTAGTGGCACGGCTCAGGACATCGCCCCTGGAGCGCTCCTGGAAGTAGGTGGACGGCAGGCGGTGCAGTTTGTCCTCAAGCGAAGCCCGCAGCCCATACATGAGCCCCTGGACCGACCTGGCCGTCAGGGCTCCCTGGATCCAGTTGAACAGCGAGGCCAGTACGTACATCAGCGACACCCCCGCCAGCAGCATGCCGAGCCGGCCCTGGTCCACGAATCCCTGCGTAACGCCGTCCACCACGACATCAGTGGCGTCACCAAGGTATTTGGGGGCCGCCACATTGAGCCCGGCGAACGTGCAGGTAGCCGCCACTGCGCCCACCATCAAGCGCCTGAACGGGCGCAGCAGGCCCAACAGCCGTCCTGCTGTTGGCCAAAACCTCCCCGGCACCCCGGGGGCAACAGCCGGCAGCGTCATGACTGGCCGTCCATGGCCAGCTGGGAATCCGCGATTTCGCGGTACGTGGGGGAAATTTCCAGCAGTTCGGCGTGCGTGCCCTGCGCCACCAGGCGCCCGCCGTCCAAGACCAAGATACGGTCCGCGCTTTCCACCGCGGCGATCCGTTCTGCCACCACTATCACCGTGCTTGAGGCAAGTTCCGCGGCCAACGCCTGCCTCAGCCTCGCGTCCGTGTCGTAATCCAGCGCCGAGAAGCTGTCGTCAAAGAGATAAAGTGGCGCGTTCCTCAGCAGCGCCCGTGCGATGCACAACCGCTGCCGTTGCCCCCCGGACAGGTTGGTCCCGCCCTGGCCAACGGGGGTGGCAAGCCCCAATGGAAGCACACCCATGAACCGCATGGTCTGGGCCGTCCCGAGGGCGTGCCAGAGCTCGGCGTCCGATGCCGCCGGCGCTGCCATCCTGAGGTTGTCCGCGATGGTCCCCGAAAACAGGTGCGACTGCTGGGGAACTATGGACATGGCGGAGCGAAGTGTGCCGAGCCGCAGCTCCCGGATGTCCACGCCGTCCAGGGTGATGGTTCCGGCAGTGGGGTCGAGGAATCGCGGAATGAGGTTCAACAGCGTGGACTTTCCGCTGCCGGTGGACCCCACGATTGCTGTGGTGGTGCCCGGAGTGGCTGTGAAGGTGATGTCCGCAAGGACCGGGGCTTCCGCGCCGGGATAAGAAAAACCAACCCCTTTGAACTGGAGGACACCGGGGCCGGCCGGAAGATGCTGTTGCCCTCCGGCCGCCGGGGGCAGCAGCGCCCTGGGCTCGTGCGGGTCGCGCACCGAGGGTTCGGTATCCAGCACGGCGCTGATGCGCTCGGCGCAGACTGCCGCCCGGGGTGCAGTCATGAGGACGTACATCGCCATCATGATGGCAAGGAGGATTTGCAGGATGTAGGCAATGAAGGCGGCCAGGGCCCCGACGTTCATCAGCCCGGCCTGGATCCGCTGGCCGCCGAACCAGACAACGGCCACGGAGGAGATATTCACCACCAGCATGACCAAAGGCAGCATTCCTGCCACCAGCAGTGCTGACTGGAGGTTGTTTGCCGTCAGGCTGCTGTTGATTCGGGCGAAGCGCCGGACTTCGTGGTCCTGGCGGACAAAGGCCCGGATGACGTTGGCGCCGATGATCTGCTCGCGAAGGATGCCCCCTGCACGGTCCAGGTGCTCCTGTCCCTCACGGTAGAGCGGAATGAGGCGGCCCACGATGAGGTACATGATGAGCAGGAGCGCGGGCACAATCACGATGACCACCGCGGAGAGCGCCAGGTCCTGCTGCAGTGCCAGCACAATGCCGCCAAGGCCCATGGCAGGGCCCGCAACAAGCATTGTGAACACGAGGACCGCGAAGGCCTGGATCTGCTGGGTGTCATTGGTGGCCCGGGTGGTCAGGCTCTGGGTTCCAAAGGCCGCCACCTCCTGGGAGGACAATGACTGGATCCTGGTGAAGATCTCCGCCCGCAATTGGTGCCCTATCCTCATTGCCGCCACCGCGGAGAGGTAGCCTGCGCCGATGGCGGCAACGGCCTGGACCACGGCCAGGGCTGCCATGGTGAAGCCAAGGCGCGGGATGACTGCGCTGTTTCCGGCAACGATGCCGTCGTCGATGATTGCCGCGTTGACGGTGGGCAGCATCAGGGTGGCCGCCGCCTGGACGAGTTGGAGGACAACGATGGCAGCCACGTGGGGCTTAAGGCCCGCGAGCAGCCGCCTCATCAGTCCGATCAGCAACGTACCTCCAGTTAGGTCAATCGACGGAGGAAACAGCCCGCGGCGGCCTCTCCCCCATCAGCCACCACGTCATTGTAGGCCAGATCACTTACCAGGGTTGTCACACGTGTGACTGGCCTGTGAAGAAAGCCCGGCGGCTTGGATTTCGTCACTGGTTCCTGCAGCCCACGGCAAAGATTCTCCGGAACGGATAGACCGTCCCATGCCCCGATTGTGGATAGGCATCCCGCAGCAGTGCCGCGTACTCGGCCTCGAATTCCGCCCCCTCCCCAGGGGAGAGGGCGGCAAGCACGGGGCGCATCGCCGTGCCGCGTACCCACTCCAGAACGGCGTCCTCGCCGGGCAGCACCTGCAGGTACGTCGTCTCCCAGGCATCAGCCGAGAACCCGGCGTCAAGCATGAGCCGCAGGTACTCCGCAGGCTCGCCCACCGACTCGCCGCCGCGGAGCATCCCGCCGAGCTTCGGCTCCCAACGCTGCGAGCCCGCAAGTTCCCGCAGCAACGCATGCGACGGGGCATTGAAGTTCCCGGGGACCTGGAGCGCGAACCAGGCGCCGGGGCGGAGGGCATCCAGCCAGGTCCGCATCAAGTCCTGGTGGCCCGGCACCCACTGCAGGGCGGCGTTGCTCACCACAACATCGGTCTCCCCGGAGGGCTTCCACTCCGAAATGTCTGCAAGTTCGAAGCGCAGGGCCGGGTTTCCTTCCGCCCGTCCGGCAGCCCTGGCAAGCATCTCCTCCGAGGAATCAAGGCCCACCACCTCCGCATCCGGCCAACGGTCCGCGAGCGTCGCGGTCAGGTTCCCCGGCCCGCAGCCCAGGTCCACCACCTGGACAGGCCGGTCGGCGTGGATCCTCCCGGTCAAGTCGAAAAAGGGCCGGTCCCGGTAGTCCCCGAACTGGACGTATTTCGCCGGATCCCACTTCATATCCATCTCCGCATTCTGGTGACGTCTGCTGTACCGCGAAGCCTAACCCGGGCGCGGCGGAATCACCGGCACGGCAGGGCACTAAGCTGGCAATCAATGAAACTCGTTGACCAGCTGCCCCATCCCCCCGCCCCCAACCGGACTGCCGGCGTGGATCCCGACGATCTCTACATGCGGTTCGTTGAGTGGACGGAAAGCCGGGGATTGGCCCTGTACCCCGCCCAGGACGAGGCCATTATGGAGCTGGCCGCGGGGGCCAACGTCATCCTGACCACCCCCACCGGGTCCGGCAAGTCCCTGGTGGCCATCGCCGCCCATTTCCAGGCCATGGCCCTGGGCCAGCGCAGCTACTATACTGCACCGATCAAGGCGCTGGTTTCCGAGAAGTTCTTTGCCCTGTGTGACATTTTCGGCGCCGAGAACGTGGGCATGATCACGGGCGATTCAGGCGTCAACCAGGACGCGCCCATCATCTGCTGCACGGCCGAGATCCTGGCCAACACTGCCCTCCGTGAAGGCGCAGCCGCGGAACTCGGCACGGTGATCATGGACGAGTTCCATTTCTACTCGGATCCGCAGCGCGGCTGGGCCTGGCAGGTTCCCCTGCTGGAGCTCCCCCAGGCACAGTTCCTCCTGATGTCCGCCACGCTGGGCGACGTCAGCAGGTTCGAGGAAGGCCTCATGGCGCTGACGGGCCGTGCCACCACGACGGTGAGCTCTGCGGAACGGCCCATTCCGCTGCATTACTACTACCACGAGACCCCCGTGCACGAGACGCTGGAGGAACTGCTCTCCACCAGGCAGGTGCCGGTCTACGTGGTGCACTTCAGCCAGATCGAGGCCATTGACCGCGCCCAGACCCTGATGAGCATCAACGTCTGCACCCGTGAGGAAAAGGACAAGATTGCAGAGCTGATCGCCAACTTCCGGTTCGCGGCCGGTTTCGGCAAGACCCTGAACCGGCTGGTCCGCCACGGCATCGGCGTGCACCATGCCGGCATGCTGCCGAAGTACCGGCGGCTGGTGGAGCAGCTGGCCCAGGCGGGGCTGCTGAAGGTCATCTGCGGCACAGACACCTTGGGCGTCGGAATCAACGTGCCCATCCGGACCGTCCTGCTCACGGCCCTGAGCAAGTACGACGGCGTCCGCACCCGGCTGCTTAACTCCCGTGAGTTCCACCAGATTGCGGGCCGGGCAGGCCGGGCAGGTTACGACACCGCCGGGACCGTGGTGGTCCAGGCGCCTGAACACGTGACCGAGAACGTCAAGGCAATGGCCAAGGCCGTGGCCAAACACGGTGACGACCAGAAGAAGCTGCGCCAGGTGGTGAAGAAGAAGCCGCCCGAGGGGTTCGTCAGCTGGGGCGAGCCCACCTTCAAGCGGCTGGTCGAATCGGTGCCGGACCCGTTGACCTCCAGCTTCACGGTTACGCACGCGATGCTGATGAACCTGATGGAGCGGCCCGGGGACCCGTTTGCGGCCGCCCGCCGCCTGCTGACGGAAAACCACGAGACCCGGTCTTCCCAGCTGCAGCTGATGAAGAAGGCACTGGGCATCTACCGCGAACTGCTCGCCGCCGAGGTGGTGGAGCGGATTCCTGCCCGGGAGCAGGGACCGGACGGCCGGACCGTACGGCTGACTGTCCACCTCCAGCCGAACTTCGCACTCAACCAGCCGCTGTCCCCCTTCGCACTGGCTGCGCTTGAACTCCTGGACCCTGAGTCGCCGTCGTACGCCCTGGACGTGGTGTCCGTGATCGAGGCGACCCTGGAGAAGCCCCGGCAGATCCTGTCCGCCCAGCAGAAGAAGGCCCGCGGCGAGGCGGTGGCCGCCATGAAGGCGGACGGCATCGAATACGACCAGCGGATGGCCATGCTGGAGGAAGTGTCCTACCCCCAGCCCCTCGCGGAGATCCTCAGGGAAGCCTTCGAGGTGTACCGGAAGGCGGCCCCTTGGGTGGGCGACTTCGAGCTGGCCCCCAAGTCCGTGGTCCGGGACATGTATGAGCGCGCCATGAACTTTGGCGAGTTCGTGCAGTTCTACGGGCTGGCCCGTTCGGAGGGGATAGTCCTGCGCTACCTCGCGGACGCCTTCAAGGCCCTGCGGCAGACCGTTCCCCAGGACATGCTGCGCGACGACCTTGAGGACCTCATCGCCTGGCTCGGCGAGCTGGTCCGCCAAGTGGACTCCAGCCTCCTGGACGAATGGGAGGAACTCGCCTCGGGCGCCGCCCCGACGCCGCACGACGCGCCTCCCCCGCCCCCGCCGTCGCTCACGTCCAACATCCGGGCGTTCCGGGTGATGGTGCGCAACGAGATGTTCCGCCGCGTGGAGCTGTTCGCCGACGAGGACGCGGCCGCATTGGGAGAACTCGACGGCGGAGCCGGCTGGGGCGCCGAACGCTGGGAAGACGCCCTGGACGACTACTTCGACGAACACGACGACATCGGGACCGGGCCCGATGCCCGCGGACCGGCGCTGCTCATGATCACGGAGGAAAAGGACCGGTGGAAGGTCCGGCAGATCTTTGAGGATCCTGCCGGCAACCACGACTGGGGGATTTCCGCCGAGGTGGACCTGGCTGCCTCGGACGAAACCGGTACGGCCGTGATCAGGGTGACGGAGGTCAACCGGCTCTGAACCGTGCCCTTGCCTGCGGCTGGCCGGTAAGCTCGAACAATGAGTGTAATCCGCCCCGCAACCCCGCACGACGTACCCGCAATCCTTCGGATGATCCACGAATTGGCGCACTACGAGAAGGAACCTGACGCCGTCCGGAACACCCCGGAGATGCTGCGGCAGGTGCTGTTCGGCGAGAGCCCGCGTGTGTTCGCCGCCATGGCGGAGAACGCGGCGGGCGAAGTCCAGGGGTTCGCACTGTGGTTCCTGAACTATTCCACCTGGGAAGGCGTGCACGGGATCTACCTGGAGGACCTGTACGTCAGTCCGGAGGCCCGCGGCGAGGGGCACGGAAAGGCCCTGCTCCAGCACCTGGCCGCCACCGCCGTAGAGAACGGCTACGCAAGGGTTGAGTGGAGCGTCCTTGACTGGAATGAGCCGTCCATCAACTTCTACCGGCGCCTCGGCGCCAGGCCCATGGACGGGTGGTCCACCTTCCGGCTTACCGGCCAGGCCCTCGAACAGTTCGGCAGTGCCGTCCCCGCCGCCAATGGCTAGTGCGGGAATGCCCTCGCCGGCGGGTCCGGCGGTGCGGGCGGGGCATGAGGTAAGGGCGCAGCACCAGTTCCGCGGGATGCGTTCCACGGAGCACTTCTTCACGGTGCCGCTGGACCACTCTTCCCCCTCAGGCGAAACGATCACCGTTTTTGCCCGTGAGTATGTGTCGGCCGCGCACAGCGAGGAGGAGGCCGCGGATCTTCCCTGGCTCCTGTTCCTCCAGGGCGGTCCGGGCGGACGCGGCAACAGGTTTGGCTCACTGGGCGGCTGGAGCAAAGCGGCAGCCAAGGACTTCCGGATCCTGATGCTGGACCAGCGCGGAACAGGGCTGTCCACGCCTGCGGACCGGAACACCCTGCCGTTGCGGGGGCCCGCTGCGGACCAGGCCGCATACCTGGAGCACTTCCGTGCGGATTCCATCGTTGCCGACGCCGAGCTGATCCGGGACGCCCTGGGGTCCGGCCCGTGGACGGTCTACGGCCAGAGCTACGGCGGCTTCTGCGCGCTGACGTACCTGTCCTTTGCACCGGGGGGCCTTCGGGAAGTCCTGGTGACCGGCGGCCTTGCGCCGCTGACGGGTCCGGCCGACGACGTGTACCGGGCCACGTTCCAGCGCGTGGCAGCCCGGAACGCGGAGTACTTCGGCTGGTACCCGGAGGACCGGGACATGGTCGACAGGATTGCCCGCCACCTGAGGAGCACCCCCGAGTTCCTTCCCGACGGCGGCCCGCTCACCGTAGAGCGCTTCCAGATGGTGGGTTCCTTCCTCGGCGGGAACACACGCGTGGACGCCCTGCATTACCTGCTGGAGGACGCCTTCACGGAGACCGCCCACGGCGTCCGGCTTTCGGATGCCTTCCTGGACCAGGTGCAGGGCATCGTTTCGCGCCGGTCAAACCCGCTCTATGCCCTGATGCATGAATCCATCTATGGCCAGGGGCAGGCCACTGGCTGGTCAGCGTGGCGGGTGCTGGAGGATTACCCGGAATTCCGGCCGGACGCCGAGCCGCTGCTGCTGACGGGCGAGATGGTTTATCCGTGGTACTTCGAGCAGGACCCGGCACTTCGGCCGCTCCGCGACGTGGCGGAACTGCTTGCGGCAAAGCCGGACTGGAAGCCGCTCTACGACGTTGCGCAACTGGCGGCCAACACCGTGCCGGTGGCTGCCGCCGTCTACTCGGACGACATCTACGTGGACCGGAAGCTCTCCCTTGAGACAGCGTCCGCGGTGCGGGGGTTGCAGGTCTGGGAGACCGGCGACTTCCACCATGACGGGATTGCCGACGACGGGGAAGGCATCTTCGCGCGGCTGCTGGGCATGGCGAGGTCAGGCGGCCGCTGACTGGCGCCGGCCCGCCATGACGGTCACGAACGCCGCGGCCAGGACGGCTGCGCCCACCACGCCGCCCAACAGGTTCAGGCCCAGATAGCCGATCCAGCTGAGGACCAGGCCGGAGACTGCCCCGCCCACGGCTCCGGCGGCGCCCATGAGCATGTCCGAAACGCCCTGCACCACCACCCGGGAGTCCTGGCCGACGCTCTCGGCGAGCAGGGTGGAACCGGACACCGTGGCTGCGGACCAGCCCAGGCCCAGCAGGACCAGGCCTGCCGCCACTGCTCCCGTGGACGCCTGGCCGAACCCTGCGACAGCCACGGCCGCGATGAGCAGGGTAAAGCCAATCATGATGGTCTGCGCCCTGCCGGCCTTGTCCGTCAGCCAGCCCATCACCGGTGACAATGCGAACATCCCGGCGATGTGCAGCGAGATGGTGAACCCGATGATCACCAGCACGTCGCCGGAAGCGGTGTGGCCGGCGTGGCTGGCGCCCGGCCCCTCCACCAGTTCCTGCAGGTGCAGTGGCGTCATGGACATCACGCCCACCATCACGGCGTGGGCTCCGATGACGGCGGCCACTGCCAGGAGGGCGGTGCGGGAGCCGCGGATGGCGCGGAGCCCGCGGACCAGCGAGCCGCCGTCGTGCTTTGCCCGTCCCCCGGTGCTTGCCCCCACGGCGCTGACGCCTGCTGCCGGCCGGTGCCTCTGTGCATCCTGGGCGGCGTTGCCGGCCTGCTGCGGGGCAAGTTCCCTGGCCAGCAGCAGCGGATCCGGCCGCAACCCGGCAAAAAGCAGGATGTTTGCCACCAGGAGGCCGGCGCCGGCAATCACGAAAGGTCCTGCCACGGGCGGAAGGCCCAGCGCCTGTCCTACCACGGTGCCTGGCTGGATGAGGTTGGGTCCGGCGACGGCGCCAACGGTAACGGCCCAGACCACGGCGGACAGGGCCCTGCCGCGGTGTTCGGGGTCCGCAAGGTCGACGGCGGCGAAGCGCGCCTGCAGGCTGGCGGCGGTACCCACTCCGATCCCGGCAGCACCAAGCACCAGCAGGATGAAAAGGCCGGACACCACCGCGAGCACCATCAGGGCCGTGCCTGCGAGGGCCGCGGACAGCCCGGCCACCTGTCCGATCCGTCGTCCCCTGCGGTCGGCCAGCGAGGCAAGCGGCAGGGCCGCCAGCGCGGCGCCGAGGGTCATGACCGTGGCAACGGCACCCGCCCAGGCACTGGAACCGGACAGCTCTACCGCGAGGATGGACCCGATGGAAACCGTGGCTCCGGTGCCGATTCCGCCAAAAACCTGGGCCGCGCTCAGCAGCACCACCGTGCGCCGCTGCACGTGGCGCACCCGTTGCTCAGATATGAGGGTGGGGGCCATGTTCCGAGCATAGTCCTCGCCAGGCCGGCCCTGCAGTGGGAATTTAAAAGCGAAAATCCCGGCCGCAGGTGCGGCCGGGATTTCCCAGCTCAGGAGGACAGGGGACGCTTACTCGGCGTCGCTGTGGCTCCTCCGGGCATCTTCCTCGAGGCGGGGGTCCAGGTGTGCTTCCTTGGCTTTGGAGCTGACCAGGCTGGCGATCACGGCGATGACGATGGTGCCGACGATGACGGCCAGGGACACGAACGTGGGGATCTCGGGAGCCCATTCAATGTGCTGGCCGCCGTTGATGAACGGAAGTTCGTTGACGTGCATGGCGTGCAGGACCAGCTTGACGCCGATGAACGCGAGGATGAAGGACAGCGCGTGCTTCAGGTAGATCAGGCGGTTCATGAGGCCGCCGAGCAGGAAGTACAGCTGGCGCAGGCCCATCAGGGCGAACAGGTTGGCTGTGAACACGATGAAGGGGCTCTGGGTGAGGCCGAAGATGGCGGGGATGGAGTCGACGGCGAAGAGCAGGTCCGTGAGGCCGATGGTGATGAACACGATCAGCATGGGGGTGAAGACCTTCTTGCCGTTCACGGTGGTGCGCAGCTTGCCGCCGTCGAACTTCTCGGACATGGGGATGACCTTGCGGATCCTGGCGATCAGCGGGTTCTCCCGGTCTTCTTCATCCTCGCCTTCATCCTGGGCCTGCTTCCACGCAGTCCAGAGCAGGAATGCGCCGAAGATGTAGAACACCCAGCTGAACTGCTCGATCACGATCGCGCCGAGGAGGATGAAGATGCCGCGCAGGATCAGGGCGATGATGATGCCCACCATGAGCACTTCCTGCTGGTACTTCCGGGGCACCGAGAAACGGGCCATGATGATGATGAAGACAAACAGGTTGTCGATGCTGAGGCTGTATTCCGTCACCCAGCCGGCGACGAACTGGCCCCCGTATTCGGGGCCCGTGAAGGCGAACATGGCCCCGGCAAACACCAGGGCAAGGCTGACGTAAAACGCTACCCAGAGTCCGGCTTCCTTCATGGAAGGTTCGTGGGGGCGCCGGACCACCAAAAGTAGGTCGATCAGGAGGATCAGGCCGAGGACGACAAGTGAGCCGACTTCGAACCAGACGGGCAATTCGAGCACAGGGTAGCCTTTCGCAGGGTACAGAGATGCGGTGTAAGTCTCTCCGGCCTGCCTGCGCACTTGGTGCTGAAACGGCGGCCCGCTACGCCCGGCGGGGCAACCATGCCCTGCGTGTTGACGATCGTAGCGCTCGGGATACTCCCCTACGTGACCTTAACTCTACCCCAGGCGGGCAGCCTGGCCGTCCCCCGTTGATGTTTGTGTCAGGCGTGCCCGGCGGCCTGCATCTGGCGCAGTTCCTTCTTCAGCTCGCTGACCTCGTCCCTGATCCTGGCTGCAACTTCGAACTGAAGTTCGGCGGCGGCGCCGTGCATCTGCTCCGTCAGCTGTTCGATCAGACCCACCAGGTCCTCCGCGGGCGCCGCGGCGAGGCCGTCCGAACGGACCTGGGCGGCACCCTTGGCGGCGGACTTCCGCTTTCCGCCCTTGGCCAGCCGGTTGTTGTTCAGCAGCTCCTGGGTATCGGCGTCTTCCTTGGCCAGTTGGTCCGTGATGTCGGCGATCTTCTTCCGCAGCGGCTGCGGGTCCACGCCGTGTTCGGTGTTGTAGGCAACCTGGATGGCGCGGCGCCGGTTGGTCTCGTCGATGGCCTGCGCCATGGAGTCCGTGATGCGGTCAGCGTACATGTGCACCTGGCCCGAGACGTTGCGGGCCGCGCGGCCGATGGTCTGGATCAGTGACGTGGAGGACCGCAGGAAGCCTTCCTTGTCGGCGTCGAGAATGCTGACAAGGGACACCTCGGGCAGGTCCAGGCCCTCGCGGAGCAGGTTGATGCCCACCAGGACGTCGAACTTGCCCATTCGGAGTTCGCGCAGCAGTTCCACGCGCCGCAGCGTGTCCACGTCGGAGTGCAGGTACTCCACCTTGATGCCGTGCCCCAGGAGGTAGTCCGTGAGGTCTTCGGCCATCCGCTTGGTCAGGGTGGTGACCAGGATCCGTTCGTTCTTCTCGGTGCGGGTCTTGATCTCGCCCAGCAGGTCGTCGATCTGGCCCTTGGTGGGCTTGACCACCACCTCGGGATCGATGAGGCCCGTAGGCCGGATGATCTGCTGCACAAAACCGTCGGCCTTGCCGAGTTCGTACTTGCCCGGAGTGGCCGACAGGTAGACGGTCTGGCCAACGCGTTCCAGGAATTCGTCCCACTTCAGCGGCCTGTTGTCCATGGCCGAGGGCAGGCGGAAGCCGAAGTCCACCAGGTTCCGCTTGCGGGACATGTCGCCTTCGTACATCGCGCCGATCTGCGGGATGGTCACGTGGGACTCGTCCACCACCAGGAGGAAGTCGTCCGGGAAGTAGTCCAGGAGGCAGTGGGGAGCGGTTCCGGGTGCGCGGCCGTCAATGTGCGCCGAATAGTTTTCGATGCCGTTGCAGAAGCCCATCTGCTGCATCATCTCAAGGTCGTACATGGTCCGCATCCGGAGCCGCTGCGCTTCCACCAGCTTGTTCTGGCTCTCCAGGACCTTCAGCCGGTCGGCAAGCTCATCCTCGATCCGCTTGATGGCCCGGGACATCCGCTCGGGGCCTGCTACGTAGTGCGAGGCGGGGAAGACATACATCTCCTCTTCGTCGCGGATCACCTCTCCGGTGAGCGGGTGGAGAGTCTGGATATTCTCGATCTCGTCCCCGAAGAACTCGATCCGGATGGCCAGTTCCTCGTACATCGGAATGATCTCCACAGTGTCCCCGCGGACGCGGAACGTGCCGCGGTGGAAGTCCATGTCATTGCGCGCGTACTGCATGGACACGAATTTCCGGAGGAGGTCGTCCCGGTTCATCTCCGCCCCCTTGCGGAGCGTGACCATTCCGGCGATGTATTCCTCGGGCGTGCCCAGGCCGTAGATGCAGGAGACCGTGGCGACGACGATCACGTCGCGGCGGGTCAGCAGGGCGTTGGTGGCGGAGTGGCGGAGCCTTTCAACTTCCTCGTTGATGGAGGAGTCCTTCTCGATGAAGGTGTCCGTCTGGGCGACGTAGGCCTCGGGCTGGTAGTAGTCGTAGTAGGAGACGAAGTACTCCACCGCGTTGTTGGGCAGCAGCTCGCGGAATTCGTTGGCCAGCTGCGCCGCCAGGGTCTTGTTCTGGACCATCACCAGGGTGGGACGCTGCACCTGCTCGATCAGCCAGGCGGTGGTTGCACTCTTGCCTGTACCCGTGGCACCGAGCAGCACCACATCCTTCTCGCCGTTCTTGATGCGCTCCGTCAGTTCGGCAATGGCGGCGGGCTGGTCCCCGGCGGGCTTGAATTCGCTGATGACCTCGAAGGGCGCTACAACACGGTTGATATCCTGCGCAAGGCTCATGGATCTAATCTACAACCGGGCACCGACGCCAAGGGGCCAGTCCGTTACGGGCGAACAGCCCGCAGGTCCACGGTCGGGTTTCAGGACGGGTACGACGGCGGCGCCCACCCGGTTTCCTCGGCCCAGGCGGACATAAGGGGCCAGGCCACGTCCGTGAACCACGGTTCCTTGGCCTCGGCGTACGCCCTGGTGCTTGCCGAGCCGGCAAAGCGCGCAGCGAGGTCCGCCTTGTGCGCCGCATAGAGCGTGCGTGCGGACGGCTCCGCCCGCAGCCAGTCACGGAACATCAAGGCATAGCGCCAGCCATGCGAGCCCGCAACGCGGACGTGGACGTTGACCGGGCGCCCGGGATCCGCGTTGGCATGGAACCGTTTCTGCCACTGCCCGGGCTCCGGCGCCGTCGGCATGGGCGTATCGGACCCGGCGCCGGGGACCAGGGGGAAGCCGGCCGCGGCCAACAGGGGCGCAGCACGGTCTGCTGCGTCCAGGCCGGAAACCGCGACCTGCAGGTCTATGACGTCCTTCGCGGCCAGCCCTGGCACGGACGTGGAGCCGATATGGTCCACCGCCAGGATGAGCCGGGGGGCGGCTGACGCCAGCCTTGCCGAGATCCGGGCCGCCTCCTTTGCCCATTCCTCCCGGTAGGGCTCCAGGACGGGTCCGCAGTCCCTGGCGGCACGCGTCCGTGCGGCCAGGTTGTGGGCGAAGGGCACCAGCCGGCCGTCCCAGAGCCGGTCCACTTGGTCCAGCAGGTGCTGCACGCTGCCGGAGTTGTCCAGGACGACGTCGGCCGCGGCCAGCCGCTCCTCCCGCGTGGCCTGCGCGGCCATGCGGGCGCGGGCGGCGTCCTCCGTCATGCCGCGGTGCTCGAGCATCCGCTGCAGCCGCACATCGTCAGGAGCGTCCACCACCACAACCAGGTGGAAGTCGCTTCCCTGTCCGGTTTCCACCAGCAAGGGGATGTCCTGCACCACCACCGAGTCGTCGGGCGCAGCTTCCGCGATGGCCGCCGCGCGCGACCGGACCAGCGGGTGGACGATCCCATTCAGCACGGCCAGGCGGTCAGCATCTCCAAAGACCAGGGCGCCGAGCTTGGGACGGTCAAGCCGGCCGTCGGCACCAAGGACATCCCTGCCGAACTCCGCCACAATCCGGTTGAGGCCCTGCGTGCCCGGCTCCACCACTTCACGCGCCAACGCATCGGCATCCACGAGCACCGCGCCGCGTTCTTCCAGGCGTGAGGCAACCACTGACTTTCCGGAGGCAATGCCGCCCGTCAACCCGATCTTGAGCATCCCACCACCCTAATCCCCCGGCCCGGGTCAAGGGAGCGTCTGAAGTGCTACGGACCAGCCCCGGCCGGCAGTCATCAGGGACAACCGGCCAGGACGCGGGGGCCACTCCTAATTGCTCCGGTACATATTGCCCAGTGCATATTGGTTGGCCGTGATGCGGGAGTTGGCGCCAAGGAGGTCGTCCAGCTGCTGCAGACTGCGGATTTCCTCGGCGCTATATGGCGCGGCTATTGAGCCAGCGAGCAGGTCTGTGCCGACGTCGGCCGTAGTCGTAGTGGCATGGGCGGGCGCGGCGACCACTGCTCCGGAGAAACCTGCTGCGGCAACAGTTGCGATGGAAAGGAACAGCTTCCTCTTATTGGCTCCACGGGACCGCTTGTCCACAGCCGCGGGTCCGGCCAACTGGGCAGAAATGCGATGGTTTCCTTTGGACGTGAACAATGTACTGCTCCTTTCTTGCGGTGCCACTCCTGGTGAATGGCAGGGTTTTCCCGACCGTTTTCGGTTCAGGCCTGCGCCGGATTCGGCGAAGAGTCGATTGAGGTGCACCAGAGATGGACGTCCATACGTCTTTTAGGCGGCGTCCGCACTGGACAAGGACCGCTCAAGCCGGCAGTCCGGCCAGATCTCTTCAGCCCAGTTTCTGCGGTAGTCGGAACTTGCAGTTGCTTGGCAGCCGGGCTGCTGATGAAGGTCTTCGGGCTCCGGTGCGAACTGGACCGGACCCCATTGATGAATGCCGCGGCTTGAGGCTTCTACCCGCTTCATGATCAGGCTCCCCCTTGTTGTTAGGACTGCTCTGCTGGCCCATTTCCTGCTGTTCCAAGAATCCCGCTGAAGCCTTAATCGATCCTTAATCCCGCAACACCGACCCCTACCCCACACCCTGCCGCCGGCCGGAACGGAAGTGCTGGTGCGGCTGGCCTCCGTTCCTGAACCGGCACTTCCCGCCTTGCCGGGTCGCGGGAGCTTGGGCCTAGACTGGGGCGGGTGCAAGAGGAAGACAGCAGGGCCACGGGCTACACCACCCTGGCGGCCGGGCCCGATTTCCGCCACGAGATCGAGATCAAGCGCTCGCGGTTCATCACCGTCCTGCGCCGTGCCGAAACAGAAGAAGCCGCACGTGACCTGGTGGCTGGCCTGCGCCGCGAATTCCATGACGCACGGCACCATTGCTCCGCCTTCATCATCGGCCCGGACCGGGACATCCAGCGATCCAATGACGACGGCGAGCCCTCGGGGACGGCGGGCATCCCGATGCTTGAGGCACTGGCCAAAAGGGAGACGCTGCCCGGGGTGGCCGACCTCAGTGACGTCAGTGCCGTCGTCGTGCGGTATTTCGGCGGTGTCCTGCTGGGGGCCGGCGGACTGGTGCGCGCCTACTCGGAATCGGTCTCTTCCGCACTCTCCCTGGTGCCCCTGGTGCGCCGGAGCAGGCTGCGCATCTGTGCGGCCGAAGTGCCGCATGCTGTTGCCGGCCGGCTGGAGAACGACCTGCGCTCAGCGGGATTTGTGATGGCCGAAACCACGTATTCCGCCGGGCACACGGTCCTGCGCGTGGCCGTACCGGATCAGGCCGCAGCCATTGCAGCTGCCGCCGGGCGCTTGCAGCTGCTGACCGCCGGCAGCACCGCCCTCAGCATGGAAGGAACGGAGTGGGTGGATGTCCCCCTTGCCTGACGTGTTCCTGGTGGACGTCGACGAAGAGGTGCTGGACCGGCTCCTGGACCTTGCCAAGCGGGACGCCTCGCCCGATGAGGTGGCTCCCCCGCTCGGCGGGCCGGGCTGGAACCTGGAACGTACTGCCTGGTTCTTCAGCTACCATCGCGCCGCTGCGGAAGGCCTCGACGGGACGGCGGGAGAAAAGTCCTGGGGAATCCTGGCAGACGGTGCCCTGGCCGGCTCCATCCGGCTCAAGCGGGTGGACGCGGGCAACGGCCGGGAAACGGCAGAGACCGGCATCTGGCTTGGCAGGAGCTTCCGGTCCCGCGGCATCGGCAGCGCGGCTCTTCGCCTTGTCCTGGCGGAAGCCCGCGGCGCCGGAATCAAGGAGGTGACGGCCCGCACCTTGGCCGGAAACCGCGCTGCCCAGCGGATCCTTGCCGGCGCCGGCGCCCTCCTCACGCCCGACGACGACGGAACGGTCCGCGCCGTCGTCGCACTTTAAAGCAACAGACCCCCCGCCCGGAGGCAGGGGGTCTGTTGCCTGGCCCGGAAAAGTCCGGGCCGGTGGCAATTAGTTGCCGGTCAGCTTCTCGCGCAGGGCGGCGAGGGCCTCGTCGGAAGCAAGCGTGCCTGCACCGGCGTTGGACTCAGCAGCCGGCTCCGAGGAGTAGCTGGTGGTGCCGGAATCGCTCTCACCGGACGTTGCAGCAGCAGCGTCGTCGGCAGCGTGCTGGGCAACCTGCTTCTTGTGGGCTTCCCAACGGGTCTGGGCGTCAGCGTACTGCTGCTCCCAGGCGGCGCGCTGGTTCTCGTAGCCTTCAAGCCACTCGTTGGACTCGGGATCGAAGCCCTCGGGGTACTTGTAGTTGCCCTCTTCGTCGTACTCTGCGGCCATGCCGTACAGAGCGGGATCGAATTCGGTGCTGTCGGCGTCGACGCCCTCATTGGCCTGCTTGAGGGACAGCGAGATGCGGCGGCGCTCGAGGTCGATGTCGATGACCTTGACGAACAGTTCGTCACCAACGGAGACAACCTGCTCTGCCAGCTCCACGTGGCGGACGGCCAGCTCGGAGATGTGGACCAGGCCTTCGATGCCGTCTTCGACGCGGACGAACGCACCGAACGGAACGAGCTTGGTGACCTTACCCGGAACAACCTGGCCGAGGGCGTGGGTGCGGGCGAAGGTCTGCCACGGGTCTTCCTGCGTAGCCTTGAGCGACAGGGAGACGCGCTCGCGGTCCAGGTCCACCTCGAGAACCTCGACGGTGACTTCCTGGCCAACCTCGACAACCTCGGACGGGTGGTCGATGTGCTTCCAGGACAGCTCGGAAACGTGAACCAGACCGTCTACGCCGCCCAGGTCCACGAAGGCACCGAAGTTGACGATGGAGGAAACGACGCCGGGACGGACCTGGCCCTTTTCCAGCTTGTTGAGGAACGTGGAGCGGACCTCGGACTGGGTCTGCTCGAGCCATGCACGGCGGGACAGGACCACGTTGTTGCGGTTCTTGTCCAGCTCGATGATCTTGGCTTCGATCTGCTGGCCGATGTACGGAGCCAGGTCGCGCACACGGCGCATCTCGACGAGGGATGCGGGCAGGAAGCCGCGCAGGCCGATGTCGAGGATAAGACCACCCTTGACAACCTCGATGACGGTACCGGTGACAACACCGTCTTCTTCCTTGACCTTCTCGATGTCGCCCCAGGCACGCTCGTACTGAGCGCGCTTCTTGGAGAGGATCAGGCGGCCTTCTTTGTCTTCCTTGGTGAGCACCAGGGCTTCGACCTGATCGCCAACGGAGACAACGTCTCCGGGATCAACGTCGTGCTTGATGGAAAGCTCGCGGGAGGGGATGACACCTTCGGTCTTGTAACCGATGTCGAGCAGGACTTCATCGCGGTCGACCTTAACGACTGTACCTTCGACGAGGTCTCCGTCGTTGAAGTACTTGATGGTCGCGTCGACTGCTGCGAGGAAGTCCTCAGCGGTACCGATGTCGTTAATGGCGACTACGGGGGTACCGGGCTTCTCGGTGGAGGTGATGGTCATGTAGTAGGGGCTCCGTTGTGGATAGTTAGTCGGTCAGGCAAACCGGCGCGCCCGCGTTATGGAACGCAGGCGCGATTTGCGGTGAATCCGACGGATCCTCCGGGTCATCCTGATTTTGTGGATTGCTGAGAATATTGAACTGCAAATACGTGCACGTGGTACACGCCCGTTTATTCTAGTCGCTGCCCGCAACACGGGTCAAAAGCGGCCCCGCCTGGAGCAGGTCCGCGGCCCCTAGAAGTGGGTGAGGCAGTGCGTTGCCCGCTCGACGGCGAACATTTGCCGGGCCTTCAGCGCGGAGCCTGCGGTGTGCTCCCGGATTTTGCCCGCTGCCGCCAGCGTGACTGGACTGACCCCGCCGACGTAGATGGAGGACAGGGCCGAGACGTCCAGGGTCAGGTCCGCGTCCGCGGTCTCAGGCAAGCGCTCGACGGCGCCCTCGCCGCCGTCGGCGGAAAGGGCGTAGGTCCCGGCCGTGAGGCCGAGCGGGTCCAGGACCTTCAGTGCCAGGCGGCCTTCCGTGGGGTAGCGCCGCCCGGACAGCGCGTTGGGGACATCGAGGATGCGCAGCCAGAGCATGTCCCGGCTGTCCGACGAGTCGATGCAGCGGGGGTCGTCCAGGGCCCAGGCCAGCGGATCGTCCAAGGGGGCTTCCGTCCAGGACACACGCTCCACCAGATCAATGGCGCCCAGGAACTGCCAGAGCTCCAGGTAGGCATCATTGCTGCCGGCCACCAGGTCCACCACTTCCACGGTGTAGGGCTCGGTGTCCCAGCCGAGGAACTTATAGGAGACATAGCCGTCGATGTTCCCGGCGGGCCCGTAGTGGAGCGCCACCTTGACGGCGGGGTCTTCCTTGCCGTCGCGTCCCAGCGCACCCGATGCAAGCTGCCGGTACCAGTCCTGCCGGCCTATGGATCCTGGGGTCAGCCGGTGCACCCGGCCGAACACCTCCGGAGCCAGCTGCAGCAGCGCCCTGGGGTCGGCCACTTCCACCGTGCCGGTGGCCTGGTGCCGGAGGCTGAACCGGGCAGTGGTGTCCACCTTGACGTTGCGTTCAAAGCTGGCCACGCCGTAGCCGAACCGGCCGTAGATGGTTCCCTCGGAGGCGGTCAGCGCCGCCACCGGCACGCCGTCGTCCTTTGCCAGTTGCAGGTCCTCGCTCATCATGCGCCGCAGCAGGCCGCGGCGCCGGTGCGACGTACGGACGGTAACAGCGGTGACCAGGTGGGCTTCCACCAGGCGCCCGAAGCCCACGTTGAGGGTATTGCGCATTGTGCCGAAAGTGGCCACCGGCACGTCCGCGGGCAACGACGACGGCGCTACCGGGCCCGTTTGGTAGGCGCCGGTAAGCACGCGCTGATCGGCCTCATACGTTTCGAGCGTCTTTGCGACGTGTTCCGGCGTCCGGGTGGATTCGTGGAACCCGAAGGATACGGCGCGGCTCCAGGTTTCCGCCTCGGCGTAACCGTCCTTGCCCTTTGACACCGCGCCAAAGCGCCGGATTTCGTAGTTTCCACTCAGATCAGCCACGCACCTGAGCCTAGCCAAGATCCCCGGCGCCTGGCCAGCATCAACACACGCTAGTGCCCGGCGTCGTACCAGCTGGGGCCGACGCCGATCTGGACCTCCAGCGGGACGCTCAGGTCCGCGGCGGCAGCCATCTGCTCGGTCACCAGCTTCTCTACGGCCTCCCGCTCACCGGTTGCCACTTCGAGCACGAGTTCGTCGTGGACCTGGAGCAGCATCCGTGATTTCAGCCCCTGTGCCTTCAGCTCCGCGTGCACGCCCAGCATGGCGCGCTTGATGATGTCCGCGGCCGAGCCCTGGATGGGGCTGTTCAAGGCGATGCGTTCGGCGTTCTCCCGCAACTGCCTGTCCGTGCTGGTGAGGTCCGGCAGGTACCGGCGCCGTCCCTCGATGGTCGCCGTGTAGCCGTCCACGCGGGCCTGGTCCACTACGCCGCGGAGGTAGTCGCGAACAGCGCCGAAGCGGTCGAAGTAGTCCTTCATCAGGGTGCGTGCCTCGTCCACCGAGATCTCCAGCTGCTTGGACAGGCCGAACGACGTCAGCCCGTAGGCCAGCCCGTAGGACATTGCCTTCACCTTGGAGCGCATGGCGCTGGTGACCTCTTCGGTGGGCACGTGGAAAATGTTCGAGCCGACGAACCGGTGCAGGTCCTCGCCGTCCCTGTATGCCTGGATCAGGCCCTGGTCTCCAGACAGGTGGGCCATGATGCGCATTTCGATCTGGGAGTAGTCGGCGGACAGCAGGCATTCATAGCCCTCCCCCACCACGAAGATCCCGCGGACCCGGCGGCCTTCCTCGCTGCGGATGGGGATGTTCTGCAGGTTGGGGTTGTTGGAGGAGATCCGGCCCGTGGCTGCCACATTCTGGGCATAGGTGGTGTGGATACGGCCGTCCTCGGCCACGGACTTCTTGAGCGATTCCAGCATCTGGCTCAGCTTGGCGGCCTCGCGGTGTGCCATCAGCTGCACCAGGAATTCGTGGCCCGTCTTTTCCAGGAGGTTCTTCAGCGATGCGGCATCCGTGGTGTAGCCGGACTTGATCTTCTTGGTCTTGGGCAGCTGGAGTTCGTCGAACAGCACGGTCTGCAGCTGTTTCGGCGAACCCAGGTTAACCTCGTGGCCGATCGCCGCAAACGCCTGTTCCTGCGCGTGGTCGATCACCCGGGCAAGGTCGGCGAGCTGATCGTCCAACGTGGCCATATCGATGCCGATGCCGGCGAGTTCCATGTCCGCCAGGACGCGGCTGACCGGCAGTTCAAGGGTGGACAGCAGTTCCTCGGCCCGTCGCTCCTTCAGCTCCCCCTCGAAGTAGCCGCTGAGGGCAAGGACGACGGCGGCCGCCTGGACCAGGGCGTCGGCGGCGGCATCGTCCTCCCCGTCGAAGGAGAGCTCCAGCTGCCCTGCCTTGGCCGTGGCGGCAGGGATCCCCACGTTGAGGTGGTGCTGGGCAAGCTCGGCGAGCTCGTAGGTGCGCCGGTCCGGCTGGATGAGGTAACCGGAGATGGAGGTGTCATCCACCACGCCTTCCAACTCCAGCCCACGGGACGTCAGGGCTTTCAGGGCGGCCTTGAAGCCGTGCAGGACCTTCGGCGATTCCGGGTCCCGCAGCCAGCTGGCCAGGACGTTTTCCGATTCGGCGTCCTGGTTCGACAGGTCGATATAGGCGGCGGCACCGTCCCGGACAATGGCCAGCGCGGCGGCGTCCTCGCCGATCCGACCCGGGACAAGGTCGACGGCGACGGCGGAGCGCTGCCCCGCTCCGCCGTCGAGGAACGCTGACAACTCCGCGGCATTTGCCGGCACGGCGTACTCCGGCGTGTCGATGCTTTCCCGGTCCGCGGCTGGCTTGTCCTCGTCGCCGTAGAGCGCGAAGAGCCGGCTGCGGATGGTCTTGAACTCGAGCTTGTCGAACAGGTCCTCGAGGGCGGCCTGGTCCGGCCGCGGCTGGTACAGGTCATCCAGCGTGACAGGAAGCTCAAGGTCCGTGTGCAGCTGGTTCAGGCGGCGGTTCCGCTTGACGGCGTCGACGTTTTCGCGCAGCGCATCGCCCACCTTTCCGCCGATGGAATCCAGGTGCTCCAGGACGCCGTCGAGTCCGCCGTAGAGATTGATCCACTTGGCCGCCGTCTTGGGCCCGACGCCGGGCACGCCCGGGAGGTTGTCCGCAGTTTCGCCCACCAGCGCCGCGAGATCCGAGTACCGGCTGGGGCTGACGAAGTATTTTGCCTCGATGGCGGCGGCGTCCATCCGCGGGATGTCGCTGACGCCCTTCCTGGGGTACAGCACAAAAACGTTGTCGGTGATGAGCTGGAACGCGTCCCTGTCACCTGACACGAGCAGCACCTCGAACCCGGCTTTTTCACCCATTGCCGCGAGGGTGGCAAGAATGTCATCGGCTTCGTAGCCGGGCATGGTGATGGTCTTGATGCCCCAGGCCTGCATGACCTGCGCAATGAGGTCGATCTGGTTGTTCATCTCCCGGGGCGTCTCGTTCCGGCCGCCCTTGTATTCGCTGTACTCAGTCTTGCGGTGGGTGGACTCATCCGAGACGTCGAAGGCCACCGCGATGTGGGTGGGCTGCTGCTCCTTGATGAGGTTGATCAGCATGGAGGTGAAGCCGTGAATCGCGTTGGTGTGCTGCCCGTTGGTGGTTGAGAACTTGTCCGCGGGCAGCGCAAAAAACGCGCGGAAGGCCATGGAATGTCCGTCGAGCACCAAAAGCCGCGGCTGGTCCGTCATGGGTACTACGGGGGCCACTGTTGCTGAAACCGAGCCACCTGCCTGCGCCGGAACCTTGTCCTGGCCTGCGCCTTCCCCATCTGCAGCGTCCTCAAGGGGAGTGGAGCCCTGCGGTGCTTTGTCCTCCTGCAGGGTTTGGGACGGGAAAGGGGCCGGTTTGGTTGTTTCACTCACAGGTGCCAGCCTAGTTGCCATGATGGACAATTTCACGCCCGGCCCTTTCGCCGGGGAGCTTGCCGCCGCCGGGATCCCTGAGCACCTGCACGGTTGGCTGGGCCGGTTCGGGATCGGTGCCCTGGTGGTGAAAATGGGGATTCACTTCCTGGAGATGAGCCCCGAGCGGAGCGTTGCCACCATGCCCGTGGAGGGCAATACCCAGGTAGCCGGAATCCTCCATGGCGGCGCCCACGTAGTGCTTGCCGAGACTCTAGGTTCCTTTGCTTCGGGCATGCATGCGGGACCGGACCGCCACGCCGTCGGCATCGAGGTCAATGCCACGCACCACCGCTCCATCGCCGCGGGCACTGTGACTGGAACATGCACCGCCATCCACTTGGGCAGGACCTTGGCGACCCACGAAATTGTGATCACGGACGAGCAGGGCCGCAGGCTGTCCACGGCCCGCATCACGAACATGATCCGGGACAACGCCCCGGCTCGGCAGGACTAGCCGCGCCGGCTCGACAGGACTGGCCGCGGCTCCTTCAGCACCCCGCGAGATGGACTAAAAGGGCAACCCCGGCACCGGCGTTTGCCATCACATGCCATCTCGCCTGGGAGGGGCCATACACACCTGGTCTGGGCGGAGCCCTCGCGTCAAAATGTCAGACCCCCCAGTCATGATGGCTTTATGGGGAAAGCGGCGGTGGCGAAGGCGTTTGAGGACATCAACGCGGCTGTTGCTGTGCTCAGGGCGGAGGCGGTCGGGTGCGGTTCGGAGCCGTTTTCGGCAGCTGACCCGTTGGCCGGGCTGGCTGATGGGTGCCTGGAGATCCTTGCCGGGGCCGCCGGGGTCCAGGCCCGGATAGCGGGTCTGGTGGCCAACGCTGCCGGGACGTACGCGGGCACCGCCCGTGCAGCCGCTCCCCCGGACGCCCCGGTGCAGGCACAGGAAATGGCAATCGCAGCCGAGATCAGCTGTGTCATGGCCATCGGGGACCGGGCCGCGGGCGCCCTGCTGGCCCGGTCCCACGCCCTGACCAGCTCCCTGCCCCGCACCCTCGCAGCCCTGCACAACGGAACACTCTCCTGGCAGCACGCCACAGTCATGGTGGACGAGGCCGCAACCCTTGACCCCGCTGGCGCCGCCGCCCTGGAAGCCTACTTCCTGGACCCGCACACACCACAACCGGGCACGGCCGCCGCCATTGGCCAGATGCCGGCGTACCGGTTCCGGGCCAAAGCCCGGACATGGCGGGAACGCCACCACGCCGAATCCATCGAGAAGCGGCACGCCAAGGGTGTGGCTGACCGGCGGGTCGAATACCGGCCGGACCAGGACGGCATGGCCTGGCTCTCCGCCTACCTGCCCGCCCACCACGCCGCAGCGGCCTGGAACCGGCTCACCGCCATCTCCCGCGGAAGGCAGGGACCGGACGAGGCCCGCACCCTGACCCAGCTCCGGGCCGACACCTTCGCCGAAGCACTTCTCACCAGCGGCACCACCACCACCAGCGGGAACAGCGGGAGCAGTTCCGGTGCTGCCGGGACAAGCGGGCCAACCGGTCCCGGGCACGGCGACGGGCACGGCGACGGGCACGACGCGGTCAGTTCCGGCGGCGGGGAGGCGGCAGGTCCGGGCCCGTCGTCTTCGATTCGGCCGCAGGTGCTGGTCACCGTGCCCGTGTTCTCCCTGATGGGCCTCACCGACGAGCCCGCGGTGCTGGACGGGCACGGACCCATCCCGGCCTCCATGGCACGGGACCTCGTCGCCGGCGGGGCGGACTCGTTCCACCGGGTACTGGTTGACCCGCGGGACGGGGCACCACTGGAATTCGGCCGCACCAGCTACCGGGTAACCAAGGCGATGCGGACCTGGCTCAGGCTCAGGGACGGAAAATGCCCCTTCCCCGGCTGCAGCAACAGCTCCCTGGACAACGAAGCCGACCACCTCCTCGCCTGGCACCAAGGCGGCACCACCGGAATCAGCAACCTGGGCCAGCCCTGCCCGAAACACCACAAGCTCCGACACACCAGCGGCTGGAAACCCACCCCCGCCACCACAACCGGACCACCCGGCTGGACCTCACCCACCGGCCGCCACTACACAAGCGAACACCAAGACTGGGAACCACCCCACTGGCCCCGGCAACTGGAGCCCGTCACCGGCCGGCCGCCGGACCACGCCTGCACCAGGCTCTCCCCAGGAGAAGACGCCCTGGCGCGCATCCTTCACGCCCACGGCTAACAGCACAGCAAGCCGCCGCAGGGCCATGCCGGCGATCGATGAATGCGCGCATGATGATCCCAGCCGGGTCCGTTGGCAGATGCGGAGCGAACTTCTGCGCGGGTTCATTTCCCCGCCGCTCCCTGAAGTCAGCGGTTAGAGTCCGCAGATCGCGGCAGCGGCCCCAGGCTCAGCTGGCAGGTTTCGGTGCGGCGGTCGTTCAGGAAGCGGCGTCCGTTCAGGAAGCGGCGTCCGTTCAGGAAGCGGCGTCCGTTCAGGAGGCGGCCACTCCGTTCAGGAGGCGGCCACTCCGTTCAGGAGGCGGCGTCCGTTCAGGAGGCGGCGTCCGTTCAGGAGGCGGCGTCCGTTCAGGAGGCGGCGTCCGTTCAGGAGGCGGCGTCCGTTCAGGAGGCGGCGTCCGTTCAGGAGGCGGCGTCCGTTCAGGAGGCGGCGTCCGTTCAGGAGGCGGCGTGTCCGTTCAGAAGGTACCGCAGCTCCACGATTCCCCGGCCCATGGTGCGGGAGGCTGCCAACTCGAGCGGCGGCGTCGGGCCTGCCAGCGGAAGAAGCCGCTTGCCGTCCCCCAGCACGACCGGAATGACGGAAAGGATCAACTCGTCGAGCAGCCCGGCTGAGGCGAACTGGGCGGCAAGGTTCCCGCCGCCCACCACCCAGATGTTCTTCCCGCCTGCGGCCTGTTCGAGGTCCGGGAGGAACTCGGTGACTTCGCCGCGGACGAAGGTGGTGTTGGAACCTGCCGGAGCCGTGTACTCATGGTGAGTGAACACGTAGGAGGGTGTGCCCTGGTACGGCCAGTTGCCGGGCTCGTGCTCCAGCAACCAGGCGTAGGTGCCGCCGCCCATGACGATGCAGCCAACATCCGCCATGAACGTCTCGTAGCTTTCCTTGCCGCCCTCAAAACCGTCGAACTGCAAAAGCCAGCCCAGGTCATCAGTGGGCGTGGCAATAAAGCCGTCCAGGGACGCGGCGACGTAGTACTGGATGCGTGGCATGGAGCAAGCCTAGCCAACGGCACCAGCACCTGCCAGAGGCGGGATCAGCCGGAAAAGTACGGAATGATCAGGTACAGCCCGAAGAGCACTGCCAGGCCGCACAGGCCGAAGCAGATGTAGGCGAAGGTGCGCTTGATGCCCGGGGACATCTGCTGCGGATCACCGGCGATGGCCGTCAGCCTGACTCCGAGGGAGTAGAGGACAACCACGGTCACGGCCGCCGCCAGGGTGGCCCCGGCTACGGTCAGCAGTTCCAGCCACTTCATCGTTGGGCATCCTTCGTGTTGATGGCGTCGGCTTCCGCCTGCGTGCCGGCTTCGGTCTTCTTGTTGGCCTCGGCGTCTGCCTTGGACTTGGCGTGCGCGCGGGCCCGTGCCAGGGCCTTCTTCTTGGCAAACCGGACGGCCTGTCCGGCTTCCTCCACCTCGATGGCGTTGTGGTGGCCGACGGCGGATTTGCGTGAATAGAAGAACATGAACAGCACAGCGGAGGTGCCGGCAACGGCGGCAATCAACACGCCCATCACGCCCGTCTTGACCAGCAAGGCAGTCAGGGCGCCCACAATTCCTGCGGCGGGAAGAGTGAAGAGCCAGCCGAGGGCGATCTTGCCCACCATGTTCCACCGAACGCTGGTCCCCTTGCGGCCCATGCCCGAGCCGATGACGGAGCCCGAGGCAACCTGGGTGGTGGAGAGCGCAAAGCCCAGGTGTGAGGACGCAAGGATGGCGGAAGCGGTGCTGGTTTCGGCCGCGAAGCCCTGGGCAGGCTTCACCTCGGTTAGGCCGGCTCCCATGGTGCGGATGATGCGCCACCCGCCGGCGTATGTGCCCACGGCGATGGCCAGGGCACAGGCCGCGATAACCCAGAGCTGGGGCCCCGAGCCGGCCTCCTGGGTTCCGGCGGCAATCAGGACCAGCGTGATGATGCCCATGGTCTTCTGGGCGTCGTTGGTGCCGTGGGCCAGCGCAACCAGGCTGGACGTGAAGATCTGGCCGGTCCGGAAGCCGCCGCGCTTCTGCGTGAGCTTGCTCCCGGTCTCGGGATCGTGGCGCGAGGTCAGCGCGTAGGCAAGGCGTGTGCAGATGTAGGCGACGATGCCGGCAATCAGCGGTGCGAAGATCGCCGGAAGAATGACCTTCTGGAGGAGGCCTTCAAGGTTGATGGAGTTGAAGCCGATGCCGGCGATGGCGGCACCGATAAGGCCGCCGAACAAGGCATGCGACGAACTCGACGGAAGGCCCTTGAGCCAGGTGATCATGTTCCAGAGGATGGCACCCATCAGGCCGGCGAAGATAATCTCCGGGGTGATCTGGATGCCGTCCGACCCCTCACGGATGATTCCGCCGGACACCGTCTTGGCCACCTCAGTGGAAAGGAATGCACCCACGAGGTTCAGGATAGCCGCCAGCGTCACAGCGGTTTTTGGCTTGATGGCGCCAGTCGCAATGGGCGTAGCCATGGCATTCGCGGTGTCATGGAAGCCGTTAGTGAAATCGAAAAATAGTGCCAGTGCGATGACCAGCGCCACCATGAAGGTGATATCCACCTGTTGCCCAATCTGCAGAGTCGACGTCAAGCAGTTTCTTTTCCCCCGGCCGCCCTACCCAGTTAATTCACCAGCTGTTCGCTTGGAATGACTGGCGGCGTTAACCTGGCCCGGCGTGAAACCCTATCGATCGTACGCGTACCCAACATCAGGTCAAAACAACGGCCGTTCGAGAAACGTCCGTACCCGCTCCAGCTCCCCGGGCGAGATGCCTCGCCTGGGATCGGGAGAAACGGCCAGGATGCGCCGGCCGAGGAACCTGGCCCAGGACTGGGCCTCCGCCTCGAACGCCAACTGGTCATCGACCCAGGCGACACCCTCAGGGCTGGCGGCTTCCACGTCATCCTGGATGGCACGAAGCTTCCACCAGCCTGCTCCGGCGCCCGTCCCGGCCGAAGTCAGGTAGGGCCACTGAGCCCCATTCAGTCCAATGGCCGAACACAGGTACTGCGGGGCAAGTTCCTCCCAACTGGTCAGCCAGACACAGCGCACCCCCGCCATCGCGGCGATGCCGTTCAGCCCGTCCACCAGTTCCGGCGCGTAGGCCACGGGCAGGAGTCCCGCATCGGCGTACTTCCAGCTGGATCCCCAACCGCTGTGTCCGTCCGGCCCGAACGGGCAGACGACGCCGTCAACGTCGAGATAGAGCGTGCGGGTCATGCCCGGTCCAAACCGGAAACCTAGCTTTGCCGGACGTCCGGTTGGCGGCCGGCGCCCAGCCCGGGCATGATCCGCTCCTCGAGGGCAGCCAGCGCGGCATCTGGCAGCACGATCAGTCCGTCCAGCTCGCGGCGTGCCCGCTTGTACGCGGCCTGCCGTTCGGCCGGTGTGGCGGCGTGGTCCCCGGCAATCCTGAGCAATTGCCTGGCAGTGGAAAGCCGTTCCCGCTCCCGCCCGCTGAACCTGCCGTCCTTGATCCGCCGGGCCTCCCTCTCTGCCACGTCCAGGGCCACCGCGAAGGTGTTGACGGCCTGCCTGTAGGACTCCAGGCGCGACGGCGAGGTGATCTCCTGTGCCGAGGCGGGGCGCTGGCCGTCGGCTTCCCGTTTAGCGCGAAGGAAGGCCACCGTGAGCGGTTCCCGGACATCGGTCATGAGGGGAAAGTCGATGAGCTTGCCGACATCCAGTTCGTAGTCCAGCCAGCGCTTGTTGACGGCGTCATGGGTGGCCATCAGGGCTTCCACCTCCGCCGCCGATGCCCGCTCAGCTTCCCGTGCCTGGTTCTTGAGCTTGTAGAGTTCCACCCTTCGCTGATGCCGCCGTTCCCCGGCTTTGCGCCAGGAATTGGCCCAGTGCCCGGTCAGGGCAGTCAACGGAAAGACGAGCCACCATTTATCGGACAGGAACTCAAGGACTGACTCCACGCGTACATCCTCGCACCGGCCCGCATTCCGCTCAAGAACCGGCGGGAGGACGTACCGCCGGCTTCGCGGCAGCGGGGACGAACCGGCTTAGGGTGCTCCGGTGACGCCCTGGGGGCTGTTGACGTTGACCAGCCAGGCCACACCGAACCGGTCGGTGCACATCCCGAAGATGTCTCCCCAGGGCGCCTGTTCCATCGGAACGGTCACGGTTCCGCCGTCGCCGCTGAGTTTCTCGTAGTACCCCCGCAGTTCCGCTTCATCGTCGCCGCTGAGGGAGATCGAGATGGATGACCCGGGGGTGTACCCCATGCTGTTCGGCGTGTCCGCCCCCATCAGCACCATCCCCTGGGTGGTGGTCAGCATGCCGTGCATGATCTTGTCCGACTCGGCTGGGTCGTCGCTGGCCTGGAACTCCCCGAAAGTGCTCAGGGCCAGATCGCCGCCGAAAACGGCCTGGTAGAAGGTCATCGCCTCGCGGGCGTTGTCGCGGAAGCTGATGTAGGGGTTGAGGGTGGTCGGCATGGTGGATCTCCTTGAGTGGGGACGGAACATGGTGGAACCAGACAACATCCTGCCTCAAACGAACGGCGGGTGGTAGGGGATGCCGGCCGGTGGTGCGCGAGGGCCGGCCGGGCCGTAGGCTCAGGGTCATGGCCAGATACTTTGACGTTCACCCCCAGGACCCCCAGCCCCGCGCCATCAGCCAGGCAGTCAAGATAGTGCTCGACGGCGGGCTGATCGCCTATCCCACGGATTCCTGCTATGCGCTGGGCGCGCAGATAGGCAACAGGGATGCCCTGGACCGGATCAGGAGCATCCGCCGGCTGGATGACAAGCACCACTTCACGCTGGTCTGCCGGGATTTCGCCCAGCTGGGCCAGTTTGTGCACATCGGGAACGATGTCTTTCGCAGCATCAAGGCCGTCACCCCGGGCGGCTACACCTTCATCCTTCCGGCCACCAAGGAAGTCCCGAAGCGCCTGCTGCATCCCAAGAAGAAGACTGTTGGCGTCAGAATCCCGGACAACCGGGTGGTTCAGGCCTTGCTCGCGGAACTCGGTGAGCCATTGCTTTCAAGCACCCTGCTGCTGCCGGACGAGGAGGATCCGATGACCCAGGGATGGGAGATCAAGGAGCGCCTGGACCATCAGGTGGACGCTGTGATTGACGCGGGCGACTGCGGATCAGAACCCACCACGGTGGTGGACTTTTCCAGCGGCGTGGCGGAGGTTGTCCGGCGCGGCACCGGTGATCCTTCCCGGTTCGAATAGCTGCCGCAAGGAGCTATTGGGATAAGGGCTGCTGGCGACGGCGGCCCTTGCCTTCCGTTTTTCGGCTACTCCTGCTTCCGCGCCCGGCTTGGCTGGACCCTGGGTGGCTCGCCCGGCATCTTTGGGTAGTCCGGCGGAAAGGGAAGCTCGCCCAGCCCGGCCTTGAGGTCCCGCTCCCACCACCCGAGCAGCGTGTCGATGGTTCCGGGGTTCCTGCCCATGTCCGCCCACGGGTCGCCGATCGTCTTGAGCCGGTCCGGGACGGTGAGGATGGTGAAGTCCTTGGGATCCACGCCGGCCAGTTCATCCCAGGCGATGGGGCAGGACACCGGGGCGTGCGGCAGCGGCCGCGGGCTGTAAGCGCCGGCGATGGTGCGGTCCCGGTTGGCCTGGTTGAAGTCCACGAATACGCGCTCGCCCCGTTCTTCCTTCCACCAGGCGGTGGTGACCTTATCCGGCATCCGGCGCTCCAGTTCGCGCGCCGCCGCTATGACAGCGTGCCGGACGTCAAGGAATTCCCGGGTGGGCTCTACGGGCGCGTAGACATGCAGCCCGCGGTTTCCCGAGGTCTTGATGAAGCAGTCAAGGCCAGCCTCAGCCAGGACCTCCTTCAACGCGATCGCGGCAGGGATGGCGTCGTCGAAATCAGTTCCCGGCTGGGGGTCGAGGTCGATGCGCAGCTGGTCGGGGTTGTCAGTGTTGTCTGCCCGGGAAGGCCAAGGGTGGAAAACGATGGTGTTCATCTGCACCGCCCAGACGGCGGCCGCGGGTTCGTCCAGGATGAGCATGGGATGGGAGCGCGCGCTGGGGAAAACTACCTTGGTGGACCGGACGAACTCCGGCGCGCCCTTCGGCGGGTTCTTGGAGAAGAACATCTCGCCGTCGATGGTGCCCGAGAACCGCTGCAGGGCAACGGGCCTGCCGCCGTTGGCCGCGATGAACGCTTCCCCAACATCGCAGATGTACCGCGCCAGGTCGAGTTTGGTGATCCCCGGCTCTGGCCAAATGACCCTGCTGGGGCTGGAGATGCGCATTTCGCGCTCACCGTTCGGACCCTGGACTGTGAGGGTGGTCTGTTCGCTCGCCATGGGGACAACGTACACCCCTGCCACAGGAGGCCGGCAGATTTGGGCGGCCCGTCCGGCATGATGGACGCATGTCAGCTTCTGAAACCGACCTCCGCATCCCGGTGGGTGAAGTTATGGTCTCCGGTGCCTACGCCCGCCCCGAAAGCCCGTCCGCCACGGTGGTGGTGGCCCACGGTGCCGGCGCAGGCATGGAGCATCCCTTCCTGCGCGGATTCACGGACGCACTGAACTCCCTGGGCCTGGCAACCCTCCGCTTCAACTTCCCCTACCGGGAAGCCGGCAGGAAGTTCCCGGACCGCCCACCGGTGGCCATCGCAACCTGGCGGGCAGCCATGGGGGCGGCGGCGGAACACGGCGACACCGGCACCCCGTGGGCGGCGGGCAAGTCCTTCGGCGGTCGGATGGCCTCGATGGCCGTGGCGGAGGGGATGGAAGCCGCAGGACTGGTCTACCTGGGGTACCCCCTCCATCCGCCGGGAAAGCCGGACAAAGTGCGGGACGAACACCTGTATGGCATCACGTCACCCATGCTCTTCCTGCAGGGCAGCCGGGATACCTTCGCCACCCCCGGAATCCTTGAGGACGTGGTGCGGCGGATCGGACCGTCAGCAGTCCTGCAGTGGGTGGAGGGCGGCGACCATTCGTTTGCGGTAGCCGGCGCCAAGCGTTCGGCCGCGGAAGTGGGCGCATCCCTGGCGGAGCCCGTGGCTGGCTTCATCCGCACCTCCAGCTGATCCGGAGCGGCAACTCATCCTGGCCCTCCCAAAGGCTGGCCCTGGGCGATGCCCTGCTCTCAGGCGGCTTCCTCGTGCCACCAGCCCTCCCAGGCTGCAGAACTGAGCTGGCCTTCGGGGAATTCGGTGTGTCCGCTGCCGCCGCCGTGTGAACGGCTGTCATCACTGCGCCGGCCGTCGAGCAAGAGGTTAAGGCTGTTGAAGAGAAACATCTTTACGTCCTTCCGTGTCCTATGAGGACACCGCTGTCCAAGTGGAAACGAGCCTATGCGGTGCATGTTTCAGCGCGTCGACGGTAAGTAACGGGTGTGTATCGGAGATCTCACGCGGCTCCCAAAGCCATGGGAGGCGAACGCGGTGGGCAGCTACTTCCGCGGCTTGGTCCGTGCGGTGGCCGGCGCGGTCCAAGGATCTTCTGGCCAGGGATGCTTGGGATAGCGGCCCCTCATCTCGGCGTGCACCTGGGCGTATGGTCCGGACCAGAAGGATGTCAGGTCGTCGGTGACGGCAAGGGGCCGCCGGGCCGGGGACAACAGGTGGAACAGGACCGGCACCCGGCCATGGACCAGGCGGGGAGTCTCTGCCAGCCCAAAGCATTCCTGGAGTTTGACGGCAACCACCGGACGCTCCGTCCCCGATGAGGGTTCCGGATACCCGATCGGCACCCTGGAGCCGCTGGGTACGGCCAGCCATTCCGGTGCGAGCTCGTCCATCCGGGCCGCCTCTGGCCAGGGAAGCAGCCGCCGGAGAGGCTCGGTGAGGTCCACGCTGTCGGCGTCCGCACCCCCTGCCAGCGCCTCAAGCTCTGGTCCGAGCCAGTCCTGCAGCCGGGCAAGGAGCCCTGCCTCGGAGACGTCCGGCCAGGGCCTGCCCAGCTCGCGGTGCAGGAAGGCGAGCCGGCAGCGCAAGGCGGCTGCCGGCGTCGACCATTTGAGGACCGCAAGGCCTTCCTTTTGAAGCACTGCTGCCACCGCCGCCCTGCCCTCCGCGGGCGAGGGACGGACGGGGGTGGACGCGAGACTGATGGCGCCCAATCGCCGCACCTTGCGGGCGGTGACGCGGCCCTGCGTGAACGTCGCCTCGACGGCTTCGGCCAGAAGGTGGAACGCGGCGGCCTCGGCAAGGCCCGCGGAGAGCGGAGCCGCGGCGCGGATGACGGCCCCGGTGCCGGCTGAGTCCCTGCCTTCGGCCCGGATCACCTCCGCAACGGCCAGCCATTCGTGCCCGGCCAGGCTGCTGCCGGCCGGCAGCCCTGCCCGGGTCCCGGATGACAGCAGGTAGCGCTCCGGCCCGTCGCCGGGAACCCTCCGTGCCACCCTGTCGGGAAAAGCGAGGGCGACGACGGCGCCCACCACTTCAGTGCCGCCAGTGAGGGCAGGAAGGGCGGGAGCCTCGGACAGCGGGCCTGCGTGCTCAGCCAGAGCCTGGAGGCGACGGCTTTCCTCTGCCCAGCGCCGCCCGGCCGGTCCGCTGTCAGCGCGCAGTTGGGACATGAGCCGCACCAGGTCTGCGCCCGGCGCACGGGCGTCACCTGCCACCGCGGCCACCACCTCGGCCGCCGCCCTGTAACCGGCGGCCGCCGCGCCGTCGAGCAGGGCACGGCCCAGCCGCGGATCTGCGGGAATGCCGGAAAGCGTCCTGCCCGCGGCGGTGGCCTGGCCATTGCCGGACACGGCCCCGAGTTCCTGCAGGACTTCCATCGCATCATCCATGGCCTGCTCCGGCGGCGCATCAGGCAACGGGAGGCCCTTCCCCCGCGGGGAGCCCCAGCACGCCATCAACAGGGCCGGACCCGTCAGGTCCGCCACATTGATTTCCGGGGTCACGTGCGCCGGGGCTGCGCCAAAGGCCTGCTGGCTGTAGCAGCGCACAACGGTGCCGGGCCCCTGGCGGGCGGCCCGCCCTGCACGCTGGTCCGCCGAGGCGCGGGAACACGAGACCGTGACCAGCCCGTTCATCCCCCGGCCGGCGTCACGCCGCGGCTCACGGGCAAGCCCCGAATCAACCACCAGCCGGACGCCGGGGACGGTCAGCGAGGACTCGGCAAGGTCTGTGGAGACAATGATCCTGGGATTGTCGCCGGGCTGGCGGCCGGACACCGCGCGGTCCTGTTCGGCTGCCCCTGCCTGGCCGTGGAGTTCCAGCACGTCAATCCCGTGGCCCAGCAGGCTGCGGAGCCGTGCCGCCGCCTGGGAAACTTCCCTGGCTCCGGGGAGGAAGACGAGGGCATCGGTGGCGGCGTTTGCTGCCAGCGCACCCCGGTGTGCTTCGGCGGCCGTCCCCGCCACGAATTCAAGGAACGCGGGGGTCACTCCCCTGCCGTCCAGCCGCGGCACGGGTGCCGGCCGCCACTTGATGTCCAGGGAATGGAGCACGGAGGGGCAGTCGATGACCGGGGCCGGCCCGCCGCCGTCGTGGTCTCCCAGGAGGGCAGCAAACCTGGGAGCGTCGAGGGTTGCGGACATTGCGACGACGGCCAGGTCCCCGCGCAGCTGGCGGACTTCAGCGAACATGCCGAAGAGCAGATCGGTTTCCAGCCCCCGTTCGTGGACCTCGTCCAGGACCACCGCGCGTGCCCTGGGAAGGTCCGGAGCGGCCAGCAGGCGGCGCAGCAGGATGCCGGGGGTGACGAACTCGATCAGGGTTTCAGGTCCTGCCTGGCGTTCCCCGCGGACGGTGTAGCCTACCCGGCTGCCCAACCGGCTGCCGTCCAGGGCGGCAAGCCGGCGGGCTGCGGCCCGGGCCGCGACGCGGCGCGGCTGCGTGACCACCACCCGGCCCGGCCGGGTGGTGCCGGCCGACAGGTGGTTTGCGAGGAGTGGCGGAACCAGGGTGGTCTTGCCTGTTCCGGGCGGTGCCTGCACTACTGCAGTCCCTCCCGTGCAGTCCAGGGCGTCAGCCAAGGCCGCGAGTGAGTCAGCGAAGGGAAGTCCGGCACCGATGGCCGCGAGGTTGAAGGCGATGCCGGCTGGCGGCGCCTTCCGGCCGCTCGGAGAAGTCATCCCTCCATTTTGCCCGGAAGTCCGAAGTGGCCGGGACAATGTTGAAGTCCGACGTGGCCGGGACAATGCTGCAGGACACTGGAATCAGGGCTTGCCAGCACCCTTGCCCTTGCCTTTGGCTTCCTTGGCAGCGTCCGGAAGTTCAGGCCCCTGGGATGCAGGTTCCGGAGCCGGGATGACGGCGGTCGTTTCCGGTTGGGGCTGTACGGGCTGCGGCTGGGTGGCTGCGGCCTCCGTGGTGGGGGGTTCTGCTGCGGCAGCCGCTGCCCTGGCTGCGGCAGCGGCCTGGGCTTCGATGGTGCGGGTGATGTCCGCCCGGACCGCTGACAATGCAGCTTCGATGCCGCGATACCGGGACACTGAAACCATGCCCCCGCCGGCGGCAGCGTCCAGGTCCTGTTCGAGCGCATCCAAGGCGGCGAGGGCGCCGTCCAGCCGGTTCTCTGCGGCGGCCTGGGTCACGTTGAGCACGCGGATCTGGAAGCCTTGGAGGGTGGCCGGGTCCGAGTCAGGACCGCGGAAAGCCGGGGAACCGAGGTGGGCTCCCGCTGCCACGGCGGCGGCTGCGAGAACTGTGGCCAATCCGGCCCAAACGCTCCGCCGCCGGAGTCCCGGGAGTCCCCCCTCCGCAGGCTGCGGCTCTGTAACCTCAGGCGGCATGCCTGCCCCGCAGAGGCATGACGGCGGCCGGCCGGGGACGCAGGACCGTCACGGCAGTGGATTCGATGGCTGTTGCAGGTATCGCCTCTGGTACTGGCCGTGCCGCCGCGACTGCCGGTTCCGGAAGGGCTGCAAGGGATACTTGGGTTGCCTGGGGGGCTTTCCTGAGGACCCGGCGCGCGGCCACGCGAAGTACTGCGGCGAGCAGCTGGCCAAGTCCGACGCCCAGGAGCACGTGACCGGCGAGGTACTGGCCACCATGGCCTGCAGCTCCGAAAGGCGCACTGACCGCCAGCGCGGCTCCAGCAGCGGCCACCAGGGACCAGATGGCACCAATAACTGCACTCATGTGTTCGACCTGCTCCCACTTATCTGATTAATCAGCAAGCTTACTAGTAATGGTCAGCAAGCTTACTACCCCACTGGGGCGGCGCAAGCGGGAGGCGCCGGAAGGGGGGTGGCTTTAGGGGGTGCCGTGGGGGCAATCGGGAGTTCGCCGCTCTGGACACGAATAATCAGTAGGCTTAGCATTTTTCTATCAGATCACCCTTCGGAGGGGCCGCCCGGCGGCCTCCCCAGATCCGGCAGCGGGCTTGCCACGGCACAGCGAAACAGAGCACAACACGACAGAGCACAAGCTCAACTCAGCACAGCACAGCACAGCACAGCACAGCACAGCACAGCACAGCACAGCACAGCACAGACGAAGGAGACGATCATGGCAACGGCACGGGAAATCATGACCGGGGGCGCTGAATGCATCGGGGAGAAGGAGACCCTGGAAGCAGCTGCGCGCAAGATGAAGGAACTCGACGTCGGATCCCTTCCGATCTGCGGAGAGGACAACCGCCTGAAGGGCATGCTGACTGACCGAGACATCGTGGTTAAGTGCCTGGCCGAGGGCGGGGATCCCCGCACTGCCACGGCCGGAGAATTCGGCGAAGGCAAACCCGTGACGATCGGTGCGGACGATTCCATTGAGGAAGCGATCCGGACAATGCAGGACCACCAGGTCCGTCGGCTTCCGGTCATTGACGGGCACAACCTGGTGGGCGTCCTCAGCCAGGCGGACATTGCCCGGAATTATCCGGAGGACCGGGTGGGCGAACTCGTTGCATTCATTTCGTACTGATCCGCCACCAGGGAAACCACGCGGAGGGCTGCCGCTTCGCCGTAGGGCGTCGCGGCAGCTTTTCCTTGTGCCATGGAGTCAGCCGGTCGCAGCCAACATGGACGTAGCGGAGCTCCCCTACTGCCGCAGGTCGAGCGCCGCGAAAAGCCGCCGTACCGAGCCGCCCAGGTTCCACTCGGTGGCGAGCCGCTCAAGCTCGGCGCGCGGTTCCCCCGCAACGGGACTTAGCTTGGCACCCGCCTCCTCGGGGCTGGGCAGGTCCAGGTCGCGCACAAGCCTGACGACGGCGGGGGCCACCGAGAGGTAGCCGGCAGCGGCGGCCAACTTGGCCCGCACCGGTGCAGACACGCCGCTGCCGGAGTCCCCGGCCGCCTCAAGCAGCCGTTCCAGGGTGCCGTGCTTGAGCAGCAGCGACGCCGCGGTCTTCTCACCGATTCCCGCGACGCCGGGCAGCCCGTCCGAGGCGTCGCCGCGCAGTGTGGCGTAGTCGGCGTACTGCTGGGGCAGCACCCGGTACTTGGCCACCACCACTTCTTCGGTGATGACTTCGAGGTTCTTCATGCCGCGTGCGGTGTAGATCACGCGGACCTGCCGTTCGTTGTCGCACACCTGGAAAAGGTCGCGGTCGCCGGTCACTACATCAACGGGAAGGTCCGCGTGGCTCGCGTAGGTTCCCACAACGTCGTCGGCCTCATGCTCGGCCGCGCCTACGATGGCGATGCCGGCGAGCTCAAGCGCCCGGCGGATCATCGGAAGCTGTGCCTCCAGCGCATCCGGAACCACTTCGACGTCCGGTGCACCGGCGACTGCCTCCGCCACCCGGTGGGCCTTATAGCTGGGGAGAAGGTCAACCCGCCACTGCGGACGCCAGTCATCGTCCCAGCAGGCGATAAGGTGCGTTGCCTGGTAGTCGGTGGTGAGCCGCGCAATCATGTCCAGCAAGCCACGAACGGCGTTGACCGGTGTGCCGTCCGCGCGGCGGATCGTGTCCGGCAGTCCGTAAAAGGCGCGGAAATACAGCGAGGCAGTGTCCAGCAGCATCAAACGGTCAGGCATACTCCGATCCTCACATGGATCGCCCCTCCCCGGCGCAACCTCCGGCTATGAGGCCCAGTCGGAGTCGCCGAACGCGCGCCCGCGGAAGTGTGCGCGCAGGTACTCCCCCACTACCGCGGCTCCGAGGTCCCCGGCCTCGGGTGCCACAACCCGCCCGCCCACCCGGCGCACCATGCGCTGGACGAAGCGTTCCAGGCTGGGGTCGTTGCCCAGCCGGAAGAACGTGGCCTGGGTGCCTGCCCGGCCCAGCCGCTCCAGTTCCGCCACCGTCACCCGGATGGTTTCGGGGTCCGTGGGCCAGCAGAACCAGGGTTCGCCTTCCGCGAGCAGATGGGCGGTGGGCTCGCCGTCGGTCACCACCAGGAGGACGGGCTGCATGGACGGGTGCTTGCGGAAGAAACGTCCAGCCAGCAGCAATCCGTGATGCAGGTTTGTTCCCTGCTCGCGGCGGGGCGGCATTGCCGTGAGCTCGCCGATGTCCATGGCCTGGGCATAGCGGCCGAACGTGATCAGCTCCAGCCGGTCACCGCGGAAGCGTGTGGAGACAAGGTGGTGCAGCGCCAGGGCCGTGCGCTTCATCGGCACCCACCGCCCTTCGACGGCCATCGAGAATGAAACGTCCACCAGAAGGACGACGGCGGCTTGGGTGCGGGCCTCGGTCTCGCTCACTTCGATGTCCGCTGGGGTGAGGCGGAGTCCGGTACCCGGCGTCCCGCCGTCGGCCGCGGTACGGCTGATCGCGTTGGTCAGCGTGCGGGTGACGTCCCATGGCTCGGCGTCCCCAAACTCCCATTGGCGGCTGGATCCGGTCTGCTCGCCGGCGGCTCCCGCCACGCGGGTGTCCCGGCGTCCCTGCCGGCCGGACAGCTGCCGGGCCGTGTCCCGCAGCAGGGACTTGCCGAGCCGCCGCATGGCCTGCGGCGAGAGCCGGAGGTCCCCGTCCGCGCCCCGCCGCAGGTATCCGCCGTCCTGCATGGCCCGCTCGATCTCGGCCAGGGTGCGGGCGGTAACCGCTGCGGTCTGCCCAAGCTGGCGGGCCAGGGCATCCAGGTCCAGGTCGCCGAGGGTTGACCCGTTGTAGGACTGGGAAAGCTGCTCGGCCAGTTCATCGAGTTCCGCGATGTCCTGCAGGACGCCGGTGCCGTCGCCAAGGCCCAGGCCTTCCTGCCCCTCAAACCGCTCCGAGCCGCTCCAGTCCTCTCCGGGACGCAGGGCCCGCAGGCTGTCGTCGAGCTGGCTGAGCTGGGCCATCAGTTCCGGCGATCCGAAGGCTTGCGCTGAAAGCCGCATCAGCTCGTCCCGCTGCTCGGGCGACATGGACTGCAGGAGCCGCTGGGCCGCAGCCGCACGTTTGGCCAGCGCGTCAACCAGCTCCTCAACGGACTGCGGGTTTTCCGGGAAGTGGTGGCCGTGCCGCGCCATGAACTCCTGGAAGTCAGCCTCCGTGTCCTGTCCGCGCCGGTGTTTGTCCAGCAGCCCGTTCAGGTCCCGGAGCATGCCGCTGACGGCTGCCCGGTCCTCCTCCGTGGCGTTTTCAAGCGCCTGCTTCATGCCCGCGAACCGCTGGTCCAGGGCCTCCCGGCCCAACAGGTCCTTGATCCGCCCGTACGCTTCCCTTGCGGCGCCTGACTGCCAGTCATAGGAAGCGAGTTCGTTGACCGCGGCCGCGGTGGAAGCGGGCAGGTTCTGCAGCTGCATCTCCCGGAACGCACGGTCCGCGTTGTCCATCATCGCGTCCCGGGCGAGCTGCTTGCGTTCCTCCAGCACGGCCGTATCCAGGAGCTTCCTGACCTCGCTGAGGGTGCCGTCCAGCCGGTGGCGGCCGAGCAGTTCGCTGCGGCGTTGCTGGACGCGCCGTGCGAGGTCATCCAGGCCTTCCCTGCTCCGGCCGCCGCGCCGGAGGAACTCCTGCAGGGCGTGGCGGGGCGAGTAGCCTGCCATCACGTCCTCGGCGACGGCGTCCAGCGCCTCCGCCAGGTCAACGGGCGGGGCGAGGGGGTCGGGTCCGCCGGTGTACCGGCCGTACCTGGCGGAGTGGTTGTGGATGCCCATAGCTCTTCTAGCCGTAGACCGTTTCTTCGTCGTCGGACTCCTTGGAGATCCGGCGGGCGAGGTAGAGGCCTTCCAGGGCGAGTTCGATCGCGGCGGCGCGCTGGCCCTCGTTCGTTGCGCCGAGGCGGGTGCCGATTTCGTCGTAGAGGCCCGACCCGTTCAGGGCCGGAAGGTTCTCGAGGAATTCCTGCGCGGTGACGTGCTCTCCTGTGGTGACTGTGGTGTGCCCGTCAAGTGCAGCCACGAGCGGGCCAAGATCAAGGCCCTGGTAGTGGGCGCGCACGGCCTCGGCTGTGGCTGTGCGCAAGAGGTGGTCGAGGACGGCTTGTTCGCGGCCTTCCTCACCCGATTCGAACTCGATCTTGCCGGTCAGGACTTCCACCGCTGTCCCCAGGTCCACTATCCGTGCCACGGCCTCGGCCTCGCCACGGACACTGGCCCGGCGGAGCGCTGCGGCGGCCACTGTCTCGGCACCTGCGATGGCGAACCGGGCTGACACCCCGGAGGTCTGGTTGATGGCCGGGGACTGCCGCAGCGCACGGGTGTAGCGGGCCAGGATCTCAAGGATGACCGGCGGAACGTTGGCCACCAGCTGGCCCTCCTGCCGGATCACGGCCACTTCATCGTCGAGCTCTATGGGGTAGTGCGTCCGGATCTCGGCACCGAAGCGGTCCTTCAACGGCGTGATGATCCTGCCCCGGTTGGTGTAGTCCTCCGGGTTGGCGGACGCCACCACCAGCACGTCCAGCGGCAGGCGGAGCACGTAGCCCCGGATCTGGATGTCGCGCTCCTCCATAACGTTGAGCATGGACACCTGGATCCGTTCGGCAAGGTCCGGCAGCTCATTGATGGCGATGATGCCGCGGTTGGACCGCGGAACCAGGCCGTAATGTATGGTTTCCGGATCCCCGAGGCGGCGGCCCTCGGCCACGCGCATCGGGTCCACGTCGCCAATCAGGTCAGCAACGGAAGTGTCCGGCGTGGCCAGCTTCTCCACGTACCGCTCAGACCGGTGGCGCCATGCCACCCGCAGCCGGTCGCCCTCGGTGAGGGCGAGGGCGCGGTAGTGCTCGGTGATGGGCTCGAACGGGTGTTCGTTCAGTTCCGAGCCCTCGATGACGGGCGACCATTCATCCAGCAGCCCCGCCAGGGTGCGGAGGAGGCGCGTCTTGCCCTGTCCGCGCTCGCCGAGCAGGACAACGTCGTGGCCGGCGATCAGGGCCCGCTCAAGCTGGGGAATGACGGTGCGGCTGAAGCCGTACAACCCCGGCCACGGATCCCTGCCGGCCGCGAGCGCGGCGAGGAGGTTGCCTCGGATTTCCTGGCGGAGGTCCTTGTGGGCGTGGCCGGCGGCGCGCAGCTCACCAACAGTGAAAATATCGGGACGATCAGTCACCCCTCCACGGTAGCCCCCTCCCATGCCGTGAATCGAGTGATTCCCTGCATTTCCGCCGGGGCTGCGCTCCATCCCCCGCGGGCCCGGGCGGCGGGGCTGCGCCTGCGCCCGGAAGGCGTCCTGCCGGTGGACCGGACGGGGATGCGCTACCCGTGGCCGCTGGATTGAGGCGCCGTTGCCCCCGGCACCCCACTGCCCTCCCACCAGCGGAGCACGCGGAGGCAGCGAAAGGTGGTGATACGGCTGGCGCCGGGAGGCTCCAGCGTGAACCACTGCCTGCCGGGGTACGGCGGTGGGCGCTTCCACCGGCCGTCCGCGTTTCTTGCTCCGCGGACCCTTTCCACGGCGTCGGCGAGCCGGGGATCAGGTGCTGCTCCGGCCGCCCGGAAGTACTCCAGCCCCCGGAGGATATCGAAATGCCACTGCGGCGGAAACGGGAAGCGGGTGAAGCTTTCGTTGGCGATCACGCCGGTCCTGTGGGAACGGTAGAGGTGATGGGCAAGGAAGAACTCCTCTCCCCCACTGGAAGCGTCCTGCACGTCAACTGCACCGCCGGAGCTCCGGTAGGCCAGCAGCGCCTCGAGCACGCTGATGGTGGTATGGAAAGACCCATGGAGCGACCCTGTCCGCCTGGACTGGCAGTTCCACCCGCCGTCGTGCAGCTGTTCTGCGAGCAGCCAGGACACGGCCGCATCCAGCCGGGGCTCCCCGTAACGGAAGCAGGAGCCCAGGAGGACGAGCATGCCTGCCACGCACGTGTCCGGCGGTCCGTGCCACAGGCTTGGTCCACCGCCGAAGTAGGTTGCGCCGTCCCACAGGCACTGGCAGCCGCGGACTGCCTGGGCGTTGTCCTCGGGAAGGCCCAACCGGTGAAGAAGGAGGAGCGTGTACGTGGTGGAAGTCCACTTGGGCAAGTAAAGTCCCTGGGCCCAGGTGCCGCCGTCGTCCTGTTCGCCCAGCAGCCTGGCGCCCCAGCCCTCGTTCGCGATGCGCCGGCGTTCAGCGGAAACGTCCGCTGCGGGGGCGCCCGCCAGGTCCTGCAGCACCTGCCACCGGACAGCCGGGTCGCCCTCGAGCAGCCATGGGATCAGTCCAGGACGCGTCTTGCTGCCGGCTGGTGGCAGGCTGCCTTTCCGGGTACGCACAGCAGGCTCTTCCTCTCCGGGATTACTGCCACCAGAATAGGGCCAAAGGGTGTGGAGGAGTCAGCAGTGGGCGCAGGACGTTCAGGTGGTGGTGTGGCTGTCTCGGTGGTGATCCCGACCCGCAACGATGCAAGGATGCTGGAGGCATGCCTGGAACTGCTGTCCAGGCAAACCAGGCCCGCGGACGAAATCATCGTGGTGGACAATGCCAGTACTGACAACACCGCCGGCATCTGCAGCGCTGCCGGCGTCCGGCGCATCCCCGTGGATGTGCCGGGCATTCCGGCCACGGCCGCTGCCGGTTTCGACGCTGCCACCGGAGACATCATCGCCCGGCTGGATACGGACTCCAGGCCGCCGGCCGACTGGCTTGAACGCATTGAGGCCGAACTGGCCGCGGCAGACCATCTGTCCCTTGTCACCGGTCCCGGGGAATTCTATGGCGCGGGCCGCTGGGTCTGGTGGGCCGGGAAGCATGTGTTCCTGGCCGGCTACTTCAGGGCCGTCGGATTCCTCCTGGGCCATCCGCCCGTGTACGGCTCGAACTTCGCGCTGCGCCGGGACGTCTGGCAGGAAATCGGCGGCCACTTGGTGCGGACCAACGCCGATGTTCACGACGACCTTGATATCTCCTACCATCTTCGCCCCGCCATGACTGTCATCTATGACCGCACCCTCACGGTCGGCGTCTCGTCGCGCCCGCTTACCAGCTGGGCGTCCTTCCGCCGCCACATGGACATGTCCCTGACGACTTTCCGGGTCGAGTTCAAGGAGGAACCGCCGCTCCGGCGCCGGCTGGACCGCCTGCGGGCGGAGCGCCTGCAGGCATAGGCCGACGACGGCGGGCAGTTATCAGGCCGGGCCGTCGTCCTTGGAGTACAAGGCAAGAAGGTCGCGTGCGAATTGATGCGGCGACGTCTCGGATGGACTGTGCCCTCCGCGGTAGACAGCGATCCGTGCCCCGATGGCCTGCGCAAACAGCCGGTGAAGCTGCAACGGCCATAGATCATGCTCGCCCACGGCAACGAACTTCGGGAGCGCCGCGTCTGCCAGGAGGCCGCGGAGGTCGGGGACGTTCTTCATCAGCACGTAGATGTCCCGGACGGAGGCCCGGCGGGTGAAGCGGAAACGGTAGTTGACGAACCGCTGCCGGCTCCGGGGCACCCGGACGAAGCTCCGGCGGATGCCCCAGATGAGCACTGCTGCCCCGATCCGGCCATTCGCCCAGCTGCTGAAACGGCCAATCCGGCTCACGCCGCGGAAACTCTGCCCGGGCTCCGGCGGGCAACTCAGGAGGGTGAGTGAAAGGAACGCTTCCGGCCGCACCGAGAAGGCTATTTGCACGACGATTGCGGCAAACGAGTAGCCCACCACGTGTGCTGGTTTTCCTGCGGATTCCAGGACCGCAAGGAAGTCGTCGACGAAAAGCCCATAGTCGTAGTGCCGCCGTGGAGGCACCAGGTTTTCCGGCCCTGCCCCCGCCGATTCGTACTGGCCCGCCATGTCGTAGCTGAGCACAAAGTATCCTGCATCAGCCAGGTCCGGCATCATCAGCGAAAAATCCTCTTTGGAGCCGGTGGCACCCGGAACCAGGATAATCCAGGGGTCGGCGGGGTTGCCCATGACCCACGCCGCAAGGTGCCCGCTCGGGGCCTGGATCCGCATGGCCCGCGAACCCGGCGGCGGGCTGGCCCAGTCAATGTCTCCCAGCCCGGCATCCAGCAAGGCGGCTGCGTCAACGCGGGCGGAGCCGAAATCCTCGGGGCTCACCCCCAACGGTGCCTGATCCTTGGCTCCCATGCTCCAAAGATAACGCCGACGGCTGCCTTTTAGAGAGGGGCGTGCATGCGGGGGTGCTGGGCGACTTTCCCGACGAAGGCATGCAGCCTGCGGTACACCTCCTGGGATTCCGCGAAACGGTAGTCCTGCTGCCAGGTGTGCTCAGTGTTGGCGTTGGACCATTGGTAGATCAGGGAGTCCACCGGAACGCCGTGTTCCTCAAGCCTGGCGATGAAGTTGACGTTGGCCTCATAAAAGAAATCACGTTCCGAGGTAGTGACAAATACTGGTGGGAACCGGCCGTCCAGCCATTCAATCGGCGACATGAAGCCGGCCGCCGCCCTCAGCCGTTCAACAGCTTTGCGCGTTGCGAAAGGGCTTCGGATCCTGCCGCGCCCGGGGCCAACCGGCGGCAGCAGCATCCGGACGAAGTTCAGGCTCATGACGAAGCCGCTCTTGAAGAAGACCGAAAAATCAACCACGCTGCAGTGCTGCACAAGCCCCTTCAAGCGGTGTCCCGGCAATGCGGGGTGGAGGGAATAATGGGCGGCGAGCTCGGGCCGCAGCGTTGCAGCCGTGAGCAAAGCTGCGATCTGCCCGCCGGCGGAGTCGCCGCCCAGGACCACGCGTTCGGGATCACCCCCGAAGTGCCCAATATTGCTGTCCACCCACCCCAGCGCGGCATTGGCGTCATGGAGCACATGGCCCATATGGAACCGGGGTGACCTGCGGTAGTTGACGTTCACCACCACCATTCCGCCGGCCGCCTGGTTTGCGCAGTACTTGGTGAGGGCCGACTTGTCCCCGGATGTCCACCCTCCGCCGTGGAAATAGACGTACACGGGCAGGACCTCACCGTGGCCGGCCTCGGTGTTCCGGGGTGTGATGACGTCAAGCTGGTGCTCGCTGGCATCATCGTCCAGGTAGCTGATGTCATGGTGGTAGTAGACGTGGGTGAGCGGGTCCCGGTTGAACCTGGCGCGCTCGCTGGAGCTCACGCTCATCATCAGAAGCCGCCAGGTCCACACGGGTACGCGACGCAGTAGTTTCCGCGCCCGCTGTGCGAGCGCGAAGGCGTTCCGTGAATGGACCGATCCGGTCATCCCTCAATGGTAGGGCCAGCCGATCAAACCTGCAGAAGCGGAATGGGTTGCCTGGCCGGTGCTTAGGGCAGTTCAGCCGTTGTCGGTAGGTGCGGCACGGTGATCCACCGCGGCCGTCAGCTGGTCGATGCGTTCAAGCGCCGACGTGAACTGCTGGACAGCCGCCCAGAGTGCCGGATGCTGTTTCCGGACCTGGTCCAGCGTGGCACCGGCAGACCTCAGGGTGGCGAGGTCGAAACTGACATTCGTGCGTGCCCCCGCCACCGCTGCCCTCAGGGCACCGAATCCGACGACGACATCGGCTATGAGGGCCGGGTTCCCATGGGCAGCAAGCCAGCCAAGGTCATCAATGGCAGCAACAGCCCGCTCACCCAGCACGGCAGAGGCTTTGGCCGCATCAACGGAGGCCTGGTGTATCGCCCGGTCCCGTTCCGGGCCCCTTTCGAGCCGGAAGGCGGCGCCGAACGCTTCGGAGGCGGCAGCATCGTCGTCGGCCAGCTTAAGGGCGGCCTCCCGCAGCGCGCCTGCACGCGCGTGGAGGGCGGCGAGGTCCGCCCGCTGGTGCTCTTCCGGTTCGGTATAGCCCGCAACCATTGAGGCCAGTGACGCCGCCATGGCCAGCATCACCCCCGTCCCGGCCCCTCCCCCGGGCGAGCCCTTTGATTCCGCCAGCGCGCGGGTCCATTCCTCGACGGTGGAGCGCTGGGTGGTCACAGCAGCCGAATCAGTCATGCCACCAAGTGTGCCCTGTCCCCGGCCCGTACGTCGCCGCCGTCGTCATCTACTGCGGCGGCCCGTTCAGCACCGTGGGAATGTATTCGAGCAGCTGCAGCCTTCCGTCGAACGTCCGGCTGTCCACCAGCTGCAGGGCGACGTCGGGATAGCCGTCATAGATCCGCTCCCGTCCGGTCCTCCCGGTGATCACAGGGAAAACCACCAGCCGGAACCTGTCCACCAGGCCTGCTGCCAGCAGCGACCGGCACAGGCGCAGGCTGCCAAGGGTGCTCAGGGACCGGGTGCCGGTCCGCTTCATCTCCGCCACTTCCGCAACGGCGTCGCCGTTGACCAGCTCCGAGTTCGGCCAGTGCAGCGGCCCTTGGAGCGTGGAGGAGAAGACGACCTTCGGCACTGCGGCAAGGCCCGTGAGGCTGGCCCCCTCTTCCTCGGAAAACGCCGAGCCGCCGGCTGCGGCCTCGGACATGCCGGACATGAGCCGGTAGGTGTTGGCACCGAGGAGGTACGTACGGTCTTTCGTTCCCTCCTGGTCCAGCCAGGCCAGGTATTCCGGCCCCTCCAGGCCCCACCAGCCGGGCCAGCCCTCCGCGGAGGCATATCCGTCAAGGGAGATGATGAAGTCAACCAGCAGCTCTGCTGATGGCGCCTCCGTGGTTGCCTCGCCCATGGCCGTCTCCTTTATGGCAGGTGCCGGCCATGCTATCCCCGCAGCGATCGGGCCTTCAAGGCCCCGGGCCAACCTAGGCGATGCGGCCTGTGTGGCCAGGGCGGACGGCCGGGCATCTACACCCGGGCGTACTCCCCCTCCGCAGGCTGGCATGAGATCATGTGCGGATGGAACGCATCCAGCGGATCCGCCCCGAAGGGCTCGTCTCCAGCCCGGCCTTCAGCCACGTCGCCATTGTTCCGTCCGGCGCCACCACCATTTATGTTGGCGGCCAGAACGCCGTCAATGCCGATGGGACGCTCGTTGGCGAGGGGGACGTGGCGCTGCAGGCTTTCCATGCCTTGGAGAACGCCAAGATTGCCCTGGCCGCAGCCGGCGCAACGGTGGGCGACGTCGTGGCGTGGACTGTGCTCTTCGTGGACGGCGTCGATCTTGCGGCAGCCTACGGAGCAATCGCGCCGGAACTCGCGTCGGAGGAGCCCGCCCTGGTGACCGGCGCCCGTGTGGCCGGGCTGGGCGTGCCCGGCGCGTTGATCGAGATCAGCGCAGTTGCCGCCGTCCTTCGATGACCCACCCCCAACCGTCCCTAAGGAAGCCATGAGCAGCGTCACGTGCGATCTGACCGTATCCCTCGACGGATTCCTCGCCGGCCCGAACCAGACCCCGGAGAACCCGTTGGGCGAGGGTGGTGAGGACCTGCACCGGTGGCAGTTCGAAGAAGCAGAGGCCAACGCCGACGCGCTCAAGGGCATCCTCTCCGCTGGTGCCTACATCATGGGCCGCAACATGTTCGCCGGTCCCGGGGCGGGGCCGTGGGATGAGGACTGGCGTGGCTGGTGGGGCGAGGAACCGCCCTACCACGCTCCCGTCTTTGTCCTCACGCACCACCCGCGGGCACCCCTGGAGATGGAGGGTGGCACCACCTTCAATTTCGTCAGTGAAGGCATCGAATCGGCGCTGGCACAGGCGCGCGAGGCTGCGGGCGGCAAGGACGTCGCCGTTGCCGGCGGCGCCAAGACGGCCCGCCAATACCTTTCGGCCGGGCTGGTCGATGAGTTGCGGCTGCACATCGCGCCGCTGATCCTGGGCGGGGGCGAGCGGCTCCTGGACGGCGTCGGGAACCTGAAGCTGGAACCGACGGAAGTGCGGGGAACGCGCCTGGTCACGCATGTGCGCTACCGCATGATCCGGTAGGTGCTACCTTCCCCCTTCAATTTTGCGGCTCCGTTGCTCCTGCGCCATGGGGCCGTAGGGATAGACGCCTGCCTGGGGCTCACTGGCCTGGGTCAGCCGGCTTGTTTCCTCGGTGGTGAGCTCCACGTCCGCGGCAGCAAGGTTGTCCGCGAGCTGTTCGGTGGTCCTCGCACCCAGGATCACCGACGTGACGGCCGGCCTGTCAGCCAGCCACGCCAGCGCTACCTGGGAGGCGCTAATTCCGCGGGCCGCGGCAATGCCTTCCACGGAGTCGATGACGGCCCACGTACGGGGGTTGTCATTACGGGCCTTCCAGGCCTCCATGCCGCGCTCGGGGTTCTCGCCGAGGCGCGTGGCACCTGTGGGGGCCTGGTCCCTTTTGTATTTGCCGGACAGCCATCCGCCGCCCAGCGGAGACCACGGCAGCAGGCCAATCCCCGCGTCGAGCGCAGCCGGAACAATCTCGGATTCGATCTCGCGGACCAAGAGGCTGTACTGGGGCTGCAGGGTTATCGGCGGGTTCCAGCCGTGGGCCAGGGCAACGTGGACGGCCTTGGTCAGCTGCCACCCGAGGAAGTTGGAGAAGCCGTAGTAGGCGATCTTCCCGCGGCTGACGGAGTCTTCCAGGAAGCGCAGCGTCTCCTCCAGGGGTGTGATCGGGTCCCACGCGTGCAGCTGGTAAAGGTCGATCTGCTCCACTCCCAGTCGGCGGAGGGAATCGTCCAGGGCGCGGGTCAAACGGCGGCGGGACGTTCCGACGTCGTTCGGTGACGTCCCCATCGGAAAGCGGCCTTTGGTGGCCACCACCGCCCTGTCCCGCTCCTCCGGCCGCCTGGCAAGCCAGCGGCCGATGATCTCCTCGGAAACGCCGGTGCTGTAGACGTCGGCTGTGTCGATGAAATTGCCGCCCGCGGCGAAATAGCTGTCCAGTATTGCGTGGGACGACTCCTCGGTGGCCTCCGCACCGAAGGTCATGGTTCCCAGCGCGTAGGTGGAAACGACGGTGCCGCTGCGGCCCAGGGTTCTGTATTGCATGGTTATCCTCGTGATCAGTTGGCGGTGGAATCGACATTCAAGGCGGCCGCGTCCCGGGTGGTGGTGCGGATCCGGTAGAGGCTGGTGGTGGCGGTGATGTAAAGGTCCTGGCCGTCCGGGCCCCCAAAGCACAGGTTCGCTACCGTCTCAGGCACGGCGATGGTGGCCAGGAGTTCGAAAGACGGGGAATAGACCCGGACTGCGGGTCCGGCAGAGGTCCAGATCCTGCCGTGGACGTCAACACGGAGGCCGTCAGCGGCGCTGCCATCTTCAAGCTCGACGGCGGTTCCCCTGCGGCTGCATACGCCGCGGCTCACGTCGTAGGCAACGATCCTCAACGGAACTCCGTGGCTTGGACCTGCTGTGTCAGCAACGTAAAGGACCGACTCGTCAGGCGAGAAGGCCAGGCCGTTCGGGTACACGAGGTCCGTGACCACGGCGGTGAGGGTGCCGGAAGCAGGCTCGAAGCGGAATACGTAGCAGCCGCCATACTCCTGCTCACCCTCGTGCCCCTCCGTGGTGCCCGGAAGAATCCCGTAGGGCGGATCGGTGAACCAGATGCTGGAGTCACGCGAAATCACGACGTCGTTCGGTGAGTTCAGGCGGTGGCCGCGGAAGGAATCCACCAGCCCGGTCACGGTGCCCTCGTCGTCGCGCTCGACGCGGCGGCGGCCGTGGCTGCACTGGACAACGCTGCCGTCGGCGTCGAGGGTCCGTCCGTTGGTGAACTCAACGCCTACCGCATATTCCCTGGTGGTTCCCGTGGCCGCATTGAATTCGAGGATGCGGTTGTTCGGGATATCACTCCAGCGCACAGTACGGGAGCCGCGCACCCAAACAGGCCCCTCGGCCCAGACCGAGCCCGTGAACAGGCACTCCAACGGGCCTTCAGTCAGTCCATCAGCCATGTGGGCCCCTTCGCGTTTCCGGCATGCGCCCGCGCCGGAGCGTCCAGCGGAACCGGCCTGCGGGTGCACATTACGGGAAACAATAGCGCGCCCGTGTTCGGACGGATGGGAACGTCCAGGCGCGTGGCCTCCATGTCGCCGCAGTGCGCGCTGCCGCCGTGCCCCTTGGGGAACTGTCCCCTGGGGATTTAATCCGACCCGGTAACGCGGGAGTAACGCCATTGGACGTAGACCTAGCGCCATGTGGAGTGCGGTTCCTGCCTGCACTGCCACGACATGCGCTGCAGTCAGCCGCTGCGCCACAAGCTCAGACCCAAACGTGGAAAGGCCGAGGAGCCCAGGATGTCCAAGCTACCCAACCAGAAGATCGTTATTTTGCGCGCCCCCTCCCTGGGCGCAACCCGGGACCCTTTCGACGGACCGGGAGCCGCCCCGGGGCTCGAAAGCGCCGCCCAGAACATGGCTGAACGCGCCGTGGCCCTCAGGGTGGAGCAGGACGAGGACCCCTCGAATGCCACCATCACTGCGCTGCGGAACGATCCCACAGTCCTCGGCTTCGCTCCCGCCATGCCGATGAAACTCATCGAACCCCTTGCGGCGGATGCCGCCCCGGCCGCGGCCGCAACGTGGGGTGTCAAGGCTGTGGGCGCGGACACCTCTCCGTTTACGGGCGCCGGCGTCACCGTCTCGGTCCTGGACACCGGTATCGACGCGGACCATCCGGCCTTCGCCGGCGTCAACCTGGTCACGAAGGACTTCACGGGCGCGGGCAGCGCCGAGGACGACAACGGCCACGGCACCCACTGCGCAGGAACCATCTTCGGCCGCGACCTCTCGGGCCAGCGGATCGGCGTCGCGCCCGGCGTCCAAAAGGCGGTGATCGGCAAGGTCCTCGGAGGTCCGAACGGCGGCAGCAGCGACATACTTGCCTCCGCGATGCTTTGGGCTGCCGACAACGGTGCCCACGTCATCTCGATGTCCCTGGGAATGGACTTCCCGGGGTGGGTGGACGAGCTGGTCAAACAGAACGGCCTGTCCATCCCCGCGGCCACGTCAATAGCCCTTGAAGGCTACCGGGCCAACGTCAGGCTCTTCGAGCAGCTCGCCAACCTCCTCAACGCCCGCGCGTCGGTCGCGCAGACCACAGTGGTGGTGGCCGCTGCCGGAAACGAAAGCGAACGCAACGGCAACCCCGCGTACGAGATCAACGTTGCTCCGCCGGCGGCGGCCTACGGGATCACGTCCGTTGCTGCCCTGGCTGATGGCGCCAGCGGGCTCACTGTAGCCCCCTTCTCCAATACGATGGCGACGGTAGCCGGTCCCGGCGTCGGGGTTTTCAGCGCCTGGCTCAACGGCGGCACCAAAACCATCAGCGGGACCAGTATGGCGACGCCCCACGTGGCCGGCGTGGCGGTGCTCTGGGCCGAAAAGCTCCTGGCGCAGGGCCCTCTCAGTCCAGTGCTCCTGCAGGCGAAACTGATCGCCTCGGGCACGTTCCGGCCCCTGGCGGCGGCCACGGATCCGGTGGACGTGGGCGCGGGCCTGGTCCAGGCACCAACGAATGCCAGTTAGGGTGACCACTTGCCCTTGACGCACCCCGCAGAAAAGCCATCCCCCACAAGCACTGAAGGAGCGGACCGATGGTAATACCGGAAGATGTGCTCGCCGCCACCCAGGAGCGGTTCCAGGCACGCGAGGTCCCGCGTGCGGGAACGGAAGAAAAGATCGCGGCGGCGCATACTCCGCAGGGAAGCATCCTCGACGTGGATGCCCCGGAACGGGTGGAGCTCCGTTCCCGGCGGGTCCTGCGCCAGCCGGTGGTCATGGACGCGTTGAAGGCGACGGCGGACACCTCACCTGCCGAACGTGGCCAGGTTCGGGAAGATCAGCTGCTGGAACGGATCATCGGCGGAAACAACCTGCTGGGCATCGCCTTCCTGGAACTGGGGACGGCGGTCTCGCGCAGTGTGGGCCGGGTCATCGTCCGCGACCGGTTCCAGGTCCGTTCCTTCGGCACCGGTTTTATGATCTCGCCGCGCCTGGCCCTGACGAACAACCACGTCCTGCCCGACGCTGAATCCGCCCGTTTCTCCCGGCTGGAGTTCAATTTCCAGAACGGCATCAACGGCCTTCCCCTGGCAACATCGCAGTTCGACCTGGAACCGGATACCTTTTTCCGGACTGATCCGGGTTTGGATGTCACCGTGGTGGCGGTGGCCGCGAAGTCCCGGCCCGAGGGAACTGCGGCGCCGGTGCCGCTGGCCGGATTCGGCTTCAACCGCACCACCAGGGAACAGGGCAAGATCCTGCTGGGCGAGTCCATCAACATCATCCAGCACCCTGAAGGCCAGGAGAAACAGCTTGCATTGCAGCAAAACGAACTCCTGGACCGGTTCGACCAGTTCCTGCACTACCACACCGACACGTCGCCGGGTTCCTCTGGCTCACCGCTCTTCAACAACCAGTGGGAAGTCCTGGGCCTTCACCATTCCGGAGTACCCGCGCGCAACGAAGCCGGCGAGATCCTGACCGTTGACGGCACGGTGTGGGACAAGACCCAGAATGAGCTGAAGATCCACTGGATCGCCAACGAGGGCATCCGGATCAGCAGTATCCTGGCGTGGCTTGAGAAGGGCGCGGACGGCATGAACGAGGCAGAACGTGCCCTGCTGGGCGAGGTGCTCAACCCGCCCTCCCCGCCGGCAGTGCCGCACGTCCCTGTGGGCGAAGTGCCGCAGGTCCCTGTCGGCGAAGTGCCGCAGGTCCCGGGTGGGGAACAGCAGGCCGAGGTCCGCGTTCAACCCGTGCCGGAACAGGCCGCCGCCGGGGACGGGGCCGTTTCCCTGACTATTCCATTGCACATCACGGTACGGCTCGGCGCGGTGCAGGTTGCCCAGGGACCGGCGGCAGCCGGCCAAGGCCGCACCATGGTGCCGGACGCCGTTGCCGAAGAGGCTGTGGCAATAGATCCTGACTATTCCGGCAGGAAGGGGTACGATCCCGGCTTCCTGGGCACGCCCGTGCCTTTGCCGATGCTCACGGCCGAGCAGCGCGCGGATGCCGCCCGGAACCGTCACGCCGCAGACGGGCAGGACCCGGCAGTGCTGAACTACCACCACTTCAGCCTGGTAATGCACCGCACGAGGCGCCTGGCCCTTTACACCGCCGTGAACGTGGACGGCCGGCTCAGCCAGTCCCCCAAGCGTGATCGGGACAAGTGGTACTTCGACCCGCGCCTGGACAAGTCCGAGCAGACGGGCGACGAGCTCTATGCGGACAACGACTTCGACCGGGGGCACCTGGTCCGCCGCCTCGATCCGGCGTGGGGCCCGGACAACGTTGCCCGAGCGGCCAATGACGATACCTTCCACTTCACCAACTGCTCGCCCCAGCACAAGAAGTTCAACCAGGGGGCGTCGTTGTGGGCCGGCCTGGAAGATTACCTGCTGGACACGGCGAAGGCCGAAGGGCTGAGGCTCACGGTATTTACCGGCCCGGCCTTCACCGCGCGCGACCCGGACTTCCAGGGAACCCTGATCCCACTGGCCTTCTGGAAAATACCGGTGTTCCGGCGGCCGGACGGCAGCCATTCAGCGAGTGCCTACATGATCAGCCAGCATGAACTCGTGGAGGACATACTCCGGGAAGCGTTCACCCCGGCCACCTTCCAGGTCCCCATCCGCAGGGTCAGTGAACTTACCGGCCTGGACTTTGCCCACCTGTTCGACTGGGATCCCATGAACGACCAGTTCACGCCCCTCCCCAAGGCGCAAGAGGCACTTGCCACTCCCACCCCGGCCCGGGAACTCCATAGCTTCGAGGACCTGCAGCTCTAGCCGGCGCTTCGGCGTCGGGCCGGGCCTGCGGGGGCGGCGGGGGCCGGCGGGTGCGGACCTGACCAGCGCGGAGGGCTCCGCCAGGCGGTAGCGAGCACGATCGACGGCGGGCGCGCACCGCCGTCGAACGCCTCCTGTCCAGGCCGTGGGGGCTGTTGGTCAACCCACCAGCGCCGACTGCGTTTTAGGCGACGCCCGCCGTGCCCTGTACGCGTGGCCGAGCGCGACCAGCCCGAAGCGGGCCCCGAAAACGCAAAGAGGCACGGCCCCGTACTCGAGCGGGAACGCTCCGGGCACGATCGGGGCATCGTCGCGGCGGTCGATCGAGGCGAGGGCCCGGCAAGGGCGTCTGGCCTCTGCCTATCGTCGCCTGCATCGGGTCCCAAGCAGGCTAGGAGGCGGCGACCCGCCCCGCCCCGCGCCGCCCCGCGGGATGTTTCCCGCGGGCAGGCAGTCCTTAGCCCTGCGCAGGCTCCTCAGGGTCCCCGGCACGGGCAACGGACCGGCGAATTCCGACGATCCTGACCGCGACTCCCGTCAGGACCAGGCCGATTCCCACTGCCATCAGAACCCAGACCGGCACGGAAGCGGAATCGATGTTCCGGTAGCACTCGGTCGCAAGCCCCACAGTCTGTCCCTGAGCGTCGGAAATTTCAGCCGCACCGCTGTGCGGGAGCAGCGGGCTGCCGCACAGCGGCCCCACTGCTTTCAGGCCGATGACGATACTCAGCAGCTGCAACGCGAACCCGACTGCGATGGTCAGAATCCAGCCGCGCCGCTGGCTGAGCTCCTGGTTGATAGTTTTGGTCGTACTTTCCGGATCTTGAACCGCCATGTTCAGAGCTTAGTGCGACTCCCCCGGCCGGGGTGCTGATGCCGGCTGAGCGGTCACTACTTGGGTCTGCGGATCGTGCTCCAATGCTAATGCTGGCGTTCCGGCCACGATCACACTGGACCGCTCCCAAGGCCGGTCTTCGAGCAGGAAGGGAGTTTCTTGTTTTTCCCACTCCCTGTGCAGGTCCTCTTCCGCTTTACCATCCCGTGCCAGGAGTCGACGTCGTGCTTCAACGATGCCGCACTGCACCCAGATCGAAGCGTCGATCAGGCTGGAAAGCGCCTGGCGGGATGAACCACTCCCTTCCACCCACACCACGGAACACCCGGCGGGCAGGGCGATGGCACCTTCGCGTCCCCGGTCCACCCAGCCCGGCGGACGATAGTGGACTGCTTTTCCTTGAAGCAGGGGTACGAGGACACCTTCCCGGAGTTCAGCGGCCCAGTCAAAGAACGAGAGATGACTCGACCTGCCAAGGTCCCGCATCGGGTTCGCCGACGTCCGGCCTCATATCCAATAGTTACCTCGGCTTCGCATATCGGTCCTGATCAAAGCTCGTCAGAGTGAATGGGTAGCGGGCAAAATCCTCGAGCGCCTGTGGCCGCTGGTGCAGGAACTCCTGTAGCGCGTCGGCGGCCCTCCCGCTTCTTCATCTTTGCGTAGGCCTCCATGGCAAATGAAGAACACCGTCGATGCCCGTTTCCTCGGGCAGGTCCAGATTGCCAGGATCGGCACCGGTTCTCCTTGGCCGCTTGCCACCTTCTGCACCTGCTTGCCGGCAGTTGCGGCCATGCGTTTTCAGAGATCGTCTTCGGGGCGGGCAGCGAGGATCCGATTGGCCCTGACCTGAAGGATGCTGAGCGACTCCTGGATCAGGGGCGATGCGATACTGCCCCTGCGCACCGCGGCGACAATGCGGCGCGCGGGCTTCCCTTTGCCGGCAATGCGCAACCGAACCACGTTTTCGGCACCTCGCAGGGGTGCCAGCCGCGGCAGCAGCCCCACGCCCAGCCCCGCGCCAACGAAGGCGATCTGGGTTTCCCATTCAACGGCCTCATGGGCAATCCGCGGTGTTACCCCCACTGCCGTGAACGCCGCCGTGAAGAGGGAATGGTAGGTGGATCCGGCCGCCTCCGTGATCCAGGGTTCCGACGCCAGCTCTTCGAGCGTCACTGTTTCCCGCGATGCCAACGCATGGTCGGAGGGGATGATTACATCCAAGGGATCGTCAAGCAGGACCGTCTGCTCGAAGCGCGGATCGTCTTCAACATGGGTGTCGGACTGCATGGCGATGATGACCGCGAGGTCGATTCGCTCGGCAACCAACAAGTCGAAGCAGCGGGCAGGATTGGCCTCAAGTACCTGCACCTCCAGCAGGGGTCGTGTTGAGCGCAGGGTGGCGGCCAGCGGCGCAAGCAACTGGGCTGCCGCCGTCGAGAATCCGCCCAGGCCAAAACGGGCCGGCACTTGGTCGCCAGCCTCCATGGCCGCGGCGCGCAGGCTCTCCCAATCCGCAATGAGGGTGTCCGAGCCCGCAACAAGGAAGCGGCCCGTGGCGGTCAGCCGCACACCACGGCCGTCCTTCGTCAGCAGCTGCATTCCAAGCACGCGCTGGAGCTCCCGCAGTTGCGCGGAGACGGCGGAGGGGGAATACCCGGTGAGTTGCGCGGTTGCGCCAACGGTGCCGCACTGGGCAAATACCCTCAGGGTGATAAGACGAGGATCAATCATGCACCTATTGTGCACTGTTATCTCCCAAATCTTGCGCTTTTGTTGCAGGCCGGACATCCCTAATCTCTTGACTACAAAGTTCTCGAGGATCCGGTTGCGCCCGCCAACCCGGGCACTCCCCGAATCGCGCACTTACCCAGCCCTCCCGGGAGGAAACCCATGTCTGTTTCAGTAAACGTTCCCCTCAACTCACGCGGAAAACTCGCTTCATCATTGCCTGCGGAGCAGCTGGCGGAAATCACCGAACTGTTCACTTTCCGGCGCAAGGGATATTCCCTCGATGCCCCGTTCTACACAGAGCCGGCTATTTTCAAAATCGACATGGAGGCCATCTTTGGCCAACACTGGATCTTTGCCGCCAGCACTGCCGAACTCCCGGAGCCGGGCGACTACGTCACCGTCGACTACGGGCCCTACTCCCTGATCGTGCTGCGCAACGACGACGGCGGCGTGAACGTCCTGCACAACGTGTGCCGACACCGCGGCGCCCGCGTCCTGACTGAATCCGCGGGGTCAACGGGAAACCTGGTGTGCGGCTACCACTCCTGGACCTACTCACCCAGCGGCGATCTGATCCACGCCTCGGCACCGGGAGAAGCGAAGTTCGACAAGAGCTGCTTCGGCCTCAAGCGCGCCCACGGCCGCGAGGTCGCCGGCCTCATCTTCGTGTGCATTGCTGATGAGCCGCCGACGGACTTCGACGAAACCTCAAAGATCTTTGAGCCCTACCTCGCCCCCCACGATCTATCGAAGACGAAAATTGCCTACCAGCAGAACATCATCGAAGAGGGCAACTGGAAGCTCGTCATGGAGAACAACCGTGAGTGCTACCACTGCGACGGCCACCCTGAGCTCGCCTGTTCCCTCTTCCCCACCTGGGGCCTGACGGAGGGCCTGATCCCGGCCCATCTTGAGGAAGTGTGGGACCGGAATAAGGAATCACAGTCCTCGCTCGAGGAGCGTTGCCGCCGCTATGGCCTTCCCTACGAGGTCGTCGAGGAACTCGATACACGCATAGCGGGAATCCGTATCTCGCGGGAAGCTCTTGACGGTGACGGCGAATCGTTCTCACCCGATGGGCGCCGGCTTTCCAAGAAGCTGCTCGGTGACTTGCCGGACTTCCGCCTTGGCCGCTGCTCGATGCACCTCCAGCCCAACAGCTGGTTCCATTTCCTCGGCGACCACGTCATCACGTTCGGGGTCTTCCCCATCAACGAACACCAGAGCCTCGTACGCACCACCTGGCTGGTGGCTGACGACGCCGAAGAAGGCGTCGATTACGATCTGGAAAAACTCACCTACACCTGGAAGCAGACAAACCTGCAGGACAAGGCGTTCGTGGAGCTGTGCCAGCAGGGTGCCGGCAGCCCCGCCTACCAGCCCGGCCCGTACATGAAGAGCGAATACCAGGTGGAAGCATTCATCAACTGGTACGTGCAGCGCGTTCAGGAGCACTTGGCATGACCGAACTCCTTACTGAGATGACCATCCAGGAAGCCCCCGAACCACAGCGCATTCGCGGTCTGGAGATGCCGTGGAACAGGGTGATGGGCAGCACCGAGGCACCTGCCCGCGCCGCCCGCGCATTGGGTCCGTGGCATCCCCAGGAGTTCATGGCCGAATGTGTCGAGACCGTACCCGAGGCTGGCGGCATGATGACTTTCGTGTTCCGCCGCTGCGACGGTGCGCCCTTGGCGTTCCGCGCAGGGCAGTACGTGAATATCGCCTTTCCCGTGAACGGCGAGGACCAGGATCCGGTGGACCGCAGCTACTCGCTGTCCAGTTCGCCCACTAAGCCCTGGACCTTCAACATCACAGTCAAGCGTGACCACACGGGACTGGTCTCACCGTGGGTGCACGAGAACGTCAAACCCGGCACCGTCCTGGACATGCTGGGTCCCGTTGGAGCCTTCCACCTGCCCGACGCCGACCGGCGGGCACGGTACCTCTTGCTGGCCGCCGGCGCAGGCATCACTCCGATCATGTCCATGGTGCGGACAATCCACTCCCTGCCGGGACAGGCGAATGTCGTGGTGCTTTACCACGGGGCGGAGGCAGGAGAATTTGCCTTCCACCAGGAGTTGGCCTACATCGCCTCCGTGGACTCCCGCATCAAGGTCTTCTACTCCCTGGGCGACCGCAGCAAGCCCGAGGGATGGGAGGGGCTCAGGGGAAGGCTGACGACGGCGATGCTCGACGAGGTCGCCCCCGACGCCAACGGCCGCCAGGTCTATGCCTGCGGCCCGGAGGGTTACCTGAACACAGCCACCGAACTCCTCAAGAAGGTGGGTGTCGATGACACCTCCATTTACATGGAATTCTTCTCGGGAGACCGCAAGATGCTCCTTGAATACCAGGCAGAGATCGCGCTTGCATCGGACATCGCGGAGGAAATCGCCGAGGAAATCGCCGATTCCGCCGAGGAATACTATGAAAGCCAGCCCAGCGCGTTCGGGCTCTACGAGCCCGGCTACGACGCCGGGGGAACCTTGCAGGCCACGGGGCTGCCGCTGGAAACCGTCGACCCGGAAGCACCGGCCCCCGATAGCACCTCGGACGCACCGGCGGAAGCGGGGACTCCCGATGCCTCAAGCTTCAACACCGTGGGAACGGGAAGCCTCACCCTGTCCTTCCTTCGCACGGGCATCAATGTGCGGGTGGACCCCGACGAACACATCCTTGGAGTGGCGCAGCGCGCGGGAGTCAGAATCGGCGCGAACTGCAAGGAAGGCATGTGCGGCTCCTGCAAGGTTGTCAAGCTTTCCGGGGAGGTCGAGATGAACCACCAGGGCGGGATTCGGGCGCGCGAAATCGATGCAGGCAAGTTCCTGCCGTGCTGCTCCACCGCACGGACCGACTTGGTGATCGATGCCTAGCCGCTTCCTACTGTATAAAGCCGGACAGCATTCAAGTGCGGAATGCCCTATGTGGCGTTTCACTTGCTGCCGGTGGATCCGCGGGTGAAGATGGGGCTCAGATCAGGTGACGAGGGCTTGGCGGACGGCACCCTCGAAAAAGCAAGGTCGGCCATCTCCACACGGGTGGTAAAAGCGCCTCTTAACGTCCCGAGAGACTCCCTGTCGTCCCACATGAACAGGCACCGGTTTGGCATGATGGCGCAGGACCGCCGGCAGTGATGGCGCCGGGAGGACAAGGTTCTGGAACGATCAAACCCATGTTCCCTGAGGGTGACCGGCACATGTCCGGGGTCGTCTTCTCCGAGTTCAGTCCGGCCGTTGGATGGGCCCTCGCAGCGGTGGTGGCCGCAGACAGGGCGGCGGCCTCGCTGATCGCATGCCGTCCTGAGAAGCGTTTGCGCCAGGTAGTTGCCTAGGACAGCCGCGACAGCACTGCGGCTGCGAACTCCGCAGTGGTGGCGGTGCCCTTCAGGTCCGGCGTAGCAGTGCCGTCTGCGAGCGTGCCCTCAAAAGCCAAAGTCAGGGACCGGGCGGCCTCCGCCTCACCGAGGTGGTCGAGCATCATTGCCGCGGCCCACAGAGCGCCTACCGGATTGGCGATGCCCTTGCCGGCAATGTCCGGAGCAGAGCCGTGCACGGGTTCGAACATCGACGGGTGCCGCCGCTCCGGGTTGAGGTTGGCGCTGGGTGCAATGCCGATGGACCCGGCCACACCAGCTACGAGGTCCGAGAGAATGTCCCCGAACAGGTTCGACGCAACGATGGTCCGGATGCTCGTCGGCTTCATCACCAACCGTGCCGCCAGCGCGTCAATGAGCACCTTTTCGACGACGACGCCGGGGAACGCCTTGACCGTCTCCGCCACCACTTCATCCCAGAACGGCATGGTGTGGATGATGCCGTTGGACTTTGTTGCAGAGACCAGCCGACCGTCGCGTTCGCGGGCAACGTTGGCGGCATAGTGCGCCGCCCGGGCGATGCCGCGCCTGGTGAAGACGCTCTCCTGAACCGCGAACTCGCCGTCGGTTCCGGCGCCGAACCTTCCTCCGATCTGGGAGTACTCGCCTTCAACGTTCTCCCGTACCACTACGATGTCCAGGTCCTCGATGCCGGGCATGGCACCGACAACGCCGGGCAGCAACCGCATGGGCCGGAGGTTGATGTACTGGTCAAACTCCCGGCGGATGGGGATCAGTAGCCCCCAGAGGGTGACGTCGTCGGGCACATCCGGTGTCCCGACGGCTCCCAGGTAGATGCCATCACCGCTGCTCAACTGCTCTATTCCGTCGACAGGCATCATGCGGCCCGCCTTGCGGTACAGGTGGCTGTTCCAGTCGCGGACCCGCCACCGGACGTCGAAGTCGTAGATACCCGCGACAGCGTCGACGCACTGCATCGCGACGTCGGTGACATCCACGCCAATGCCGTCACCGGGAATCGCATCGATAACATAACTGCGGCTCATGCACATCCAATCGTTCGTGGTATTCGAAGAGCATATGCGGCTGTCCAGGCGCGCCGCCTCAATGAATCACGACCCGTCCAAATTTAGGGACCGGCAATGCCGAACCTCCGCTTGATCCTCCGCCAAGTACCACCAGCAGGCCGACGTCACGAACTTGGAAGCCATACCGGTCAACGACCCAAAGCGCGTCCTCGAGGCGGGTCAGCAATTCCGCATGCGGCGGGCGCGGCGTCACTGGCATCACCTGCGCCGGCCGCGCCCCACACCGGTCATGCGACAGTCCCAGAGCTGACCAGCGCATGTGAGAGGGAAAGGGCGGGAGCAGCTCGCCCTTTCCCTGTGGTGTTACGGGTTGAGGCTATGTCCTTCCGCATCAAGGTAGTCGCGCCAGGATCGCTTCGGCGTCCAGCCCAGCATCCGTTGCGCTTTGGCGCTCGAGATCCCCGAAGCATCGGTACGCCATAATTCGCGCAGTTCGATTGAGTCGCCGTAGTACTTGTTCAGAACCTCGGCGAAGTCATAGCCACCCACATTGTCAGGGGAAGCGATGTAGAAGACCTCGTGTCCGGGCAGGTCTGACCCGGTAGCCAGGACGATGGCGTCGGCGAGGTCGTAGACATCGATGTAGCTCCACAGGTTGGGGCTTAGGACCGAGGGGTCGCGGACCTGCGGTCCGAGGTTTGTCTCGTAGTTGTCCTCGAATTGGACCCAGCTGGGTCGAATGGAAATGCAGCGGATGTCAGAGCGGGCGATTGCGGCGTCCATGAGCTGCTCACCGAAGTGCTTGGAGAGCGCATAAGGGTCCTGCGGGCGGATCGGGTGCTCCTCGTCCACGGGTGCGTAGTCAGGGAGGAAATCGCGCTCGGGAAAGAAGAACCCCGGGACCGTCTCACTGGAGATGTAAACGAAGCGCTTCACGCCAAATCGGATGGCGGCCTCAAGAACATTGAAGGTCGCCATGATATTGGTTTGGAAGACCACGTGAGGCGGATGACCAGTCGGTTCTGGGATGGCAGCGACGTGTACGACGGCATCCGCTCCGCGAACGACGGCGTAGGCCTCCCCTGCGTCGGTGAGGTCCGCCATCGTGTACCTCGGGGTGCCCTCAGGCTTGCGCTCATAGCCGGGACGAGTCAGATCGGTGGTGAGTACTTCGTGTCCGGCGTCGATCATCGCCTGGGTGGTGGCACGACCGACCTTTCCATGAGCGCCAGTGATAAGGACCTTCATGTTGTCTCCTAGATGGGTTCGGGTTTGTGCAGGGATGAGTGTGCCTCCCGCACCCTCAGCTGGTTCTCGTCGCAGGCCTTCCTGATCGGTTCCAGGATGCCTCGGGAGCTACCAATGTCGTTGAATAGCTGTGTGGGCCGGGACGGCCTGGCCGTCGCTGTCCAGGCAGACCACCGATACTGCTGCGGTAGTGCCGGCGAGGCCTCCTGCGGCGCTGCCCACGGGTAGCGCATGACGGAGGGGTTAGCGGGCGTTGAGGAGGTGTTCGATGGCGAGCTGGTTGAGGCGGACGAACGCGAATGAGCGTTCGGCGGCCTTGTCGACGTTGAAGTCCTCGAAGGCGGTGGCGTCCGCGAGCAGGTCCGCGGTGGTTTCACCGGCGGCGAGGGTGCTTTCGCCGAGTTCGAAGACGCCGGAGGTGGCCAGGGCTTCCTGGACTTCGGGGTCTGCGCGGAAGGCGAGGGCGCGTTCCTTGAGGAGCAGGTAGGTGGCCATGTTGGCCTTGGCTGATTCCCAGACGCCGTCGTAGCCGTCGGTGCGGGAGGGCTTGTAGTCGAAGTGCCGGGGACCCTCGTACCGGGGGCCGCCGCCGGGGAAGCCGTTTTCGAGCAGGTCCACGGTGAAGAAGGCGCTGGTGAGGTCGCCGTGGCCGAAGACGAGGTCCTGGTCGTACTTGATGCCGCGCTGGCCGTTGAGGTCGATGTGGAAGAGCTTGCCGGCCCAGAGCGCCTGGGCGATGCCGTGGGTGAAGTTCAGCCCGGCCATCTGCTCGTGCCCCGTTTCGGGGTTCAGGCCCACGATGTCGCCGTGCTCGAGCTGGGCGATAAACGCCAGGCCGTGCCCGACGGTGGGGAGGAAGATGTCGCCGCGGGGTTCGTTGGGCTTGGGCTCCAGGGCGATACGCAGGTTGTAGCCCTTGTCCTTGATGTAGGCCGCGGCGGTGTCCACGCCTTCCTTCATCCGGTCCAGCGCGGCGGCGAGGTCCTTCGAGCCGTCGTATTCGCTGCCTTCACGCCCGCCCCACATCACAAAGGTTTCGGCACCGAACTCGGCGGCCGAATCGATGTTGCGCAGCACCTTGGCCAGGGCGAAGCGGCGGATCGAGCGGTCGTTAGAGGTGAAGCCGCCGTCCTTGAAGACCGGGTGGCTGAAGAGGTTGGTGGTCACCATGGGCACCCTCAGGCCGGTCTCGGCCAGGGCTGCCTTGAAGTTCTTCAGGATCAGGTCCCGCTCCGAGGCGCTGGCGTCGAACGGAACCAGGTCGTTGTCGTGGAACGTGATGCCGTACGCGCCCAGCTCGGCCAGGCGGTGCACCGCCTCGACGGGGTCCAGGGCGGCACGGGTCGCGACACCAAACGGGTCCGCGCCGGTCCAGCCCACAGTCCAGAGGCCGAAGGTGAACTTGTCAGCAGGGGTAGGGGAAATAGCCATGATGCGTCCTTGCACTCGTGAGATCGCCGTCGTTCAAGCTTTAGTTTACCGCCTGAACTATATAAGCTGGATGGGTTGGGGTCAATGGGCCGTTGCTGGATCGCCAGTGCTGCTGTTTTGTTCCTCTCGACGTTCCGCTGCCTTGGCTTGCGGCGAGCGGCAGATGCAGCTCCACAGTGTCTGGTTGGCACCCGCCCGCTTGACAGGGATACTCGTACAAATTGACCGAATAGACTGCGGGTCCTGGCGCCGCGGCAAGGAGACCTGCAGTGTTAAGAATCGGAATTTTGGGCGCAGCAGGCATAGCGCCTGCGGCAGTCATCCGGCCAGCTAGCCGGCGAACTGACGTAGAGGTCGTCGCGGTGGCCTCCCGCCGTACAGAGTCTGCACAGCAGTTCGCCGAGCAGCACCGCATTGGCCGTTTCTACGGCGATTACTCCGCTTTGATGTCCGACCCCGGCGTTGATTTGGTCTATAACGCGTTGCCACCCTCCGAGCACGCCAAGTGGTCGATCGCCGCTTTGGAAGCAGGCAAGCACGTGCTCTGCGAGAAACCCTTCGCTCTGAATGCTGATGAGGCTGCACGAATGCTGGAGGCTGCGCAATCGACAGGTTACCGCCTCATCGAAGCCTTTCATGACCGGTATCACCCCCTAAGCGCGGAACTCGATGCCGTCAAGGCCTCCGGCGCGCTCGGGGAGATTCTGACGCTGACCGCAGACTTTTCCAGCTCGAATCCGTTCGATCCCGCGTCCCTGCGACACGACCCGAGACTGGGAGGAGGATCGCTGATGGACCTCGGCTGCTACCCGGTTCACTGGGTGCGGGCGTTCATGGGCGAAGAACCAACGGTGGTCCGAGCCAGCGGGTCGCTCAACCCCCTTGGCGCGGACCTGAGCGTGGCGGCCGACCTCGAGTTTCCCTCAGGAGCAACAGCGCTCATCACCTCAGCAATGCTGGAAGAGCCCGGGCACCTGAACTCATCCCTCGAAGTGGTGGGTACTCAAGGGAAACTCGTCGTCAAGAATCTGGTCTTTCCTTCCAGGGGGCACTCCATCTCCCTGAGCCATAACAGGCTGGACCGCATCTGGACCGTACGAGGCTTTGAGACCTACGACCACCAACTCGAGGCCATAGTCCATGGTCTTCAGTCAGGCCAGGAGGTGCTCACTGAGGGCTCCGACAGCCTTTTCAACATGAAGGTCATTGACGGAATCTACGCTGCCGCGGGTTTCGGCCCTGTGAAGTGACGGTGCACCTTCCCGGCAGTGGCATGCCCGGAGAGCACGGCAGAGAAACCGAGGCTTCCCTCCGCATCACCCTCCCAACCACCAGCAACCCACAAGCCAAATCGGCCGCCGTCGAACATGCTCGACTCCCGGTCCTTGCCGAGCGATGAAGACTGCCTCGTCACCAACTCCCTTTTGACATGCCCTCAATAGGACGCGCAACCTCGAAGCCTGGCACGCTGTACTCCAAAATGACATAGACCACGGACTGTCCTTCCGGACCCCCAATTTGCGACCAACGGTGCAATGTCCCATCCGGCCCCCATCGACCAGGAGATCTCTGAACCGCGTGGCTACTACGTCGCCATGGTTAGTTGGCCTTGGAACCCCGCGCCGTCATTGCCCGCCGCGTGGTCAACACTTGTCGGCTGGCCGAGGCGATCTGATTCGAACTGGTCGAGGCCGGGCGTCGAGCCTGTTTAGCTGCCCGGGAACGGTACTGCCAAACGCCCGCCCTTCAGTTCCTGGCTTGAGTTGAATCACTCATGGGGAAGGAGCCGAACAGGTACTGCGTCTAGTCCGGCTGTCACTGAGAAACGTCCAGTGGCTGGGCCGGCGGTTACGGAATAATCGCCGAAGAATCCCTCAACTTCGACACGCCCGCTGAGGTCGGTGCGTGCTGTTGTCGGCGCAGTCCACCAGTCACCCTTTATGAGTTCGTGGAGGGCCCTGTACGACGGTTTCAGGGTTCCGTCGGAGCGCACCAACCCGCCAGGGGCCCCGAGCCAGGCGCCGTTATCGGTCAAGCCCCAGTAGTTGATTGCCTGGACGGCCGGATGCGAAACGAGGGAGCGATAATGACGCCTAATCTCGTCTGCCTGGCGTTCTTCGTCTTCCGGAGTGCTGGGCCACTCGGATACGCGGTAGTCGTTGAGGTCGGTGATCTCGGATGGCATGAGGTGTCCAGAGAGAATGGTGCTCTCGGTCATATGGATCGGCAATCCATACCGCGCGAAGCGGTCGACTGTGGACAGGATTTCGTCTTCTCCGCGGTAACCCTGGTGCATGTGCGTCTGCAGGCCGATCGCGTCGATCCGGATCCCGGCTTCCAAAGCGCCCTCAATGAGACACTCGTAGGCCGACGATAGGTCGAAGTCGTTGATGAGGAGAGTCGCCGACGGATTGGCGCTGCGCGCCTCTTCAAAGGCCATTCGGATCATCTGGATGCGGCCGCGGTCATAGGCGAGACGGGTGATGCCGTTGTCTTCGCGGTCGAACACCGGCATGATGACGACCTCGTTGATGGCGTCCCAGGTGTCGATGAGTCCTGCAAAATCTGTCACGTCCCGACGGATCCGCTGGCGTTGGACCTGTTCGATTTCGTCCAGGGGCAGACCGAGGAGCCAAGGGGCCGTGACCGTGTGCCAGACCAGTGGGTGGCCTTTGACCGTCACGCCCCGTTCGGCGAACCACTGGGCGGTCGTTCTAAGCCGCTGGGTGTCGGGGCGCCCGCGCTTCGGTTCGAAACGGCCCCAATAGAAAGGCAAGGTTGCCGTATTGAAGAGGTCGAGCCAGAGGCCGGACAGATGGGCGAGCTGGTCGATGTCCGCGCCGCCAAATGCCTCAATCTCTGCGGCCGAAAGGTCCTCAGACGCTTCGCCATTGGCGAGGGGGATAAAGTCGAAACCTATGTTGCCGAAGGCAAACTCATGGCGTGTCTGCTCAATCACGACGTCGGCGTCCCTCAGGGGACTTCCGTCGGCGGCCATGATGGCCAGGGACACGCGGCGCCGCCTATGCGACATGCTTGGATCGGCGGTTTGGGCGGGTGCACTCATGCTGTACTCCTTGACGGGTGTAGGGGCTTTTTTGACTGCGCGGGCCGAGTACGCCGCCCGCCGCGGCGGAGTGGCCGGAAGCTTGTCAGTGGAGGATTTCCGAAAGAAATCGTCGCATGAGCCGATCATCATCCGGTCCGCCTGCCTCATGGCCGTTGTACGGCCAGACCTGGATTTTTTTCTCTCCGGCGTAGGCGTTGAAGGCGGCGAACACGGTGGACGGCGGGGTGATCAAGTCCATCAGCGCTACCGAAAAGTAAGCAGGGTGCCTCGCCCTGGCCGCGAAGTTGACGCCGTCGAAGTAACTGAGGGTCTCTTGGACGATGTCGATGTCCTGTCGGTGGGTTGAAAGGTAGTCGCCGACTTCTCGGAACGGGTAAGCGTCCGTGATCGTAGTCGCGCGGGGAAAGTCGCAGAGGAAAGGCACGTTCACGGCGACGGCGGACAGGTCCGGGACGAGTGCGCCAACGGCCAGTGCGATGGCCCCTCCCTGGCTCCCTCCGGTGACCGCGATGCGATCCGGATCGATGAAGGGTATGGTGCGTGCTGCATCGACGGCGCGCACACCGTCCGTCATGAGACGCCGGTAGTAGTAGGTCTCCTTGTCTTTTATTCCCTTGGTCATGACCCCCGGTACTTGGGGGCCGGATGCACCCGCCGTGTCCGGAGTGTCCCCGATTGACCATCCTGATCCTTGGCCGCGGGTGTCCATCTGGAAGTGGGCGAAACCTGCAGAGGCCCAGAAAAGGTTTTCCCAAGGACGTCCCCGTCCCCCGCCGTACCCCATGTACTGGACGATGGCGGGCAGGGGCCCGGACGCGGACTTCGGGGTTCGCAGCCAGGCCTTGACCGGTTCGCCCCCGAAGCCCGGAAAGGTGACGTCGTAGACATCAAGGGTTTCCAGGCCTTCCGCTACAGCTTCGATCACGGTATCCCCACCCGCCTGGCGGGATTCCTCTAGGGTCTGTTCCCAGAACGTATCGAAGTCGTCGTTGCATGTCTGGGAGCTCTTGTAACTCCGAAGCTCAGCTTCGGGCAGATCGTTGTACATGGGCGTCCTTTCAGAGTGCGGCAAATCGGCGGTCGAGTGGAAGAAACTTCACCGGCGGCAGCCGCAAACCGGTCCTATGCCCTTGAGGAGGGGGCCGGGATATGGATCGTGGATAGGGCCAGGCGGCGGTCGGCGGCGGTCACGACATATTCAGGACCGCCGATCGAAAGACTTGCTGTGGTCTCGCGCTGCGCACAGGAAGAGCCGACCCAGAGATCGACGGCGCCGGGCTCGACAATCCGGTCGCCACTTGGACCCGTGAAGGCCAGTCGCATAGTCGGCACGTCGAACGTCACCAGTGCGCTCTCCCCCGGTTCCAGCGAAACCCGTGTGTAGGCAAGGAGCTGCGCCACCGGACGGGTGACACTGGCGTAGACATCGTGTGCGTAGAGCTGAACGAGGTCGGTGCCTGCGCGGTCACCCGTGTTCCGGACCGTAACCGTCGCATTGAAGGCTCCGCCGGCGGACACTGTATCCGGCACGTCGAGGCCGCTGTGCTCGAAGGTCGTATAGGTGAGGCCGTGGCCGAAGGGTAACACCGGGGTGCTGTCGGCGCTGGTCACGTCAGAGGGGCCGCCGAGAAGGGGGTGAAGGTAGGAGAACGGCTGTGCTCCCGCGGAGCGCGGGAGCGAGACCGGCAGATGTCCCGTCGGTGCGACACGTCCCGAGAGTACGGCGGCTATGGCAGGCCCGCCTTCCTCCCCCGGAAAAAACGCCTGCAATACGGCGGGCGGAGTGCCCGGGCCCTCGATCGCCCAGCCGATCGCGTACGGACGGCCGGAAAGGACGACCATGATGGTAGGTGTGCCTGTCCGCACCACAGCCTCCACCAGTTCGCGCTGGACACCCGGGAGTTCCAGGCTCTCCACATCATTGCCCTCTCCGACTGTGCCGCGGCCGAACAATCCAGCTCGGTCCCCAACAACGACGACGGCCACTTCAGCATCCGCTGCGAGGGCCGCTGCCGCGGGAATGCCGGCCCGGTCTTCGCCCTCAACCTCGCAGCCTTGAGCAGTGGCCACGGTAGCTTCGGGGAACTCGTCCCGTAACGCGTTCAGCACCGGGACGATGGAGAAGCCGAGGGGCACTCCCGGGTGGTGCGCCAGCACGTGGTTGGCAAACGAGTAGCAGCCCATCAACGCCTCCGCGGCGGCGGCGTTGGGACCGAGCACGGCGATGCGTCGTGCCGTCCGGGCCAGGGGCAGGGTGCCGTCATTGGTCAGCAATACCAGCGACTCCTCTGCCAGGCGTCCCGCCAGCTCACGGTGCCGCGGGGTGTCAAGATCGATCTCGGCGGGCGGTGCGTCGAACGTTTCGTCGAGCAGGCCCAGCTCTTCTTTCTGGGCCAGGACCCGCAGCACGGCACGGTCCACTATCGCTTCGTCGGTCTGGCCGGCGCGGATGCGTTCGGCGAGCGGAGCGAGGAAGGAGTCGCCGGTCGGCAGTTCCACGTCGATCCCGGCCGTCAGTGCAAGTTCGGCGGCCTCGCCGCGGTCTGCGGCGATCCGGTGCATGGTGTGCAGGAAGCTGACCGAGAAGTAGTCGGCCACAACCGTACCGTCGAAACCCCACTCGTCGCGCAGGACCCCGGTCAGATACTCGCGGTTCGCGGCGACGGGCACGCCGTCGATTTCCGCATAGGAATTCATCACCGAGCGCACGGCCCCGTCGCGCACGGCCATCTCGAATGGCTGGAGCAGCACATCCCGCACTTCGCGGGTTCCGGCATGTACGGGGGCATGGTTTCGGCCCGCCTGCGATGCCGAGTAACCGACGAAGTGCTTGAGCGTGGCGTGTATGCCCGCCGACTGCAGGCCCTGTACATAGGCGGTGCCGATTGTGCCGACGACATAGGGGTCTTCGGAGATGCACTCGTCCACGCGGCCCCAACGCGGGTCGCGGATGACATCCAGCACCGGGGCGAGGCCCTGATGGATGCCGAGCTCCCTCATCGAGGCGCCGATGGCGGCGCCCATGTCCCGGACAAGCTCCGGATCGAACGCAGCCCCCCAGGCGAGGGGGGTCGGGAACGTGGCGGCCTTCCAGGCGGCCAGCCCGGTCAGGCACTCTTCATGCACCAAGGCCGGGATGCCTAGCCGGGTCTGCTCGCGCAGCCGGCGCTGCTCGGACCACAGCCACTGAGCCCGCTCCAGCGGATCGACCGGACGGGTCCCATATACCCTGGTGAGATGGCCGATGCCCTCGGCCGTTGCTTCGGCGTAGCTGGGGACCGCGGCGAACTCGCCGTCAAGCGGGGCCACGTTCTCATCGCCCTTGTCTACCCAGTAGCCGACCAGTTGTGCCAGCTTTTCCGGAAGGGTCATCCGGGCATGCAGTCGGCTGACCCGTTCGGAGACGGCAGGGAAGGTCGGGTGGTTGCCAGGATTGCTCATGCTTCTATTCCTTAATGTGGCCGCCGTCAGCCTTTGACGGCGCCGGTGAGTCCCCCAACAATGCGCCGTTCGAAGAGGCTGAAGAACACCAGTGCGGGGATCATGGACAGGGACGTAAAGGCCAGGACCTGCGCGGTGTCCGTGGAGTATTGGGAGGAAAACGCCTGCACGCCCAGCGGGAGAGTGAAGGTGGCCTCCTTGTTCAGGATGAACAGGGGCAGCAGGTAGCTGTTCCAGCTGCCGATGAAGACCAGGATGCCGGTGGTGATGACGCCAGGAAGCGAGAGCCGCAGCACCATCCGGAAGAAGAAGCCGAGGCGGCTGCAGCCGTCAATAAAGGCCGACTCCTGGATTTCGTCCGGAATGGCGCGCAGGAACGGCACCAGGATAATGATCGTGGTGGGGAGCGCAAACGCGATCTGCGGGAGGATGACGCCGGCCAGCGAGTTCATCAGGCCGAGGTTGCGCACCACAATATACAGCGGTGTGATGGCGACGGTAATGGGAAACATCAGCCCGGCCGCGAAAAGCGAGTAAAGCGCCGCGCGCCCCCGGAACTGATACCGGGCGAGGACGTAGCTGGCCATGAGGCCCAAACCGACTGCGCCGAGGGTGGTTACTGCCCCCACAATGGTCGAGTTCAGCACCTGCCGCCAGAAGACACTCCCGGTCATGACGGTGAGGTAGTTGCCTACGTTCCAGGGATTTGGAAGGCCAGCCGGGTCGGTCGTGATCTGCGCATTCGTGCGGAACCCGCCAAAAATGATGTAGGCGATCGGCGCCAGCATGAGCGCGATGACCACAAGCGCCACGAAGTACACGGCGGGCGAGCCCCACGGCAGGCTTTGCTTGTCTGCCCGGCGGGGTCGCCGGGCGGCGATGGCGGCGGTCATCGCGCCTTCCTTTCTGTCAGTGCGCCAGCGGTGTCGCGGCGCAGCACGTAACGCTGGTACACCAGTGCGACGACGAGGGAGATGATGAAAATCACGACGGCGACAGCGTTGCCGTAGCCGTAGTTTCCGGCGTTTCGGCCGTTCGTAACCATGTAGCTGGCCATGGTGGACGTCCCGGCAGTGGACGCAACGTACTGGCCCCAGATGATGTAGACAAGGTCAAACAGCTGCAAGGCACCGATCACCGACAGGAACGCCCAGATACGCAGCGTCGGCCCGAGCAGCGGCAGCGTTATTCGTCGCTGGATCTGCCAGTAGGAAGCCCCGTCCAGCGCGGCAGCCTCATAAAGCTCCTCCGGGACGCCCTGCAATCCGGCAAGAAACAGGATTACCGCGAAGCCGATGTACTTCCATGTCAGGATGCCCATCAGGGTCCACATGGCCACGTTCGGGTCCGCCAGCCAATCGTGGGCCAGGGCGCCCAGCCCCAGGTTCCGCAGCCAGCCGTTGAGCGCGCCGTTGCTCTGGAGCATCAGGCTCCATCCCGTACCGACGACGACCTCTGAGATGACGTAGGGCACGAAGATCAGGACACGGATGACGGACTGCCCGCGCATCCTCCGGTTCAGCAGCAGCGCCAACAGGATTGCTGCCGGCCCCTGGAGGACGAGCGAAGCCACCACGATAAAGGCGTTGTGGGACAGGGCCTGAAGGAATGCCGGGTCCTGCAGGATCACAATGTAGTTCTGCAGGCCCACGAAGTCGGTGGGCGGCCCGTATCCGTTCCAGCGGTAAAAGCCGTAATATGCCGCCATCGCGACAGGCAGGATGACAAAGGCCAGGAAGAAGAGAATCGCCGGCCCTGCCAGGATTGCGATCTCCAACGGCACGGACCAGCCGATGCCGCGGCGGCGGCGCAGCCCCGATGGGAGCGACACGGCCGTGCCGCTCCCATCCCGCTGCGCGAGATCCGCTGTCGACGCGGAGTCGTTGGAGATTGTCTCGCGGGTGTTGCTCACGGATCTTCCTCTTAGCCCTTCTTGGCGGCGTCGTTCGCCGTCTGGATGAGCTTCTGCGGGTCGCCCTTGCCAGCCAGCATGTCGACGACGGCGACGTTGAGCGCATTGCCGACGTTCTGGCCGAGGACGGTGTCGAGCCACGGGGATACGTAGGGAGCCGCGTTGTATGACTTCAGGATTTCCTGCAGGTACGGCTCAGTCACAGACTTCTGCGCCTCGGTGTTCACAGGCGGGGCGTTGAAGGCCTTGTAGTAGGCAACCTGCTGTGGAGTGCTCGCAACGAAGTTGAGGAAGTCAGCGCATTCCTTGGGCGCATTGGCCGAGCACGAGTAGCCGTCAACACCGCCCATGATTGCAGCGGGGTCGCCTTTTCCACCGGGAACCGCGGGGAAGGGGTACCAGGAAAGGTCAGCCAGCGGCTTCTGGTCCGGAGTGAGCGAAGCAATGACGCCTGGATCCCACGCGCCCATGAGTTCCATTGCAGCCTTGTGGTTGGCAACCAGTCCGGCAGAGCTGCCGGCACCCTGCTGCGCGGACGTGGTCAGGAATCCGTCGTTGAACGGCTTCTTGTCAGCAAAGTTCTGCAGGTCCTGGGCCGCCTTCAGCCAGCAAGGGTCTGAGAAGTCTTTCGAGTCCGCCGACTTCTGCATGGTGGAGGCTTCGCACTCGCGCAGCGCGAACCAGTAGAACCAGTGCGCGGCCGGCCAAGCGTCCTTCGCGCCGAGCGCTACCGGGGCCACACCCGTCGCCTTCAATTTCTCGACGTCCTTTTCCAGGTCGCTGATCGTGGCGGGAGCCTCGGTGATGTTTGCCGCCTTGAAGAGGTCCTGGCTGTAGAAGAGGCCACCGGGGAGTACCGCGAGCGGCATGGCCCAGACCTTGTCCTGATAGGTTTCCGCTTTGAATGATCCAGCCGAAATCACCTTCTTCGTCTCGGGCGAGATCTTGTCGGTCAGGTCCATCAGCTGTCCGGCCTGAACCATTGCCGTCATCTTGCCGCCGCCCCGCTGCAAGAAGATGTCAGGCGCGTCGCCGGAGTTAAGGGCAGTCTGCAGCTTGCCGTCCAGGTCCTCGTTCTGGACGGCCTGTACGTTGATGGTTACGTTCGGGTTTGCCTTCTCGAAGTCCGCGACCGCCGACTTCCAGAACTCCAGGCCCGGACCCGTCGTCGAGTTCTCCCAAAGTGTCATGGACACCTTGCCGTCCGAGGAGTTGCCGGAAGGACCGCTGCAGGCGCTCAGCGCCAGCGAACCCAAGGCCAGAACCGCGGCCCCTCTTAGGATCTTTGTGACTTTCATTCGTTTTTACCCGTTCTCCTCATTGAGCGCTGCCCATAAAGGCGCACTTGACGGCACAACCGCATCCCGCAAGGCACCCGTACCTGCAGTCAGATCCGGTCGATAAGTGTGAGCCGGAGCACTCCGGCCCCCTAAGATTTCCAAGCGAAGGAGGGTCCGTCAAACATTTTCGAAATCATTTTCCATGACGTAGGCTCGGGGCCCATGAGACGGCGTGCAAACATACGCGATGTGGCCAAGGCGGCCGGAGTGTCAGTTTCAGCTGTGTCCAAGGCCATTAACGGCCGATACGGCGTGTCGGTTGAAACGACGGAGCGCGTTCTTCAAGTCGCGCAGGCTCTGGGCTATGAGTCCAGCCTGGTGGCCAGCAGCATGCGCTCTCGCAAGACGGGCGTTATCGGGGTGCTGGTGGCGGACTTCGAGCCCTTCAGCGCGGAAGTTCTGAAGGGCGTCGCCGCCTCTCTCAGCGACTCCCGCTACGACCTCCTCGCGTACAGCGGCTCACGTCAAAAATCACCCGAGGGCTGGGAGCGCCGGTCGCTCAGCCGGCTGAGCGGCACTCTCATCGATGGCGCAATCATGGTGACGCCAACCGTCGTAAACGTCAGCGCGGATGTTCCGATCGTCGCTGTGGACCCGCACACCGGCCCGATGGACCTCCCAACCGTGGAGTCGGACAGCTTTGGCGGTGCCCGCAATGCAACCAGCTACCTGATCGACCTCGGCCACCGTCGTATCGGTTTCGTCTCCGGCCGCTCAGACCTCCGATCAGCCGCAGCGAGGGAGGCCGGCTACCGCCGCGGCCTCGACGAAGCAGGAATTCGTTTCAATCCGGCTCTGGTTGGCGTGGGCAACTACGACCAGGACTGGGCCCGCGAAGCCGCGCAGCGCCTGCTCTCCAAGCCCGACCGTCCAACCGCGGTCTTTGCCGCGAACGACCTCTCAGCCATCATTGTCATCGAGGTGGCGCGTGAGCTTGGGCTGGAGGTGCCGCGCGACCTCTCCGTTGTTGGCTTCGACGACATTCCAGAAGCCTCGCAATACGCAGTACCGCTCACCACGGTGCGCCAGCCCATGGGCCACCTTGGCGCGGCTGCGGCCGATCTCGTTGTTGCGCTCATGAACGGGCAGACCCCTGAAGCGACCTACCTCAAAATGCCGACCAGGCTCATCTTGCGGGCCTCAACGGCCCCTCCGGCCGTGCCTGGCTAGTGGCTCCCCACTTAGGAGACCCGTTTCGAGCCAGCACCTGCGCCCCGGGCTGCGGGATGAAGCCCTCCCCCATCGGACCTGTGGCCGCCTGCTGCGATTAAGCGGACGCAGGCCGGCCGGTGGCAGGGACCGCCCCTGGCATCCAACAGCTGCGCTGTCGCTACCGGCGCTGGGCGGGCTTGTTATTTGCACGCACGTCCCTACCGTGGCGCCTGGTGGTCGCGACGATCGACTCCATTGCACTCATTCTTGCCGGGCTGGTGATCGACGCTGCACTGCTGGACCGCCCCACGCTGGGGTAGTTTTTATGAAACTGGTGAATTCGGCATTGTTCTTCAATTGCACTGCTCCAGACGGTAACCGGGAGTTGTCCCGGGAACCTGCACCGGCCGGGAGGGACGTGGCGTCTGCCGGGATGTTCACCACGGCCCAATGCCAGTAGCCCGCGCCAGGGGCATCGGGGTCGAAGACGGTGACTGCGTAGCTCCTGGTTCCCTCGGGCGCGCCCGACCAGGTGAGCTGGGGCGATTCGTCCCGGCCGCCAGCTCGCAGAACGGCGCTGCGTTGGGCTTCCGGAAGAACCTGGCCATCCTCGAAGGATTCGCTGATGACTTCGAAGGATTCGATCCCGGATGTTGGTGCAAATGGATCATGTTTTTTCATGGCTGCCTTTCAGTTGCTGTCAAGCTCCGCACCCGTCAGTTCGATCGAAACGAGGCCACTGACGGCTCTCTCACCGGCGCTGGCCCAATCCTGAATCTGAGTTTGGTGCTAACACGATACGGGTAAACAATGAACCGCGGGACTAAACATCTGCCCGTACCCCCTCATGCCGTCAGAGTCACTGCGGAAAACGGAAAACGGTGCTCCCGTCCGGGAGAGCCGGACAGGTCGGATGATGATCTGCTGTGAAGTACGCTTGGCGACGGGATCGGGGTCGTTGAAGTGTGGCGGGAGTGCCACACAATGCAGACAAGTCCGCACCGTATTGCACGCTGCCTGTGTTTTCTCAGGCGAGCGGATGGGCAGTTAAGGCGTCGGGGAGGCAGCCTCCCAACGGTTGAGCGAAGTTCAACGCCAAGGTCCTCGCCTGCGGTCACAGTCGCCATCAGACGAACGAGACAGGTTCCTTTCCTGGCTTCGGCTGGCTTCCAGAAGGATCCCTTGCAGCAGGGTCTTGTGTTCGGCGGGAACATTCGGTGGCTGTGGAGGGAAAGTTCTACTGACAAGTAACTGATGCGCCGCGTACATTGGCGAAGGGGCGCGTGGCGTCCCTGATTTCCACGATTGAAGTCTTTTGCATCCGCTAGACCGTCCAGATGGCAGCCCAACGTCGCGCTGTCCTTCTGGCAACAAGGACCAAGGCCGGCGACAGTGGCCAGGCCGGGAGGAGACCCATGGCAGGAATGTTCGAACTCTTCAACGACGAAGACTCGAACTTCAGGTTCAGAATCACAGGCCCCGACGGTGCAGTAATGGCCACCTCCCGCGCCTTCCCCGACAAAGCCTCTGCCGTGGCAGGAATCCGGGACATGCGCGAGTATGCCGGAATGGGCCACATCACCGACATGTGCCAGCAACCTGTGGCACGTGGCGGTGCCCCACTGGCTCCAGTAGCCGGAGAACCGGCCTCCGGTCCCGGGTGTTTCAGCCCGCGGGCCAGACACGGGCGGCCCCAGCACAGTTCCTTACGGAGGTAAGGGAAGTTGCAGCGCTGGAGGCCTGCCGTGCGACGGCGAAGTCCGTCGGGCTGCTCACGGCCAGGCGCTGATGGGTCATCAACCTGCGCCTGAGGGCGCGCGGACTAAGGCTCCGATCGGCGAAGCACTCGGGATCATGAGACGAACCGCCCGTGATTTCCTCCGCCGCAAAATCGAAGAGCAGGGAGAAGTACCTGCCCGACCTTCACGGCGTGGCCGCAGCGCGTGCAGTCACGGAAGAAGTTAAGGAGGACCAGCAGGGATTCCCTGCTCAACCACATCCTCCTGACTTGGGTGATGCAGGATTCCTGCGGCCTATTCCTCGCGGTTGATCTCCAGGTAGCTAAGGCCGCTCAGATCCAACCAGTACTGGGTTGGTGTTTCCACCAGCCTCAGCAGCACGCCCTGGCAGTTGCGGCAGCGCACCACAATGCCGGGCGCGTCGGCGAACACCATTGCCTCGCCAAAAGCCCTGACTGAACCGCAATGCCTGCAGCGTCCGAGCGCCGCGATGATGTCGACGCGGAACACTTCCGACAGTGCCCCGGCCGTTGCGTTACCGTCCAGATACGGAATCGGATCATGGGGTGATGCTGCAATATCTTGGTCGCCCGGGTCGGGGACAGCGAAATCGTCCGCGCCGTTCATCAGATGCCTCCCGTCCCGCCAAACCGTTCGGTCTTTACCGACGCCACCGGGTAGCCGGCCTTCACCAGCCAGTCCGCAACGGTCTCCACGAAAACCGTTTGGCCGCAGATGAATACATCCGGATTCTCCTCAGCCGGGAAGATCTTGCGCAGAAGCGTATCCGACGTAAGGCGCCCCGGCGGGGCCGGCCAGCCTTCCGGGGCCAACCGCGTATAGACATAGTCGACCATCAGCTTGTCCGATTCCCGGTCCAAGCGACGCAGCTCCTCGCTGTATAACGAGGTCTCAGGTGACTTGAGGGAATAGAGCAACCTGAAAGGAGACTCGCTGGTGGAAACCTGATGGGCGCGGATCATCGACATCAGCGGCACCACACCTGACCCTCCCCCGATCAGCTGTACAGGATTCGCGTTACTGGGCCTCCAGACAAACCAGCCGCCCACCGGCCCGCGGATTTCCAGCCTGTCCCCGACGGCCAGGTCCCGGACCAAATACGGTGAGACTTCGCCGTCGGGCAGCTCGTCAACGGTGATGTCCAGATGCTCATCCATACCTGCCGATGCCACGGAGTAAGAGCGGATTGCGGCGTACCCGTCCTCGGCGGTGAGGCGGATGTCGATGTGCTGGCCGGCCAAGTGTCCCGTCAAACCATCCACACGCAGGGTAATGGTCCGGGCAGTGGCATTTTCCGGGAACCCGCCCACCACTTCGGCGACCTGCCACTGGCTGCTCACGGCACGCGCCTCATGAGTACCGCTCCTCGCGCCACGGGTTCCCGTGAAGATGGTAGCCATTCGATTCCCAGAAACCGGGCAGGTCCTCCCCCATCAGCTCCAGACCGCGTATCCATTTGGCGCTTTTCCAGAAATACAGATGCGGCACCAAAAGCCGTGCCGGGCCCCCGTGGGCGCGTTCGAGAGGCTTGCCATCGAATTCCCAGACCACCCACGCCTTGCCGCCCAGGAGGTCCCACAGAGGAACATTGGTTGTGTAACCGCCGAAGGAATAGGCCGTAGCGAAATCACTGGTGCTTTCGACGTCTTCGAAAAGCGTGTCCACCGAAACGCCACGCCACACTGTTCCCAGCTTTGACCAGCTGGTCACACAGTGAATGTCCGTAGTGATTTCCTCCTGCGGCAAAGCCATAAATTCGTCCCAGGACCAAGAGAGCCGCCAGCCGGTCTCCACGGCAATGAAAAACTCCCAATCGTCAATACGGATAAGGGGGGCAGGCCCCGCCGTGAGCACAGGAAAATCCGCCGTTTCATGCTGCCCGGGAGGCAGGGCGGGATTCTCGGACCGCCGTCCACGGAAACCGGATGAAATGATAGCCATGATGCACCTCCCGGGTGGAGCGCCACCCGGCCAAGGACCGTTGATGCCCCAACCATAGGGCAACGTCTGTCCGCGGTCTAGGCCCCGCGTTGACTCATCAAAGATGCTCGCGCAGCGGTATTCGAAGAATCATTTGAGAATGCCCGCGTAGCGGCGTGTCCGCCGGGGCGGTCTCGGCCGCGTCGGCATTGCGAGCCATGGAGCTTTCGACGAGTGAACGCAGGGCTGTCACGAAGGTCATCGCCACCCGCTATGCCCGGACGGACCGGGCCGGGAAGAAGCAGATTCTGGATGAGCTGTGTGCGACGACTGGATGGCACCGCGACCACGCCCGCAAGGCCCTGCGGCAGGTACTGGTACTGAAACCCGTGCGGGCCAGGACGCCCCGGCCGCCGCTTTACCGGGAGCCGGTGGTCGAGGCGTTGCGGTTCTGCTGGGCGGTGCAGGAAAGCCGTGCGGGCGGCTCCCCGCGGCAGCGTTGCCGGACCTGGTGCCGCGCCTGCGGCGGTTCAAGGAGCTGAACATTGATGCCGGCACGGCCGCGCAGCTGCTGACGATCTCCCCAGCGACCATCGACCGCAGGCTCAAGGCCGACCGGGCGAAACTGGAGCCCCGCGGCCGGTCCCACACCAAGCCCGGAACACTGCTGAAAGACTCGATGCCGATCCGGACCTGGGCCGAGTGGAACGAGGGGTGCCCGGGTTCGTGGAGATCGATCTGGTCGGCCACGAGGGCGGCAATAACCAGGGTGAGTTCTGTTCACCCTTGATATCACCGACATTGCGACCGGCTGGACGGAAACCCGCTCGGTGCGGAACAAGGCCCAAAAATGGGTTTTCGCGGCGGATCAAAGACGCCCACTGCCGCGTTCCCGTTCCCTATCCTCGGGATCGGTTCGGACAACGGTTCTGAGTTCATCAACCGGGAGCTCTTCCGCTGGTGCGAGCAGGAGAAACTGACCTTCACCAGGTCCCGGTCCGGGAACAAGAACGACGGCCCCATGTCGAGCAGAAGAACTGGCACATCGTTCGCCAGACTGTCGGCTATCACCGCTACGACACACCCGGCGAGCTGGAGCTGCTCAACCGGAGCTGGGCGCTTCAGCGGCTGCTGACCAACCACTTCGGACCCAAGCAAAAACTCCTCGCGAAAGTCCGGAACGGCGCGAAGATCACCAAGACCTACGATAAGCCCGCGACCCCTTACCAGCGCGTCCTGGCCAACACCGGCACCATCATCAAGACCCTCAAAACCCGTCTGAAACGCGAAAACAAGTCTCTAACCCGGCCGCATCCAACGCCAAATCCAGGCCCTCTTCACGGAGCTACTGACCCTGACCACCGCGAAGCAGGGCACCAAACCCCAACCCGCCATCCGGGCAAAACCAAATGATTCCACGAAACAACCCAGGCGGGCAGCTTGACATGATTTCCCGGGGCCCAACGTGACTTGGTCAGGACGCCGAACAAAAACCAAGGCGGGCCGACAGGTAACTAACCGTCGGCGGCGCCTGATAGGCGGCAAAGCTACACCCAAAACTGACACAGGGCGTCTTGGCTTGGGCACAGAAATAGTGGACTTAGATCTGGGTCCGGTGAGAGGCTGAGTCCTGCCGCCGTACCCACACGGGGATAATTCCTATGAGTTATCCGCCGCTGCTGCTATAGGAGCTCCCCAACGGCTCCCGACCTTCAGCCTTGGATAACCCGAATTGACCCCAACTGTTGACAGAATAGAGTCGCCACCGCCCGCTTGTCCGAGCCTAATCAGGTCGACGGAGTCACTATTATCGGCGTTTTGGGAGCGGCCGCGGCAGGGGTGCTTAGGGCTAGATCCCACGGCGGAGCCACGCGTTTGAACTTCTCGAGGTAGTCAATAGCCGCCAGTTCCTTCGACTTCGATCACGTTGAAGCTACCCGGATTTGCTGCACTGACCGCCAAAGCTTCAGGTCTCCTGCACGTTCCAGGATTTTGGGGATGACAGCGACTGGTGCCGTTCCGGGTTTCGTCCCGAGGATTCTGGCCGATCCGACTGGTGGGTCGTTTAGAGCCGAGAACACGTTCTAGCGGCCATACTGGCTGGTTTTGGGCAGGGAAGCTGCTCGTGGGGTAACGGCGCAGACCCCCAACCTCACACGAGTTAGCTATGCTATTGGGAAAGCAAGGGGGACCGGCATGATCAAACGTAAAGCTACGGCACTGGATGTCGCACGACGGGCAGGAGTGTCCCGTAGCGCTGTATCGCTGGTGCTTAACGGCAGGGCCGATGGCAACGTCACCCTGGAACGACAGCAGCGCGTCCTCCGCGCTGCCGCGGAACTGGATTACACGCCCAATTCGGTTGCCTTGAGTCTGCGAAATCAACAGACGTCGACTATTGGAGTCATCACAGACGATATCGTCACCAGCCCCTTCGCCGGCCGGCTGATCAGCGGCGCTTCACGCACGGCCCTGGCCCGTGGGTACATGGTTCTGGTTGTAGATTCAGAGCATGACGTGTCGCGCGAAAGCACTGCAGCGCAGCAACTCGCGCACCGGCAGGTGGACGGCATCATGTACGCCACCGGCAGCCTGCGCGAAGTGACCACCCCGGCCACGATGCGCACCTTGCCGGCGATACTTGCCAATTGCACCGATGCCGCCTCCCCGTTCGGCTCGGTCATACCCGCAGAGGTCGACGGCGGGCGTGCAGCCGCCCAACTGTTGATCGACCTGGGCCACCGTCGCATCACCCTGTTGACCGGGACTCTCAGCTCCCCCGCCGCCCCGCAGCGCGAACAGGGTTACCGCGAGGCCATGGAAGAAGCGGGACTAGGCCGCGAGCAACAAGACGTCCACCTCGCCGGCTGGGACATCGATGACGGCTACCGGGCCGCGTCCGCTGTGCTGGGCGGCGGAGACCGGCCGACGGCGATCATATGCTCCAACGACAGGGTGGCCACCGGCGTCTTGTTGTACGCCGCCGCCGCAGGACTGCGGGTACCGCAGGATCTGTCCGTGGTGGGATACGACGATCAGCAGAACGTGGCCGCCAACCTCGTTCCCGCCCTCACCACCGTGGCACTTCCGCACGCCGAAATCGGGGCTACGGCGATGACCATGCTTTTGGACGAGGTTGAAGGAAAAACGCCCGCTGCAGAGATGCCTCGGGGCGAAACCGTGCTGGTACCTTGCCAGGTCATCCACCGGGCATCCACCGGCGCTCCCCCGGCTTCCTGATCGGCCGCATTTCCCAAGCGTCGCGGCCGATGCCCGGTACCCCGCTTCGGCGGGACGTTCGATCTGTCTCCGCAGTCCCCAGGTAAGGCTGTTGCCCTGATTTCCTTCCGTCTGCGTCGCCGGCAGTGACCGCTCGAAATAGTTCTTGACACGTGTTAGGTGCGTCTCCTAACCTACTTAACACGTGTTAGGAGGAGCCGACAATGACGTCTGAAAAGACACCGGGGCAACCAGCCCCTTCGCATTCGCTGCGGTCCAGCAGCAAACTCTCACAACTCACCCGCCGTTCCATGCTGGGCCTGACCGGGCTCGCCGTGGCAGGAGCCACCGTGGGGGCCTGGCCCCGACTGACCGGAACCGACATCCCGGGCCGCGGCAGCAAGGCACTGAACATCGCCATCCTGGGGACGGCAGCGGACGCCGCGGGACGCCAGGGCCTGATCCAGGCCTTCACCGCCGCCCACCCCGATATCCCGGTGCAGCTGCAAGCTATCCAGGGGGCGGACTGGAAAGACTTCTTTTCCAAGATCCTCACCATGGTGGCCGCGGGAACGCCGCCGGATGTCGTCTATGTCGCCACCGAAGGCGCCCAGCTGTTTGCCGACAAGCTCGCTGAGCCCCTGGACGGTTATGTCCGCCGGGACGCGGCAGCGATGATCGATTACTTTGACGACGTTCATCCCAGCCTGCTGGAAGCCTTCATGTACCAGGGAAGCCTGTACCAGCTTCCCCTGGACTGGAACGCGGCGAACATGTACCTGAATACCACCACCTTCGCTCAAGCCGGGCTTGACCGGCCAAAGGACGACTGGACGAAGGACGACTTCAGCGCCACCCTGCGCGCCCTCCGCAAGGCCCGCCCGGCTGATTTCACCCCGTACTACTGGACCAACCGGCTTTTCGGCGGGGTTGTGCCCTGGCTTTACGCCAACGACACCAGCTTCCTGTCCGAAACGAAGGCTCCCGGCGGGGACTGGCTTTGGGACCGCTTCTACCCCAACGATCCAGCCCGCGGCACCCGCGGCGGCGGATATCAATGGCTGGCTCCCAACGCCGAGGACGGGCGGGTTCTCGAGACCTTCGATTACCTGCGCGAACTGGTAGCCGAAGGACTCGGCGTGCGTCCCGAATCCGGGGGCGGCAACGCCCTGGTCGGTCTCTTCGGCAACAACCGCATCGGCACCACGCCCGCAGGCGGCTACTGGGCGCAGGGCCTGCACGAGGCCGGGATGACCGCCGATCAATTCGACGTGCAGTTCTTCCCCCGCTGGCGGACCCAGCGGCATCAGTTCGGGGCCGCCGGCTACGCGATCATGCGCACCGCGAAAGACAAGGACGCGGCATGGGAATGGGTGAAGTTCTGCTCCAGCCGCGAAGCGATGCAACTGGCCATTCCCAAGCCGAACACCACACCCACCCGCCGCTCGATGGTCAACGAGTCCTTCTACGCCGCCACCGGGCCGCGGCACTGGAAAGTCTTCTACGACACCCTGGACAGGTTCCCCACCTCCGGCCCGATCCCCGCCCCGCCACAGCAGGCCGCCGTCGAAACTGCCCTGATGAAAAACGTCTCCACCGCCGTCAGCGGCAGCTCCGCCGATGTACGGACAGCGATGGGCAACCTGCAGCGCGACCTTGAACTGGCTCTGAGGAGGAGCTCATGACCACCACTTCCACCGCCCCACGGCAAACAGTGAAACCACCGGCCGTGCGCCGCTCCTTTGTTGAGCGATGGCTGGCACGGATCTTCCTGGCACCCACAGTGCTCGGCATGGCCCTGTTCACCTTCCTGCCGATCATCGCTTCACTGGTCCTTGCGTTCTTCCGCTGGGACATCATTTCCGCGCCGCAATTCGTCGGCTTCGCCAACTTCGCCTCACTGGCACAGGACCCCACCGTCCGCGTGTCCTTCCTGAACACCATTGGGTTCGTAGTCATGGCGGTAATCCTTCAACTGGGCATCGCCCTTGGCCTGGCCTCCATGCTGCAGGCAAGGATGCCGTCCTGGCTGAGGGTATTCCTCCGCTCCACCTTCTTCTTCCCCCTGGTCCTGTCCGCCGCGTCGGTGTCCATCTTCATGCGCTACATGTTCAACGAACAGTTCGGCGTCGTGAACTGGCTCCTCTCGCTCGTCGGGATCCCCGCTGTGCCCTGGCTGACAAGTCCCGCGGCGTCCGCCGCCGTCGTTGTCCTGGTCTACGTCTGGCAAAACTTCGGGTTCTCCTTCCTGCTCTTCCTCGGCGCCCTCACCAACATCCCGAAAGAACTGCACGAAGCAGCCAACCTGGATGGCGCCACGGGCTGGAAACAGTTCAGCAATGTGACTCTTCCGCTGATCAGCCCCACGGTGCTCGTGGCTTCCGTCATGGCCATCATCAGTGCCCTGCAGGTCTTCGACCAGACGTACGTCCTGACCAACGGCGGTCCCGGCGATTCCACCCGGACCGCCGTCATGGTGATTTTTGAATCCGCCTTCCAGCAGCTTGAGTTCGGCAAAGCCTCCGCCATTGGCCTGGTCCTCACCGTGCTGATCCTTGCCGTCACTGCCCTGCAATTCCGCCTTAGCCGCCGCTTCGTCTTCTACCAGTGAGGTCCCCCATGTCCAGCCAGACTCTGCAGACCGGGACCGGCAAGCATTCCGGTTCCACCGCCGAACCGCCCGCCACCCGTAGGCCCTCCCGCACACGCCGCCTGCCCGCAGCCGGCACCGTCGGCAGATACGCGGCGTTGGCCCTGGCGGCGGCGCTGACCCTCGGCCCTGTCCTGTGGACCTTGTCCACCTCGCTGCGGACGCCGTCGGAATCGTTCAACCTGCCGCCGTCGTTCCTGCCCATCAACCCTGACTTCACCGCCTACCAGGAGGTGTTCAAGCAGATCAACGTCGGTCTCCTGGTCCTGAACAGCGCCCTGGTGACCGGGCTGATCGCGTTTGGCCAGATGGCGTCCGCCACCCTGGCCGGGTACGCCTTCGCCCGCCTGGACTTCCGCGGCAAGAACGCCATCTTCTCGCTGGTGCTGGCCACCATGATGGTCCCGGTGCAGGTCACCATCGTGCCGGTGTTCATGCTGATCCGGGGCATGGGCCTGTCCGACACCCTGCTGGCCCTGATCCTGCCGGCCATTCCCACAGCGTTCGGCACCTTCCTGATGCGCCAGTACTTCCTTGGCCTGCCAAACGACTTCGCCGAAGCCGCCGCCCTGGACGGTGCCGGACCGTGGCGGATCTTCCGTTCGGTCTACGTCCCCCTGGCGGTCCCCGGCATGGCCATCGTCGGGATCCTTGCCTTCAACTTTCACTGGAACGAGTTCTTCCGGCCACTGATCCTCACCATCAGCGAACAGAACTTCACCCTTCCCCTCGGCCTGGTCACGCTCCAAGGCAACCTCGGCACCGGCAGCATCTCCGTGGTCCTCGCCGGCGTGATCCTGTCCATGCTGCCGGCACTGGTCGTCTTTATCTTCGGCCAGCGAACCCTGCGAGAAGGCCTCACCGCCGGCGCCAGTAAATAACTGCTTTCGAAAGGAACTCATGGAAACCCTCGCGACGAACAATGCAGCAGCGACCGACATTTACAGGCCTGCCCTGCATTACACAGCCCGAGACACTTGGCTCAATGACCCCAACGGCCTCATTTTCCATGGGGGCGTCTACCACCTCTATTACCAGAACAACCCGCTGGGCAACGTCTGGGGAAACATGTCCTGGGGACACGCGACATCCACGGACCTGCTGACCTGGACGGAACATCCCGTCGCTATCCCCTGCGACGAGAACGAAGACATCTTCTCCGGGAGCATGGTCTATGACCGGGACAACACCAGCGGCTTCGGCGCCGGTTCCGTTGCCCCGCTCGTGGCCATTTACACCAGCGCCTTCAAACCGGGCTCGCAGCACGAGGGGATCCAGGCCCAGTCCTTGGCATACAGCCTGGACGGGGGCTACACCTGGACAAAGCACGCCGACAACCCTGTACTTGACCGCGGGTCAGCCGACTTCCGCGACCCTAAAGTCATACGGTACGACGGCAGCGAGGGCAGTTACTGGGTGATGGTCGCCGTTGAAGCCAAAGACTTCAAGGTGGTGCTCTACAAGTCCGAAGACCTTAAGATCTGGGAATTCCTGAGTACCTTCGGCCCCGCGAACGCCACCGGCGGCATTTGGGAATGCCCCGACCTTTTCCCACTGCCAGTGGACGGCGACCCGGAAAACGCCAAGTGGGTGCTGACCGTCAACCTCAATCCCGGCGGCCCCAACCGCGGTTCCGCCGGCCAATACTTCGTCGGTGACTTCGACGGAACCTCTTTCATTTCCAGGAGCACGATGACCTCAGGCCTTAACGGCGCTGACCTACGGGGCGACTACCAATGGCTGGACTGGGGCCGGGACTACTATGCGGCCGTCTCCTTCAACGATGCCCCGGACAACCGCCGCCTCATGATCGGCTGGATGAACAACTGGGAATACGCCAACCACATTCCCACCACCCCCTGGCGTAGCCCCATGACCCTGGCCCGCGAAGTCTCCCTCCAAACCATCGACGGAAATCCCTCACTGGTTCAGCAGCCGGCAGGCGACTGGACCGCGTTGGCTGCCCAGGAGCCGTTCTCACTTGCGGAAACCACTATCAACGACGGCGAACAGGTGCTGCCGGGCGCGGCAGGCACGGTCCAGCGCATCGACGTCAGCCTGGCTCCCGGAAGTGCGAAGGAATTCGGACTTGTCCTGCGGGGCGACGGTGCCAAAGGGACCCGCGTGGGCATCCGCCCGGACGAAGGCCAACTGTTCATCGACCGGCGGGAGTCCGGGGAGACTGACTTCCACGAGTCCTTTCCCTCCCTCGACACCGCGCCCGTCCGGTCAACCTCCGGTTCCTACGACCTCAGCATCGTCGTTGACCGCTGCTCCGTTGAAGTGTTCGCCCAAGGCGGCCAGGTCACCATGACAGAACTGATTTTCCCGGCCGAGAACAGCACCCACCTCGGGGTCTTCGCCGTCGGCGGTACAGCAACGATCAACAACCTTCACGTCACGCAGATGGCATAGGGAATCCCCAAGCCAGGAGAGACAGACATGCACAACCGCGCCAGGCTCTGCCCTCCACGGCAAGCGTCGGACGCCGTCGTGATCGGGGAATCCCTCACCGACATCGTCACTACACTGTGGGGCACCAACGAGCACCCCGGCGGATCACCGGGCTATGTCGCCTTCGGCCTGGCCCGCCTCGGAGTCAGCACGAGGCTGCTCACCTCCCTCGCTAAGACGGCGAGTCAACAAGAGCCGGGGCAATCCCGCCTGACCTACACCAGACGGAACCAAGTCGCGACCGTCAATGACCCGCAAAACGCCGTCACGTCCTATAAGTACGACGCCGCGGGCAGACAGACCAAGGCGGATCTGCCGGGCACGGACAGGCACGACTTATACCTATGACGCCAGCGGCAACCGTCCTCCATGGTCGACCCCAACGGGACCACCACCTACGCCTACGACTCCCTGGACCGGCTCACCGCCGTCACCCGGGGCCGGGCGTACCTTCACGCTCGCCTACGACGCCGCCTCCCGGTTGACCGGCCTGACGAGCCCCGACGGGGGCCGTCACCGGCTACACCTACGACGCCGACGGGCGGGTCACCCAGGTCAAGAACGGCACCGCCGTCGTCGCCAACTACACCACGACCTGGACGGCAACACCCTCACCGCCGTTCGCGGGACGGACCCGGTAGGTCCGCCTCCCAACGGATCTGTGTGTCGGGCGGGTTCAGCCTTCGTCGCAGAGCAGGTGGTACAGCTGTCGGCGAGCACCTCCAGCGCGTGATCGCGGTTCGGCTCGAGCCTGCGGCGGGTCCGGAGAGTAGCGACGTAGTCGAGTTGCGTAAAAGGCCAGCGTCCGCGGATGTGGTGCGTTTCCGCGCGGAAGCGGCTGGCCGGATGCAGGCCGCGGACGATGTCCGAGATAACCTCCTTATGCCATACCTCGACCAAGTTGCTCACCTCACGGTTAACCGCTGCGGCCTCGTCGAGCACGTCGAGGTAGGGGCGGAAGACCGGCCAGAGCGCAGCGCGCGAATCGAGTCAGGCGCACAGGCTGCGTGACTGCACGGAAAAGCCCGGACCCGCTCGCTATCGTCGAGAGCCGAGGCCGCGGCACGCGGGGCGTGACAGTGGCGGGTCCGGCGGCCGGAAGGCATCACGGCCGCCCCCACGGGGATTTAGATAAGCCCCAGCGAAAATGGGAAAGCCCCTCGGCTGTCCACGTCAGTCGAGGGGCTTTCCTGCTCACTTACAGTGGGCTAGGCAAATTCAGCACTTTGAGCTGCCAGGCGCGACGGCTCTAGAGAACATCCTCAGTCCGAAGGGCAGACGGCAACTCCGAGGGTGTCATTTCTCCGAGTCTTCACCGGCCCGCGGATGGTTGGAGTCTTGGGAAGAGTGCGTGAGCGTTCCCTCGGTTGATTGCCACTTGTTGTGAGTTGCTCATCTTGAACTGGTCGAGAGAGTACGTCATGAACTCGACGGCTGGGCTGGGCGCGAAGGGGCTATCGCTTCCGTATACGATCTTGGCCGGGTCCGCGAATTCAAGCAGGCTGGGCGTTGTCGCGGGTGCCGCGCCCCGACTGGATCCGGCTTGCGGCCGGACGGCCCGGCTCCGGGCTGGCGGGCTTGCGGGAAAGCCACTTTGAGGCGCAGCAGGCGGCCCGGGTCGCCAAGCTATCGCCGAGGCAGAAATTCTGGGATTACGACGACGCCGCTACGCTTGCGCTGCTCATCGCTGACCCGCAGGGCGCCGCGAGATTTGTGCAGGTACAGCTTGCCGGGCTGCTGGGTCCGGACCAAAGAGTGACCGACATCCGCGACACCCTGCGGCACTTCCTGCTGGCTGGCAGGAGCCGGATCGCCGCAGCACAAGCCCTTCATCTGGCAACGAATACCGTGGCATACCGCGTCAAACGGGCGGTCGAGCTCCTCGGGCGGCCCATCAACGAAAACCCTGTGACCACACTCCTGGCCCTAGAGCTTGTGCATGCATTTCCCCAGCTCCTGCAGCAAGACTAGAGACTGCGCACTGATCCCAGACCAATCATCGAAGGCTGCAGGATACAGCGAGCCGCCCATACAGGGAGGATGGGCGGCCTCCCCGGATGGCGGGCGTCCCACAGTCGGTGGCCCTCGGCATGGCCTCCCGGAATCCGGGACATCTGCGCGGCGGCCGGAGACAGGAGCGCCGGGTCGCGCAGGAGAAGTTCGTTGCGGCGGTTGCGGTGCCCAATCCAGAGCTCGTCGGGACGTTCGCCGTTCCAGGCCAGCGGCGACCCGGAGCCGGAGAGCTCGAAACGGATGTAATGCAATCCGGAAGGGACACCGAGGCCCAAACCGAACTGGGGAAAGCCGCTCCCACTGTCATCGAATAAACCCGACATAAGTGTGGACACCATCCACACCCTCTTTGTGAGAACAAAGCGCGGCGCAGGACACGCCTTTGCTCATAAGACCGCCTCCCGGGCGGGTCACATAGATCGCTGAAGTCATGTTGTTCCCGCTCCCCCTGCCCATGAATAGGTGTAGGCCACCAGCAGCCCACCCGATAAAACCGGAACGAGGTACCGCGGCAACCCAGTCACGGCAGGCGGATCCCCGCACAGTGCGGAGTTTTACCGAAGTTGCCAGCGGGCCAGGACGCTGGGAGGCGTGGTGCCTTCCAGGGGGTAGCCTCGTGGGCCATCCGGAGCCATGATGGCACTATGACTGATCCCCAGCGGAAGCTGTCCGCCGCCGAGCTCGCCGAAGCCGGGCTCACCGGCTGGCGCCTGACCGGCGAGGCCCTCACCGCCACCTTCAGGACCCGGAAGTTCTCAACCGGGCTGGAGCTCGTGAACCGCATCGGCGCCTCCGCCGAGGAGGCCAACCACCACCCCGACCTCACGCTCACCTACCCCGAGGTCGGCGTCACGCTCTCGAGCCACGATGTCGGCGGGATCACCAGCCGCGACATCGACCTGGCCCGCACCATCAGCGGCCACGCCGCGGACCTCGGGGTCGCCGCCGTGGACTGAGTCCCCCGCCGTCGGGCACAGAGCTATGGATCGTCGAGGCGCCAGGCGCCTTTACGGAATCACCATTACCGGCTCTTAAATACCGGCAGTAGAGGTGACTGGGAGAGCTCTCAACCCCATAGGCAATGGAACGTTTTTACGGGCAATGTTCACTGGTTTCCACCCATGCCGGTTTGTGAATCGTAGCCACGGGAGGAGTGCTCGTCTCTCTTGACTCCGCCCCGGACCCCTCCATACTTCCGGCAGACGGGGAGTCACTGGTGGAATTTATCCGTACTCGTAGAAAATAACTCTTGCCTTTACTAGACGACCGGTCTAGTCTTAGGTCATCGCCCTCACAGAACGGAACCGATATGAGCACCGACACCAGGGATCGCATCCTTAGCACCGCCCTCGAACTCTTCCATGCGAACGGCTACTCTGCGACAGGCGTGCTGGACATCACCCGGGCGGCCGGCGTTCCCAAGGGCTCCTTTTATCACTTTTTCCAGAGCAAGGAAGCCCTCGCGGTTGAAACAGTGAAGCAGTACCAGGGCGTAGTCAGGTACGAGCTTCTCGAGAAATCCTCTCAGTCTCCCTTGGAGCGGATTCGCGAGCACCTGGCCTACATCACGAAAATGGCGGAGGCGGAGCACTTTCAGCGGGGATGCCTGCTGGGGAACTTTTCCAACGAAATGCCCTCCCAGAGCGCTGTGGTGACAGCCGTTGTTGAACAATCCCTCACCCTGTGGACAGACAAGCTTGCGGCGGCCATTGCAGAGGCGCAAGCCGAGGAGGAGATCTCCAACCGCAGCGATCCGCGGCGGCTCGCCGGCTTCATCATCGCAAGTTTCGAAGGCGCGGTCGCCCGATCGAAAGTAACACGTTCACGGGCGCCTCTCGACGGCTTTCTGGAAACCGTCTACTCGGACGTCCTGGCCTGAGCCCTGGTCCCATAAGGCACCTACCTCCGACTGCTCACTCGTAGACGACCGGTCTACTAACTCTCCAATGAAAGGCTTTGCAATGTCCCAGTACAGCGCCCCGAACCTCAGCGTCACGGGAAGCAACGGCACCACCTACGCCTACCGCCGGTTCGGCAGGACCGGCAGCACACCCCTCGTCTTTTTCCAGCATTTCCGGGGGAACCTCGACAGTTGGGACCCGGCCCTTGTCGACACAATCGCCGCGGACCGGGAAGTTATCCTCTTTGATGCCAGTGGGGTGGCGGGTTCGACCGGACAGGTGCCCGCCACCTTCAAGGACTTCGGCCGCGATGCCCTGGCGTTCATCGATGCCATGGGTTTGGAAGAGGCGGACCTGTTCGGCTTTTCCATCGGCGGCTTCGTAGCCCAGGAAGTTGCGCTGCAGCGCCCACACCTGGTCCGCCGCATCATCCTGGCCGGCACGGGGCCCGAGGGCGGTCGTGACATGAACGGCTGGGCCGATGAGCCCTGGGCACACGCCATGAAGGACGTCCAGGACGGCGGGGACATCCATTACCTCTTCTTCAACACCACCGCGGAGAGCAAGCGCAGGGGTGATGAATTCATCGGCCGCATCTTCACCCGCACCGAGGGCCGTGACGCCGACGTTTCACTGACCGCCCGCGATGCCCAGGCCGCAGCGAACATTGCATGGGGAGTTCCGGATCCGGCGAAACTGTCCCGTCTGGCCGCGATCAAGGCCCCCACCCTGGTGGCCAACGGCGATAACGACATCATGGTTCCCACCGCCAATTCCTACCTTCTTGCCGGCACGATCCCGAACGCCGAATTGATCATCTACCCGAACGCCAACCACGGATTCCTCTTCCAGTACCCGCACGAATTCGCCGCCGAAGTTTTGGCATTCCTCACCCGGAACTAACCCCTCACTCCCCCCGTACCGCCGACCATCAGGACAAACAATGCAGACCAAGATCATCCTCATCATCGACAACCTGGCAAACCCGAAAGCGTTCGAGCAACAAGCCCCCGCACTCCTGGCCCTGGCCAAGGACCTCCCCGAACTGCTCCGGGTCGAGTCGGCCCAGGTCTGGCCCAAGGAGGACGGAACACCAACACCGGCACACCGGACGCTGGACCTGTATTTCTCCGACTACGCATCCGCAGCCAGGGCCGTGGCCACGCCCGAAGCGGGAGCGTTCTTCGAAGCACTCACCGCCGCAGGCGGCACCTTCACCGGCCTGTTCGCGAAGATCGAAACCCCATAGACCTGCCGCATCGGGCGGGGGCAAGCTCACGAACCCGCTGCCCCGCCAAAAGAGGCTCCTCCCCGCAGCACGCCATGCAGGAAACCCACGCAGAAAACCACGAAAGAAGAAGATCATGAACGACCTCGTTGAATTCGTCCAGACCAAACACGGCAGCAACCCGTCATGGAAAGCGGCACGGGGGGTCTCGGCCAAACTCCGTGTTCACGGAGTGTTCTGGCCTTTCAAGGGCCAGCCTGACCTCCTTGGAGACGTCACGGTGACCGCTGAACTCGCCCGCCAGCGGGTTAGCATAACCCCGTTCGGTGAGGGGCAGACCCTGACCTTTGACGCCGCCCGGGACCTTGTCACCGTTACCGACGCAACAGGTGCGGTCGTTGACAGCCTCAGCGCCCCCCGGCTGAGCATGGCCGGCTACTTGGGCGACACCCAGTGGTCCCCGACCCAGATGGGCTACTTCATTTCCTACGCCACCTGGACCTACCTGGCAGAACCGCTGCTCTTCACGCTCCCCGGTGTCCGGACCCGTGAAATCGATCCCTGGGACGAAGACGGCGAAACCTGGCGCCGGCTCGAGGTGACCTTCCCGGAGTCCATCCACAGCCACAGCAAGGTCCAGACCTATTATTTCGACGCCGAGACAGGGCTGCAGCGGCGGATGGACTATGACGTCGAAGTCAACGGCTGGGCTGAAGTGGCCCACTACACCTCCGAGCACAAAGACTTCCAGGGACTTTCCGCCCCCACCCGCCGCCGGGTCCTGCTCCGGGACAAGGACAACAACGGAATCCACACCTTCGCCGCCATCCTCCTGGACCTGACTGACCTCCGCCCCCTGAACTGACATCCCCCGCCACCGCCACTACAACAAACACCCCACCCATTAGGAGCACCACCATGTCTACCCCCACCACCGAAATCCTGAAGAACGCCCTGGACCAGGCCGCCACCGACCACGGAGTCTACGAAGCCGACACCCTGGGAGGCGTCCACGACGCCGAATGGCCAGCCTGGTACGCGGACCACATGGCCAAGACCCTCTCCGACGCCGGCTACACCCTTAACACAAGTCAGAAAGCGGCCGAGAAACAGCCGGTTGTTGAGTTGAAGCTGGAAGTCCTTGTCCTGCCCGTCTCGGATGTCGACCGAGCAAAAGACTTCTACCAGAAGGCCGGCTTCCGCCTCGACGCCGACTTCAACATCAGCGAAGAACTGCGCATCATCCAGCTCACCCCTCCGGGCTCGGAAATGTCGATCATCTTCGGCACCGGCGTCACGGAGTCCGAGCCAGGGTCGGTCCAGAACCTGCACCTGATCGTCAAGGACATCATCGAAGCGCAGGCGGACCTGCACAACCGCGGGATCGACATCAGCGAAGTTTGGCACGACGTCGACGGGCTCTTCCACCGCCCGGGCGGGCGGAACCGGGTCAGCGGACCCTCCCCCGACAGGGCAGACTACGGCTCCTTTGCCTCCTTCAGTGACCCGGACGGCAACGGCTGGTTCCTGCAGGAAGTCCTCACCCGGGCGCCCGGACGATGAGCGGGTCCAGTACGACGGAATATGACCTGATCATCCTGGGCGGTGGTGCCGTCGGTGAGAACATCGCAGACCGCGCCGTCCAGGGCGGCCTCACCACCGTCATCGTCGAAAACGAACTCGTCGGCGGAGAGTGCTCCTACTGGGCCTGCATGCCCTCCAAGGTCCTGCTCCGTTCCGCCCAGGCACTTCGGGCAGCCCGACAACTGCCCGGCGCCGCCGAGGCCGTCACCGGGGACCTTGACGTCCAAGCTGTCCTGGCACGCCGGGACTACTACACCAGCAACTGGTCCGACGCCGGGCAGGTCCAATGGCTCAATAGCGCCGGCATCGACCTGATCCGGGGTCACGGGCGAATCAGCGGGACAAAGCGCGTCACCGTCACCGCGGCGGACGGCTCGACGACCAAACTCACCGCCAGGCACGCCGTCGCCGTGGCCACAGGCTCCGGAGCGCTCATACCCGATATCGAAGGACTGGCGGACGCCCGTCCCTGGACCAGCCGGGAAGCCACCAGCATCAAGACAGTCCCGGAAAGCCTGGCCATCATCGGCGGCGGTGTCGTCGCCACCGAAATCGCAACAGCGTTTGCCGGGTTCGGCACCACCGTGACCCTCATCTCCCGCAGCGGCCTGCTCAGCACGATGGAGCCCTTCGCCGGGGAGTTGGTCGCCGAGTCCCTGCGGGAGCAGGGCGTCACCCTGCTCCCGGACACCAAAACCACCAGCGTCCACCGCGCCGACGGCCTCGTGACCATCGAAACCGGCGACGGCACCACCATCACCGCCCAGGAAGTCCTTATCGCCACCGGCCGCACACCTCACACCCGGGATGCAGGCCTGGACACAGTAGGACTCACCCCCGGGGACTGGATAGAAACCGACGACACCATGCGCGTCCCGGGCTTTGACTGGCTCTACGCCGCCGGAGACGTGACCAACCGTGCTCTGCTGACCCACCAAGGAAAGTACCAGGCACGCGCGGCCGGAGACGTGATCGCGGCGCGGGCTACCGGCGCAGCGGTTTTCGACGCCCCATGGGGGCGGCACGTGGCAACGGCAGACCACACCGCGGTCCCCCAGGTCACGTTCACCGACCCTGAGATCGCTTCCGTCGGTCTGACCGCCGAAGCCGCCGCCACCGCCGGGTACAACACCCGGGTAGTGGACTACGAAATCGGACACGTTGCCGGGGCCGGCCTGCACGCCGAAGGCTACAAGGGCACGGCGCGGATGGTCGTCGACGAGGCACGCAAAGTCATCCTCGGCGTGACCTTCGCCGGACCGGACGTCAGCGACCTGCTGCAGGCAGCCACCATCGCCGTCGTCTCCGAAGTCCCCCTTGACCGGCTCTGGCACGCAGTCCCTGCTTACCCAACCGTCAGCGAGATATGGCTCCGCCTCCTCGAGACTTACGGCCGCCCACCGCAAGAACAGCTACCACAGCAGCAGTAAGCCCTCCGGGCGCTCTTCACCGGCCGGGGCCAGGAGCGGTACTCGCGGTAACCGCGAGCACCGCTCCTGCGCCTCGGCTGGCCATCACGCTCCCCCACCAATTGCCCGCACCAACGAACAAGCAAGAGAGAAAACCCATGGCTACCCGCCAACCCAGCAGACACAGCACAAGCGCGCCGTCCCCCGCCCTGCGCAGCGCACGTGCACACCCACCTCTTATCCATGCACAACACACGGGCAGGACGCCCTGATGGCCCTCACCGAGCGCGAACAGCAACAGCTGGAGGAACTGGAGAAGCAATTCAAAGCCGACGATCCCCAGTTTGCCCAGGCCATGGAGTCCCAACCGGACCGGCCTTCAAACAGCCGACTCGTCATAGGCGGCGTTCTACTGACAGTTGCCGGCATCGCGGTCCTCCTCGCCGGGCTGGCACTGCCGGACCCCGCAACCAACCTCATCATCGGTCTCCTGGGTTTCGCCACCATGGCGACCGGACTCTACCTCGCTACCAAAAACGTGTTCACTAAGCCGGCGCCGGGTGCGAAGACGGCAAAAACCGCCGGTGACGGCACAGAAAACCGCACCAAGCCCGGCACCAAGGACTCCTGGAGCAATACCGTCTGGTGGGCCCTGCTGTTCTGGTGGGTCTAAGAAGGGCGGAGGCAGTTTAATGCCGACCCCGCCGACCTGAAGCCGGACGCGGCAGAGACAAAGCCGCCGATCTTGTGCGAGTCCTCCGCACTGCGCGACCTACCCCAGTAGCCCAGCCGCCTCCACAGCCGGCAGGCCCTCGCGAAACAATGGTCCTAATGACCCGCCGTCATGGTTCAAACACTTGAGGAGCCACAATGAGAATCCTGATCACCGGAGCCGGAGCCACCGGAGGCGCGTACGGTTGCCGCCTTATCGAGGCGGGACGAGACGTGACTTTCCTTGTCCGTCCGAAGAGAGCCGACGCCCTGCAACGCGCAGGGCTGACCTTGGACGCTCCGGACGGCCGCCGTACACTGAAGGTGCGGGCAGTCACCTCAATTCAGCCCGATGACCACTACGACCTGGTGATCGCTGCCGTGAAAGCACCAGCCCTGGAACAGGTGCTCAAAACAGCAGCACCTGCCATCGGGCCAGAAACAATGATTCTGCCCATACTCAACGGCATGGACCACCTGGACACACTGCAGGCGGCATACCCTGGCCACGTTCTCGGCGGCCTCGTGAAAATCGTTGCCACCCTTGACGAGTCAGGAGCGGTGCTCCAGAAGACCTCTTTGAGCACCATGACTGTGGGCACCCTCGACGGGACACCCCTGAACGCCGACCTCAGGGAAACACTCAGCGTTCCAGGCATCGCACTCACCGTCGACGGAGATATGCTGACGCGCCTGTGGGAAAAGTGGGCCTTCATCGCCGCTGCAGGAGTGATCACCTGCCTCTTCCGCGGCGCTATCGGGGATATCCTCGCCGCCGGTGGGGAACACCACATCCTGCAAGCCATAGCAGAGGCCGAAGATGTTGCACGCGCTTCAGGTCACCCCGTCACGGCAAGCAGCCACGCCCAAAGCATCAAGATGCTCACCGAACCGGACTCATCGTTCACATCCTCGCTATACCGCGACCTCCAACACGGTGACCCAGTCGAATCCGAACACATCCTCGGAGCCCTGGCCGCCCGCGCCAAGACCCTCCACGTCCCAACCCCCCTGCTCGACGCCGCACTGCTCCAAATGCGCACACACCAACACGCACAAAGCCGGAAAATACAGGAGCCACGCCAAAACGAACCGTAAGCCCCTCCCCTCCTCCCCGGCGCGGGAAAGCACCGCACAACCCTTGACGGCCTCCAAGCAAAACCCCAAGAAGAAGACAGACGAAGATTTGAGGCGGGATCGTCACGCAGACCTGCGAGGCGCTCGCTCGCAGCTCGGGGCAGCGGATCCAGTGCACAAAGCGCGACTCTCCTAGCACGCTCAGTCTGGCCGTCCCGCCACAGGACCCGGCCTTCATATGGCATCCTTCGTGCCTTGAGGCTTCTCATTCCCACGTCAACAGCTACCGAGGCAGGATATGAATATTGGTGCTGTCATATACAGACGGTCTCACGAACTAAGACGGCGCCCGACTTATCAGCCTTCTCGGAGACGAGGACGTCGCCTGGAATCTTCCAGCTCGTGTCTCGAAACCTCGCGGCTCAAATTCCTAGCGTTTGGAGACACCGCGGTTGAGCAATAGGTCAATCGAAGCTCTTGAGGTAGCTGTCTACATCGGCCCAAGTCTCAGCATCGGTCCTAGGCGGGTCGTAGGTGCTGCCGAGCTCGTCCCACAGATACCCAAAGGGGCCAGGCCTCCTCGGCGTCCCGGTCTTCGTATTCGACTACTTGAAGGTACTTAAGGGCGTCTCGGAGGACTTGCCCTTTGGTTCGCTCGTCAGCTCTCCACTCGGCTAGTCCGTATGCCCAGATCAATGGCCACCGATTTTCAAGTCCTTCACAGATCCTCGTTCAGTAGGGCGAGCAGGAACCGGAATGGCTTGGCGTCGAAGTCGACGCGCCGACGCACGGACCAGGCTTCGGCTGCGTCCACGGCATCCCGCATGGCGTGAACCTCGTACGCATACGGATCAGCCGGAGGGTCATTCGGTACCGCTATCTGAACCTTGAGGTGGCGGTCGGCCTTGCGGAACGCCCCCGTGCGAACTCCTTGGAAGTCAGGACTGATAATGTACCGTTGTTGAACTTAGCCCATTACCGCTTTGTTGATTTCGGCCAGCCGGTGAAGCGGGATTCCCGTCGCTTGTTCTCTCACCAAGGGATGGTCAACGGACGGGTCGAGCTCGATGTAGGGAACCGCTCCTGGCTCCCTGTTATGCACGTGCGTCGCAATTGAGGTCGTGGGCAGGTCGTAGGGAAGCTCGTTGCATAACCAACCGAACACGGGGGGCATAGAGGCTCGTGCCGGGTCATCCCAGTGGTCCGCGATCTTTTGGGCACTCTCTTGGCTGAGTGAGACCCAGACAGACCAGCTAAAGACCTCGCCGGGGGAATCAAGCAGAGGGATATCAATATGTCCTCTAAGGAAGTAATGCCGTTCTCCTCCGACTTCAAGTACGCACATGTCGCCGGTCAGTTCGCCTGCTTCCCGTTCGGCTAGGGTGGCATGCATCCACACATCCGGAGCTTGGGCTCCGAAAACCGTAGCGAGTCCTTGGTGTTGCTGTCCGCAGGACCCGCACTGCCATCCGTTCACGCGCTGGTCATCCATTAATTTCCCCCATTTCATGGTCCGCTTTGGCTCCCCGAAGCCTACCTGCGACAGATGCCCTTCCCCGCATCCAAGGGGGACCCTTCACCAAGCCGGAGCACAGTGGCAGACCATCCGTCGTGCTGGGCCTAAGTACGAGCTGATCGATGTCGCGAATTGTGAACACGAGTGTAGGGCACACGCGCACTTGTGCACGGGAGTAGCGATCAACAACCGATCACAACCCGTCTGCACAAACCGCGGAATTCAGCCGGAGTTGTGCAGTCAGCTTCTGAAATCGACATACCCAATAGGTCGCCGAGAAGGACCACCCTGAGTTCCCGCAGGTCCTCTGGCTGGGTTCGCAAATGATCGAAGGATCTGGGAACTGAGGGTCATTGCTGTTTATAAGGTGGACGGCTTGTGCAGTGATCAGAACTGTCAGGGAGGGCACAAGCTCAATAACTTGGTCCCGGAAATAAGTGTGGACACTGTACGCACTCCGCTCGACAGGACAAAGGCATGCAGGCATCCTTTCCACCGATCCTCCAGACCGGCCTGCGGCAGCGCAGGAGAGCAGGTGTGGACAAGTCATGTTGTCCCCGCTCCCCCGCGGCATGAGTAGGTGTAGGCAACCTACGACATACCCGATAGAACCGGAACGAGGAACCGTAACCAGGCAACAGCAGGCGGAAGGCCCACCAGCCAGGGACTTGAACCCGCCACCCCACACCTGAATAGGCTTCACGGCAGCCAGGCCAAAGCCCGCGAACCAACCCGCAGAGCGACGAGAATCAAGCTTTGTACACACGTCAAAGCAAAATCGCCTCTGACGAGGGAAAACGTCGTGCCCGAGGTGGGACTCGAACTACATTCCAGCGCTTGCAGACACTAGCCTCGCGCGCAAAGGTACGGAATCCGAACCCAGTCCGGCAACGGTATGACCGAGTCCGGAACCCGAAGTGTGGACGCTGTCCGCGTCCCCACTTCTTCCACCAAAGGCCCCCAGGATCGATGATGCCGGCACGGAGTTTTCACTGTGACATGTCAGCCTTCCTGTGCGGTCGTGCTTTCTGAAGCGCATCGTGCGGCGTGTCGGGCGGCGATGATATCCAGGCCGAAGGCGTACCCGCTGACCCCGGCACCGGCTATCACTGCCTTGGCCACGGGCGAGACAAAGGAGTGGTGGCGGAAAGCTTCGCGCGTGTGGGGGTTGCTGATGTGGACTTCTACGACGTCCAGTTCGGAGGCCTTGATGGCGTCATGCAGCGCCACGGAGGTGTGGGTCAGCCCGGCGGGGTTGACCACGCAGCCGATGTTTTCGCTGCGTCCCCGGTGCAGGGCGTCGATGAGGTCGCCTTCGTGGTTGCTTTGCAGGAAGTCCACTTCCAGTCCGTGCTTGGCTGCCCGGTCCCGGACCAAGCGTTCGACGTCGGCAATGGAGTCGCTCCCGTAGATTTCAGGTTCGCGGGTTCCGAGCATGTTGAGGTTGGGTCCGTTCAGGACCAGGACACGGTTTGACATGGGCTGCTTTCTGATGGTGTGGGCGGGCGGGGCTGGGCGCTAAAGCGTTTGATGCTTCCGGGAGGCCGACAGAGCCACGGACACGAGGGTGCGGGCGGCGGATATGCTCCTGCCGGCGGCTGCAGCGGCGTCGAGCTCGCGGAATTCGGGATAATTGACTTCGACGCACCATGGCCCGGTGAAGCCGGCGGCGCGGACCGCGCGGATGAAGCCTTCACCGTCGAGGTCGCCGTCCCCGGGCAGCCGTCGGGTTGAGCGAGCGTTGGCCAGAAAATCGTCGTGGACGCGGTAGCCACCGTTGAGCTGCACGGCTGCGATCAGGCCCATCTCTCCCCCGGTGATCCCGTCGGTAGTGCTTCCGGTGTTGAAGGCGTGCCACGTATCTGCCAGGGCGCCGCCGACGCCTGTGACCGCCTGAATGTCCCGGACCAGAACGTAGTCCGGAATCTTCGACCAGGCGAAGGCCTCAATCGCGGGGACGTAACCGGTGCCGGACAGGGCCTCGGCGAATTCTGCCAGTCCCCGGCCCGCGAGCTGCGGGTCGGCGGCGGGTCCGGCCATGAACTCCCCCACGCTTACGTGATGCCCCCCAACAGTGTCGGTGGCCAGGTGCCCGGCGACCTCGCCAACGAGTTCAGCGGCCTTGGCCACAGCGGGGTTGCCGGGCCCGTCACACCAGCCGCCCACGAATTCGATTTCGACGACGTCCAGCCCGGTCCCGTCCAGAATGCGGGCCATGTGGTCCAGCACCCTCGACGGGTCGGCGGTGTTCAGCTCGTTCCACGCAGGGTCGGTGAGCTCGTTCAGGTGCAGGCCGATGCCGTCATAGCCAGCTTTTTTAGCGGCGCTGACCCGGTCGGAGAACGGGTGCCTTGGCGGTTGTCCGAAGCCACTGCCGGACAGGGTGAAGAAGCTTGCCACATAGGAGCCGGCGTCGCCGTCGCTTTCCTCCAGCAAATTCTCCACGCCTCAGCCCACCGGCGCTGCGGCGGGAACATAATGCGGGGTGGCATATTCCTTAAAGCTCGGCGGAGTGGCAAGGCCCCAGGCCGTGCTGCGCCCGCCAGTCTCCGTGTCCCAAGTGACCGGTTCCCAGTCCGGGGAGAAGATGTGGATCCCGCCGGAGAACACCTCGATCCGGTTTCCACCGGGTTCGATGACGTAAAGGAAAAACCCCTGGGTGCGGGAGTGCTTGGCCGGGCCGAAATCGATCGGCACACCGTTTTCCATAAAGATGTCAGCGGCGCGGAGCACGTCCTCGCGGCTTCCCACGGCATACGCCAAGTGGTGCAGCCGGCCTTCGGTGGGGTACGGCTCCTGGGTCAAGGCAAGGTCGTGGGCCTTCGTCATGACCGAAAGCCACGCCCCGACCTCCTGGTCACCACCGGCGGGGACCAGCCGTTCCCGCAACTTGAAACCGAGGGATTCCTGGGCGAATGTGCTGGCCAGGGCGACGTCGGGCACCAGGAGGTTGATGTGATCCAGGTGCGCTGCCGCGACGCCGTGCGGATCATACTTTTGCGGCTGGTTCGGCAGGTAGGGCCTCTGCCCATCCGGGGCGACGAACTTTTCGGTCTCGAAGTAGATCTCCTGCAGGTGCCCGCCGGGGCCGCGGTACTGGTAGGCGCGGCCGTGCCCGACGTCCCCGTCTACCCACTGTCCCTGGATTCCTTTGGCCTCCAGCGCGGCGACCCTGCGGCCCAGAGCCTGCGGACTGGTGCAGCGCCACGCGACGTGGCCGGGGCCGGGCTGGGCCGCGGCCGTCACCTTCAACGACGTCAGCACGTCGTCGTTCCAGGCCCGCAGATAGACCGAATCAGCGGTTTCCTCCACCATGTAGAGGCCATAGACACGAGTAAAGAAATCCGCCGTGGTCTGAAGGTCCGGGCTGAGGATTTCCACGTGGCCCAGCTGAGCGACGTCATAAATGGGCTCCTTGTACGTGTCTTCCCGTGGATCTGTGAGCCGTTCGGCGTGGTGGGAAATGTCAACCATGGTGCTCCTTTGCACGAAACGTGTGGTCCAGGTAAATCTGAAATGCAGGTAAGGTCAGCGCGGCGCGGCAGTGGCGCCAAGGCCCACTTCGTTCTTCTGTTCCAGCTCGGCGATGCCGTCCAGGATCGCGGGAGCGTGGTTGGCCACGGACAGCCCGCCGAACAGATAGGCGAGGTCGACCGTGGCCTGCAGTTCCTCCCAGCTGGCCCCGGCGCGGCGGGCTGCGAGGCCGTGCAGCTTGGCGGCATCACGCACGTTGACGGCCAGGACCGCGAACAGGATCAGCTGAACGGTTTTCTGGTCGAGCTTGTCCGTGTAGCAGATCAGGTTCCGGACGCGTTCTTCGGCGAGCAGCAACTCAGGGTTGGTGTCCCGGAGTTGGTCGAAGCGGGCCTGGATGCGCGGGGGCACGAAACCCATCAGTTCGCGGTAGGTGTCCAGGAATTCGTCGATCTGCCAGTTCTGGCCTTCGGTGGCGGTCATGACCGTCCCTTCTTTCGTAATTGGCTTCCGGTAGTGCGAGGGGCGGGTCAGGCGCCGCTGACCGTCAGTGTTCCCAGATTGGTGAACTCGGCAGTGATCTGTTCGCCGGGGCGGACGAATACGGCGTCGGTCAGGCCGCCGGTCAGCACAACTGCTCCGGCTTCGATGGACTCCCCGCGCTCCGCGAGGGCGTTGGCGGCCAGGGCCAGAGCCTCCCCGGGGTGCCCCTGAACGGCTGCACCGGTGGCGGTGGCAACCACGGTGCCGTTCACGGACAGGATGACGGCTTCAAGGGCGAGGTCCAGGCCTGCCGGATCGGTGCCTGAGGCGCCGATGAAGAGGCGAGAGGATGAGGCGTTGTCTGCCACGACATCGGGAAGCGTGAATTTGAAGTCGGTGAAGCGACTGTCGATGACTTCGAAGCCTGCGTGGACCCTGCCGACGGCGGTCATGGCCGTCGCCGCTGTCACTCCGGGTCCGGCGAGGCGTTCCTTCATGACGAAGACGATTTCCGGTTCGATCTTCGGATGGATGAGTTCATCCATCGGAATCGGAACACCGGCTTCGAGGACCATCTTGTCGGTGATGACGGCGGTGAGGGGCGAATCGATGCCCATCTGCTGCTGCTTGGCACGGGCGGTCAGGCCGAGCTTGACGCCGATGACGCGCTCTCCGCCGGCAACCTTGAGGTCGATGAGCTTCCGTTGGACTCGGTAGGCGGCCTCAAGATCCAACTCGGGATATTCGTCGGTGATCTTTCCGCCGTCGGTCCGGTCCAATTCACGTTTGTACAGGACGTCCGCGACGCGGTCTTCGGTCCAGTCGCCCCCCTGGGCCGACGTGGGCGTGGTGGCTTCATTGCTCATGCGGGGACTCTTTCGTTGTGTTCGGCGGCCTGGCGCTGCAGGCCCGCCAGTTCGATGGCGACGTCGATGATCATGTCTTCCTGGCCTCCGACGTAGCCGGCTTCGCCGACCCGGCGGAGGATCTGGTACGCCGGAACGCCGTAGCGTTCCGCGGCGCGTTCCGCGTGGAGCAGGAATGAGTTGTAAACACCGTAACGTCCCTGGACGATAGAGGCACGGTCCATGAGCGGCATGCGCGTCACGGTCGGGGCCAAGACTTCTTCGGCGGCAGCGAGGGCAGCTTCAACGTTGACGCCTGTGGGGATGTCCAGGGCGTCGAAGATGGCGACGAGGACTTCTGTGGGTGTGTTGCCTGCGCCGGCTCCGAGGGCACGGAGGGTGCCGTCGATGCTGCGGGCGCCAGCGCGGTAGGCCTCCACCGAGTTCGCCACGCCCATGGACAGGTTCTGGTGACCGTGAAAGCCCACCATGGCGTCTTCGCCAAGTTCCTGGACGAGGGCGTCGACGCGGGTCCGGACGCCGTCGGGAAGAAGTGCCCCGGCGGAGTCCACGACATAGACGCACTGGCAGCCGGCGTCGGCCATGATGCGGGCCTGCTTGGCCAGCTGGACGGGTTCGGTGCGGTGCGAGAGCATAAGGAAGCCGGCGGTTTCCATGCCGAGGTCCCGGGCGGCCCGGAAATGCTGGATGCTGACGTCAGCTTCGGTGGAGTGGGTGGCAACGCGCACCATCCCGGCCCCGGCGGCGTGGGCTTCGCGAAGATCCTCCACCGTGCCCAGCCCGGGCAGCAACAGAACAGCGATTTTGGCGTTGGTGACCTCTTCGGCGGCTGCGGCCACCAGATCTATGTCACGGACGCTGGAAAAGCCGTAGTTGAAGGAGGAGCCGGCGAGGCCGTCGCCGTGGGTGACCTCGATGACCGGTACGCCGGCGCTGTCCAGTGCCCGGGAGATGTCAGTGACCTGCTGGATGGTGAAGCTGTGGCTGACGGCATGGCTGCCGTCGCGCAGGGTCGTGTCGATGATTCGCACGGGCGGGTTTGCGGCGTGGTTGTTCTCGGGGGTCGTCATTTTGCTGCCACCTGCTCTTTCTGGTTGGTGGCTGCCGGTCTTCTGAGGTTCCAGGCGAGGGCCAGCCTTTCGCCAGCGCGTGCTGCGGCTGCCGTCATGATGTCGAGGTTTCCCGCCCAAGGGGGCAGGTAGTCGCCGTTGCCGGTGACTTCGAGGAAGATGGCCACTCGTCCGTTACCGTTCCAATCCATGCGGGGATCCTCAAACTGGGGCTCGGACTTGAGTTTGTAGCCCGGGACGTACCGCTGGACCTCCGCGACCATGCGGTGGATCGATTCAGTGATGGGGCCGCGGTCGGCGTCAGGTCCGATGGCGGCGAAGATAGTGTCCCGCATGACCATGGGGGGTTCCACCGGGTTGAGGATGATGATCGCCTTGCCCCGGGTGGCGCCTCCCACGGCCTGGATGGCGTGGGAAGTGGTTTCGGTGAATTCGTCAATGTTCGCCCGGGTTCCGGGTCCCGCGGAGCGTGAGGATATGGACGCGACGATTTCAGCGTACGGCACCGGGGAGACCCTCGAGATGGCCGCAACGATGGGGATGGTGGCTTGGCCGCCGCAGGTAATCATGTTAATGTTCGGGGCGGTACCGTCTTCCGCGGCCAGGTGATCCTCCAAGTTGACTGCCGGGCAGACGAAGGGACCGACCGCAGCCGGAGTGAGGTCGACGGCGGCGATGCCGGCTGCCCTGTATCGCGGAGCGTTCGCCTCGTGGGCCTTGGCGCTGGTGGCTTCGAAGACGACATCGGGCAGGATCGTCTGGTCGAGGAGCCAGTCGACTCCCTCGGCGCTGGCTTCGACCCCGTGCTCCTGTGCCCTGCGCAGCCCGTCGGAGGCGGGGTCGACGCCGATCATGTAGCGGACATCGAGGGCTCCGCTGCGCTGGAGTTTGACGAGCAGGTCGGTGCCGATGTTTCCCGGGCCGACAATGGCCGCGATGGGACGTGGACGGTGGTCCATGAAGTTACTCCTGTGCCTTGTTAGAGGTTTGCTAGTTGGCGAAGTTCGCGGTGACGGTGCCCAGTCCCCTGGCGAAGCTGGCCGAGATGGTGTCGCCCGGTCCGGCGGCTACAGCGGCCGTCATGGAGCCGGGAAGAATGATGGAGCCTGCCTCGAGGGTGACGCCGAGGGAACCCAGGGTGTTCGCGAGCCAGACGACTGCGTTCAGGGGCGAGCCGAGCACCGCGCCGCCGGCGCCGCTGGCAACGAGCTCGCCGTTCTTGGAAAGGTTCACGCCGGTGGTCCGCAGGTCTAAATCCGCCGGTTTTACGGGCCGTGAACCGAGTACGACCCCGCCGGAGGAGGCGTTGTCAGCGATAGTGTCCGCCAGCTTGATCTTCCAGTCGGTGATCCGTGAATCGATGATCTCCAAGGCCCCCACGACGTAGTCGATGGCGCTGAGCGTTTCGGCGGCGGTGACGCCCGGGCCGGTCAGGGACTTCCCGAGGACGAAGGCGAACTCCGGTTCCACCTTGGGGCTGATGAAACGGCCGGCCTTGATTGGATCCGTGTCGGCGAAGAACATGTCGTCCATCAGGTGGCCGAAGTCCGGCTGGTCCACGCCCAGTTGCACCTGCATGGCACGTGAAGTGAGACCGACCTTGTGTCCCTTGACGGCGCGGCCTTCGACCTTCCACGCCTGAACCTGCGCCAGCTGGATCCCGTAGGCACCTTCGACGTCGAGGTCCGGAATGTTTTCGGTGAGGGGCGCAACGGTCTGGCGTGTCCGGTAGGCCTCAAGAAGTGCTTGCGCGGCGTCGTTGTCGCGGGTGCTGGTGGTCATGCCTGTCTCCGTCGGTGTGGTCCGGCCCATAACGGCCAGTGAATGGAACGAACACTTGGAATACTGCCCGTCTCTAGGCCATACTCCAAGCATGTGTCCCACTGAACGAGACGTTCCTGAGTCCATGATCGGCCGCGTCTCATTGATCCTGGGGTCCTTTGGTCCCGAAGATGAGGACCTCGGTATTTCAGAGATTGCCCGCAGGACGGGCATTGCGAAGGCCACGGTCTCCAGGATCATTCGCGAGCTGATCGACTATGACTTCCTAGAAAAGCGCGGCACTTCAGTTCGGCTGGGTCTGCGGGTCTTCGAGCTGGGGTCGGTCAGCCGGCGGCCCAAGGATCTTCGCCGACTGGCGCTAGCCACCATGGCCGATCTCCGCCAGGCCACCGGCCATACGGTGCATCTGGCCGTCCGTGAAGGCCGGGAAGTCGTCTATATTGAGATCCTCCGCGGCCGGGACAGCGTGCAGCTGCCGTCACGGGTAGGGGGACGAATGCCTGCCCACGCTACCGGGGTGGGGAAAGCCCTGCTCGCCTTTGCCGAGGCAAGCGTTGTGGAGGAAATTCTGGCGGATCCTCTTGAGCAAATCGGCCCACGGACCTTTACTTCTGCACGTGATCTGCGGGTGGAGCTGGAGTCGGTGCGCACCCACGGAGTGGCCTATGAGCAGGAGGAGTCCGCCGCGGGAGTGTGTTGCGCCGCAGCGGCCATCCGGCGCGAGAACGGCGAGCCGTTGGCGGCACTCAGCGTGTCCGGGCCCCTCGGCGTCGTACAGCTTGAAAGGGTGGGTCCTGCCGTCCAAGCGGCCACCATGGGACTCAACCGGCTGATCAGGAACAACACGCTGCTGAACAAAATTTGAGCGTGCCGATTCCAGCCTTCCTGCCGCTAAAGCAATGTGGCCCCGTGCCGAACTGGCGTTCGGGACGGGGCCACTCCTGTTGGGACTTGCAGGCTTACGCTGCGAACGCAGCCATCCGACCAATCGCAGGATTAAACAGTCTCTTTGACCCGCTCCGCATGTATGGCCTTCACGTCCATCCGGCGCGGATTCTTCTTGCCGAGGTCCTCCAGTGGAACGTTATAGGTTTCGCGGCTGAACAGCACGGCCACGACCGTCATGGTGGCCGCGATGCAGACGAATATCGCGATCGGCAGCCATCCCATTTCTCCCTTGAGGACGATCGCCGCGGCGATGGACGGGGCGAAGCCCGTCAGGACCACGCCCAGCTGGGTGGAGACAGCAACACCCGAGTAGCGGACCTTCGCGGCGAACTGCTCCGGGTAGAAGGACGGCCAGATGGCGTTGTAGCAGCTATAGAAGAGGGACGTGAGCGTGAACTGACCGAGAAAGATTAGCCAGCCGTTGCCTGAAGTGAGGGTGCTCAGATAGAAGAAGGAGGAGAGCGCGGATCCCACCGCTGCTGTGATGAGAACAGGCTTGCGGCCGATCCTGTCCGAGAGCATGGCTACGAGCGGCTGCACGATCAGGGCACCGATATTCGCCCCAATAACCACCCAGAGCATCGTGCTGGAAGAGACCAAGTTGGCGTGCCCGTATTCCGGCTTCGAAGCGTAGGCCACTCCGAAGGTGGCTGTAACGGAGCTGACGACACCGATGCTGGTGCAGCCGACAACGCGGATGATGTCACGCCACTGGTCGCGGAACAACGCCTTGATAGGCATGTCCTCGACCTGGTGTTCCTCTTCAAGGTCGGTGAAGACGGGAGCATCGTCCAGGGTACGGCGGACGACAAAGGCGATGACCACAAGCACCGCGCTGAACAGGAAGGGAACGCGCCAGCCCCAGGTGTAGAGGTGTTCTGGAGGCAAGGTCGCGAAGGGGATAAAGACGAGGTTGGCCAGGATCAGTCCGGCCTGGGTGCCATTCAGGGTCCAGCTGGCGAAGAACGCCCGCCTGCCCAAGGGGGCATGCTCAATCGTCAGTGAGCTCGCGCCGCTCTGCTCGCCCGCGGCGGAAAGTCCCTGACACAGCCGGAGGAAGACCAGCAGGGCCGGCGCCCAGAGGCCGATGGTGTTGTAGTCCGGCAGGACGCCGATGAGGAACGTGGATATGCCCATGAGAAGCAAACAGAAGACCATGACCTTCTTGCGGCCGATCTTGTCCCCGTAGTGGCCCAGGAAGAAGGCACCGACGGGGCGTGCAACATAGGCCACGCCGAAGGTGGCCAACGCGAGCAGGGTCCCTGTCGCCGGGTCGGTGTCGGTGAAGAAGACCTTGTTCAGGACCAGCGTTGCCATCACGCCATAGATGAAAAAGTCGTAGTACTCCACCATGGAACCAAGGAATGCTGCGACGGCAGCCTTCACCGGAGTAGGTGCGTGGCCGGGCGCCGGTGCCGGACCGCTAACGGAGATTGTCATGTTCGAGCTCAATTCTGGGTTTCGGATTCGATCAGGGAAAGGAAGATTTGACGCATGCGCTGCGGCGCTGGCTCAAGGCCGGTAAAGAGCCTGAACGCCTCGACGCCCTGGTGCACGCACATGCGTCCGCCGTCGAGCGTGCGGCAGCCGAGCGCTTCGGCCCTGGCCAGCAGTTCAGTGTGGATCGGGCGGTAGACCACGTCACTGACCCACTGGCCTTTATTAAGGAGCCCGGTGTCGAAGGAGGTGCCAGGGTGGCCGGCCATACCGACCGGGGTGGCATTGACCACCCCGTCGGCTGAACGGATGGACGCGATCAGCTCCCCTGGATCTGCGACCTGCACCGCTTCGCGTCCCGCTGCCTTGTTGAGCGTCATGGCGAGCTGTCGTGCACGTTCGGGGAAGAGATCGCTGACCGTCAGTTGCTGCACGCCAAGGCGGAGCAGCGCCAGTGACACCGCGGCCCCTGCCCCGCCAATACCGATCTGCACTACGTTGTTCAACTCCGCGCCCGGAAGTCCCTCCTGAAAACCTTTCTGAAACCCCACGTGGTCGGTGTTGTGGCCGAGCATACGGCCGTCCCGGAAGACAACCGTGTTCACGGCGCCGAGGATCCGGGCGTCGTCGCTGATTTCATCGAGCAATCCAAGCACTGATCGCTTGTAAGGATGGGTAATGTTCAGTCCATCGAAGCCCAGGAACCGGGCATGGCGGAGCAGCTGTGCGAGATCGCCCTGGCCAAGAGTCAGCGTGGGCATGTCAATCGGCCGGTAGACCAAACGCACACCGTGGAATTCGGCTTCGCGCTCATGCATCCCTGGGCTGAGGGACGGAAGAACGCCGTCACCGATCAGGCCGATCAGATATGCCGGCTTACGCAGATCGCCGGGGTGTTGGTCCTGACGGGTATGACTTCCCGTCGCCTCGCCCGTTCTCCCACCGACCAGAAGTTCAGCACACATCGGCAACCTGCTCGCTGCCAACGTGTGAACTAGGTACCGAGGTGGCGGTATCCCGCCCGAGTCCGTGTTTCCTTGATCGCATCCTTGCGACTCCCTTCCATCTGCCGTCGGCCTGCATGCACCGTAAGTGATAGTGACAGGCTTCACAGCGAAAAGGTGCATTCCGTCTCGCTCAACGGGACACGGCGGAGCTACAGCCAACGGACGGCGGCCGCAATCTTGTCCGGACCGAGGGACAGATGGCGCCCCATCTGGTCCGGACCAACCCCTGCCATCAGTCGTTTCGGTGGGTGGAACACTCGCTACCTAAGGAAGAAATTGTTGGTGAAACTCGTCACAGCACCCTCCCAAGGGTCGATGCTTACCCCCTGTCCCCGGTTCGGCGCTTCCGACTCTGTTAAGTGTGCGAAGTGACGCCGGGATCACAATACAAAGGAGTATTCCGTGAATCTTCGTGCCTTTACCGCAATGGGCTTGGTGGCTCTCGTCGGCCTTTCCGCTACCGGCTGCGTCGCAAAGAGCTCAGCCGAGGCGGGGAAATTCCCGTCCAAGGACGTCCACCTCAGCGTGCCCTGGGGCGCCGGCGGCGGCGGCGACTTGAACGCACGGACCTTGGCCCCCATTCTGGAGGAGATCCTGGGAGTGAGTGTCATCGTGGAGAACCGGCCGGGAGCGAGCGGTTCGGTAGGCATGGAGTGGCTGGCAGACCAGAACCCCGACGGCCACACTATCGGTTTTGTCGGCGCTGAACTGGCATCACTGCAGCACATTGGCTACGAAGTGAAACCAGAGAGCCTCGCTGCTGTTGCGCAAATTGTCAGCGTTCAAGCAGCCCTTGCTGTTCCCGCGAATAGCGAATTCAAGACCCTGGCAGACCTCGTCTCAGCCGCTAAGGCTGCGCCGGGCAGTCTCTCCTACTCCAACCCGGGCCCCGGTTCCATTTTCGAGGCTACCGGAAACGGCTTCCAGCAGGAGGCCGGGATCACGCTGTCGTCTGTCCCCTTCGATGGCTCAGCCCCGGCCGTGACCGCGGCCGTCGGCGGGCAGGTCGACCTCGTAATCGACAACCTTGCCAACATCGACCCGAAGGTGAAGTCCGGTGCCCTGCGGTACCTCGCAGTATTCGCCGACGAGCGTTTGCCGGCCCTGCCGGATGTGCCCACTGCGAAGGAGGCCGGCGTTGACCTGGTAAATGCTTCATGGAACGGTGTTGCCGCGCCGAAGTCGACATCCAGTGAAGTGCTCAAAACACTCTCCGATGCCTTCAAGAAGGCGGTGAATGACCCGCGGTTTACCGAACACGCCAAGAAGACCAACCAAGAGGTTGCCTACAAGGATGCTCAGTCCCTGGCGGGCTACGTCGATGAGCAGACCGAGCTGTACCGTGCCTGGCTGACTGAGAAGTAGATCCTTGAACCGGCAGAAGGCATTAGTGATGAGCTCCGGAGAGCACACCAGGACGGGACACGACGTCCAGCAGCACCCTCCATTTGAGGCGCAGGACGACGTCACTCTCCTAATCACCGAACATTCAGGACACACCCGCCCGGTGTCGCGCTTCCGGGACGTCGTCTGCACAGCAGCATGTCTCCTGATTGCCGGGATCGTTCTCCTCCAAATGGACGCCATCACGGACCGCGGCAGCGGACCGAGCGCCCTCAACGGGCGTTTCTGGCCCACGATGCTCGCCACCGCCCTGATCGTCACCGGCACCGCCATAGCCTTGGTCGCGTTTTTCAAGAAAACGCCTGCCGTGTCTGACCAGGAACAAATCTCAGTCCCCGGGATGCTGCGGCTCACCGCCGCCATCGTCCTCCTGGCCGCATACGTGGCGTCCTGGGGCACCATTCAGTTTGCCCTGTCCACGGCGGTTGTCACAGGCGTCATGACCTACCTGTTCGGCGGCCGAAACCTCACGTCCTGGCTGTACTTCCCCGCAGGACTTGGCATCCTCTTCCACCTCTTCTTCATCGTCCTACTGAAAGTCCCGATCCAATGAACGGCAACCCAATAATTGACGGACTGCTCGCGGTCCTGGACCCGGCAGTCCTCATGTGGATCGTCGTTGGACTCCTCGTAGGCATGCTCGTCGGTGCCTTCCCCGGAATCACCTCCACCATGGGGGTGGCGCTGGCCAGCGGATTCACTCTCACACTGGAGCCACTGCAGGGCCTTGCCATACTTATCACCATCTACGTCGGCGCCACCTTCGGAGACCGCCTCCCGGCAATCCTTCTGAACACTCCAGGAACACCAGCTTCCATATCCTCAACCTTTGACGGCTATCCCCTGGCGAAGCAAGGCAAAGCAGGCCTGGCGCTGACGACCTCCGCTATCGGCACCGCGGTCGGACTGCTCACCGGCGTGGCGGTCCTCGCCGTCGCAGGCGTTCCACTGGCGGCGTTCGCCCTCCAGTTCGGGCCCGCAGAACTCTTCGCTCTGGTCGTAGTAGGCATCACCATGATGGTCGGGGCCTCCGCCGGCCGCCTCTGGAAGGGCCTCGCAGCCGGCGCATTCGGCCTGCTGCTTGCCACAGTGGGACGGGACCCCATCACCGGTGACCAGCGGTTCACCTTCGGCATCAACGAACTCAATGGAGGAATCCCCTTCATTCCAGTGATCATCGGCCTGTTCGGCCTGGCCGAAATCATGAACCAGATCATCGTCCACCGGAAGGGCCCGACGGCTAAGCCCGTTACCCAACTTGGAGAATGGTGGCCCAGCAGGCAGGTCATGAAGCGGTTGCGCAAACCCATGGCCATCGGCGTCACCACCGGCGGGGTCATTGGCCTCATTCCCGCCGTCGGCGGCGACATCGCCGGCATCGTGGCATGGGAAAACGCCCGCAAAGCCTCAAAGCATCCCGAAGAATTCGGCAAGGGATCACTCGAAGGACTCACGGCCGGTGACACCTCCTCCGCCGCAACCCTCGGCGGAAGCCTCACGACCACCCTGGCTTTGGGTGTCCCCGGTGACTCCGTTATGGCCGTCATGATCGGTTCAATGCTCGTCTGGGGCATCACTCCCGGCCCCGCACTGTTCTCCGAGCAGCCCGACCTAGTCACCTCGATTGTCGGAATTATGGTTATCGCGTCCATCGTGACCTTGATCCTCAGCCTCGTCCGGATGCGGGGGGTTGCGAAACTCCTGCAACTGCCCAAGCACTACCTCTGGGTTATCGTTCTCCTCTTCTGTCTGGGCGGAACCTACTCGGTCCAAAGCAGTATCTTCGACGTCATCATGATGATGGTCTTCGGCCTGGTCGGACTCTTCATGGTCCGTTTCGGATTCCCTCCCGGCCCAGCCGTTCTTGGACTTATCCTTGGGCCGCTTGCGGAGTCGAACCTGCGCCGAGCCCTCGTCATCGATGGATGGGCCACGGTCTACAGCAGCCCCATCGCAGTAGTCCTTCTCACCGTTGCTGTACTAGCGCTCGCGGTTCCCCCGGTCCGCGGCTTCATCAAGTCCCGCCGCGGACTCAGGGCCAGTCCAGCCGCAGAGGAGGCTGTTCAGGAGCAAACCAGGGTTTGACCTTTGCGGAGCGTTAAAGGGACTGTCCGTTTCTCAAAGAACAGCGTTGGATTACGTGAGAAGCGGACAGCTGCACAGCAGCGTCCAATGGGTACCCGCACTGGGTCCCTGAACATACAGCATACGAGCAGCTTTCGCGGCAGCAGTGAGCGGACGACGGCGGAACTTCCCGCCGTCGTCCGCTGCCGCTGCAATCCCCTTTGGGTCCTTCTCTGAGGAACCGCTACAACGTCGAGGTGGGCGCTGGCCACTATCGTGTCGGCGGCAATGGTACCAACTCGTCGTCGGACCATCCGGCGTCCAGAATGCGGCGGCCGGACGAGCCAAGGCCGGCCCGATGGCGCTGCGGGCCGGGCGCTTTATCCCAGCACACACTTGCATCAGCACCGGACACTCCGCCCCAATCCTTACCGACATCGCCTTCATAAATTGGTGGGAGGGCAGAGGCAGCAAGGCCCACCAATTCTTACAACACGCCCTCGATGCCGGCCCCGGCTCGTCAGTGGCCAGGCTCGGCGAATTTATGATCAGAACCGGATCGGTTGTCATGTCATGCCGCTCCCTGCGCTTGCCTGCATGAACAGGTATCAGGGCGGAAACTCCTGGCCCGCCGCAAACCCAAGTCCATCCAAAGAATAGTCAGCAAGTCATGTTGCGCGCGGCCTTAGCCATCAAGAACTGGTGGATGCGAAAAACCAGCGGAAGGACGAACAAACATGAAGGGACTGCCCCCGGTTTTGTTGACTCCTTGACCTAACGAGCTTGTGCTCGTGGAAGGATGTTGACCATGCCCACGCCGTATGGGGCGGAGTTCCGCCAGGATGTTATTGATGTAGCCCGCAAGGGTGAAGCGCCCCTGGCGCAGATCGCGAAGGATTTCGGGCTTTCGGTCACGACGCTCAAACGCTGGATCGCCATTGCCGAACGCAAGGAATCCGATGCTGGCCCGGCGGCTGCGGAGTCGGCTGAGATGCGGGAGCTGAAGAAGCGGAACCGGTTGTTGGAGCAGCAGAACGAGGTTCTGCGCCGTGCTGCTGCCTATCTGGCCAAGGACATCAACCCAAAATGATCTACCCGCTGGTCACGGATCTTGCCGCCGACGGTGTTCCCGTGGCGGTGACGTGCAGGGTGTTGGGATTCAGCAAGCAAGGCTATTACCGGTGGAGGGCCAACCCGGTGACGGAACGGGACTTGGTTGATGCGCACCTAGTCAACGCCGCGCGGGACATCCACGCCGACGACCCGGCCTTCGGGTACCGGTTCATCGCCGATGAGCTCCCGGAGATGGGCATCGTGGCGGGTGAGAACAGGGTCCAGCGCCTGTGCAGGGACCACGGCATCTGGTCGGTGTTCTCGAAGAAGCGGGGCCTGAACCGGAAGCCGGGGCCACCGGTTCACGACGACCTCGTGGAGCGGGACTTCACCGCCGCTGCGCCGAATGAGCTGCGGCTGACGGACATTACCGAACACCCCACGGCGGAGGGGAAGCTGTACCTCTGCCCGGTAAAGGATGTCTATTCCGGCAGGATCGTCGGGTACTCGATGGATTCGCGGATGAAGTCCTCGCTGGCCGTCGCTGGGCTGGAGAACGCGGTGCGGGTACGCGCCCGGAAGGGACCGTGGTTCACTCGGACAGTGAGACTGTCTGAACCGGTATTCCTAGAGGATCCTTGACTCGCAGGGTGATGGATGCGACAGGATGCTGGTGCCGGGTGCGCCCAGGGTTCTGCGCCAGTGTGCTCATCACTGTCTTGTCCGCCGGTGGTCGATGCCCGGGGCCGTGCCCCTTGCACATCGGATGGAACGGAGGAAAACGACATGACCAAAACGCCGAAACCAGCGACCCGGACCAGGCACCGACGCCCGTCTTCGCTGGCGTCGACACGCACAAAGAACTGCACGTCGCCGCCGTCATTGATGCCGGCGAGACAGTGCTGGGCACTAAGAGCTTCCCGACAACACGCACCGGCTACCGGTCAATGCTCGCCTGGATCGGCGATTTCGGTGATCTGGCCCGGATCGGCGTCGAGGGCGCCGGATCCTATGGTGCGCGCCTAACCCGACACCTTGCCAAACCCGGTGTCATGATCCTTGAGGTCGACCGGCCCGACCGGTCTGACCGCCTCCGTAAAGGCAAGGACGACGATCTGGACGCAATCAATGCAGCCCGCGCCGCTCTGCATGGCCGACGCACCAGCATCCCAAAAAGCAAGGACGGCGCCGTCGAAGCTCTGCGCGTGCTGCGCATCACCCGCGCGCGCGGTCCGGGAGCGCCGCAGCGCCCTGCAACTCCTTCGGATGTCGATCGTCTCCGTGCGGAGGTGCTTCGCAACCAAGTCCGTCAACAAAAGCCGGGGCAGTCCCCACCGTTGGCTGAAGAAAGCTGACGAGGAAGATGACCTAAAAACCAGGGCAGCGAAGGAAGAATCCGCCGAGCTGCGGGAAGCGAAAAAGCGCATTAAGCTCCTAGAACAGGAAGCCGAAGTCACGCGCCGGGCCGTCGCGTATCTGTCCAGGGACATCAACCCAAAATGATGTTCCCGCTGGTCCTTGACCTTGCCGCTGACGGTGTTCCCGTTGCGGTGACCTGCCGGGTACTGAACTTCTCCAAACAGGCCTTCTACAAGTGGAAATCCAACCCCGTCCCGGTTCGGGACTGGGAGGAAGCGCATCTCATCAACGCTGCGATCAACGTCCACGCCGATGACCCAGCTTTCGGTTACCGGTTCATCGCTGACGAGCTCAACGCCGGCGATAAACCGGTGGCCAGTGAACGCCGGATTTGGCGGCTCTGCTCGGCCAATGGCATCCTCTCGGTCATCCACCGCAAACGGGTCGGAGGGCGTAAGGCTGGTCCGCCGGTCCACGATGACCTGCTCGAGCGGGACTTCAGCGCCGCGGCGCCGGATACGAAGTGGGTCACGGACATCACCGAGCACCCCACCGGAGAGGGCAAGCTCTACCTGTGCGCGATCAAGGACCTGCATTCGAACCGGATCGTGGGGTACTCCATAGACGGCCGGATGAAAGCGTCCTTGGCGGTGACCGCGTTGGCCCATGCCGTGGCGCTCAGGAGCCCGTCAGGGACCGTGGTGCACTCCGATCGGGGTAGTCAGTTCCGGTCCCGCAAATTCGTCTCGACGCTGCACGCCAACGGCTTGAATGGCTCGATGGGCAGGGTTGGCGCGTGCGGCGATAACGCGGCCATGGAATCGTTCTTCGCCCTGTTGCAGAAGAACGTGCTGAACCGGAAACGATGGGAAACCCGCCAAGAACTACGCCTGGCCATCACCACCTGGATCGAGCGAACCTACCACCGCCGGCGACGGCAAAAAGCCCTCGGTAAACTAACCCCGATCGAGTTTGAGACAATCAACAACATGGCGCTAGCCGCCTAAAAACTATCAACCCCACGAGTCAACCAAAACGCGGGCAGTCCCGTGCCGACAACTTGATGAATCCGCTGCACGACACTCTAACTGGCGGCTCCCCAGGTAAATGAGCGCGTGACACAGGATCCCTGTGCAAGTCGTCTTGCCGACGGTGCACCCGCATACCGGACTCGAGCTTTACGACGGGTACTGTTTCAGCACGGAGAAGGGGCGTCACGGCTGGGAAAACGTGGTGACAACCCTACCCCACGCCCATCGATTGCCCGAAGGCGTCAGCCTGGCGGTTTACCTCGTCGCGCGGGGGTGACCAACTCATTCCACTCCAGGAGCAGGAACACGTGTGCCCATTCCTAAGAGTCGTCGTCCTTCCTTCTCATCGCCCTCATCGACCAAAGAGGTAAGACAGCTCTTGTATGGCGCCGCCGCGTATTGACTTGCGCGGGCCACTTCCGTCAGAGGTTGAGCAGCCGCATTGCTCTCGGTACTTGCACGGCGAAGCAGTCCCCGGGCGAGCAGCCTCTGGCGGTCAAGCTTTTAGTAGACCCTCCCTAGGCAGCAGTTACTTAAGCTTGCCAGGATCATCGGCTCTAACATCACCGCTGAATGTCTACAACCCGTCCTCCTAAGTCATCGGATTCCGGTCGACACCAACATAGACCTTAGTTGGGGCCACAGGTCGGTTCCGGTCGCTCCCAGTTCCGCCAGTTCGCGAACGCGGCCCGCCAGTGCCAGCCAGTCCCCGAAAGATAATCGCTTATCCCACGGACAGCCCCATCGGACAAGGATGTCGCGGCCCTCCCCCGCAGCGCACATCGCCGCAGCCCAGTCACCCCTGTCGAGTTGGATCGCGGCGAGCAGGATGAAAGGCTCGCCGAGGACAAGGCCGAGTGCGCACCGATTGAGCAGCTCGCCCACTGAATCTAGATCGAGAGGGTTGAGGCCTAATGCACTCTGGTACGCAAAAAGTGCTTCACGCTCTTCCTCCACAGAAAACTCGACGACACCCATGATTGGATGTCGCTGATCTAGCGCAACCCCGGATCTCGCTAACTGCCAGAGACGGCAGATGAAGACAGCAGGCGATCGATCCGGCGCCGCCTGTTGTTCGAGCAGATTCGCCATCTCGATGCACCGCAGCGCAGCCAGCTGCTCCTCTGAAACTTGATACTCCCCGTTGTCAATCTCGACGGGCAAGTCGTCCAGAAGGCTAGTTCGGCTTATTCGGCAGAAGGCATAGACGAGAGCCTCTGCCTCGTTGCCGATTAGTTGTTTGAGCCTCTGCCGTTCAGCGATATCAAAAAGGCTGTCCGTGTAGAATTCCGTGCCATAAGTGCTGTGGAACAAACCTGCCGTACAAACTGCCGGTGCGCAGCCCCAAGCAACCAGAATTTGATGGACACCGAACAGGTGGTGCATAAAATTTCCGGCACCATGAGGCATGGAGCGGGTAGGAGCCAATACGTTAAGGTATTGGCGCATTAGTTCGCTCATATTGTGCGCTCGAACCAGTCACGCGCTACCCGCTCCAACTCCTCCTTGTCGTCCCTAAGCAGCTTGAGGCGTTCCATCAAATCATCTACAACCGTCGTGAGCGTCTGCACGGTTTGGGGATCCGACCACGGCGTCGCGTTCAGCGAGTACATTGGACTACGGCTCTCGGTCCTTGTATCGATCAGTGCTTTAAGGTAAGTGAGCAGACAGTCCCCAGGGCTGGCGTTTTCGTGATCAAACGCCAGGTTCAAGGCGAGCGAGTCCTCCTCCGCTTTGGCGCAGTGCCAAGTTCCCGCGGGTAGGCACAGGAAATCGCCCGGCGAGAGAAGCACGGTTTCCATATCGGCCTTTTCGGGAGGCTCGAAACCTGCCTCCCTCAGATATTCGGTGTGCGGAGAGTTCTTTTTCGGGTAGCGGGTCTTAGGGTCGAGCTTGTACCACCAACGCTTTTTGCCCGAAATCTGCAGCGTAGATGCCACACGTGCATCGAAGTGCATGTCGAAACCACTGCCCTTCTGTGAAAGGTAGGCACGAACCGAGACCTTCCCCGTGTAGTGCAATCTCGTGCGGACTGCGGCAGTCATCCGCCCGAGGGTCTCATGGCCCTCCTGCATCCCTGTGACGCAGATCGAGGCACCGGCTCTAAGCATGTCTGGGATATCAGCGATTCCGATATGGGCCTGACGTAATAGGGGAAAGACAGCTCGAATGTCATCCACCTTGTCGAGATTGTCTTTGAAATCGGCCGTTCGAAAGAGGTTATCGAACTTGTCGTCCGGGCCCGGGATAAAAAGCGGACACCTTTCAAAGTAGCGCTCGATGAACTCCTCGACCGATACGGGGCTAAGAATTTCAGACAGTACATCCATGACTTCTCCTGATTATCTAGGTGGAACTATTGGCTGTGCACATCATGGAAGATTCGATAGGCAAGCCCTTCTGTCTCAAGACCGTGCCGACCTCGCAAATTGGCCGTATGCAGTTCCGCGGGAAACCAAGTCTGTGGCCACCCAAGTCGTCGTATGTAGACGTCCGGATAGGCGTGGGCCACAAGGTCACCGAACCCGCCGCTCTTCGAGTGATCCTCGATGGTGTAGATTGCGGAATATCCCGTGTGAATGATTTGCTGCAGTGACTCGGGGAGGGGCTTAACCCTTATCACTTGAATCACCCGAGCAGAAACGGCCCGGTTCTGCAGCGACGCCGCCAGATCCAGGGCCCAACTCGAAGCAATCCCGCTCGACAGGATCAGAACGTCCGTGCCGTCCCTTAGCTCCAGAAGTTCATTGTCGACGCTGCTCGAGCCCTCGATGCCAAACTTCGAAAGGCGTAAGTAGGCAGGACGCCTGTCGCGGATGATGGTATCGACGGCGTACCTCAGTTCGACCTCCGAGGCCGGGGACCAGATATCGACGTCTGGCAGACAGCTAATGAGGCTGAGATCGATCAGACTGACATGCGTGTTGCCGTTCTTCAGACCGTCTATCCCCGCGTTGGCGCCGACGAGAGTTACGGGCAACCGCATCTGACTCATCCCACAGCGAATCTGGTCGTGTGCACGGCTACACAGAAAGGCGGCGAAGGAGAACACCCAAGGATGCTTACCCAGGCCAGCCAAGCCAACCGCCACCGAAACCATGCTCTGCTCGGCAATACCAGCCTGGACGAAACGCGGTCCGAACCCACGAACCAGATCCTCAGTGAGTCCGTAGGAATCGCCGAGGTCGGCGTCGAGCAACCAAAGGTCGGGGTCGCGACTTCTGTAGTCGTCTAGGTGTTTGGCGAGGCATTCAGCTAGCTTGAGCATCGATCAGAGTCTTTCGCGCCAAGAGATAATCGCTCTCGCTCAAGCTCGTACAGTGACTGAGATGCGGGTGCTTCTCAAAGTAGGGAATGCCCGCCCCTTTCACCGTTCTGGCGATTGCGACCCTGGGACCCTTGTCCTCGTCAGCCTGTCGCCCAGTCACCCATCGCTTCAACTCGCTACCAGAGTGACCGTCCAGATTCACGACCTTCCAACCGAAGGCCCGCCACTTCTCGACGGCGCCAAGCAATGGATCCTGATGCTCCGGGTCGAGGAACGGCCAACCACACTCCTGATAGCCATTGCAATCGACGACGGCGTGGAGGTTGTCCAGTCGGTTGCGGGCGGCAAGATCTGCGGCCTCCCAAACCTGCCCTTCTTGGCATTCGCCGTCACCTAGCACAACCCACACCTCCCTGCCAGTGCCAACGGCAGCAAGGGCCGCACCGACCCCGAAAGAAAGCCCCTGGCCGAGGGAACCGGTCGAAAAGTGGACCCATGGGTTGGAGTCTCTGCACGGATGGACTTCCACGCCTTCAGCGGCGTCGCCGTAGCGAGACAGGTCATGGCTCGCCCACCCCAGCGTGTCCAGCAACGCATAATAGGCAATCGCTCCATGCCCCTTCGAAAGGATGAGGATATCCCCGTCTTCGATACTGGGTCGGATGTCTGCGTAGGTCAGAACGGCTTGAAGAATCTCCACTACGCTGCAGGCTCCGCCGAAATGACCGGAACCTGCTGTGTACAAGGCGTCAAGAATTCGTAGGCGGGTGGAGGCGCCAACCGAGTCAGTTCCCGGACGCCTCAAGGCTTGTTTCCCATTGCCGTGTCGTTCGCTCGCTTCGGTCGCGCCCCTGGCCCTATCGAGTTGAATATTCTCAGAATCCGTCATAGTCGATTCCGTTCCTCTCGCAAACGTCACGAAGCATGCGTAGCTGCTCCAGCGGATACTCGTGGTATGAAGTTTTCTGAACGAAAAGGCTGTAGCCCTCAGGTGGAAACGGTTGTCTCGCCGCGGTTAGATACGCGATCTTTGCTCGGGCAATATCATGCATTGCCACATACGCGTCCCCCATTAGGCAATAACCCTCGGCCATGTCAGGTCGGAGTCGAGCAGCGATTCGAGCCACATTGAGTGCTTCCCGCCACCGTTCGAGGTACAGAAAACAGACTCCGATACCATCGAGGGCGGCCCAGCGGTAGGGATCGGTGAATCGGTCGTGTTTAAGGCAACGCATATAGACCTGTTGGGCCTCTTGGTAGCGGCCCAGTTTGCGAAGCCCTTCCGCAAGGTAGAAGGCGGCGCGGAGATCGGTCGGATCGTCACACAGGATGGACTCGCAGATTCTTACGTTACGCTCCGATGATGTTTCCGGCTTCTCCGGTTGGCCCAGGTCGCGAATACGAAAATACCGGGCTGTTAGTACCTCGCCCGCTGCGGTTATCGTCTCGTGCACGCGGTGCCGAAATCTTTGAATCGGCATGTTCTGAAAGATGCGTATCGCAAGCCATTCAGTCTCGCCGCGGACCATCGTGACTGCTGCGGCTGTCGCTGTAGTGGCCGTCAGCACGTCGTGAATGGCAAAATTACTTCGATTCGTGAAGACCTCGTCGGCATCGATTGAGAGGATCCACTCACCACTGGCCAGTTCCAAGCAGTGATTGCGGGCAGCCGAAAAGTCGAAAATTTTGCCGGATTGATCGTTGCAATCCGTATAAAATTGGAAACGGTCGGCACGCGCCATTGCGATCTCGGCCGTTCGATCTCGCGAGCCCGTGTCGACGATGCAGAGTTCGTCATACACGCCGACGATGCTCTCGAGGCAGCGCTCTAAAACGCTTTCTACATCTCTAACGATCAAACACGCGCTTATGGTCGTCACAGCTCTGCTCGTTCCCTCGACGAGTGCGCCTTTACGTCTTCAGTCCATGTTCCTCGGAACATATTCCTGTCGTATCGGGCAAGCGCGGTACGGAACATACGATCCCGGCTCTCCCATCGATTTTCGACCGCCGGATACTCCGATAGGCGGGCCCGATCGTCATGCGACAAATGGGTTAGGGTGCCGTACTGCTCACGCTGCAAGTTTAGCCCCAGTGTTAACCGACAGATCATGTCTTGATCTTCCCAACCCCAGCCGTGCAAGAAGCCGCCGTAGCCGTTGATCCTGACGAAATCATCACGCTTTACAAACAGAAGACCCGGGGCGTTCCGAAGGCCCGTAGAGGTGTCTTCTTCAAAATCGACGATCTGTACCTCAAGGTCGTCCTGAGTTTTGATTGTCATGTGATAACCGAAACACCGAATATGGGTAGTCCCGAGGGAGTTTAGTGACTCCTCTTGGACATGGGCCACGGTGACAAAGGTGCGAGGTGCGCGAGCGAGTCGTGAGCACTCCGATACAACGTCCCGCTCGAGCAGGATGTCGCAGTCGCAAAAGAACAGAAGAGGATGGTTTGCATACGCCGCGCCGACATTACTCGCACTGGCTTTGTTGAAGTATCGGGTGCCGTCCACTTCCACTACGCGGAGTCGACGACTCGACGGCAGTCTACTCACGTTCAAGGAACCCGAGTAATTCACGAGGATCACTTCCCCGCCCAACTCGTCTGCTACGACGACGGCCCGGCTGATACTGCGGTAGACCTCGTCGCGGTTCTTCCAAGGGATGATGATGCTCAGCATTGGAAATGCCTTTTGTACCATGCACTGAGCGTCAGCAGCGCCCAAAGTTCTGGCCAGCAACGACCATCGACGGCATCGCCAAGTTGATTGCGCTCGATGGCGTCGACGTAGTAGGGCAGTACATGCGGCTCAAAGATTCCGGCTTCCCAGATCGGGCTATTGATAAGTCTCTCCAGCACCACAGCGCGGAATACTGCGTGCTCCAAATACGAGCGGAATGGAAAGTCAAAGACGCCGCGCTCCCTCCGTATGAGCTCGTCAGGCAGCACACGCGATGCTACCGACTTCATTGTCACTTTGCTATGCCACTGATTGCTGTAGTACTGGAACCGCTCGCTCGGGTATAGCGAGCAGGCTGACTCGACGAGGCTGGTATCCAGAAACGGGAACACGATGTGGGCTCCGGAGCGGCGGGCATGGCTCGCGAAGTCGCGCAGAAGTGCATCGGGAAGACGGTGTTGGCATTCATGGGCAACGAAGTACGAGAACAGATGCGTCCTGCGGTCCATGGGACCACACTCCCGATAGAACGCGCGCAAGTCTGAAAACGCTGATTCCGCTCCAGGAGCAGTGCTCAGAATTGCGTTAGCGCGGGTGTAGCTGAAGAAGTCCGCGACACCCGGGAATAGCACATCGTCGGTCCATTCCACATAATCGAGCAAATCTAAGTGTTCGACGGCGCGTTTGGTCACGATTTGCCGAACTCGGAAATAGTATTCAAAAGCTTTGCGGTAATTTGCTAAGACTTCGTCCGCACCCAACCCGGAAACAATATGCGTGTTGCCGTCGGCGACGGCGGCGTCAACCAATGCATTGCTGCAGATAGTTGCCCAAGCGCTTACTGGTCGCGGCTCATCGAGGATGTTACGAAGGTGCATCACGCTGTCTTCGACGGTCAATTCAACCCGCTTCAGCGGCAGACCAGACGCATCCGCTGCGATCCGCGCGTAACGGTACTCATCCGGGTACCTGTCTTCGGCATATGTCACCGTATAGCAGACCGTAGACTTCGGGTGAGTCTGCCCGGCAACATGCGCCAAATAGCTGGAGTCGATGCCGCCCGAGAGAAGAAGTGCGTTTCCCTCAGTTGCGAAGCCATTCCGGCTGGCGCGTTCTAGGTGGACGCCGAACCGTTCCATACGCGACGCTCTCGAAATGATCGGCATCGGGTTGGCGAGCGGCGTCCAATAACGCTCCGGTTGCATCTGCCCTTGCTGACATCGTACAAAGTGTGCGCTGGGCAAGCTGTCGAGACCCAGCCAAAGCGTGCGGCCTAAGCGAGCTCTGCCGTGGAGCAGGTACGTCAGCGTCGAGGCGACGTCGAGGCCACCTGAGGGTCTGCCCTGAACGAGGGGTTCGAGAGTCGAGGAGAACTTAACCTGCGCGCTGTCTGATTGGTAATAGAGGCTGTCTACGCCCAAGCGGTCTCGGAATAAGATCAGATTGCCCGATACGTACATCGCCACTGAACATGTGAGCACTTCGCGCTCGATGATGCCAAGAGGGGACTCCTGGCCACGGGCCCAAGCATCAGAGAACTCTCGTAAAGTCTGCCAGTCTCGTTCGCAAGTGGGGCTCGCGGCGAGCACCACTCCGGCATGGTGAAACATGAATGACGCAGCGATCGCGACGCCCTCGCCGAGGTAGACCGTGGTGCCATAGCTGGCCCATTGACTTACCCAGTCACGCTCGCAGAGGACATCTGGATCCTCAGAGTGAGGTGTCAGGTCGGCAATGCCCATCAAGGCGGGGGGGCCCATCATGATCCCGCTGACTCGCAGCTAAGGCCCACGCCCGTAGATGAGGCGAGAACCTGATCCAGTCGTTGATATCGAGCGAGCGCCTCACTCGGGTGCATTGATGCCCCGAGAAAGCCAAGTGAATCGGGCAAGGCTTCTTGCATTTCGTACGTGAAATGCACCGTACCGTCGTCGCCTATACCGGCTATGCCGTCCCTACGCGCTGCTCGTTCGTTGAGGCTGATCATCTCCAGGGGGGAAAGCGTCGGACTGGGCATCATCTCGAGTCTTCCCTCCTGAATCCGGCACGGATAGCCGCCGGCAACCCCGAGTGGACCGGGCAGGCTCGTTTGCCGGACTAGTTGGGGAAAGAGCAGTGCTTCTATGACATCGATGGCGTGAGTAGCGGCGAGCCAATTTAGCTCCACTGTGCGGGCCATCGGGACCGTATCTCGCATCAGCTCGGACCAGAGCAGGTGGACTCCGTCTACTTCGATGTGACAGTCCGCATCCAAGTAACTCAGGCAGGATCCAGTCAGCAGCAACTGGACCAGCGAATGGTGAGCAGTGACGCGAACGTCGGCCCCCGGTAGCCGAGTGCTCAAAACTCGGTGGAGCATACCCGCATTGCCAATCCCGCATAGGGGGGCCTTTCCGGTCGCGGCAAGCATCGGATTGATGGCATCGGGGAACGAGCAATTGATGACCGGGATGCTCAAACCGAGTTCTTCGATCGCGCTCATCAACGCGTAGATTGGGGGGACCTGCGCACACAATTGAGCGCCGAATCCGAGTTCGCCGAGCGCCTTGCTCAGCGGTCGCATGTCGGTGGCGTGGGCCCAGGGGGAGCGCAGCGAGGCGCAATTGATAAAAATGTCCGCCTCTTGGCCGCCCAGGTAGCAACACAGTGCCGTCGCGTCCAGTAAATCAAGCTGGACCCACGAGACTGACCCCGTCGATCGGTCAAGCGGGAGCATGGCGGCAACAAGGCTCGCAATGGCCCCGACCTCGGTGCTACGGCTGACAAGGGTGATTTCTGGAGTCGGCACGATCCTTTGTTGCAGTCCAACCGCAATTCGGACAGCCAGGTTCCCCACCCCGAAAAGGACGATCCGTTTGACGCCGCTCTCGTTCTCTGGCGGACTCTCACACATGAAAGACAACCCCGGTGCTTCGGGTGCGCCCTTCGGCGGCCAGAGTAAACAAGGCTAGTCCCCCCGCGTTCCATGTGTGCAAAATCGACACCGGTTGCCGCTCCAACACCCTACTCAGCCTTCCCCGTGTCCCCGCCTCCGCCGTCGACGATCCGGTCACGGTATCGTTTTGCGAGAGAATCGAGATCGTCAATTAGACGCCCAACGTTGGCCTTGGCAGCCCTGAATTCTCCGTCCTTGCCCGTATCTCCGCCGCCACCACCATCGGATCTCGTCAGCCGATCACGGTGGAGGCCGGCAAGCATGTCCAGGTCTTTGAAGAAGTCGTTGAGGGCTTCTCCGTCCTTGCCGGTGTCGCCGTCGGTAGCCGGAAACTTGCGTCGATATTGGTCGGCGACCTGATCGATCTCATTGAAAAGCCGTTTTACGCGGGTGCCAGCGCCGACGTCCTTGCTGATGTCACCGTCATGCGGAGATTGTCGCGAAGCCCTCTGCTGAGACGCAGCTTCGTCGAGGTTCGCGACCAAGTTTCCCGTCTCGGAGATCGAGGACAAAAGATCGCTGGCCTTACCAGTGTCACCACCGCCGCCGTCATCCACTTGGAAGCGACGCCTGAAACGTCCGGCCAGTTCATCGAGGTCTCGGGTAAGGTCGTTGACAGAGTAGTTGTCTCTCTCCTCGCTGGTCACGGCCGGCCTCCTTCTCCTCACATTCCTTGTGGTTGACCTGAGGATTGCACCACCGGCGTTACAGCAGCGTTACGGGGCATGTGCCTGCTCCGCCTCGTAGCGGAAGGATTGCGGCCCGATCGCTTGGCCAACAAGTCGGTGATCTAAGTGGCCCGTTTTTGACAGCTCCCATACCGCGAACTCCCGCACAGAAAGATGGGGGACGGCTCACCAGAAGACGCAGCATCGCGACGAGCTCTTCCAATTGCTCCTTGCGAGTTGGCTAGCCGAGCTTTTCCGACGCTCTCAGTTTCCCGCCGTGGACAACCCGGATTAACTCATTCTGAGCATTGGCTAATAGCGCGCGGTTCGGACGGGGCGTATGGGAGGGGCAGGAGGCGCCTCGGCTTGGAGGACCGGTTGATCGAACACCACCTATGGACGGAGAGCCGCAATCGCCCACCGTGGGCGGACCAGTGTATCTCGGTGAATCCAGCTATCGAGTCAGGTCAGATGTGGAGGAATCGGTGTCCACGGCTGATCGCTTCGGCGTGCTTCCACCATTGCGGGCACCAGGTCACACCGCCTTGCACGTTGAGTTGCCTGCGGTAGGTGCCGGCGAGCTTGTTTCTGACGAATTCGGGTCGTTCGAGTAGAACAGTTCAGGGGCGTCCGAGGTCCATCTGCAGGCGACTTCGGAAAATGACAAGCGGTTCGTTGTGCAGTCAGCTTCTGAAAACGACAACCACGCTGAGTTCCGGCAGGTCTTCTGGCTCGGTTCGCAATAATCAAAGGCTCTGCGAACTAAGGGTCATAGCTGTTTATGAGCTGGACGGCTTGTGCAGTGATCAGAACTGTGAGGGATGGCGCAAGCTCAATGACTTCGTCCTTGAAAAATAAGTGTGGACACTGTACACACTCCGTTTGACGGGACAAACTCGCCCCGCGACCCCCTCTACCGGTCCCCCAGGCCGGCCTGCGGCAGCGCAGGAGTGCAGGTGCGGACAAGTCATGTTGTTCCCGCTCCCCCGGCCCATGAATAGGTGTAGGCCACGCCGGGCCCACCCAACAAAACCGGAACGAGGAACTCCAGGAACCAGTCACGGCAGGCGGAAGACCCATCAGCCAGGGACTTGAATCCGCCACCCCACACACCTGCATAGGCTTCACGGCAGCCAGGCCAAAGTCCGCAAACCAACCCGTCAGAGCGACGAGCATCAAGCTTTGTACACTCGTCAAAGCAAAAGAGCCTCTGACGAGGGAATCTGTCGTGCCCGAGGTGGGACTCGAACTACATTCTGGCCCTTGAGAACACTGGGAACCCGCGAAAACCTATGCAATAAGAGCCGGACCGGCCGATATCCGGCCAAGTCCACCGCCAAATCTGTTGACAGTGTCAACACCAGTTGCTGATTAATCTTGATCGGACAAGCACAAGTAGCTCCCGCCGCTTGCCACTAGTTTCCAGGACGCGTTTCCGCTCCGGCGAGTGAAGCGCTCAGTGTCGCTGCCTTGTCGGCGAGTTCATGGCGATACCGCTTTCCCGAGTAAGGCAGCACCAAGGCTAAAGCGGAACCTAGGACGCCGACGGATACCGTCGCAAGCAGCACCGACTGGAGGGCATCACCTGGATTGAATGTCCCGTCGCCCGCTAATCCCCACAAGCAATAGAACGTTAGTGACACAGTGGGAACGTAGAGGATGAGTCCTCTCGCAATCATCGCCAGCGATATGTACCATCGCCCCCACCTAGGCTTGATTTCCTTCAAGCGAAATTGAGGCCACGTCAACATCTGTGAAGTTCGTGGGGCGGCGGCTATCTTCCGCAACTCAAGGGCCAGCTCATTGATGTAGAGTTCGGCCGCCCGCAACTCCGCCATGTGCCAACCCTGATTCATCGGAAACCAGAGGAACGCGACGGCAAGTCCTAGTAACAGAGCGGCAGGTATATCTTGTCCAACGGGCTGAGCCTTTAGGGCCTGGCTAGCGTATATTGTGCCTGCTGCCCCGACCGAGCCCAAGACGGCCAGGAAGTTCGACGCTTCATTCTTCAGTTGCGACTGAAGGAATTCATCGCGGGCTCTAAGTTCTGAGAGGAGAACGTCCACATGCATCTGGCGAGTGGACGTCTCAACTTCACCCCTTGATCCCAATACGGGAAAGTTCCACTTAGGCATCCTGTCGCTCCTGTCGCCAGCGTAATGTGGTGCCACTCTAACCGCCCGCATGAGACTCAAGATACGTTGACCTTTTTGCGTGTCTGCTTACCTTAAACGAGAGGGAACGGTTGCCACGAGACTGCCTTCTCAAGATTGCCCGGAGCCTTGCTACGCATAGGGAAACTTCCGGGATAATTTCGCTCAACTACATGGGCTGTCGCGCCCCCTGTACGCAAATCGCCCACAGCAGATGCCTCGTTGTCGGACGGCTCCCGGCGGCATGTGGTGATTCCCGATGTCGCGCGCCGGCACCGGGGCGGGAACATCAGGAAATTACTACTAAGATCTTCCAGAGGGCTGACGGATCCTTCTAAGTTCAGCACTGCGCTGGGCTGTCCCGACCTATCTCTCTCATCAAGGTTTACGGCCTGCGCCCCGCTCCATGGCAATGGCACGGACGCTGCGGCGGGCTCGGTGCGGGACATCAGTCATCAAGGTTCACCCTGCCACAATAGATAGTCTTTCGCGCTCCGCTGCCACCACAATTCGTGCAAGCTCGACCTCAGATACGTCAACTGCGTCGGGAGCCTGCTTCGCAATAAGACTGTCCCGAGCGAAATCGTCAAAGAGCTGCCTCTTGTCTTTCAGAATGTCGCGGATGCGCTCGTCTACGCTGTCTTCCGTAAGCAGACGGTGCACCTGGACGGTATCGGTCTGGCCCATGCGGTGAGCTCTCGCGATCGCCTGTGACTCCATCGTTGGTTTGATCTGCGGCTCGCAGATCACAACGACCGACGCAGACTGAATGTTCAAGCCGACACCACCCGCGGTTATTTGCGCAACGAGGACGGCGCCGTGCCCGGCCTGCGAGAAGCGGTCAACGAGCTTCTGTCGATCTGCCGCAGGGAGGGACCCTGTGAGGGGGCCAAAGACCTGACCGGGTAGTAGTCGAGCGACCTGGTTCAGGACTTCTCGGAAGTACGAAAAGACGATAATGCGTCGGCCATTAGCTTCAGCTTCTCCTGCAATCTCTAGCAGTCGGCTGACCTTCATGGAATCTTCCGACATCATTGCGGCGCGCCGCATTAACATGAACTGGCCTTCCCTGACCGCTCCGCTGTAAACCAGCTCATCAGAGTGCGACATCCCCATCCACTCATCTATCTCGACCACTTCGGGAAGCTCTGTGAGAACATCCTCCTGGTTACGGCGTAGGTAGGCTGGCGCGACATGCTTGCGAAAGGCCTTGGCGAGAAATTCAGGCGCTTCCTCCGCGAGATCAGGGCGGATATAGCTGATCAGATTGCGGAACTCGGCGACACTGTTCTCCAACGGCGTGCCAGTCATCAAGATGGCATACTTCGTGGAATTGATGATCTCCGCCGCGGCGAGCGAGCGCCTTGCCCTGGGATTCTTGATGTAGTGCGCCTCATCGAGAATGACGCACCCCAGATCGACTCCACTCAAGTACTCCTCTATCCACGGCAGGAGATCATATGTGGTGACGGCAACGCCGCCATTCTTTACCCACGCCTTTGCCGCGTGGCTTCGCTCCCATAACGCGCCGTGGAGGCGTGAGGCCTTCAACTTGGTGTGCTTTGCAGTCTCGCGAGTCCAGTTACTAACGACCGCGGCCGGGCAGACGACGAGAAAATGCGACTGACCGCGCGCACGTAGATGGGCGAGAACGGCAAGGGCTTCGACTGTCTTACCCAGCCCCATCTCGTCTCCGATGATCACCTTTTCTTGAACGAGGGCGAATCGGGCACCGAAGCTCTGATAAGCGCGTAGCGAGGCGGTGACGTAATCCCGTATAAGTTCCTTGGCGCGGACTGCTGCAACGATCTCCTCCGGGAGGTCGCCGTGCATGCTCTTCTCATCCTCGGTCATGAATCCAAGTTCAGTGAGCATGCCGAAATAATCGGCCGGTCGGGAGAGGAAATCGGTCCAAATGGTCGCAGTACCGAGAGGAGGAACGATGCGATTCAATGCGTCATTCAACACATCTGAAACGGCGGGGCGGCCTTTATGAACCTTCCCTTTGATGATCACCAGTACCCCGAGGGGCGTAAAACTGCTCTTCTTGATGAGTCGAGATAGACCCTTAGCGACTGCAACTTCGTCCTCAGTTGGGCTACACTTTCGTGCGCCATCCCAGCGCGCGAGCGACTCTAATAGCGCGGTAGTAGCCTTGCCCTTCCGCTTTACGTCGATACGGACGGGGGTCTCCTCTCGCACAGCCTCGAAAAGACGCAATGACGCCTGAGCGATAGACCGGGCGGAGGACTCGCCAAGACCGGGCAAGGACTTCAGTGAATAAACGTCTTGGAAGCGCAGAACATCCCAAACGTTGTGAAGGTCGTAATCCTGCAACGGAGCTGTCCGAAGCTGCCGCTGCGGAGCTGCCTTGCGTAGGACTTCGAGATCCATCGCCTTCAGCGCATCGGAAACGTCTCCGGCTCGGACTTTGTCGGCCGCTGCACGTGCCTCTATCGCTGCCTCATTCGCGGCTTTCTCGGCGTTAGTGATGAGCGGGAGCTTGTCCCACGCGCCCTTCAGTAAGTTGAAAGGGAGACTCTCGGCGATCGTGTAATTCTCGGGCAGATAGGTTTTCAGCCCAAGGGAGGGATCGCGTAACTGATTGGAGTCAGTCGGCATGTCCTGGAGGTTGACAGTCAGTCGGGCCAGCTGCGCTTCGACGAAGTTGGCGGTCTCGTAGGCTTCCAGGATAACAGGGTGGGCACGCTCACATCTTCCTCCAGCCTCGCACTCCCAGTCGGAGTTGAAGCCGTCACCAACCACCGCGGCGACCCGGCTAGCCAGCGCTGCGGTTTCAGTCAGGAACTCGTTGTCTTTCTGAGTGAGCGCGGCGTCCCGAAGCACCGAGAGGCTGGAAACCAAGACTTGACTGCTCTCGCCCAGTGGGAGCAACCTCATGGCTGGGCGGCTGATCTTGATGGAGGCCGAGTCCTCAATCAGTTGCTGGACGATAGCTTTTGTGTTGGCCAATGCATCCTCGCGAGCGGCGTGAATTTGTCGCACCAATTCCGGCCAACGTAAGACATCCTGGTGGAGAACTGCGACCTTCTGTCGCTCCTCCTTAAGCAGACTCCCTACCCGATCACAGGCCGCTACGACTGCTTGCCCCTCGCCCGATGCCAACAGATCCGCATGACCCTGATGTAGAAGAGACGCAGATTCGTGCGCACCTTGGCAGTTATCCGCATCGCATGAGCTCGGGTCGAGGAGGCGCCGAGCGTCCGGGCTATGCGCCTCGCTGAGGTCTTGGATCCTCACCGCAGCAGTCCGTTCGATTTCTGAAAGAGCGCCGGTCCGTGTCAGAAGCAGATGTTCGGCGTCGATCAACGCGAGTGACGCTGCCATCCCCCACTCCTCAAGGTCATCCAAATCAGTGCGCAGTCGCGCCCGCTGGTCCTTCATCTGTTCCTGTATGGAGGCGCTGGCCGCCACAACTGCTTGCCCGCCCCCCGATGTGAGCAAATCCAGATACGCCTCATTCAAGAGCGAACCGGCTCGGTGGAGGCCACCACAGTAGCCAGATTCACAGGAGGCGGGGTCAAGTAGCTGACGTACCTCTGCGCTGTGTTCAGCTAAGATTTCTCGAATGGTGGCCGTCGCCGTTAGCTCTCCTTCTGTAAGAGCGTATGTCCTCGTCAGGGGCAGATGTGCGGAGCAGTGCAAGACGACTGAGGCTGACCTATCCCAGTCCTCCAGGTCATCCAGTGCCCCGCGAAGTCGCTCCCACTCATCTGATCGCTCTGCCTGGAGCCGTTCGGCCACACCAAGGATGGGATGATTCGTTCCGCGCGCGGAGAGTGAGGTGTGCAAAGCTGCCAGTCGTGCTGTTGCTTCATGGGTCTGCGAGCACGACTTACTGCTGCAACCCAACTCCCCTACAGCAGAGCTACCCATACCAGCATCTGTATCGTAGGTTTGGATGAGAGTCTGAATTGCATTCGATTCAAGCTCCGACAGCACCACTGCACGATTGATGGGCATGTGCTCCGCAGCGAACTCGGCCTGCTGTGCGGCCGCTCTCCAGGTCGCCAAATCACTAAAGATCTGAGGCAGTTGGGAGCGCTCATGCGAAAGTTGAGCTGACACGCGGGTCGCGGCAGCACTTATCCGCTCTGCAGTCCCGACCTTGCGTCCGATGATATGGGCTTTGTGGAGAATGTTGACGGACGCGTGAGCCCTAGCGCAGGCGCCTGCCGCGCACCAGGACGGATCGAGAAGCTTCATCGACTCATCGTGATGCTCATTAAGTAGGTCGATGAGTGCTAACCCAGCACTACGTTCATCATCTCCGAGGGCCCGGTCTCGGGTGATTGGCAGATGAGAGGCCTCATCCAGCATCTGTGACGCCTTATTTCCCGTGGTGCTTAGGGAGCTCAGAACGTCGGCGAGGTCGTCGCGTTCAGCGACTCCTCGTGCTGTCAGTTCATTCTGGAGTTGCTCGAGGCGTTGTGGGGCCCCGAGCGTACAGTACCAATCTCGGAAGTGGACAAGTCGGGCAGCGGCGTCATGCGCGGGTCGGAGTCTCTTGCCACCCGTGAGCCAGGTTGTCTGTGTCAGACGGTCGGCTTCGTCGGGATCGCCGGACTCAGCTGCCTCCTCAACCCTGACCAAGAGAGTCCAGTCATCGTCCGCTAGGTTAGCTGGGCCTGACAGCGGTAAGTGCGCAGCGAGGTGCCGGATTTCTTCGACTGTCTGGATCCAACCCCGCACTTGTTCGATAAGCACGCTTAACTGTTGGCGCTCGGCGCGCTTCATCGAGCCCCCTTGGCAGTATTCTTCAAGATGGTTGAAGGTCCGACGCGAAGTGGACCGGCTGGATAGCATCCTACGTGAAGCTGGAGTAAATCAATTGAAGTTAGAGGACTTGGCGCCCGGCCTGCAGATCACTGGCGTTGTGCCTCATGAAGTAGTGCAGGTGATTTTCGGTCAGCCTCATGGTCAGGACGCAGTTGAGCTGACGTACAAGACATCGTCGGGTGACTTGGGACAGCGCGTGATGTTCCGGCGTGACGAGGATTCGCTTGCGATCTCAGCTTCGGGGAGCCGTCCATTCGACGCTTCTTCCATCGACTTCAAAACCGTCGCTGAAGCGCAGCGAATTAAGCTGGCAGGCCTGTACGATCCAATGCTCGCCGTAGCGACGAGTAACGTTCAGCCGCTTCCTCACCAGATCCGTGCAGTATACGGCGAGTTGTTGCCGCGCACCCCCTTGCGATACCTGTTGGCGGATGACCCGGGGGCTGGCAAAACGATTATGGCGGGGCTTTATATCAAGGAGCTGATCCTTCGTGAAGACGTGCAACGGTGTCTCATAGTCGCGCCAGGCGGTCTAGTTGAGCAGTGGCAGGACGAGTTGTTCTTCAAGTTCGGTCTGTCATTCGAGATCCTGACAACGCCCATGATTGATACAAGTCTGGGCAACGACGTCTTTGAGAATCATCATCTGCTTATCGCGCGAATGGACCAGCTGGCGCGCAACGAGGACCTCCAGCAGCGGCTGCGGAATAGCCACTGGGACTTAGCGATCGTAGACGAGGCGCATCGAATGGGCGCACACTACTTCGGCAGCAAGTTGGAAAAAACGAAACGGTTCCAACTCGGAGAGCTGATCAGCGAAGTTTCTCGGCACTTCCTCCTCATGACCGCGACGCCACACTCAGGTAAAGAGGAGGATTTTCAACTCTTTCTTAGTTTGCTCGACAAGGACCGATTCGCCGGTAAGAATGGCGTCTCCGTCGACACCAGTGACGTCATGCGCCGAATGGTTAAGGAAGACCTCTTAACGTTTGAGGGTCGCAAGCTCTTTCCGGAACGGATTGCCGAGTCTATCCCCTATGAGCTCACCGAGCTGGAGAATGACCTGTACCAGCAGGTGACCGACTACGTTCGTAACGGCATGAATCGAGCAGCCAAGCTTGATGGCAAACGTCGTAACACTGTCGGTTTTGCGTTGACTGTTTTGCAACGGAGGCTTGCGTCGAGCCCAGAGGCTATTCACCGTAGCCTGGTTCGTCGCGCGCAGCGACTGGACTTCACTAAGCGTGGCATTGAGAACGGGACTTATCGGGAGGATCGCGATGTCCTCAGACCCGAGCGCTACAAGTACATTACTTCGGACATCGATATTGTCGAGGTGTCCGCCGAAGATCTCGAGGAGTTCGAAGAGAACGTAGTTGACGCTGCGACGGCGGCAGAAACGATCGCCGAGCTTGAAGCAGAGATCCAAGAGCTTACGTCACTAGCGGAGGTCGCCAGGGAAGTACGCGAGCTCGGAGAGGACAAAAAGTGGTCCGAGCTTCGATTGATTCTTGAAGACAACGTCATGCCGCTGGATTCCAGTGGGAAGCCACGCAAGCTCATCATCTTCACGGAGCACCGAGACACCCTGAACTACCTCATGGAGCGCATCACGCACCTGATTGGCCGCCCAAAGGCTGTCGTCGCAATCCACGGTGGCATTCGCAGACACGATCGCCGTGCCATCACCGAGGAGTTCACTAAGAATCCGGACTGCCAGATCATGTTGGCAACGGACGCCGCGGGCGAGGGTTTGAATCTCCAAGCCGCACATCTGATGGTCAATTATGACTTGCCTTGGAATCCAAACCGTATCGAGCAGCGCTTCGGGCGTATTCATCGCATCGGGCAGACGGAGGTTTGCCGGCTATGGAACCTCGTCGCCGCTAATACCAGGGAGGGCGAAGTCTTCACGGCGCTGCTTAATAAGATTGAGGAGCAGCGGAGAGCCTACGGTGGCAATGTTTTCGATGTCCTAGGTTCGGCTTTTGCAGATACACCCCTTCGGGAGCTGCTGATTGAGGCGATTCGCTATGGTGAACTCCCTGAAACCAAGGCACGTATGCACCAAGTTATCGACCGAAGCGTGTCCGAGGGCTTGCAAGAACTGCTTAACGAACGCGCCTTAGCCAACGAGCACCTGTCCAATGCCGATCTTGCCGCCCTCCGAGCGTCAATGGATGAAGCTCGTGCTCGTCGTCTTCAGCCTCATTACATCGAGCTGGCTTTCAAGGAGGCCTTCACTCGATTCGGCGGCAAAATAGTGAGGCGGGAGAAAGGCCGCTTCGAGATCGGTCATGTGCCGTCCACGCTTCGCAACGGCAAGTACGGCCCCGTCGCCACGAGATATGAACGCGTGACTTTCGATCTCAGCCTCGTCCACGATGACGAGGGAACCGGCGCGGACTTGCTGGCACCAGGTCACCCTCTCCATGATTCGGTGATGGACCATGCGGTTACCACTCTGGCAGGAGTCCTCAACCGGGGCACCGTGCTTGTCTCCTCAAGAATTGAGTCGCCCTGCTTACTGGTAGGGGTTGTCGAAGAAATTGTCGACTCGTTGGGAGCTTCGGTCGCGCGCCGATTCGGTTACGCCTATGTGAGCGAGGACGGCGCAGTCACCGACGCCGGTCCGGCTCCCTACCTGGACTGCATGTCGGCGCCTGACGTTGCCTCCGTTCGCCAGGCGAAGGCACTTCCGTGGTTACACAATGCAGAATCAAATGCGGTGAGCTGGATTATCGAGAACGAATTGCCCAGCTACCTTACTGCCATCCAGCCTCGGCGATCCGCCGAACTCGACAAACAGCGCGGGTTGGTCGAGGCACGTCTCAAGTATGAGATTGAGCGACTTCTCTCGGAGGCGGTTGCCGCGGCCGAGCGGGAGAACCTTGGAGAGAAGCTGAAAGAGTCCTCGGAGAGCTTGAGCCGAAAGGCGACGGACCTCCAAACGCGCCTCGACCGCCGGCTCGAACTCATCGACCAACAGGGCAAGATGTCCACCAAATCGCCGCTAATCGTCACAGCGGCACTTGTTCTCCCTGTTGCGATGCTTGATTCCGATGTCGCTAGCGATGGCAAGGCGATGAGCGGGGTGCCATCAACGGTGCTTCAGCGTCGCAGCGTTGAGGTTGTGCTCGCACAGGAGCGAGAGATTGGTCGGGTCCCTGAACTGCAATCGAGCAACACTCATGGTTACGACATCTTGTCGACCGACCCTGTGTCCGGTCAGACCTACCGCATCAAAGTCGTCGCATATGATGCTGAAGCGGCCGATTTCTGGGTCACACACAATGAGGTTGTAGCGGGTAAGAATGCTAAACCCCACCATCGCCTTGCTCTAGTTCGGCTTGACTCAGGTCACCCCGGGGGCGGTGACGTCCGCTACCTTGATAACCCCTTCGTGAACGTTGAAATAAATGATTTTCAGGCCACAGGACATGCGGGAAACTGGCATCGTAATTGGACGCGCGGGAAGGCGCCTTTCTGACGTCGCCCTATTCAACAGTGGATGATTCCTGACCCGCGACGGTGTCAATAAGGCTGCACCTTGCGCCCCTTGGAGCCAAGGGCAAATCACTGCGGCGACGGCGTCCTGCAATGACCGTCAGAGGCCCTCAGCTGCTAAAGCGCCACCAGTCGCACACAAAGCTGTATGCGGTTCTCGCTGTCCACTAGCCGGCCGCTATCGGGAGTCTGCTGGATCAGAACCCGCAGGTAGAAGTCCCACTGCCTCCGACGTCCGCAAAAGGACGACCGCCTGATCGTGAGCCGAACCGTCATTGGCACAACTGCAAAACCAACGAAAAGTCTCTCGAACGTTGCGCTCCGCCCCCGACGCGCTACCGCTTCGCTCTCGCGCTGCCGTGACGTGCTCTCGTTCTCACGCCGACGCAACGCACACACTCGCAACGTTTCACACTCGGCTGCATCGCGTCGCGGCGACCCGTGTTGCTATTCGCTAGTATGTGCATTCGAACTCGTACCGATGACCACCCGGTCCAACGCTCGTCATCGTGAACATCCCAGGGTTCTTGCGCTCAGGATTGCGGAATGGAACGGATGGCGTCGCTCCAGTTGAACTATCGAAATCCCATGCGTCAACTACTCGGCCGTTGACGACGGTCGCTCCCGGCCCCGGAATCGCACCATTTTGTGCACTGCAACCGTAATCACCGTCCTTCAGTGGAACGCCAGGCTGGCCTGCCGCGAACCAACCGAACACGCACGTGCCAATGATCCCCGCGAGAATGAACGAATTAGTGAAGTTCAGGTGCCAAGGGAGTTTGACACTCGTGGGTTGGGACACAGTCGTACACCCTTCGTCGTGCTCGATGCCTGCGAAACCCGAAGGGCGCAAGATTTCCTCAGGCGAGTATGCTACAGCCATGACGAACTCGACTAACTCGAAGTCAACGCCGCGAACGACAGCGTGGAACACGTACTATCCGTGGGCGCTTGCCCTGTACCTTATCGTGAGCGTCTTCTTGCTCATCCTCATCGTTGTGAGTTGGCTCCCCGCGCCCGAGCTTTCTGGCGTTCCTGCCTCACCCCCGCTCATTCCCGGACTTCTCGGGCTGTTTTTCTTCGTCATGGCCGGTCGGCAGATCTATCTGCGCGGCGAGTCGCAACGCTGACCAGTACGCATCGCGGCTGCAAATTTGCGCGTAGGACGACATGAATGACAGTCTGAGCGATCTTCACGCCTCGTACGTGTGAACCGCCGTCCACGACGCCGCTCGTCTTAGAACGTCAGCCAACGTCGCACGCACCCGTGAAGATGGATTTGAACCACTGAATCCAAGAGGGCTTGATCATCCGCGAAGAGCCAGCGTGTGACCGGCTCTCGTTCTTTGAATCGACCCCGCAGGCTCCGCGCCGTGCCCGCTCGACGAGCCGGCTGCGGGACCAGCTCGTCGACGCTGTCATCCGCTCCGGCAGGGCAGTATCGGAGACAGCTGCCGGGTTCGCCGTCCCCTGGTGGATGGTCCGTGCTGGGGTCACCGAGACCTGCGTGCTGCAGTTGCCCGACGTGGACAAGCTCAGCCCGCGGATGCTGGGCATCGATGAACACCGGTTCCGGTCCGTGCGCTACTTCCAGGAGCCGACCACGAAGGCATGGACCCGGTTCGAACCATGGATGACAACGATCGTGGATCTGGACACCGGCCAAGTCCTCGGCGTGGTAGACGACCGAGACCACAAGGGTGTCGGGGACTGGCTCTTCGCCCGACCACCGAAATGGCGCCTGGCGGTCCAGGTCGTCGCGATCGACCCCTCAGCGGCATTCCGGAAAGCGTTGCGGATGTGGCTTCCCCGCACGGCGGTCGCCGTTGATCACTTTCACCTGATCTCGGTGGCCAACCAGGCAATGACCGAGACCCGGCAGAACCTCTCCCAGCAGGTCAAGGGCCGCCGGGGCCGGGCCATCGACAAAGCCTGGGCCCACCCATGCTCCAGCTGCGTGACGGCGACAACCTCAGCTGCAGGGCCACCCTACGACTCGAGGAAGTCTTCACACTGGACGACCCAACAGACACGCTCCGGGCCGTCTGGAAAGTCAAGGAACAGCTCCGAGTCGTGCTTCGCACCGGCTCCCTGGAAGACGCCGCAGAGGCCAGGAAGGTACTCGAGGAGCTGGTCAAGGCAGCCGCACGGCCGGAGACGAACAGGCTCTACCGCACCGTCTGCCGGTGGTGGAAAGAGATCGAGGTGCTGATCATCACCGGCGCCACTACCGGCAAGGTGGAGGCCAACAACACAGCGATCAAGAACATCAAGCGAACCGCCCGCGGCTACCGCAACGCCGCCAACTACAAATCGGTTATTCTCTTGAGAAGTGCCGTCCGGACGGCGGCATGACGCTCATTCCAAGGATTCATTTCCCCACGAACCACGAAGAGCCCGCAAAGGTACCCAGCAGCTCCGCTGTCCCGTCATAATCCGCATTGCCACCCTCGGCTCGTCGATACGCCCGGTACTCGTTCACGACGTTGATGACGCTGTTGTAGTGAGAACCTGTAGAGAAGATAGAGTCGATGATGCAGAGAGCCAGGCTGTGCGGGTAGCCATCGCCTGTAATCCACTGGGTCTCATCATGGACGATTCCGCGGCATACCTCGGTCAGCTTTTCTTCTTCAGCAATGAAGTCAGTCGTCACTGTCGGACTCTAGCAAGTCTGAGGCGACATCCTTGGAATCAGCAGCTGTACAAGCAACGTTTGTTTGCGGCCGAATATGCCAGAAACCCCGGCACCGCGATGTGGAAAATGTCAAGCTTTGTCAGCACTACTCACGCCAACAAGCCTCTGACCTGCGGAAACACTGTGCCCGAGGTGGGACTCGAACTGCATTCCAGCCCTTGAATCCACTGGGAACTCGCGAAAACATGCGGAATCCAAGCCAGTCCGAAGGCTGTTTTGCCCAGTACGAGACGAAAAGTGTGGACAATGTCCACACCTTCTGTCAGGGGCGCTGGAGGACTACCGGGGCACCAGATGCCTGGAAATCTCGGCGGCAGCGTTCGGCAGGCCGATAGTGCCGGCGGCGACTCCGACGACGAGGTCGAAGCCTTCATCCGTTGTGAAGTCATGCCGGTAACCATTGATCCACAGCAGCAGCACCATAAGCGTCCACGCCGTCCGCTTGTTGCCATCAATGAGTGGATGGAACCGAGCGACCGACTCCAACAAGGCTGCCGCCTTCACCGCGAGTTCCGGATAGGCTTCCGCACCCATGACAGTCGTAGCCGGCCTGGCCAATGCCGAGGCCAACAACCCGACATCACGGATATGAAAGCCGTACCGATCGACTACCTGAAGTGCATCCTCAACGTCCAGGTACGCTGTCACGCGTCTTCAAGGCGCTTCAGCAGATCAGCGTCATGACTCATAACAAAATCAAGGCCCTCACTGATTTCACGCCGGTGCGCGTGGCGCTGCAGAACCAGCTCGGCTCCCTGCAACAGAAGCGCGGACTTGGACGTATGTTCCTCGGCAGCCAACTTCTCCAGCCGCCGATCGAGGTCTACAGGGACGCGGAGATTCATAGCCATGCCTCCATGGTACCAAGACGGTACCCTGCCTAACACTGGCTGCCCGCGTGCGAAAGCTATAACCTGCCAGTTTCAGTGTCTCGAAAAGCTGTTGTTTTTCGACACACTGGCACCTGTCTCATAACTAAGGACGAGTACTCGATTTTCGCCAGAAGGTTATGAAACATAGTTATGAGAATCGCGTTTGCCATCGCCTGTCCGGGTGTGGATGTTGGCGTTAGGTGGCGGCTTTTTGTGTTCGCTCTTTGTCGCTAGTTGCCGATGACGAGGATGCTTGCTGCTGCTTCTACGACGTCGTCGGTGATGGTTTCGAGTTGGTTGATTTTTAGGACGCGTGTGATCTGTGGGAATAGCCGTTCGAGGAGCCGGAAGTTGCCGCGGGTGATGCGTTCTACTGCGGCGATTGCCTGGGCGTCGGTGAAGTCGTCCGGGTCGAGGGTGCGGCCGAGGCGTTTCCAGTGTCGGTCCAGAACGAAGAGGAGCTCGTCTCTGCCGAGGGCGCGGTATCGGTGGGAGAAGCCGAGGCGGCTGTATAGCTGGGGGTAGTGCCGGAATCGTTGGTCTATGCCGGGCATGCCGATGAGGATCATCGGCAGGTGGGTTCGGTCGTGGTTGTCACGGAGGAGTTCAAGGGCTGTCGCGTTGAGGCGTTCGGCTTCGTCGATGATGAGCAGCTCCACGAGCGTGGTGACTCTGTTCATTGAGCGTGGTGCGGCATCGAGTTTGTGTAGGTGTTCGTCGATGCACGAGCCGATTCTCACCTGGTATCGGTGTATGTCTTCCATGAGTGTTTTGGGACGGCAGAGTACGTCCGGGGTGTAGAAGACGGCGCGGGAGCGGTTGGCCAGGCTGTAGTGCTTTTCGTCCTGATCGCCGCGTGGTCCCCACTCGGTGATGTACGGCTCAAGGTCATCCCAGTTTGCGTAGCGGCGCGCGGAGAGTGTTTTACCCACCCCGGCGTCCCCGTGGCAGATTCCTATTGTTCGTTCTTTTCGGACTGCGTTGGCGAACTCGTTGAAGCGTCGGTGTTCCTTGGTGACGATGAATGTGGGGTTCATCATTAGTCCTCTTCGTAGGTGCGCAGTCGGCGCCTTCGCCGTACTGGTTCAGTGATGCGCGGTTCGTCACGGCTGGTGACTGATGGAATGCGGTCGTTGATGGTGCGGCGCAGTTCTCTCCGGCGCGCTCTGCGTGCGGCCTCGATGTCACGCAGGCTCAAACGAAGGTTGGGGTGATCTTCGTCAATGGCGACGCAGACGAAGGTGTCGTGGTCATAGACGCGGATCTCGGATACGTCCCGCGGGTCGTATCGGATGGTGACGGTTTGCCCCACGAAGGGCGCCAGAGTGGGCGAGAGGTAGCGCTGGCCTTGAAAGTGGATGCCGTCGCGTTGCACGGTTCGGTTCTTTGGAACTGTCAGGAGGAGTCCGTCGAGGTCCTCCAGGGATTCGGGCATCCGGGGAAGCCAACCGTCCGCGACCCAAGCATCGCGTGGTGAGACACCAAGTTCGCTGTGGGGCCGGTCGTTGTAGGCGGCGACGAAGCTTCCGATGGCGCGATCCAGTCCCGGGAGATCGAGTGTGGGTTGTGGTTTCCTGTTGCCCGCTCCCAGATGCCCGGGGAGGGTAGGAAGAACCTCGGTGTTTATGGTTCCGAAGAACCGTTCGATCTTTCCTCTGCCCTGGGGACGGCCGATGGTCGAGTGGATGATGCGGACGTGCAGCTCGATGGCGGTGCGTTCGAGGTGGTGGCTGGTGAAGTCGGAGCCGTGGTCCACGTGCAGGATGTCGGGCAGCCCGCACATTGCCCAGCTGGGGTCGCTCTTGCGCCAGATGGCCTGCCGGAGTGCCAGGGCCGTGTTCAGTGCTGATGGTGCACCGGTGAAGATGGTGTAGCCACAGAGCGCCCGGGAGTAATCGTCGATCACTGTCGTCAGCCATGGCCGGTCGGGTTTACCGGTGGCGCCGCTAATGAGGATGTCGAGTTGGGTGTGGTCCGCTTGCCATATCTGGTTGGGCCGGTCGGCGCGGCGGCGAAGGACAAGTTCATGCCGGTCCCGATAGGATGCGGGACCTTCAAGAGCCAGGGTCACCAGGGCAGGGTCGAGTGCTTGGACTATCCCGCGGACAACGGAGTAGCTCGGCGCCAGCGCACCTCTTCTGCCCGCTTCGGCCACGGCGAGTCTGTGCAGCGTTGCCATGCTCGGGCGGGGCTTCGTCAGTGCAAGTCCCTCGATAAACCTAACCATTCCTGGGTCTAAGCGCCGCGTGCCGGCATCGGCGCGCGGTCCCAGGTCGAGAGCACCCGCACCACCAGCCCGGTAGAGCCGAAGCCAACGTTGAAGAGTACGGGTGCTGATCCCGGTTTCACGGGCGAGGGCGGCAAGGGGAATCTGGTCCTCGACGTGAAGTCGAAGGACTCTCCAGCGCTCTTCGCCGGTCAGGAACACCTACATCGTGATGCCCTCGCGCGCGGCGAAGGCTTGCTGGTGGCGGTAAAGAGTCGCACGGCTCCAGCCCACGAGGCGGGCCGCGTCCTCGGCGGTGCGTCCCTTCTCCCGGGCATCCTGCGCGATCGCCAGCTTGTCCGCAATGACAAGCGGATCCGTCAGCGGCCGGCCAAAGCGTGTTCCGTTCTGCCTGGCAGCGGCGATGCCGGCATTGACTCGCTCGACGATCAGCTCGCGCTCATACTCGGCCAACGTGGCGAGCATGTTAAGCATCAGCCGGCCCGTCGAGGTCGCTGGGTCAATACCGTCTGAGATGGATCGGACCTGGACGCCGCGTTCTCTCAGCAGGTTCACGGTGTTTAGCACGTCGATCAATGACCGGCCCAGCCGATCGACCCGCCACACCACGACGGTGTCGCCCTCCTCTGCGTACTCGAGGAGCCTCTTCATCCCGGGCCGCTCGATCGCCGTCCTACTTCCGGAGGTCACGTCGGCGAAAACGTCGCGCTTCTGCACGCCGGCGGAGACGAGTGCGTCGAGCTGCAGCTGGGCATCCTGGCTCGACGTACTCACCCGCGTATAACCCAACTGCCTCATTAGGCCATTCTGGCTCAGAAAGTCCGTCACGGGCCACCGCTGAGACGATTTATAGTGAGACGCGTTTCCGAGACATAGGCGAGCCCGGCTTCTCAGCCAGCTGCTAACCCTCCTCAGGTCCATACCAATGTCTTGAAAAGCTTTTGATTTTCAAGACACTAGGCAGCTAAGAGCTGCGGCCGGCGTCCGTTTGCCGCACCTCATCGGGCAGTTTCTCGGGGGAGCCATACGGGAAGCATCCAGAGTCGGAATGACACGGGTCTCCTGAGCCAGCGGTTTCCCCTCCGGCCCGCCGGAGAGGACCGGCTAACGGGACGACTTGCGGACAAAGACTTTCGGGATGTTTTTCGGTTTGGTGAAACCTTTTTGGGTGTTCCCGGACAATACAGTGCATGGGGACAGTTAATTCTGCGGACGAAGAGCTATGGGCGCGTAGTCTTGCCGGCGATAGCGCCGCGTTCTCCGCGCTGTACCGTCGGCACCGAGACCGAGTCTTTCGTCACGCGTACCGCATTTCCGTAGGCCACCACACTGCCGAGGACGTTACGGCTACGGCATTCCTTGAGCTATGGCGTTTAAGAAACAAAGTCCGACTGGTCGACGGGTCGATACTTCCTTGGTTGTTGGTCACCACCGTCAACGTGGCCCGGAACAACAGCCGAGCCCTCCGGCGACACCAAAAACTCGTTGAATCGCTTCCGCGGTCGGAGGACGCGCCGGATGTGATGGAGGAATTCTTCGCCGGAAGTCCCCAGGATGCCTTGAATAAGGAACTGTCTGAGGCCCTGCGATCACTCAACCTCACGGACCGGCAACTCGTCAGTCTCGTGGTGTTCGAGGGTTACACCCTCGCCTCGGCTGCCAAGTTGTTGGCTATCACGCCCTCGGCAGCAAAAACGCGCATGCACAGGGCCCGTCAACGGATGAAACTCTCCGTCGAGCACTCTTACGTTCCCGCGATGGAAGGAAATCAGTCATGAATGGACTGCACTTCGATGAACGGTTCAGTGATGCTTTAGAGGCAGAGCTGGTCACTCGCGTGCAACAGGCCGCCCCCGGCAAATCCCGAAGTGGTGCTCGGCTGTGGGGCGCCGGGATAGTAGCCGGCGTGGCCGTCCTTGGCGGCGTTGGTGCCGCTGCAGCAGGGATCCTCGTCCTACCAGGGGGCGAAAAAGTAACCCCGCTGGGATCAACCGTTGAGGGAACATACACTGGCCAAGCGACCATCGACCTCGGAACAGCGCCGGAAGGAGCAACCGGAGTACGCGTGGAACTCATATGCCTGAGCACGGGCAATTTCACGTACCCGGACGGCGCCTCCAGCAATTGCACCCAGAAAGACATCGGCGGCGAAGCTAGCGACGCCATATATACCGTGAAATATGCCGCTGGAATGGAACGCTTCACCATCGTCACGGAACCGGACACACGATGGAAACTCACCGCGAAGTACGTCCACGAGGAAATCATCGAGTGGGCACGTAACGCAAAAGGCGAAACCTATGGCGTGATCAATGAACGCGGCGAACCAGACCTCATCGCCGTCGCAGCCACCACAGGACAGTCCGGCTACGTCTACAAAAACGATCTCAAGGAAGCCAGCGGCAATGTAGAGGGGAAAACATTCAGCAGTCCTGAAGAGGCTATGGCCTGGATCGACTCGCACCGGGGGAAGCCCATCCCGGTGTATGACAAAGAGGGCGAAACAAAAGTCGGAGAATTCATCAGCGGCCGGTGACCTGCTGATCCGACCTCAGCCTTCATCCGCGTCCGTTTAGGGCACCCTGCGGACATCGCGAACCCCGCGTACTCAGGATCAACCAACTCGAAACCATCACCGATGACGTCGTGGACGCAGCAGCAAGCGTCCTCGTCATCGGGAACTAGCGACACAGAGCGAAAACAGAACGCCGCCACCTAACGGACAAGTCCACATGTCCGGGATCCGCGCAGGATCGTGTGTCGGTGCAGGTCATGCGACTGTTCGCGCGTTGCGACGTCTCGTTTCCCAAGGGTTTCGAGACGGTACGGGGCGTTAGCGTTTAGGCACGGTTTCGCGGGCCGGGCATACGGGATCCAAGAACTCCCCGCTGCGGGTAACTGGGAGAGCTCAGGTCGTGGCTCGGCAAAGGGACCGGCTAGCGCGCTGGGTGGAGCGAATGAGGACAGCGCTCCGATGCAGATCTAGCCTCTCGAAATCTCGGAAATTTGAGATCGGAAGTTAGCTGGGCTCACTGTTCCTCAAAATTTGCAACAGTTCATCAGGGGGCTCAGGGATGCGGCGGTCCGTGGGCACGCCCACCCAAACGATCCCGTGTTGATCAGGACGGCTGGTGGCACGGCCAATTGGCTCGGCCATGTTTATGGCCACATCACGGGCGAAGCCCTCAATGGTGCCATCCGCTGCTCTTGAGCCAAACGTGAGCCGACGTCCCAGCACCACCGCGGGGTCAATAGTTCGGCGATACACAACGCAGACTGTGGCCGGCCCGTCCTCCCAGTAACCGAGAATATTCAGCTCATCCGCCCAGTAGCGATCAATTTCCCTAACGATGTGTCCAGCTAAATCCATGATCCATTCTTTACCGTAACAGCTGGGTGCTCGAGGTCGTCCCGTGGAGCGCTAGTCTCCCTAGGGATTCCAGGTGTTGACAGCTCGGGCTACTTCGACCTGAAGAAGATGGTCTCTGTGGTCGCGTCTTCGATTGCAGGCTTTCCGTAGATCAATGCATAGCGGGAATACGGCTCTACCTGACGGTCTTTGGACGTATGGTGATCCTCCCAGCGAAGGAAGACCTCGAAGGGATTTCCTTGTGCCTTACTTGTTGCCCACGCGATAACGTCAGTGACCTCTCTGGCGTCCCCGACGTCCCATTCATCAATAAGCCAGGCGAAATTCACGGCTGGCGGTGGGAACCAGAAACGCACTCTATAGATCGGAGATAGATCGCCCCCTCCGACAGAGTCATTCGGATCAGCCTGTACGGTACGCATGGGCCGAGCCTACGCCCAAAGCCGGAAGTAGCTGCCCCTCGCGCCATCCCCTCATGGGCAGCTGCAGCCTGCTTCGAACTGAGGCGATGTGTCTCAAAACCGGGATGCCTCGAATCCCTAGGGATTCGAGACGCCGAGGTTATGAGACCGGGACAATCGAGCTTCCCGCTAACTGATCCCCATCGCACAACTCGAACTATCCCGGAACCGTGATTAGCAGAGGCTCGATGCGGGCTGCGCACGATGCCCGAATTAAGAGCTTCTCCGCGGCGGAGACGCGATTGTTCTTTCCCGTGTCATCGCACCAGTCAACGTCGTGAGGGTACGCCTCCACGGCCGCCTTCCTAGGGGTGGCGCTGGACGGCACTTGAAAAGAGTAGGTGAAACCGCCAGCATCATTCATCGGCGCGGTTGTACTGATGATCCGCTTGCCTCCCGCGTCTGTGACGTTCACATCGATCTCAGCGTTTTCGCCGTAGCTGGGATCGCACTCGGAGTCCTGAGCCTCGACGGTCACGGTCTCGCCGATTGCAGCGCTCGATGGGATCACGGAGTAAGGAGGTGGCATGCAGGGAGGTTCCGGGGATTCCCCAATAGTGGATCGACTGCAGCCAGCAAGTACGACAGTTCCTCCGAGCACACATGCGGTAAGAAACGCTGCCGGACGCCGACTGAGCCCGAGGCGTGGCTTCGGGAACTGGGCCTTCATTTCCTCATTATGAGGAAGACCCAACCCCCTTGCGCCAAAGTTGCATATCCGTCGCTATATCGTTGTCGACCAGACCAGACTGAACCCCGGTGCGACATGGTCGGAACTGAATCTACGGCTACGAACCATGAAACCGCTCCGCCCCGCAAACCGTCGGCACCGCAACCAACGATCCCGCTACGGGATCCTCTAAGGGCAATCGAATCTGCCAACTCCCTGTGTCTAGAAACCTCAGCGCCTCGAATCCCTAGGGTTTCGAGACAACCGGGCAGCAGCGAAGCTGGCCTGACTGCCTCTTACACCTGCAGAGGGGGCCTCCGAAGGTGTAGATGTTCGGGCGCTTGAAGCACCGCCATTCATGGCAGTAAACCACTCCATCGCAGCCACATTGAGCAGGCACATGATCAAAAGGTTTATGTCCTGACCTGACATCAGGACTCACGCCCTCACTGCCGCCAACAAAGCAGACGTAAGTGTGGACACTGTCCACACCCTCTTTGGCAGGACAAAGCGCAGGGCGGGACTCTCGCGGGCACGCCTAAGACCGCCTCCCAAAGGCGTCCGATAGCGACATCGACTAAGTCATGTTGTCCCCGCTCCCCCGATGCATGAACAGGTGTATGCCACCCCGGGCCCACCCGACAAAACCGGAAGGAGGAAACGCAAGAACCCACTCACAGCAGGCGGAAGACCCACTAGCCAGGGACTTGGACCCGCCACCCCACACACGTGAATAGGCTCCGCGGCAGCCAGGCCAAAGCCCGCCCCCCTAGCGTCAGAGGCGCCCCAGCGCAAGCTATGTCAACACGTCAAAGCAAAAAGCCCCTCTGACGAGGGGATATGCTGTGCCCGAGGTGGGACTCGAACCCACACACCTTTCGATACCGCATTTTGAGTGCGGCGCGTCTGCCAATTCCGCCACTCGGGCGCGGAATACATGAAGGGGAATCGGTACGCCCACAGCTGATTGTGAGCAACGCGATCGCTTCACGTACGCGGAATTACTCTACATCCAGATAGGCTGAATTCCAGAATCGCGCCGCCGACGCCGCAACCGACCATGCAGATCAAGTACAGGACCGGGCGCACCTAAGATAGTGATGTCCCCGCCGTACCTTTCCAAGGAGATCCCGTGACTGAACAGACGGAGTCAAAACCCACGTCCCAGCCAGCGCGCCGCGTCATTGTGGCGGAGGATGAAACCCTCATCCGCCTCGACATCATTGAAATCCTGCGCGGCGAAGGCTACGACGTCATCGGCGAAGCAGACAACGGCGAGAAGGCCGTCCAGCTCGCGGAGGAACTGAAGCCGGACCTGGTCCTGATGGACGTTAAGATGCCCGTCATGGACGGCATCTCGGCCGCAGAAAAGATCGTCAAGGCCCGCATCGCCCCCGTGGTGCTGCTGACGGCGTTCAGCCAGAAAGAGCTCGTTGAGCGTGCCCGCGACGCCGGCGCCATGGCCTACGTCGTAAAGCCGTTCACCCCCGCGGACCTCATCCCGGCGCTGGAGATCGCACTCTCCCGCCACGAGGAAATCAAGGCCCTCGAAAGCGAGGTCTCCGACCTCCAGGAGCAGTTCGCCACCCGCAAGCTCGTGGAGCGCGCCAAGAGCCTCCTCACCACCAAGATGGGCCTCACGGAGCCGGAAGCCTTCCGGTGGATCCAGAAGACCTCCATGGACCGCCGACTCAGCATGCGCGAAGTCGCCGAAACGATCATCAACCAGGTCAACTAAACCTCGGCAGCCCGGCAGGTAACGCACGACGACGGCCTGGCGGGTTCCTGCCAGCCGGCACCGCCCGCCGGCCGCCAAAACAAACAAAAAAAGGACCCCTGCCAACCGGCAGGGGTCCTTTTGCGTCAGGAACTCAGAAAGCCTAGGCCTTCTTCTTTTTTTCCGGCCAGGGGCCGAGCTTTTCCTTGTTGCTGGCTGCTTCGCCGCCGCGGGTGGAGTCAGCGAGGTCGCCCACTTTGTGCACCTTCAGCGAGTTGGTGGAGCCTGCCTTTCCGGGAGGCGAACCGGCAGCGATGACCACCAGGTCACCGTCCTCAACGAGGTTCATCTCCAGCAAGCTTCGGTCAACTTGCGCGGTCATTTCGTCGGTGTGGTCCACCATCTGGACCAGCACCGGCTGGATGCCCCAGGTCAGCGCCAGCTGGTTCCAGACCTGCTCCACCGGGGTGAAGGCGAACACCGGCTTGATGGGCCGCAAGCGGGACAGGCGGCGGGCGGAGTCGCCGGACTGGGTGAACGCACAGATGTACTTGGCGTCCAGCTGGTCGGCGATTTCGACGGCGGCACGAGTGATGGCGCCGCCACGGGTCTTGGGCTTGGTCCCCAGCGGGGGGACGCGCTCCAGGCCGTGGACCTCGGTGGATTCGATGATCCGGGCCATGACCTTGACGGTCTCGATCGGGTACTTGCCCACGCTGGTCTCGCCGGAGAGCATGACGGCGTCCGCACCGTCCAGCACGGCGTTGGCGCAGTCGGATGCCTCGGCGCGGGTGGGGCGCGGGTTGTCGATCATGGATTCCAGGACCTGGGTTGCCACGATGACCGGCTTGGCCCAGCGGCGGGCCAGTTCGATGGCACGCTTCTGGACAATCGGCACTTCCTCCAGCGGAAGCTCCACGCCCAGGTCGCCACGGGCCACCATGATGGCGTCGAACGCGTCGATGATCTCGGGCAGCTGCTCAACAGCCTGCGGCTTCTCGATCTTGGCGATGACCGGCACGCGGCGGCCTTCCTCGTCCATGATCTCGTGCACGCGGGTGATGTCGGATGCGTCCCGCACGAAGGACAGTGCCACCAGGTCGACGCCGCGGCGCATGGCCCAGCGGAGGTCGTCCTCATCCTTCTCGCTCAGCGCAGGCACGTTGACGGCCACGCCCGGAAGGTTGATGCCCTTGTTGTTGGACACCATGCCGCCCACGGTCACCTCGGCGACCACCTTGACGTCGTCGACGGCCGTGGCACGCAGCGCCACCTTGCCGTCGTCGATCAGCAGCGCGTCGCCCACGTTGACGTCTTCGGTGAGGCTCTTCAGCGTGGTGGAGCAGATGTCCTTGGTGCCGGGAACGTCCTCGGTGGTGATGGTGAAGGTGTCACCGACGGCGAGGGCATGCGGTCCGTCAACGAAACGGCCCAGGCGGATCTTGGGACCCTGCAGGTCGGCCATGATGGCCACGGCCTTGCCGAGATCCGCAGCCGCCTTCCGGACGTTCTCGTAGGTGTTGTCATGCACGGAGTAGTCGCCGTGGCTCATATTCATACGGGCAACGTCAACACCGGCTTCCAGCACCGCGAGGGTGTTCTCGTAGCTGGCGATGGCCGGGCCGAACGTAGCCACAATTTTTGCGCGTCTCATATACCTACCCTATTGGTCTCTTGCATTGGTTAGTTGTCGTGCAGGTGAACCTTCGATGCTGCCTAGAGCACAGCGATGGCGCGGTCCGTGGGAGCCACGGGGGCGGGAAGGATGGTGCTCCCCATCAGGAACTTGTCCACCGCTGCAGCCGCGGCCCGGCCCTCGGCGATGGCCCACACAATAAGGGACTGCCCGCGTCCGGCGTCACCGGCCACGAAGACGCCCTCGGTGTTGGTCATGTAGTAACCGTCCCGGGACACGTTGCCGCGGCCGTCGAATTCCGCGTGCACCTGTTCGGTGATGCCGGCGGGCTCGGCGCCGGTGAAACCCAGCGACAGGAACACCAGGTCCGCAGGGATGATCCGCTCCGTACCGGCCTTGGGCAGGCGCTTGCCGTCCACGAATTCGGTCTCTGCAACCTTGACGCCGGTCAGCTTGCCGTTCTCGCCCACGAACTCCACGGTGGAGGCAAGGTACGTGCGCTCACCGCCTTCCTCGTGGGCGCTGGCAACCTCGAAGAGGTTCGGGAACGTGGGCCACGGCTGGTGGCTGGCACGCTCGGCCGGCGGCTGCTTGCCGATGGCAAGCGTGGTCACCGATGCTGCACCGTGCCGGTGCGCGGTGCCCAGGCAGTCCGCTCCGGTGTCGCCGCCGCCGAGGATCACCACATGCTTGCCCTGCGCGTGGATCTGGTTTTCGACCTGCTCCCCCGCCACGGCGCGGTTGGCCGGGACCAGGTAGTCCATGGCGAAGTGGACGCCCTCAAGGTCGCGGCCCGGGATGGGCAGGTCGCGCGGGACGGTGGCGCCCGTGCAGACCACGACGGCGTCATAGCGCCGGCGCAGCTGCTCCCAGGTCACGTCCGTTCCCACGGCAACGCCGGTCCGGAAGCGGGTGCCTTCCGCCTTCATCTGCTCGACGCGGCGGTCCACCTGCTCCTTTTCCATCTTGAAGTCAGGGATGCCGTACCGCAGCAGCCCGCCGATCTTGTCGTCGCGTTCGTACACGGCAACGGTGTGGCCCACGCGCGTGAGCTGCTGGGCAACCGCCAGGCCGGCGGGTCCGGAACCCACAACGGCCACGGTCTTGCCGGTCAGGCGTGCGGGCGGCAGGGGCTCCACCCAGCCGTTGTCCCACGCCTCATCGATGATGGAGACTTCCACCTGCTTGATGGTCACGGCCGGCTGGTTGATCCCCAGGACGCAGGACGCTTCGCAGGGTGCGGGGCACAGGCGGCCGGTGAACTCCGGGAAGTTGTTCGTGGCGTGCAGGCGCTCGATTGCTTCCTCGCCCTTGTCCCGCCACATCAGGTCGTTCCACTCGGGAATGAGGTTGCCCAGCGGGCAGCCCTGGTGGCAGAACGGGATGCCGCAGTCCATGCAGCGGCCGGCCTGGGCCTTTAGCGTGCCCTTTTCCTGCGCCTCGTACACTTCCTTCCAGTCCATGATGCGGACGGGAACGGGACGGCGCGGCTGGGTTTCACGCTGGCGTACTTTCAGAAATCCGCGTGGATCAGCCACCGGTCACCTCCAGGATTCGAGACCATACTTCTTCGCCGTCGGGGTCCAGGCCCTCTTCGATGGCGTCGAGACGGGTTTGCAGCACCGCCGCGTAGTCGCGCGGCAGCACCTTGGTAATGCGGGCAGCGGCGTCATCGAAGTTCTCGAGGAGGCGCGCAGCCAGCTGGGAATCAGTTTCTTCCACGTGCTTGACCAGCAGGCCGTGCACGATGTCGCGGTCCTCGGCGTCCAGCTCGCGAAGCTGGAGTTCGCCGGACTGCAGGGCTTCCTTGTTCACCCGGGCCGTGTCCAGGTCCAGGACGTAGGCGGTGCCGCCGGACATGCCGGCGCCGAAGTTCCGCCCGGTACGTCCGATGATCAGCGTCTGGCCGCCGGTCATGTACTCGCAGCCATGGTCGCCAATGCCTTCGACGACGGCGGTGGCACCTGAGTTGCGGACCAGGAAGCGTTCGCCCACCTGGCCGCGCAGGAACATCTCGCCGCTGGTGGCGCCGTAGCCGATCACGTTCCCGGCGATGACATTCGTCTCCGCCTTGAACACGTTGGTCCGGTCCGGGCGGACGATGATGCGCCCGCCGGAGAGGCCCTTGCCCACGTAGTCGTTCGAGTCGCCGAACAGCCGCAGCGTGATGCCTGCGGGCAGGAAGGCGCCCAGTGATTGGCCGGCGGTGCCGCTGAGGGTGATGTCGATGGTGTCCGTGGCCAGGACATCCGTGCCGAACGTCTTGGTGACCACATGGCCCAGCATGGTGCCCACCGAGCGGTCGGTGTTAATGACGTCGACGGCGATCCTCACCGGGCTGCGGTCGGTCAGCGCTTCCGTGGCCATGGTGATCAGGCGCTGGTCGAAGTGCTTGTCCAGCTCGTGGTTCTGGCCGGTCAGGTTCCGCAGCGGGGCGTCGTCGTCGAACTCCAGCCCGTGCAGGATGGGGTCCAGGTCCAGGCCGTCGGCCTTCCAGTGGTTGACGGCGTCCCGGGCGTCGAGGACCTCGGCGTGGCCGATTGCCTCCTCGAGGCTGCGGAAGCCCAGTTCTGCCAGGATTTCACGGACTTCCTCGGCCAGGAACTCGAAGAAGTTGACCACGAACTCCGGCTTGCCGGTGAAGCGGGCACGCAGCTCGGGGTTCTGCGTCGCAACGCCCACCGGGCAGGTGTCCAGGTGGCAGACGCGCATCATGATGCAGCCTTCCACCACCAGCGGGGCGGTGGCGAAGCCGAACTCCTCGCCGCCCAGCAGCGCGGCGATGACAACGTCGCGGCCGGTCTTGAGCTGGCCGTCCACCTGCACCACCACGCGGTCGCGCAGGCCGTTGAGCATCAGCGTCTGCTGGGTCTCGGCCAGGCCGAGCTCCCACGGGACACCGGCGTGCTTCAGCGAGTTCAGCGGCGAGGCGCCCGTTCCGCCGTCGTGGCCGGAGACCAGTACGACGTCGGCCTTCGCCTTGGTCACACCGGCGGCAACTGTGCCGATGCCCACCTCGGAGACGAGCTTGACGTGCACCCGGGCCGAGGGGTTGGCGCGCTTGGCATCATAGATGAGCTGCGCGAGGTCCTCGATGGAGTAGATGTCGTGGTGCGGGGGCGGGGAAATAAGTCCGACGCCGGGGGTCGAGTGGCGGGTGCGGGCCACCCACGGGTAGACCTTCTGCGCCATCAGCTGGCCGCCCTCGCCGGGCTTGGCGCCCTGGGCCATCTTGATCTGGATGTCGTCGGCGTTGGTCAGGTAGAGGCTGGTGACGCCGAAGCGGCCGGACGCAATCTGCTTGACGGCGGAACGGCGCTTCGGGTCGAGCAGGCGGTCCACGTCCTCGCCGCCCTCGCCGGTGTTGGACTTGCCGCCCAGCTGGTTCATGGCGATGGCCAGCGTCTCGTGGGCCTCCTGGGAGATGGAGCCGTAGCTCATGGCACCCGTGGAGAACCGCTTGACGATGCTGGAGACCGGCTCCACTTCCTCGAGCGGAACGGCAGGACGCTCGTTCTTGAACTTGAGGAGGCCGCGGAGGGTCATCAGGTTCTGCGACTGGTCGTCCACGCCGCGGGTGTAGGCCTTGAAGATGTCGTAGCGGCGCTCACGCGTGGCGTGCTGCAGCCGGAAGACGGTCTCCGGGTTGAACAGGTGGGGTTCGCCGTCGCGCCGCCACTGGTACTCGCCGCCGCCCAGCAACGGGCGGTGGGGCTGCTCGATGCCGCCTTCGGGGTAGGCCATCTGGTGGCGCGCCGAAACCTCGGCGGCAATGACGTCCAGGCCCACTCCGCCAAGCTGCGAGTGCGTGCCGGCGAAGAATTCGTCCACGAGGTCCTGGCCCAGGCCCAGCGCCTCGAAGGTCTGCGCACCGGTGTAGGAGGCCACCGTGGAGATGCCCATCTTCGACATGATCTTCAGGACGCCCTTGCCGAGGCCCTTGATCAGGTTGTAGACGCCGTCCTGCGGGGTGACCCCGGTGACGTCGCCCGCGGCAATGAGCTGCTCCACGGATTCCATGGCCAGGTACGGGTTGACGGCCGAAGCGCCATAGCCAATCAGGACAGCGACGTGGTGCGTCTCGCGGACGTCGCCGGCCTCGACCACCAGTGCGGTCTTGGTGCGGTTGGCGCTGCGGAGCAGGTGGTGGTGCACGGCGCTGACGAGCAGCAGCGATGGGATGGGCGCCCACTGCGCGTTGGAATCGCGGTCGGACAGCACCACGTACTGCACGCCGCGGTTGATGGCGCCGGAGACCTGCTCGCAGATCTCGGTGAGCCGGGCACGCAGCGCGTTCTCGCCGCCCTCGGGGCGGTAAAGCCCACGGACCTTCATGGCCACGCGGTTACCGTCGGCGTCCTCGATGTTGGCGATCTTGGCGAGCTGGTCATTGTTGATCACCGGGAACGGCAGCTGGACCTGGGGCTGGCGGACCTGCTTGGTGTCCAGGAGGTTGCCGTTGGGGCCGATGGCACAGGTCAGCGAGGTGACCAGCTCTTCGCGGATGGCATCCAGCGGCGGGTTGGTCACCTGCGCGAAGGACTGCACGAAGTAGTCGAAGAGCAGGCGGGGGCGCTTGGACAGCACGGCTACCGGGGTGTCCGAGCCCATGGCGCCCAGCGGTTCCGCGCCGGTGCGGGCCATCGGGCCGAGCAGGATCTTCAGTTCCTCTGTGGTGTAGCCGAAGGTGCGCTGGCGGATGTTCACCGAAGCAGCGGTGTGGACCACGTGCTCGCGCTCGGGGAGCTCGTTGAGGTCGATCAGGTTGTCCTTGACCCACTCCGCCCACGGGTTGGCTGCGGCGACTTCGGCCTTGACCTCTTCATCATCGATGATGCGGCCGGCCTCGGTGTCCACCAGGAACATCTTGCCCGGGGAAACGCGGCCCTTCTTAACAACCTTGGAGGGTTCGACGTCGATCACGCCCACCTCGGAGGCGAAGACGATCAGGCCGTCCTCGGTGATCCAGAACCGGCCGGGGCGCAGGCCGTTGCGGTCCAGGGTGGCACCCACGAGGTTGCCGTCGGTGAAGGAAACGGCGGCAGGGCCGTCCCACGGTTCCATCAGGAGGGAGTGGTACTCGTAGAACGCTCGGCGGGCCGGATCCATGGTGGCGTGGTTTTCCCATGCCTCGGGGATCATCATCATGATGGAATGCGTGATGGGGCGGCCGGACAGCCACAGCAGCTCGGCTACCTCGTCGAAGGACGCGGAGTCCGACGCACCCGGCGTGCAGATGGGGTACAGCTCTTCCGGCGTATCACCCAGCAGCGGGTTCGCGAGCTGGGACTGGCGGGCGCGCATCCAGTTCCGGTTGCCCTTGACGGTGTTGATTTCACCGTTGTGGGCGATGGTGCGGAACGGCTGCGCCAGCGGCCACGACGGGAAGGTGTTGGTGGAGAAGCGCGAGTGGACGATCGCCAGCTTGGTCTTGAAGCGCTTGTCGGAGAGGTCCGGGTAGAACGGCTCCAGCTGGGCGGTGGTGAGCATGCCCTTGTAGACGATGGTGCGCGAGGACAGCGACGGGAAGTACACACCAAACTTGTTCTGGGCACGCTTACGGATCCGCCAGGCACGGGAATCAAGCTCGTTGCGGTCCAGTTCCTCGCCGGTGGCGGAGGCCAGGAAGGGCTGGGAGAAGTAGGGCATGCAGGCGCGGGCCATGGCACCGACCAGGTCGGCGACGATCGGCACCTCGCGCCAGCCGAGGACCTTCAGGCCCTCGTCAGCTGCGAGGCCCTCGATACCTGCCTTGGCGGCGTCGGCCTCGCGCTGCTCGGCGGGCAGGAAAGCGGTGCCGGCCACGTACTGGCCGGGAGCGGGAAGTTCGAACTCCGTGACCGCACGGAAGAACTCATCGGGGATCTGCATGAGGAGGCCGGCACCGTCACCGGTACCCTCGTCCGCGCCCACGGCACCGCGGTGCTCGAGGTTGCGCAAGGCGGTCAGGGCGGCATCGACGATGTCGTAGCCCGGTTCACCCCGGAGGGTGGCGATAATCGCAAGACCGCAGGCGTCCTTCTCCTGCTCCGGGTTGTAGAGCCCGTGTGCCTCCGGCAGGGCTGCGAAGCGCTTGAACGGCGACATGGCAGCCTCAGGCTGATCCGGTTCGGACCAGCTGGGAGTGTGAAGAGTTTGGGTCATGGGAGACGTCCTTCCTCCTGATCGTGCGTATGGAAGGGACACCGTTGGCCCCACTCGTCGGGCGCCGCTCACATGGGCACAACAAAGTGTTATTTACTGGAAATTGTAGGTCAGCGTGGCCTGCTGAACTAACAGTTACGCAGGCCCCTGCCCCGGGCAACACCAGGCAGCATGTCCATGCTGTCCGGGGCGGCCCCGCTGCCACGACGCTGTGGTGATTGGGCGCTTCGAGCGGTGGCTCTGCTGCCCTGCCTGGCCCGCGCGCTACTTGGTAGTGCCGGCTTCCGGCGCGCTTCCTGTGGCTGTGCTGCCGGACTTTCCGGCAACTGTTGCGTCCGGTCCGGGCGTGGGGCCCGCCGGCGCAGCCGCGGCCTCTTCCGTTGGAACGGAAGCATGCCGGGAACCGCTTTGGTTATCAGGGAGATTATCACGCGATTCACTATCTGAGACAACAGGGTCCGGATCACGGACCTCATCCGAGGCCTGCAGGGCCTCCTTGCCGTCACCCTCCCCGGCAGGCTCCCGGCCCGGAAGATAAGGGCTGTCCGGCTCTGTCCGCTTCTTCATTCCAAGCAGGATGAACGCCACGAGCGCGGCCAGGAACACGAAGATGCTGGTCCACACGTTCAGGCGGGTGGTGATGCCGAACAGGGAGATCTGCTCGGCGTCGTCAATGCGCATCGCCTCGATCCAGACCCGGCCCAGGGTGTAGTACATGGCGTAGAGCCAGAAGAGCCTGCTGCGGCGGAAGTTGAACTTCCGGTCCAGGGCGAGCAGGATGACGACGCCGGCCAGGTTCCACAGCGATTCGTACAGGAACGTGGGGTGGAACAGGGTGTCCGCGGGGGTTCCGGCGGGAAAGTTCGGGTTGTCGGCGTCGATCTGCAGGCCCCACGGCAGGGTGGTGGGCCCGCCGAAGAGTTCCTGGTTGAAGTAGTTGCCCCAGCGGCCTACGGCCTGGGCCAGCAGCAGTCCGGGGGCTGCAGCATCCAGGAAGGCGCTGAGCTTGACGCCGCTGCGGCGGCAGCCGATCCACGCGCCTACAACGCCGAGGACCACGGCACCCCAGATGCCCAGGCCGCCGCGCTGGATCTGCGGGATCAGGGACAGGTCGCCGGTGCCGTCAAAGCCAGGGCCGAAGTAGGCGTCGGGCGAGGAGACCACGTGGTACAGGCGGCCGCCGATGATGCCGAAGGGGATGGCCCAGACCACGATGTCCCAGACGCTTCCTTCAGGTGCTCCGCGCTTGGCCCAGCGGACGGAGGTGAGCCAGAGGCCCACCACGATGCCGGCCAGGATGCACAGGGCGTAGGCGTGGATGCGCAGCGTTCCCCACGGCAGGGGGATGTCGAAGCCGGACCAGTCCGGGCTCGGGATGCTGGCCGGCACCATTGCTGCTGCCTGGAGGAGGGTCTGCATGGCCTAGGCTTCTTCCTCTGTCAGTCCGGTGTCACGGCTCAGTCCGGTGTCACGGCTCAGTCCGGTGCTGAGGTCCTTGGTGAGGGCGGCAACTGCGTCCACCCCGCCGTCGCGGATTGCGGCCACCAGTGCGGTGCCCACAATGACGCCTTCGGCGTAGGCGGCGATCTCGCGGACCTGGTCCGCGTTGGACACGCCCAGTCCTACGCACACCCGTTCGGCGCCGGCCGCGTGCGCGGCCGCCACCACGTCCTTTGCAGCGCTGCTGACGGACGTCCGCGCGCCGGTGACGCCCATGATGGACACGGCGTAGACGAAGCCGCGGCTCGCGTCCACGGTGCGCTGCATGCGCTCGGCAGTGGAGGACGGCGCCACGAGGAACACCCGGTCCAGTCCGTATTTGTCCGATGCTTCCATCCATTCGGCTGCTTCGTCGGGGATGAGGTCAGGGGTGATGAGCCCTGCTCCCCCGGCTTCGTGCAGGCGGCGCGAGAACTCGTCGACACCCAACCGGACCACAGGGTTCCAGTAGGTCATCACCAGCACGGCGGCGTCGGTCTTGCTGGTGATGCCGGCTACCACGTCAAAAACCTGGCGGACGGAGAAGCCCTTCGCGAGGGCCTCGGTAGTGGCTGCCTGGATGACCTGGCCGTCCATAACGGGGTCGGAGTAGGGAATGCCGATCTCGATCAGGTCGGCACCGTTTTCGGCCAGGGCGATGCCTGCCGCGATGGTCTCCTCCACGCTCGGGTAGCCTGCGGGGAGGTAGCCGATCAGGGCTGCGCGGCCTTCAGCGCGGGCCTTGTCGATGGCTGCCGCCGACTTGCTGGTGGTCTGTGCAGTGGTCACAGCTGCTCCCCCTCTTTGCCGATTTCCGACTCGGCGGAATCCTTGTCCAACAGGTCGAACCATTCGGCTGCGGTGGCAACGTCCTTGTCCCCGCGCCCGGAAAGGTTCACGATGATGATCTTGTCCTGCGCCGAACCACCGGCCTCGGCGGCTTCGGCAGCCAGCCGCTGGCCCACCTTGATGGCGCCGGCCAGGGCGTGCGAGGACTCGATGGCGGGGATGATGCCCTCCGTGCGGCACAGCAGCCGGAAGGATTCCATGGCCTCGCTGTCCGTGATGGGCTCGTAGCTCACGCGGCCGATGTCCGCGAGGTAGGAGTGCTCCGGGCCCACGCCGGGGTAGTCGAGGCCAGCCGAGATCGAGTGGGACTCGATGGTCTGGCCGTCGTCGTCCTGCATCAGGTAGGACCGGGCACCGTGGAGGACGCCGGGCTTGCCGAGGGTGATGGTGGCAGCGTGGCGTCCGGTGTCCACGCCGTCGCCGCCTGCTTCGAAGCCGTAGATCCGCACTGACGGATCGTCCAGGAAACCGTGGAAGATGCCGATGGCGTTGGAGCCGCCGCCGATGCACGCGCAGACGGCGTCCGGGAGCCGACCGGCCTGTTCGAGGATCTGGGCGCGCGCTTCCTCGCCGATGACCTCGTGGAAGTAGCGGACCATGGCGGGGAACGGGTGCGCCCCGGCCGCGGTGCCCAGCAGGTAGTGGGTGTTGTCCACGTTGGCCACCCAGTCGCGCAGGGCGTCGTTGATGGCGTCCTTGAGGGTCTGCGAGCCGCTGGTCACTGGAACGACTGTGGCGCCGAGCAGTTCCATCCGGGCCACATTGAGCGCCTGGCGGCGGCAGTCCTCAGCGCCCATGTAGACAACGCATTCCAGGCCCATCAGGGCGGCGGCGGTGGCGCTGGCCACGCCGTGCTGGCCGGCGCCGGTCTCGGCGATGACGCGCGTCTTGCCCATGCGCTTGGCCAGCAGCGCCTGGCCCAGGACGTTATTGATCTTGTGCGAACCGGTGTGGTTCAGGTCCTCGCGCTTGAGGAACACCCGGACTCCCCCGGCGTGCTCGGAGAAGCGCTTGGCTTCGGTAAGCAGCGACGGCCTGCCGGAATAGTTCTTGTTGAGGTCCGCGATCTGCGCCTGGAACTCGGGGTCGTCCTTGGCCTTGTTGAACGTCTCCTCAAGTTCGTCCAGGGCGGCGATCAGGGATTCGGGCATCCAGCGTCCGCCGTAGCTGCCGAAATACGGCCCGGGGGCGTGCTTGAGGGACCCGCCCTGCAGGAATGCTTCCGCGGCGTTGTTGTCGGTATCGTTGTCGGCGTTGCCGGAGGGCGCTTCAGCCATCAGTCCCGTCCTGTTCCAGTTGGTCGTGCAAAAAGTGGTTGTCCCGGCGGGGGCAGCCCGCCGGGCGTGTTCGACGGGCGGGGATCGGTGCCCGCCCGTCTGTGCGCAGGTGCTTTCGCCTCAGCCCCGGGCGGCGATGGCGGCGGCGCCGGCGGCCTTGAACTCGGCAATCCGCTCCTGCGGTGTCGAGTGGCTGACCAGCGCTTCGCCCACCAGCACGGCATTGGCGCCGCTGGCAGCGTAGTGGGTGACGTCGTCGGCGTCGCGCACGCCGGACTCGGCAACCACTACTGCGCCGGCCGGAATCTGCCCGGCCAGGGACGCGAATACTGAACGGTCGACGTCGAGCGTCTTTAGGTTCCGCACGTTGACGCCGATGATGCGCGCCTGCGCGGCCACCGCCCGCTCGATTTCCTCATCCGTGTGCGTTTCCACAAGGACGTTCATGCCGAGTTCGTGGCTGAGGGCGCTGAAGTCGGCAAGCTGCGCGTCGGAGAGCGCGGCAACGATGAGCAGGACCAGGTCCGCGCCGTGGGCGCGGGCCTCCCAGATCTGGTACTCGTCCAGCGTGAAGTCTTTCCGCAGGAGCGGAACGTCGACGGCGGCGCGAACCGCGTCGAGGTCCGCCAGGGACCCGTTGAAGCGGCGCTGCTCGGTGAGGACGCTGATGACGGAGGCACCGCCGTCGGCATACTGCCGGGCGAGGGACGCGGGATCGCCGATGGCGGCGAGGTCCCCCTTGGAGGGGCTGCGGCGTTTGATTTCCGCGATGACTTTGAGCTCATCCCGCGACGGGGAGGTTCCACCGAGGGCTGCCCAGGCGTCGCGGGCAGGTGCCGCGGCCTGTGCCAGGTCCTTCAGTTCAGCCAGCGAAACAAGCTGCTTCCGGACCTCCATATCCTCCCTGACACCAGCGTTGATGTCATCGAGAACAGTGGACATCAGTGGCCGGAGTTCTTCAGCTTGCTGCCTTCGACGCCGTAGCCTGCCTTGCGCATGATATAGCCCAGGATCAGGCCCAGCACCATGACGCCGGCGCCGGCGATGAAGATGGGCGTGCTGGCGATCACGAAGGCAATGGAGGCGATGAGGGCGCCCACCAGCATGACGATGACGCAGGTCCAGGCTGCGGGGCTGTTGCCGTGGCCAAGTTCCTGGCTGTGGTCGATGGCGCCAGGAGCCACGGTTCGGGTGCCGGACTTGGAAACGGACGCAGGTGCTTTGCTCATGGAAATCTCCTCAGGGTGAATACTGCTTACATTCTGCCATTTTTTGGCCGGTGCCCGTTTATCCGCCGGCACCCTGCCGGTAGCGGCGGTGCGCCCCTGCCGGCTCAGGTGGGATCGTCGCCGCGGGAAAGCCGGTCCCAGCTGTCGATTTCATCTACCGGACCGGCCCCCGCAGCGCTGCCCGCGGCCGGCACGTCATATTTCGTACGCGCCTTCCAGTGGCGTGCCGCGGGCGGGATGGCCATGGCGGCGAGGGCCAGCAGGCAGCCCGCGACGACGGCGAGGACGGGGAAGGCGGTGACGGTCACCTGCGCCTGGCTTCCGGTGACGCCGGTCGCTTCCGCGATGGCGCCCTGGGCGGCCGCCAGCGGGTTGGCCAAAACTGTTGCAGCGGCGGCAACAATTCCAGCGGAGGCCAGGACGATGATGCCGGTGATGACCCAGCGCGCAATCCTGCCCGCAATGGCCGCTGCCAGGCCGCCGGCAAGGGCAACCAGCGCCAGCGCCGTGACGGCGGTGGCGGCCTTGCTCCCCTGCACCTCAAGCGCGCTCTGCCCGGCTCCGGCCTGGCCCACCTGGTCCGGATCGAGCGTCACGGTCATCCAGGTTTGGGTGGTGGTGCCGAACACCGCCAGCGCCAGGACCGCGATAAGCAGCACCACCGTGGACTTACGTGCCCAGGCCGGCATGCGTTTGCCGGCTGTTCCCGCTGGCGCTGCTGCCGGTCCGCTGCCTGTCATCGGGAGTCCGCCCCGGGAAGCGAGTCCGCCGAGATGTTCTGCAGGGAACCCGCCGTATGGACCGCCCGGAGGGGAGCCGCGGCTTTGTTGACGGTTTCCAGTGCCTCCGTTGGGTTGACCGAGTCCGCCACGATGCCGCCGCCAGCCTGGACGTAGGCGCGCCCGTCCCTGATCAGCGCTGAACGGATGGCAATGGCCATGTCCATGTCACCGGCGAAGTCCAGGTAGCCCACCACGCCGCCGTAGATGCCCCGGCGGTGCGGCTCAAGCTCGTCCAGGAGGCGCAGGGCGCGGGGCTTCGGGGCCCCGGACAGGGTTCCCGCCGGGAAGGTCGCCTTGAGCACATCATAGGCTTTGGCCTTGGGCGAGAGCCGGCCCACCACGGTGGACACCAGGTGCATGATGTGGCTGAAGCGCTCCACCTCCATGAACTGCGTGACGTCCACCGTGCCCGCCACGCAGACCTTGGAAAGATCGTTGCGCGAGAGGTCCACGAGCATCAGGTGTTCGGCGCGTTCCTTCTGGTCCGCCAGCAACTCTTCGGCGAGGGCCTTGTCCGCCTCCACGGTTTTGCCGCGTGGGCGCGAGCCGGCGATGGGGTGCGTGATGACCTCTTCGCCGGTCACGGTGACGAGGGCCTCGGGCGAGGAGCCAACAATCGAATACTCCCGGCCTTCGGCGTCCTCCAGGCTGAAGATGTACATGTACGGGCTGGGGTTGGTGTTCCGCAGGACCCGGTAGACGTCCAGTGCGGACGCCTTGCATTCCATTTCGAAGCGGCGCGAGATGACCACCTGGAACACCTCGCCGTCAACGATGGCTTCCTTGCCGCGGTCCAGGGCCGCCAGGTACTCCGCCTCGTCCCAGCGTTCCTGGACGCTGGAGGCGAAGTCCACGGCCGCCGGAACAAGGACCGAGACGGGCTGCGCCACCGGGGTGCTGACCTTCGCGAGGAGCGCCTTGACCCTGGCCACGGCATCGTGCCAGGCCTCGTCGACGCGTTCGGAGCTGTTGTCGAAGTTGATGGCGTTGGCGATCAGCAGCACTGTGCCGTCGACGTTGTCGTGGACGGCCATGTCGGTCACCAGGTTCAGCGCCATTTCCGGCAACTGCAGGTCATCCTCCGGCGGGCTCACCAGGCGTTCCCAGTGCCGGACCGTCTCCCAGCCCAGGAAGCCCACCAGGCCGGATGTGAAGGGCGGCAGCCCGTCGAACCTGTCTGTCCGGAGGGCCTCGATGGTGTCGCGGACTGCGTCCACGGGACTGCCGTCCACCGGGACACCGGCCGGCGGTTCGCCCAGCCAGTGCGCCTGGCCGTCCTTGGTGGTCAGCGTGGCCCGGGATTTGGCACCGATAAAGGAGTAACGGGACCAGGCTCCGCCCACCGCAGCCGACTCCATCAGGAAGGTGCCAGGCTGCCCCTGCGCCAGCTTGCGGTACAGGCCGATGGGGGTCTCGGCGTCCGCGAGCACCTTGAGCCGGACGGGGATGACGCGGCTGTGGCCGGCCAGTTCCCGGAACTCCTCAAGGCCGGGGCTGATGATTCCAAGGTCCTGCATGGCTATGCTGTTCCGCCTGTTCTGGTAGGGGGCCGGTTCTGGTGGCCCAGGTGCCGGGAGGCCGGTAATGCCGGGGGTGTACTGACAGGTTCTTGCGAGGGGCGGCCCTGGCCCCTCCCGTTCCGCAGCCGGCTGCGGTCAGAAGAATTCAGTGTGCCTGGCCTGTTGCCACGGCCAGGCCGCGGCCGTCGAAGCACGTGCGGGTGCCGGTGTGGCAGGCTGCCCCGACCTGGTCCACGCGCACGAGCAGTGCGTCGCCGTCGCAGTCCATTGCCACCGATTTGACCCATTGCACATGCCCCGAGGTGTCCCCCTTGCGCCAGTACTCCTGGCGGGAGCGCGAGTAGAAGGTGACGCGGCCGGTGGTCATGGTCCGGTGCAGGGCTTCGTCATCCATCCAGCCCAGCATCAGGACCTCGTTGGTGTCGTACTGCTGGACGACGGCGGCCACAAGGCCGGCGCTGTCGCGCTTCAGCGCGGCGGCCAGTTCAGCGGGCAGCGGGCTCGCCGGGGAGGCCGGGGCCTGGCCGGGCGAAGTGGCTGCGGGCGCGGCAATACCGGGGTTCGGGACGGGGGCGGGCTGCTCAGACATCAGGTCAAGTCTAGTGCCTCCGCCTGGCCCCCTATTGTGTGTGAACAACGGCACGCCAGCAGGCGCGGGCGTGCTGCCCAACTCTGCGCGTGTCGTGCTAGTTTCACAAGTGATGCATTTCGTCGAACCGTCCCGAGAAGTCCTTGCCGAGACCCTGCTTGCGGCCGGTCCTGACGCGCCCACGCTCTGCAGGGGCTGGCGTACCAGGGACCTTGCCGCGCACCTTTACCTGCGCGAACGCAAGGCCGCCGTGGGGCTGGGCCTGATCATTAAGCGCCTGGCCAAGGCCTCCGACCAGGCGACTGCCAGGCTCGCAGCCAAACTGACCACGGCCGAGGACTATGCGCGGCTCGTCAACACGTTCCGTGCGGGGCCGCCGGCATTGTCGCCGATGAACATCAAGGCGCTGGACGAAAGCTCCAACCTCATCGAGTACTTCGTCCACACCGAGGATGTCCGGCGGGCGGTTGACCGCTGGGCGCCGCGGGCACTGGACGAGGCCTACTCCGAAGCCCTGTGGGACGAACTCGTCAAGCGCGCCGCCATCCTCTACCGCGGCGTCGACCTGGGCATCGTCCTGGTGCGTCCGTCCGGGCCACGCCACGTGGCCAAACGGGCACCTGTTTCGGTGGCCATCGTGGGCGAGCCGGGCGAACTGCTGATGCACGCCCACGGCCGTACCCGCCACGCCCTGGTGACCTTCGAAGGCCAGCCGGACGCCGTCGCGCTTCTCCAGTCAGCCGAAGTAGGCCTCTAGCCCCCAACTGAGTAGCGCTAAGTGTCGTTATGAGCCCTCAAAACGACACTTAGCGCTACCTAGTTGGGAGGGGACACGCTTCAGCGGACTTCGAAACCCGCGTCCCGGATGGCGTCCTTCACCTGGGACATCATGTCGTCAGGGCCCCAGTGGAAGATGGATGCCGCCAGGACGGCGTCGGCGCCCGCCGCGACCGCCGGCGGAAAGTGCGCCGGCTCCCCCGCTCCGCCTGAGGCGATGATGGGCACCTTGACGGCAGCCCGGACCAGCTTGATGAGTTCGAGGTCGAACCCGTCCTTGGTGCCGTCGGCGTCAATGGAGTTCAGCAGGATCTCCCCCACGCCGCGGTCCGCGGCTTCCCTGGCCCATTCAATGGCATCGATGCCGGTGCCGGTGCGCCCACCGTGCGTAGTCACTTCAAATCCCGACGGCGTCGGCTGGGACCCCGGGCGGGTGCGGCGGGCATCCACGGACAGGACCAGGACCTGGGAACCGAAGTGCCGGGTGATCTCGTCGATGACATCGGGCCGCGCAACCGCGGCAGTGTTGATGGACGCCTTGTCTGCGCCGTAGCGCAGCAGCTTGTCCACCTCGGCAACTCCACGGACGCCACCGCCCACCGTCAGCGGAATGAAGACTTCCTCTGCGGTGCGGCGGACCACGTCGAAGGTGGTTTCCCGGTTGCCGGAGGACGCCGTCACGTCCAGGAACGTCAGTTCATCCGCCCCGGCGTTGTCGTAGCGGTGTGCCAGCTCCACCGGGTCCCCGGCGTCGCGCAGGCCCTCGAAGTTGACGCCTTTGACGACGCGCCCGGCGTCCACGTCGAGGCAGGGAATGACTCGTACAGCTACAGCCATGGGGTTCTCCTGGAAATCAGATGCGGCAGGCGTGGATGCTGCTGACCAGGATGGCGCGCGCACCGAGATCGTACAGCTCGTCCATGATCCGGTTGGTTTCCCGCTTGGGCACCATGGAACGGACGGCTACCCAGTCCGAGTCCCGCAGTGGTGAGACCGTCGGCGATTCCAGGCCTGGCGTGAGTGCGGCGGCCTGCTCCACGAGCTCCTTGCGGATGTCGTAGTCCATGAGCACGTACTGGCGTGCAACCAGCACACCCTGCAGGCGGCGGATGAGGACCTCGATCTCCTTGGCCGTGCCGTTTGCGGCACCGCCGTTGCCGGTCCGGCGGATCAGGACGGCTTCAGACTTGAGGATGGGTTCGCCGAAGATTTCCATCCCGGCGGCCTTGAGGGTGTTGCCGGTTTCCACGACGTCCGCGATGGCGTCCGCGACGCCCAGCCGGACCGAGGATTCCACGGCGCCGTCCAGGCGGACAACCTTGGCCTTGATGCCGCGCTCGGCAAGGTAGCCGCGGAGCAGGCCGTCGTAGCTGGTGGCCAGCCGCTTGCCTTCCAGTTCCTCAACCTTGGCAAAGTCGCCAACGGGGCCGGCAAAACGGAACGTGGAGGCAGCAAAGCCAAGCGGAAGCAGTTCCTCAGCCTCCACCTCCGCGTCCAGCAAGAGGTCGCGTCCGGTGATGCCGACGTCGAGCGTTCCCTGGCCGACGTACACGGCGATGTCGCGGGGACGGAGAAAGAAAAACTCGATGTCATTGTCCGGGTCCACCATCACCAGCTCACGGGAATCGCGGCGCTGGCGGTACCCAGCTTCGGACAGCATGGCGGACGCGGCTTCGGACAGGGAGCCCTTGTTGGGGACGGCTACTCGCAGCATGGGAAATCTTTCTGGATTGTAAAAAGTCTAGGAGTCAGGCAATGCAGGCCACAGCGGGCACCGGCGGCTGGGGCGCGCGCCGGACCGGTGGCTAGAGATGCTTGTAGACGTCTTCCAGGGTGAGGCCTTTGGCGAGCATCAGGACCTGTAGGTGGTACAGCAGCTGGGAGATTTCCTCGGCCGCGGCTTCATCGGATTCATATTCGGCAGCCATCCACACTTCGGCTGCTTCCTCAACGACTTTCTTGCCGATGCCGTGCACACCGGAGTCCAATTCAGCGACGGTGCGGGAGCCTTCCGGGCGGGTGGCTGCCTTCTCGCTGAGCTCAGCGAACAGCGTCTCGAAATTCTTCACGCCCTCCAGCCTACTTGCTGCGGCCCGAAGGGCGCTTCCCGGGCCGTTGCATGACGGGCACGATGTGAGCGAATACACACGCGCCCGCCAGGCGGGGCGCGCTAGCTTCCGTACTGCTTGAGCACGACGGCGGTGGCCAGGGCCGCGGTGACGGCCTCGTGGCCCTTGTCTTCCTTGGAGCCCGGGAGCCCCGCCCGGTCCAGGCCCTGCTGCTCGGTATCGCACGTCAGGACGCCGAAGCCCACCGGGACGCCGGTGCGTACGCTGACGTCGGTGAGGCCCGACGTCGCAGCCTGGCAGACGTACTCAAAGTGCGGGGTGCCGCCGCGGATGACGACGCCGAGGGCAACCACGGCGTCGAAGTGCGGTGCCAGCCGCGCGGCAGCCACGGGAAGCTCGAAGCTGCCTGGGACGCGCAGGACGGTGGGCTCAGCAATCCCGGCGTCCTTCGCGGCCCGGAGTGCGCCGTCCAGGAGTCCGTCCATGATCTGCGTGTGCCAGCTGGCCGCAACGATGGCAAGCCGCAGCTGCGACGTTTCCGCGGGGTTGAGGGTGGTCAGGTCAATGTCGGGGGCGCCGTGTCCGCTCATAAGTCAGTTCTGTTCCGTTCAGTCTTGTGTGGGGTCAGTGTTGTGTGGGGGAAGTCTGGAGGTGGGTCAGTCTTGTTCGTGGTCGAACGAATCAGCGGCGGCGGGAACGGCAGCCACGTGGGTGTCAAGCGTCAGCCGGTGCTCCATGCGGTCCTTCTTGGTCTGCAGGTACCGGATGTTCTGGTCGCGGGAGGGCACCTCCGTGGGGACCATTTCCACCACCTTCACACCCGCCCTCGCCAGCCTGTTCTGCTTGTCCGGGTTGTTGCTCAGGAGCCGGACCTCGTGCAGCCCCATCTCCGCGAGGACCTGGGCAGCGGCCTTGTAGCAGCGGGCATCCACGGGCAGGCCAAGCTGCTCGTTCGCCTCGACGGTGTCGAAACCGGCCTCCTGCAGCGCGTAGGCCTTGATCTTATTGGCGAGGCCGATGCCACGGCCCTCCTGGCCCCGAAGGTACAGCAGCGTGCCGCCCTGCTCGCCGATCATTTCCAGGGCGTAGGCAAGCTGCTCGCCGCAGTCGCACCGGTAGGAACCGAAGACATCCCCCGTGAGGCACTCGGAATGAAGCCGGACCAGGGGCGCCTTCCCGTCCTTGGGCGGGTTGGGCGAGCTGACGGCCAGGTGCTCGTGGCCGGTGACCAGGTCTGTCCAGGCCTGGGCAACGAAGTCGCCGAAAGCCGTGGGCAGCTGCACGATGGGTCCGCCGCTCACGGGATGGTGCACCCGGCCATGGCCCGAATCCGGGTGGTGGCCGTTGCCCGAACCAGGCAAGTGGTGGCCGTTGCCAGAATCAGGTGCATGGTGGCCATTGCCAGAACCAGGCAGGTGGTGGCCGTTGCCCGAAGCTCCGGAAGCCGTCATCGTATCTCCTCTTCTCCGCCCGCGCGTCCTGCCCGGGTATTGCCGTCGGCCGGTGTGCCCGCTGCCTCGAGGTGGGCCACCAGGTCTTCAATCGAGATCAGTGGGCACCCGTGTTCGGCAGCGAAGGCGCGAAGCCCGTCCAGCCGCATCATCTCACCGTCGTCGTAAACAACTTCGGCGATTACGCCCACAGCTTCCAGCCCGGCGAGCCGGCACAGGTCCACGGCCGCTTCAGTGTGGCCGGGGCGCTCCCGCACTCCCCCATTAACGGCCCGCAGCGGGAAAATATGCCCGGGACGGGTCACGGCCTCAGGTCCGGCCTGCGGATCCGCCAGCACCCGGGCTGTCAGGGCCCGGTCGGTGGCGGAAATCCCGGTGCTCACGCCGACGGCCGCATCACAGGACACCGTGTACGCCGTGCCCTTGGCGTCCTCGTTGACCGCCACCATGGGTGGCAGTGCCAGGGCGTCCGCACGGTCCCCGGACAGCGGGACGCAGATGACACCCGAGCTGTAGCGGATGGTCCAGCCCATCAAGGCCGGCGTGGCGTGCTGGGCGGCGAAGATAATGTCGCCCTCGTTCTCCCGGTCCTCGTTGTCCACCACCAGCACAGGCCTGCCGGCGGCCATGGCGCGTACCGCCTCCTCGATGGTGTCCAGTCCAGCGGCAGCCGCTGGCCGGCCGGCGTTGGACGGAGGTGCGACGGCGGATCCGGGCACCGCTGCCTGTTCCACCTTGACTGCGGCGTTCATCGGGCGTCTCCCTCAACAGCGGCGGGCGCCGGCGTGTTGAACGCCAGCAGGCGTTCGGTGTACTTGGCCAGGACGTCCACTTCCAGGTTCACCCGGCTGCCGGTGCCCTTGGCGCCGAGGCCGGTCTCAGCCAGGGTTGTGGGGATAAGCCCCACCTCAAACCAAGGTTCCTGCTCGCGGGCCTCGCTGACTGCGGTCACCGTGAGCGAGACGCCGTCGATGGCAATCGAGCCCTTTTCGGCGATGTAGCGGGCCAGGTTGGCAGGCACGCCGAACCGGAGCCGTTCCCAGTTGCCGAGCGCCTCGCGTTCCAGCAGCATCCCGACGCCGTCCACGTGCCCCTGCACCACATGGCCGTCCAGCCGGCCGCCGGCCGGAACGCAGCGTTCAAGGTTCACTGAGTCGCCCGGAGCAAGTTCACCTATGGTGCTGCGGACCAGGGTTTCCCCCATCACGTCGACGCTGATTTCCTTGCCGTTGATCTCCGTAGCCGTGAGGCAGACCCCGTTTACGGCGATGGAGCCGCCCAGCGCGAGCCCCTCGGTGGTGCCGGGCGCGGACAGCCGCACGGTGGCGCTGGCGTTGCCGTCCCGCTCCACCGACAGCACATGCCCTTGTTCGGCAATAATTCCGGTAAACATCAGTAGCCTCCCTGGGCTGGCTCCGCGCTGCCGCGGGTTGGTTGAGGGTCCAGTGCAACGGTTCGTTGTGGTCTAAGGTGAAGCCGCAGGTCCCGGCCCAGCGCGCGCACGGCACCGCCGTCGGACCCGTCCCAGTCCCAGTGCTGGGCATCGGCGAGGGTGGTGATCCCCAGGTTCCCCAGGGCCGGGGTGCCGGATCCCAGCAGGGTGGGCGCCAGGTACACGATGAGTTCATCCACCAGCCCGGCAGCCAGGAACGCGCTGAGGATGCGCGAGCCTCCCTCCACCATGACGTGGCGGGTTCCTGATCCGTACAGCATGGTGAGTGCCTCACGCGGGTCCCGGGTGCGGAGGTGCGCCACCAGTCCGTCTGTTCCGCGCACTGCGGCGCCGGCGGGAATGTCCCGGAGCCCCATGACGGCGCGCAGTGGCTGGCTCGCTGCCGGCTCTCCCGAGGGGTTCCGGGCGGTGAGCCGCGGATCGTCCACCAGGACAGTCTGCGTGCCCACCAGGATGGCATCGATCCGGCCACGGATGGCGTGGTTGTCGGCCAGGGATTCCGGACTGGAAATCCATTGGCTGGTGCCGTCCTCGGCCGCGATGCGGCTGTCCAGCGTCTGCGCGATGTGGAGGGTGACGAAAGGCCGTTTCGCCGTCACAGCCTCGAACCATTGCCGGTTCAGGTCCAGGGATTCCGCAGCCCCGAGCCCGCTGCGGACACGGACGCCGGCGGCGCGCAGCGTTGCCGCTCCGCCTGCCGCAGGATCATGGGGATCATCCACCGCGTACACCACGTCCGCTATTCCGGCGGCAATGATGGCCTCGGCGCATGGGCCTGTGCGTCCAACGTGGTTGCAGGGCTCCAAGGTGACCACCATAGTGCAGCCTGAGAGATCCAGGCCGGCGGCTGTTGCCTGGCTGATGGCATCCGCCTCTGCATGCGCGGTGCCGGCGCCGCGGTGGAAACCGGTAGCGAGGTGGCGGCCGGCAGGATCAACGACGACGGCACCCACCAGCGGGTTGGCCCCGCGCGGACCCCGCAGGGCTGCTTCGAGGGCAGCCTCCATGGCTCCGGCCTCGGCAGCACTGAAGGCGGTGACTACGCCGTCAGCGTGCTGCAGCTGGTGGCCGGGATGCGGCTCCGGGCTGGTAGCGACTAGAGCTTCCGGGTTTCCCGCCGTCATAAGGGAACCACTGCGGCGGTTGCGCCCTCCGGCGAACGGGCAGGGTGTTTGGCATCTAAGAGCCATCGCTGGGGGTTCATTGCGTGTCGTTCCTTCCCTCTCGAACCGCGATGGCTCCGGGGGTATACGACAGCAGAAGGCTGCAGGGCCGGAATGGCCCCACAGATGCAGCTGTACGTGCTTCTCTCATCCAGACTTTAACTGTCGGTACCGGAATTTCACCGGTTCAACCGTCCGCCGGGATCTCCTGGTCAACCAGGACAACCACCGGCTCGCGGGTCGCGGACTGTCACCGCCGGTTCGGACTTACACCGACCCCGGAGCACGTATGTGTGTTGCTATTGTGCCATAACCGGCACAGGCTCCCGACTATTCCCCCGTCACTGCAGGTAACGTCCTGCCCGCTTCCTGGCGCAGCCGCTCGATGGCGGCGGCGGGGTCGTCGGCGCCGTAGACAGCTGAGCCGGCGACAAAGACGTTGGCCCCTGCTTCTGCTGCCCGGGTGATTGTTTCTTCGGTGATGCCGCCGTCGACCTGGATGGCCACGCCGATTCCGGAGCCGTCGATGGCAGCCCTTGCCCGCCGGATCTTGGGGAGCGTCAGGTCCAGGAAGGCCTGGCCGCCGAAGCCGGGCTCCACTGTCATGATGAGCAGCATGTCCAGCTCGGACAGCATGTCCAGGTAGGGCTCCACGGGAGTGGCTGGACGGATTGCCATTCCGGCCTTCGAGCCCCTGCTGCGAAGTTCGCGTGCCAGCTTCACCGGTGCGATGGAGGCCTCCGCGTGGAAGGTGACGGACGCCAGGCCGGCGTCGGCGAAGCCCGGTGCCCACCTGTCTGCATCGGCGATCATCAGGTGCGCGTCAAGGGGAATGGGGCTCACGGCCTGGATGCGCTGCACTACCGGCAGCCCGATGGTCAGGTTGGGGACGAAGTGGTTGTCCATGACGTCCACGTGCACGGCGTCAGCCGTGCTGATGCGCTGCAGTTCGGCCTCCAGGTTGACGAAGTCGGCGGAGAGGATGCTCGGGTTGATGCAGCATTGCGTCACGGGGGAACCTTTCACGGGTCAGGGCTTTTTGTGGATGAGCGCGAGGAACATGGCGTCTGTGCCGTGGATATGGGGCCAAAGCTGTGCTGTGGAGCCATGCCCGGCGTCCAGCTTTCCGCGGAGGCTGACGGCGTCGAGCACCGCGCCGGCGTCAAGGAGTTCCAGGTCGTCACGCTTGCGCAGGGCATCGGCGACCACGGCCGTCGTCTCCGCGGGATGTGGCGAACACGTCACATAGGCCACCACTCCCCCTGGACGGACAGCTGCCAGGGCGGAGGCCAGGAGCTCGCGCTGCAACGGGCCGAGGTCGGCGAGGTCCTTAGGGGAACGGCGCCAGCGGGATTCCGGCCGGCGCCGCAATGCGCCAAGGCCGCTGCACGGCACGTCCACGAGGACGCGGTCGAAGGATTCAGGTTTTTCCACTCCAACGTCGCGGCCGTCGCCGGTCCTGACCTCCCACGTTGCATGCGGGACAGCGGAGAGCGCCTGGGTTACGAGTTTGGCGCGGTGGGGCGCTGTCTCGTTGGCCAGCAACGTTGCACCCCGTTGTTGCGCCAGGGCGCCGAGCAGTGCTGCTTTTCCGCCGGGGCCGGCGCACAGGTCCAGCCAGGCCTCCGGCTTCCCGCCGCCGCTGCCAGGTTGGCTGATGTCAGCGGCCGCCATGGCGCGGGCCACGAGCTGGGAGCCCACGTCCTGGACGCGCATTGTTCCTTCCCGGACGGAGGAAAAGCGTCCCAGGTCGCCACCGCTGGACAGGGCCGAACCTTCGACCAGTTCGCCCGGGATGGCGCCGTTTTCCAGGGCTTCGTCAAGGGTTCCAAGGCCAGGCAGGGCCACCAGGTTGACCACGGGGGCTGCGTTGTCCGCCTCCAGGAGGTCGTTGATCTCCGCTGCGGAACGGCCGTGTGCCACCAGGGACTGGCGCATGGCGCGGACGATCCACTCCGGGTGGGCAAACCGCAGGGCCGCAATTTTCGTCTCGTCAGTCTCTTCGGCCACGAGCAGGTCCAGCCACTCCTCAAGGGTGTGTGCAGCGACCTTCCGCAGCACAGCGTTGATGAGTGCGGAAGGGCCGGCGCCGATCACGGCCCGGGCCAGGCCAACAGTCTGGTCCAGGGCGGCATGCGCCGGCACCCGCATGGCCAGCAGCTGGTGCACCCCGATACGCAGGGCGTCCAGGACGGCAGGATCGAGCTGGTCCAGCGGCCGGTCCACGCAGCGGGCCAGGATGGCGTCGTAGGTTCCCTGGCCCCGAAGGGCGCCGTACGTGAGTTCGGTGGCGAATCCGGCGTCACGCTTGTCCAGCCCGTGGTGCCGGATCCTGGCGGGCAGCACCAGGTTGGCGTACGCGTCCTCTGCTGCCACGGCACGCAAGACCTCGAAGGCCACCAGCCGGGCGGGATCAGCGCGGCGCGTCCGCTGGGAGGGAGCATTCTCCGTGAAGCTCCGCTGTGGACCGCGGTTGCGTTCACGGCCCTGGGCGTTCCGCCGGCTGTTGTCCCGGGGGCCGCCCTTGCCGCGCCCGCCGCCCTGCCCGGTGTTGCCGCCTGTATTGCCCTGCCCACCGCGCCCGGCGTTGCCGCGCCCGCCTGGATTACCGCCGGACCCGCTCATTCGAACACCACGCTTTCAAGGGAAGCCATGCCGCGTGCCCAGTCAGCAGCGGCCATCATCTTTTTGCCCGCAGGCTGGATGCGGGTCAGTTCCACGGCGTGCGAACCGGTGCCTACCAGCACGCTCTTGCCTTGCACGGAAACGGCCCCCGGCGCCAGCCCGGTGACGTCCGGCCGCAGCCGCACCGGCTCCAGCTTCACGCGCTGTCCGTCCAGCCAAGTCCACGCACCGGGTTCGGGGGTTACCCCCTTGGCCTGCCGGCCAAGGGCCAGGGCGGGGTGGTTCCACTTGAGGTGGCCATCCTCGAGGGTCAGTTTGGGCGCGTGGGAAACCTCGCCCGACTGGGGCTGCGGGACGGCCTTCCCTGCCTCGATGGCGGACAGTGTCTGGGCCAGGAGCACGGCGCCGCTGTGGGACAGCCGTTCAAGGAGCTCGCCGGCAGTGTCTTCCGGCCCCACTGATTCCGTCAGGGTTCCGAAGACCGGCCCCGTGTCCAGCCCTTCCTCCAGCTGGAAGGTCACTGCCCCGGTGACGTCGTCACCGGCCATGATGGCCCGCTGCACCGGGGCTGCACCACGCCAGGCTGGCAGCAGGGAAAAATGCAGGTTGATCCAGCCATGCTTGGGAATGGCCAGGGCAGCGGGCGGAACGAGCCCGCCGTACGCCACAATGGCGGCGGCATCCAGGCCGAGGGCGGAAATCCTGGCGATAGTGTCGGCGCCTATCCGCGCGGCGTGGATGACCTCGATCCCCAGCTCAGCCGCGCGCGCAGCCACCGGCGAGGGCGTCAGTATCCGCTTCCGGCCGACGGGCGCGTCCGGCCGGGTAAGGACGGCAACCACCTCGACGCCGGCTTCCACCAGCGCGTTAAGGGACGGGACGGCGACGGCGGGGGTTCCCGCAAACAGGACCCTCACCCGGCGCCGCCGGCTGCCCCGGCGCCGAAGCTTGAGCCCCGCGGGGAGCCCTGGGCGGGGCCGCCGAAACTGGACCCGACGGTCCTGGCGCGCTTCGTCGTCGTCCGTTCGGTGATGGCGTCATAGTTGGCGTTGCGGATGGACCGCAGCGCGGTTTTCCGGTCCTCACCCTTAAGGCGGTCCGTGTAGAGGATGCCGTCCAGGTGGTCGTTCTCGTGCTGGAAGCAGCGGGCCAGCAGCCCCTCACCCTCGACGGTGACAGGGTTGCCGTGCAGGTCGACGCCGGTGACGCGCGTGGCGCGGAAACGCCGTACGGGAAAGCTGAGGCCCGGGATGGACAGGCAGCCTTCCACATGGTCGGGCTGGTAGTCCTCGCTGTTTTCCAGCACAGGATTGATGATGTGGCCCTCGACGCCGTCGATCCGGTAGGTGAAAACGCGCTGGCTTACGCCTACCTGCGGCGCGGCCAGGCCTGCACCGTCCACGTCCTCCATGGTTTCGGTCATGTCCGCGACCAGCTTGGCCAGCTCGGGCCCGAATTCCGTCACGGGATCGGCGACTGTGCGCAGCACAGGATCGCCAATGATGCGGATATTCAGGATAGCCATGCGCGGTATTTCCTCACGGTTGACGGCAAAGGGGGACCAATCCAGTTTAGGCGCAGCAAACTCCTAGGCCGTTTGCACCTGCGCCAGCGGCGGCGGGGCGATGGGAAGCAGCGCCGTACCGGCGCTGATGGTGTCCGCGGAGAGCTCCCACACGCGCCGCAGGGCGCAGAACTTCCACCAGTGGTGCTTCAGGACGTCCGGGTTGGCGCGGACGGGACGGACCTCCGTCTCGCCGATGGCCACCGCCAGGAGGACAGGGTTTTCTCCGTACTTCCAGGGCTCCCACGTCCCTGCCTCCGGGTCCACAAGGCTTTCTTCGGCCTTCATGCCCGCCACCAGCTGCATCACCACTTTGTCGTCGAGCGGCTTGACCAGGCCGTCCCGCGTGGTGCCCTTGGTCTTGTAATCGATCAGGCAGACGCGGCCGTTGATGCGGGCCACCAGGTCCAGGGTGCCGGCATAGCCCACGGCGTTGTTCCAGACAGTGATTTCCGGGGCGATGGGTTCCACCCGGAACAGTTCCCACCATTCGTCAAAGCGGACGGCAAATGCTTCCTCCCCGTTGGCGGCCAGGGCCTCGCGGGCTTCCTTCATGGCGTGCGGGCGCCCCAACGCACGCAGCGCCACCTGCTCACAGTAGTTGTGCACCCGGTCCCCGCGCTTTGCGGCGTCATCGCGGTAGTTCTCGGCAGCCTTGGCCGCCCGGCTGACGGCCTGGCGGATTTTCGCGGGGCTGCCCAGGCAGTCCGCCAGCAGCGGATCATTGGCCAGGCTGCTGGCCCCCATGTACCCGAACCAGCCATCCAGTCCGTGCGGCTGCTGGCTGATGACCGTGGTGATGGACGGAACCGAGAACTGCTCCGACGTGGAGCGGGCGTACATCCGGCCGTATTCGGTGGCATGGGCGAGAAGGGGAGCTGTCATAAAAAAACTCTTTCACAGGGGGCCGACAAAATCTGCAGGCAGGATCCGCAAACAAAAAGGTCCGTTTCCGCTGCGAACGAGCGGAAACGGACCTCTGTGCGGTGGGCGATACTGGGTTCGAACCAGTGACCTCTTCGGTGTGAACGAAGCGCGCTACCACTGCGCCAATCGCCCTGATGCATTTGAATGCTAGCCCACGTTGGCGTAATTCAAAAATCGCCGGCCCCGGCCCGTCAGGCCCGCCCTGCCGCAGCCCTTCAGACGGGACGGAAAGGACCAAAACGCCCCCGCCCGCCGTCGTGAATTACACCCCTGTAACTCGCCTGCTTCCGCGCCAGCACTGGGAAGCACGGCCACGCGGCGCGGAGGCGGCCGGGGCGATTTGGAGAATCCCCGAACCTCCTATATTGTTTTTACTCGTTGGAACGCGAGGAAATGCCGGGAACGGCAAGGAATCAAGCCTCCAAAATGCGGACGTAGCTCAGCTGGTAGAGCACCACCTTGCCAAGGTGGATGTCGCGAGTTCGAATCTCGTCGTCCGCTCGCAGGACACTGTCACAGCAAAAGTTCTCCGGAACCGACGCTTACACGGTGGGTTGGCCGAGAGGCGAGGCAGCGGCCTGCAAAGCCGTATACACGGGTTCGAATCCCGTACCCACCTCGGTGAAAACCATGGTTTCCGGATACAACCGGATGCATGGGCGATTGGCGCAGCGGTAGCGCGCTTCCCTGACACGGAAGAGGTCACTGGTTCGATCCCAGTATCGCCCACCAAGCAAGGAAACTTGCTTCATGCAGTACGCCCGGCCCTGGCCGGAACGCACTCCATACGCGGACGTAGCTCAGCTGGTAGAGCACCACCTTGCCAAGGTGGATGTCGCGAGTTCGAATCTCGTCGTCCGCTCTCACACTTCTAAAAATCCCATAAGCCGGGCTTCCGGTTCCGGGCGATTGGCGCAGCGGTAGCGCGCTTCCCTGACACGGAAGAGGTCACTGGTTCGATCCCAGTATCGCCCACATACAGCAGCTCCCCGGAGCTGCTTTTTTCTTGCCCGGACAGTGCATCCGCTACGGGCGAACGGCGAAAACTCCTGATTTCCTTGTTGGGTGTTCCCTGCGGGGCTAGGATCGAACGCGGAGGAGCGACCTGGCTCCGCGATTGAAGGGAGGTGCTCGTGGGACTAATTGACGACCTAAAGGGCAAGGCTCAGGGTCTCATCCGCGGCAACGAGCAGGCCATCAAGAACGGCATCAGCAAGGCCGGTGATTTCGTCGACACCAAGACCGGAGGCAAGTACTCGGGCCACGTCGACAAGATCCAGGATGGCGCTTCCAAGCTCATTGACAAGAACGGAACCCCGGGCCAGGCACCTGCCGCCGAGCAGGTTCCGCCGGTCACTCCCGTCACCCCGGTTCCGCCGGCTGACAGGACTCCGTAACAAGGATTTGGCCAGGGTCTTGCCCTAGCGCGTCAAGGGGGTGCAGGTCCCGCCGGGAGGCGGCACCTGCACCTTTGGCGTTTAAGGACGACGGCGGATGGCCGGCCAGGACCCAAGTGCCGGCTACGGCGGGAGGGTCAGGACGGCTCGTGGTTCTGGCCTTCGCGGGCCAGTGCAGTGAGGCGGGAGACAGCCCGGAAGTACTTCTTCATGTAGCCGCCGGTCATCATCTCCTCGGTGAAGAGCTGGTCGAACGGCACGCCGCTGGCAAGGATAGGAACGTCCTTGTCGTAGAGCCTGTCGGCGAGAACCACGAACCTGAGCGCCACGGCCTGCTCCGTAATGGTGTGCACGTTGCGCCACACCACGCCGTCAATGCCGTCGATCAGCTGGCGGTAACGGCTGGGGTGCACCCCTGCCAGGTGCGCAATCAAGGTGCTGAACTCGTCCTGTGCAACTCTCTTCCCGTCGAACTCCGCCTTCATGTGGGAGGACAGCTCGCTGTTCTTCAGCGGGGACGGCGCCGCCGGAAGCCCGCGGTGGCGGAAGTCTTCCCCGTCAATCCGGATGACGTCGAACTGGTCCGCAAGCACCTGGATCTCACGCTGGAAGTCAACGGCAGCGAACCGGCCATCGCCCAGCGAGCCGGGCAACGTGTTGGAGGTGGCTGCCAGCTTTACCCCGGCGTCGGCCAACTCGCGCATCAGCCGGGACATCAGGACGGTATCGCCCGGATCGTCGAGCTCGAACTCATCGATGCAGACGAGTTTGTAGCTGCTGAGCGCCTCCACTGTCTTTCGAAAGGACAGGGCGCCCACCAGGTTGGTGTACTCCACGAACGTGCCGAAGGCCTTCGGGCCGGGCGCCGCGTGCCACAAGGAGGCCAGCAGGTGGGTCTTGCCCACGCCGAACCCGCCGTCCAAATAGATGCCGGCGCGGGAATCGTCCTTCTTGGCGAACAGCTTCTTGAACAGTCCGCCTTCGCCGTTGGAACCGACACCGTGGGCAAAGCCCTCCAGGGCCCGGACTGCCGCGGACTGGCTGGGCTGCTTAGGATCGGGGCGGTAGCTGGCGAAGGAAACCTGGCCGAAACGTGGTGAAGGATAAAAGCCTTTGAGGAGCTCATCCACCGAAACTGCCGGTGTGCGGGCGGCAAGCTGTTCGATCTGTACCAAGGTGGTCCGTTCTGCTGGTGGTTGGTCCCCAGAAAGGATACCGGCATTGCGCCCGGGCCTTTTAATGGCGCCGGGCCATCCGGCAGCCGGCGTGATGAAGCCAACATTTCGCCCTGTTAACGGAATACGGACATCGCCCGGGCTGCTGGCTAGGGTGGAAGCAGGTCCCCTTCAGGTCCAGCAGGCCACCCGTGTCCTCAATGAAAGGCCAAGATCATGCCCTATCCCGTTGAAGAAAATGAGAAGTTTGCCGCGTACGCCCACCCGGAACGGCTGGTTTCCACGGAGTGGCTTGCTGCCGCCCTGGAAAACGGCGCTGCCGCCAACGGAGAGCTGGTGGTGGTGGAATCCGACGAGGACGTCCTCCTCTACGAAACCGGCCACATCCCCGGAGCCGTAAAGATCGACTGGCACACGGACCTGAACGACGAAGTCACCCGCGATTATGTTGACGGGGCCGCTTTCGCCGAACTGGCGGCGTCGAAGGGCATTTCCCGTGACAGCACCGTTGTCATCTACGGGGACAAGTCCAACTGGTGGGCCGCCTACGCGCTGTGGGTCTTCACCCTGTTCGGCCACCAGGACGTGCGGCTGCTCGACGGCGGCCGGGACAAGTGGATTGCCGAAGGACGGGAACTCACCACGGAGAAGCCTGCTCCGGCCAGGGCGGACTACCCGGTTGTCGAGCGGAACGATGCTCCCATCCGCGCCTTCAAGGAAGACGTCCTGGCGCACCTGGGCAAGCCCCTCATCGATGTCCGCTCCCCCGAGGAATACACCGGCCAGCGCACCCACATGCCGGCTTACCCCGAAGAAGGCGCCCTGCGCGGCGGCCACATTCCCACTGCCGCGTCCATCCCGTGGGCACGCGCCGCCGCCGCGGACGGCACCTACCGCAGCCGCGAGGAACTTGAGGCCCTCTACCTTGGCGAAGCGGGCCTGAGCGAAGGCGACGACGTCGTGGCCTACTGCCGCATTGGCGAACGTTCCAGCCACACCTGGTTCGCCCTCAAGTACCTCCTGGGCTTCGATTCCGTCCGCAACTACGACGGCTCCTGGACCGAATGGGGCAACGCCGTGCGGGTACCCATCGCCAAGGGCGCGGAACGCGGTTCCGTCCCCGCCACCGTCGGCGCCTGACGCGGCCCGCCGCGGCGCTATTGCGTAGACTTGGACCGATGACTACTCAAGCTTTGCCTTCCGCACTGGCGGCAATCGTGGATGACTTCCAGGCCCTGACTGAACCCGAGCGGCTCCAGTTGCTGCTGGAGTTCTCCGAGGGCCTCCCGGAACTGCCGGAACGGCTCAAGGACCACCCCGAACTGCTGGAACAGGTGGTGGAGTGCCAGTCGCCGCTCTTCCTGACCATCGAGACGGACAGGGAGGGCGGACCCGATGCTGCCGTGCGGCTGTTCTTCAAGGCTCCGGCGGAGGCTCCCACAACACGCGGGTTCGCCGGCGTGCTCCACGAAGGCCTGGACGGGCTGTCCGCCGAAGAGATCCTCTCCGTTCCGGACGACATGCCCGAGCTCCTGGGGCTCACCAGGGCCATCACGCCGCTGCGCATGCGCGGCATGACGGCGATGCTGGGCAGGATCAAGCGCAGGGTTGCTGCCGCCACCGAAGGACCGTAGCGCTCCCGGCGGAAAGCACCCATGGCACGCAACAAGGGCGCAGCACAGGGAACCCCGGCAACAGCGGCACTGGCCGCGGCCGGGGTTCCCTTTGTGCTCCACCCTTATACCCACGATCCCGCCGCCGCCAGCTACGGGCTTGAAGCGGCCGAGGTCCTCGGCATCGATCCGTCGAGGGTCTTCAAGACCCTGATGGTGGAGGTGGAGGGCCGGCTGGCCGTGGGAATCGTGCCGGTGAGCGGAACCCTTGACCTGAAGGCGTTCGCTGCGGCTCTGGGAGCCAAGAAGGCCGCAATGGCGGATCCCGCCGCCGCCCAACGGCGCACCGGCTACGTGCTCGGCGGCATTTCACCCCTCGGCCAGCGGCTGCCCTCCCCCACCGTGCTGGACACGAGCGCCCTTGCACTGGATAGCCTGCTGGTTTCCGGCGGCAGGCGCGGGCTGGACATCGAACTGGCCCCCGCCGACCTGGTCCGCCTCACGAACGCCGTCACGGCGCCGATCAGCTCACTCGCCTCCGGAAGACAGTGAGCCCAGGGCGCCCGGGTTGAGCCGGGGAGCCAGCTGCTGCCGCAGCCACGCTTTAACCCGCCCTTCCCAGCGGTCGGGGTCGACGTTCCATTCCTTCGTGTGGCGGGCCTGGTGGAAGGGCTCGAAGGTCACCATCTCCGGATTCCGCTCTGCAAGCAGCGCCGAGGGTTCGTACGGCACGTATTCGTCGTCGACGCTGTGCAGGATCAGCGTGGGAGTCCGCAGTTCAACGGCCCGGGACACCCAGTCCATCGCCTTCAGGTCCACGGGCGCGGACAGTCCGGTCAGCCGCCTGCCCAGGGGGTGCCCCAGCATAAGCTGGCCGTACCGCCCCACCAAGGAGGGAATCCTGTTCAGCTGTGCATGGTGTGCCAGTACATTGACCCAGTCCGTGACCGGCGCATCGAGCACCATGGCCCGGATCAGGTGGCGGTAGCGGGACAGGTCGGCGGTCTGCAGGCAGATGGCGCCGCCCATTGACCAGCCGAACAGCACGATTTCCTCCGCCCCGTTAGCCAGGGCGTACTCGATGGCCGCTTCGATGTCCCGCCACTCCGTGGAGCCCAGTCCGTAACGGCCGTCGTCGGCTGACGGTGCCAGGCCGTCATTGCGATAGGAAACCAGGAGGCTGGTGAGCCCCAGTTCCAGCGCGGGCCCGACGGCGCGGAGGGCCTCCTGCCTGGTGGCACCGCGTCCGTGCACCATCACCGCCCAGGTGCGGGCAGTGCCGCCGGCGCGGACCAGCCAGGCGGGCGCCTGCCCGCGCTCCACGTCGATGGCGACGTCCTCGTAGGGAATTCCGACGGCGGCCGGGTCCGGATGGACGGCACCGCTCCACCAGCCGCGGCGCGCCGCGGAGAGGTCACCGGCGTACACCGCTTCGACCTCGCGCAGCACGGTCCGGTCGGCGGGCGAGTAGGAGACGATGCGGCCGATCCGTGCGTGCCCCTTGCCGCCGTCGAAAAAGAACCCGTAGACACCGTCCACCGTGGTGTCGTCGGTGGCAGCGAAGATGGCCCGCTGCCCCTGGCCGTCCCTGATGACGGCAAGCACCTCCTGGTCCGACGTCCGCTGCCGGGCGGGCGTAATGACCCGGCGCGCGAAGTACACCGCCAGCGCGGATGAGCCGGTGGCCAGGAGCCCGGCCAGGCCGCCCCCGCCGATCGCTCCGCCGATTGCCCACTTTGCCCGGAGCGACATTCCGCCTGTCTCGGGGCGATGGACGGGGGCGGGGCGGGTTCGCTGCAAAGATGCCATGGAACTATTCTTACCGCCCGGTCACCGAAGCCCGCATTCCGCCACTGGCCGCCGGGGCCGGCCCCGGCCTCCATCCGGGTGCGGTGACCCCTGCGCACGGCCGTGCTCCGGGACTAGGCTAGGGCCATGAGTGAACCGATCGTCATCCTGACCGAAGAACCCCTGGGGGCGGACGACCGCCTGAACATCGAACGCCTGGTGGACGGAGCGGAAACGCGCCTGGTGGTGCTGGTGCCCGCAAACACCGAACGGCACCTGCTGGTGGACTTCCTTGAAAACCTTTCGATGCTGGACATTGCCAAGGCATTCAGGGAGCTGACTGCCCACACCCCCGACCCCACCCAGGAGCGGGCCCAGGCAGCGGAGACCCTCGCCGTATCCCTGGCGGCCCTGGAGGGGTTGGGCACCGGCGTTACGGGCGAGATTGTGGATGGCGGCGCCGTCAACGGGCTGGTCTCCAAGGTCCGCGAGACCGGCGCCGGGCAGGCCGTGGTGATTACCCGGCCGCACGCCGTCGCCGACACCTTCCATACGGACTGGGCCAACAAGGCGCAGGACCAGCTGGGGGTGCCGGTACTGCACCTGTATGCAGGCTCGGGATTTATCGGCGACTCGTAAGCGTTGACAAGGCTATGAGCATCTTCGGAAACAGCATCTTCGGAAACAAAACTACGGATGCGCCGGCCACGGCGGGTCCGGCAGGGGCCGACGTCCCGGGCACCGGTATGGAAAAGACAGACGCGCAGTGGCGCGAGGAGCTCACGCCGGAGGAGTACCACGTGCTCCGCCAGGCGGGAACCGAGCGTCCGTACACTGGCGAGTACTGGGACACCCACACTGCCGGCGTGTACCAGTGCCGCGCCTGCGGAGCGGAACTGTTCACCAGCAACGAGAAGTTCGATTCCCACTGCGGCTGGCCGTCCTTCTGGGCCCCGCTGGCCGAAGGAAACGTCCGCTACATCCACGACCGGACGCTGGGAATGGACCGGGTGGAGGTCCGCTGCGCCACCTGCGATTCCCATCTGGGGCACGTCTTTGAAGGCGAGGGCTACGGAACCCCCACCGACCAGCGCTACTGCATCAACTCCATCTCCATCCGGCTGGTCCCCGCGGAGGATCCGCAGGTCAACGGTCCGGACCAGGAGGCCTGAACCCGCAGGTAAGGACCTGCTCCAACCACCGGAAAGGGCATTAAGCAAAAGGAATACTTAAGCTTAGGCGCTTTTCCAATTAGCCCTGCTGGTTGCTTGCTACGCTCGCCATAGTTAGCAAGCAACCAGAAAGGCAGCCCACGATGACCGAAACCCTGACCACCGCCGTCACCGGGATTTCAGCCGAGAACCACGACTGGCTCCGGCTCAAGGCAGCCGCCACCGCCCTCCAGGCCTTCCAGTCCCAGGACGGCTCCATTCCGGACGCTGCACACCACGCGGAGGCCGCTGCCCGCGTCAACGAGATCATCGATGCGCTCCGCGCCCTCACCCCCGCCTTCCCGCATGATGCTGCCTACCTGGACGCTGCGTGCACCGACTTCTCCCGGTGGGCCCAGGGCGGCTTCGCCACCCCCGACTTCCTGTCCTCCCTGCTGGCCTTCCAGCCGCAGGAACAGCGCCGCGACGGCCTCCAGCACCTGGTCGTCTTCCCCATGTACACCCAGAACGGCAGCAGCAACCGCCTGGTGGAGGCCGTTCTGGTGGAGGTGATCTGGCCGGAATTCATCGCAGGGCTGGAAGCCGGCGACTACTCGAACAAGCTGTTCGTACCCATCCGGTTCGTGGACTTCACCGCCGGCTACGACACCAACTCGGCAGTGCTGTTCCCGGAGACCGTCGCGGTCAGCAAGACGCCCACCTTCACCTGGGGTGCGATTTTCGCGGACAGGGAGGCAGCCAGGTTCCGCCGCGTCCTCAAGGCCGCCGCCGAGATCACCGCCCTGGAACTGCCTGAGGGCGCCGCGGACATGCTGGCGGACCAGGACCTGACCGAGGCGACGTTCGTTATGTGGGACCTGATCCATGACAGGACCCACATGCGCGGCGACCTGCCGTTTGATCCGTTCATGATCAAGCAACGGATGCCGTTTTTCCTGTACTCCCTGGAAGAACTGCGCTGCGACCTCACGGCCTTCCGCGAGTCCGTGCGGATCGAAAATGATGACGACGCCGATCCAGAGGCCCGCCGCCACGCGAAGCTGGTGCAGTACGCCATCATTTTTGACCGCATCTTCCGCTTTGCGATCACCGGTAGCCGGGTCCGGAACTACGACGGCCTGGGTGGCCAGCTCCTCTTCGCGTGGCTGCACCAGCAGCGCGTCCTCCACTGGACCGACACCCGGCTCACCATCGACTGGGATGAGGTGTCCACCGCCGTGATCGCCCTCGGCGCCAGCATCGACGACCTGTACTGGCGCTCCATCGACCGGCCCAAAACGGCCCATTGGCTGGCCGCGTACCAGCTGATCTCCGCCACCGTCACGCCCCACCCGGCGTCGGTCTGGGCCAGGGGCCCGGAGGCGCTGCCGCTGGCAGGTCCGCCGCGCGGCCTCACCGACCAGGTCCTCGATGACGAATTCCCGCTGTCCATGTTCTACGAAGCACTGGAAAAGAAGATGCGTCCTGTCATTGAATCCACGGCCGGCATTACCGGAGCGTCTGCGCTGTGACAGCTGGAGCTGGGCCGGCAAAACCGCCGCTGAACGTCCTGGTTGCGGGTGGCAGCGGAGCATCCGGCGTGGCCGTGGCGCGGGCGCTCCGGGAGGCCGGGCACCGCGTCTCCACCGTGGGCACGGACCTGGAACGGATCCAGTCTGCGGCACAACAGGCGGGCGACGGCGTTGCCCCTTTCGTGTGCGACCTTGCACGGATGGAGGAGGTACGGCAGCTGCGGACCGAGGTCACCGCGGCTGCCGGGCCCATGGATGCCGTGATCCATCTGGTGGGCGGCTGGCGCGGCGCAAAAGGCATTCCGGACCAGACTGACGAGGACTGGGAGTTCCTCGAGCGCGCAGCCATCACCACGCTCCGCAACGTCGCACGCGTTTTTTACGACGACGTTGCCGCCTCGCCGAGCGGCCGCTTCGCCATGGTGTCCTCCACCACCGCCGCCAAGCCCACCGCGGCAACAGCCAGTTACGCCGCTGCGAAGGCAGCGGCCGAGGCCTGGACCCTGGCCATCGCGGACGGCTTCAGCCGCGACGCCGGGAAGAACGGCGGCGGCGCCGCGGCCGCCGTCGTCCTGGTGGTCAAAGCGCTGGTGGATGACAAGATGCGATTGAGCCACCCCGAACGGTCTTTCGCCGGCGCAACTGACGTCGAGGACCTGGCGCGCGCCGTCGTCGGGCTCTTTGATGCACCAGCCGCCGGGCTGAACGGCCGCCGGCTGCAGCTGGCGGCCCGACCCACACCGGACCGGACTTTCCTTAGACTGAAAGCGTGAGCAAAGCCATGACAACCACCGTTGAAACAGCCGCCGGCATCCGCCTCCACGATCCGAACGTGCGGGGGTTCGCCTCGGACAACTACTCGGGCGTTCATCCCGAGGTGTTGGCGGCGCTGGCGGCCGCCAACGACGGCCACCAGGTCTCCTACGGCGAGGACGACTACACCGCACGGCTGCAGCAACTGATGGAGGACCACTTCGGCCCCGGCATCGAGTGTTTTCCCGTCTTCAACGGCACCGGCGCCAACGTCCTTTCGCTGCAGTCGCTGCTCCCCCGCTGGGGCGCCGTGGTCTGCGCCTCCACCGCCCACATCAACATGGACGAGAACGGCGCCCCGGAACGCATCGGCGGCATCAAGCTGCTGCACGTCCCCACGCCGGACGGCAAGCTCACTCCCGAACTGATTGACCGCGAGGCCTGGGGGTGGGGGGACGAACACCGCGCCCAGCCGCTGGCCGTGTCCATCACCCAGACCACGGAACTTGGCACGTGCTACACCCCGGATGAAGTGCGGGCCATTGCCGAGCACGCCCATGCCAAGGGGATGAAGCTGCACATGGACGGCGCCCGGCTGGCCAACGCGGCGGCGCACCTCCAGGTTCCGCTGCGGGCCTTCACGCGCGACGCAGGGGTGGACATCCTGTCCTTCGGCGGCACCAAGAACGGGCTGCTTTTCGGCGAAGTGGTGGTGGCACTGAACCCGGAGGCAGCCCACGGCCTGGTCTACCTCCGCAAGATGGACATGCAGCTGGCATCCAAGATGCGGTTCCTGTCGGCGCAGTTCATCGCGCTCCTGGAAGGCGACCTGTGGCTGCGGTCCGCCTCGCACGCCAACGCCATGGCCGCACGGCTCCGCGCCGCCGTCGACACCATCGACGGCGTCCGGCCCACCCAGGCGACCGAATCCAACGGCGTGTTCGCCATCCTCCCCGAAGGCGTGGCTGACAGGCTTCGGGCGTCATTCCGGTTCTACGACTGGAACGAAGCCACGCGGGAGGTGCGCTGGATGTGTTCCTTCGACACCACAGAAGAGGATGTGGATTCCTTTGTTGCCGCACTCCGCCGGGAACTTCACAGTGGCGGGAACTGACAGTCCGCGCCCCCGGCAGGCGGCGAGCCTACCCGCCCTGCCCCGCCCAGTTGCGTAACCTGCGAAGGTGAACGCACTTGACCAGGTTCCCCCGGAATTTCTCCACGCCTTGGGAACCCTCAGGAAAGCCCAGTGCCGCCGGGAACTCCGCCTGGCGGAGATCCCCGCGCCGGCCCGGTTGGCGCCCTTTGCCGTGGCCCTTGGCGCAGAAGTTTTCGCCCCCGGCTCCGGTCACCCTGGCACCCCACTCCACGGCCCCGCCGCCATGGCTCTCGCTGCGGCCTCAGGCACGGAAGACGAGGACGGGCTGGAGTTGGCAACGGGGCGATTCATCCTCCTCCACGATCCAGAGGGCTCCGAAGTCTGGGACGGGGAATTCCGGATCGTCACCTATATCCGTGCGGAACTGGAACCCGAGATGGGCAACGACGAAATGCTCGGAACAGTCGCCTGGACCTGGCTGGTGGAGGCGCTGGAGAACCACAAGGCGCCTTACAGGGCAGCGGGCGGCACCGCCACGCGGGTCCTCTCGGAGAGTTTCGGGACCCTGTCCGAACGGCCAGGCTCCATCGACATCGAACTGAGGGCCTCCTGGACGCCCGCCACCTCCGACGTCAAGGCCCACCTCGAGGCCTGGTCCGACATGGTCTGCACCTTCGCCGGGCTGCCGCCCCTTCCGGACGGCGTGACGCCGCTGACGCTGCGCCGCCGGAACTGAACAAGCCGGCCGGTAAACTGAAGGCATCATGACCCCTAACATTCCGGAAAACACCACGGCCGGCGTCCCGGCTGCTGATACCGCACCCCACATCACGGTGGAAGGCTTTGACAGCCCCATCCCCGAAATCGTTGAACTGGCGTCGCCCCGGGAGGGCGTTCCACTGGTCATCCAGACGCAGTCCGGCCTGGAGCGCTGCGCCGCGGCCATCGCCGCCGGAACCGGACCGGCGGGGGTCGACGCCGAACGGGCTTCCGGGTTCCGCTACGGGCAGCGCGCCTTCCTGGTCCAGATCCGGCGCGAAGGGGCCGGAACCTGGCTGATAGACCCTGAACCCTTCGACAACCTGGACATCATCAATGACGCCCTCCGCGGCGTCGAATGGATCCTGCACGCCGCCAGCCAGGACCTGCCCTGCCTCTCGGAGCTGGGCATGTGGCCGGACAAGCTCTTCGACACCGAACTTGCAGCGCGGCTGGCGGGGCTGCCCCGCGTGGGCCTGGCCGCCGTCATCGAACAGCTGCTCGGCTTCGGGCTCGCCAAGGAGCACTCGGCGGCAGACTGGTCCACCAGGCCCCTCCCGGAACCCTGGCTGCGGTATGCCGCGCTGGACGTCGAGGTCCTTACGGAACTGCGGGAGGAACTCATCGAGCTCCTGCAGGCCGACGGAAAGCTGGAATACGCCGAACAGGAGTTCGCCGCGATCCTGGCGGCAGGACTGCCTCCGGTGCGCGTGGATCCGTGGCGGAAGACCTCCGGCCTGCACCAGATCAGGGACCGCCGGCAGCTGGCAGCAGTGCGTGAGCTGTGGCTGGAGCGCGACTCCCTGGCACAGAAAAGGGACGTCGCACCGGGAAGGCTGATTCCCGACTCCGCCCTGGTGGCGGCGGCCAAAGCCATGCCGTCCACCGTGCCGCAGCTGCTGGGCACCAAGGGCTTCCACGGCCGGGCGGCGCAACGTGAAGCGCCCCGGTGGCTCCGCTGCATCGCAGCTGCACGGGACCTCGAAGAGCTTCCGCCGCTGCACCTGCCCACGAACGCGCCGCCTCCGCCCCGCGTCTGGGCGGACCGGGACCCGGAAGCCGCTGCCCGCCTGGCCACCGCACGGCCGCTGCTGCAGGCGAAGGCCGAGTCGTTGAACCTTCCGCTGGAGAACCTGCTCACCCCGGACTACCTGCGGCGGGTGGCCTGGCGGCCGCCGGCGGAAATCACCGAAGCAGCAGTCGCCACCGAACTCCGCGCCCTGGGCGCACGTGAATGGCAGGTGGAACTGGCAACCCCCCTCATTGTCGAGGCGTTCCTCCACCCGCAGCCGCTGCCCGCCAAGGAACCCAAACCGGACGCAGCCACAGCAGGCCAGTAGGCGCCAGCCGCCTGGGCCGCCGCCAGCCCCACACGACCCCCCAGACGCTCTCTCACTTGATGCGTGAATATTGGCAACCCTCTCTCACTCCACGCGTGAATATTGGCAACCCTCTCTCACTTTCTTGAAGAGAGTGCGAGAGGGATCGCCAAAAATGCGCATCAAGTGAGAGAGCGTCCCTTCAGGGCGGGGTCTTGCAGGCTAAGTTACTCGCGAGTAACATCGAACGTACTGCCGTGAGGCCGCTGCCACCGAAGGCATGCCACCGGCGCCTACGTCTCGATGAGGAGTTATACGTGAGCCACCAGGGAAGCGGCGCAGCCTTGCGCACTGTCCGGGACGTCGTCTTTGTGGACGGCCTCCGCACACCATTCGGCAGGGCCGGGGACAAGGGCATCTACGCCGGCACCCGGGCTGACGACCTGATAGTGAAATGCATCCGCGAACTGCTGCGCCGGAACCCGTCGCTGCCGCCCGGGCGCATCGATGAAGTGGCCATTGCTGCCACCACCCAGACCGGAGACCAGGGCCTCACCCTGGGCCGGACAGCCGCCCTGCTGGCCGGGCTGCCCAGGACGGTACCAGGCTTTGCCATTGACCGTATGTGCGCGGGGGCCATGACCGCGGTGACCACAACGGCAGGAGGGATCGGTTTTGGCGCGTACGACGTGGTGGTGGCCGGCGGCGTGGAACACATGGGCAACCACCCCATGGGCTCAGGCACCGACCCGAATCCGCGGTTCATGTCAGAACGGCTGGTGGACCCGGCCGCGCTGAACATGGGGAACACTGCCGAGAACCTGCATGACCGCTTTCCGGCCATCACCAAGGAAAGGACGGATGCCTACGCCGTCGCTTCGCAGGCCAAGTTCGAGGCTGCCCGCCGCGACGGCCGCATCCAGCCGGACCTGGTCCCCGTGGCAGCCCTCAAGCCCGGCCAGGGCTGGACGCTGAACACGGTGGACGAGCCGCCGCGGCCAGGCACTACCATGGCTGACCTCGCCGGCCTCCGCACCCCGTTCCGCGCCCACGGCCGCGTCACCGCCGGGAACGCCGCGGGCCTGAACGACGGCGCCACCGCGGCCGTCCTGGCATCCGCAGAGGCTGCCGCCGAGCTGGGACTGCCGGTGAAGATGAGGCTGGTCAGCTACGCTTACGCGGGTGTGGAGCCTGAAGTTATGGGTATCGGGCCGGTGCCGGCCACCGAGAAGGCGCTGAAGAACGCCGGGCTCGGCATCGGGGACATTGGGCTATTTGAAATCAACGAGGCTTTTGCCGTGCAGGTGCTCAGCTTCCTGGACCACTTCGGCATTGCCGACGACGACCCCCGGGTCAACCGGTACGGCGGCGCCATCGCCGTGGGCCACCCCCTGGCCTCGTCCGGTGTGCGGCTGATGACCCAGCTCGCCCGGCAGTTCGAGGAGGACCCCTCCGTCCGCTACGGCATCACCACCATGTGCGTTGGCCTGGGCATGGGTGCAACGGTGATCTGGGAGAACCCGCACCACCCGGAATACACAGACCACAGCGGAGCCCGGCCCGGGGACTCCGCCGCCACCGAAACCGCTTCCGAAGGAGCCGCATGAGCGCCGCAGATTTCACCCAGCTTGCTGACCTGTTCCCGAACGAAACGGTGACGCACTCCTACGTCCAGGACATCGAACTGCCCGCACCGGCCGGGAAGCCAAGCCCCGGCACCTTCGCGCTCATCACCCTGGACAACGGCCTGGACCATTCCAAGCCCACCACGCTCGGACCCAACACGCTGGTGGAGCTTGGCACCGTGTTGGAGGGCCTTCGGGAACGTGCCGGCCGCGGTGAGATCGTCGGCGTCGGAGTGACCGGCAAGCCCTATTATCTTGTGGCCGGCGCCGATCTTTCCGCCGTCAAGAACCTCGAAGAACGCGAGCATGGGCTGTGGATGGCGCAGCTGGGCCATGATGTTTACGCAACCCTGGCCAACCTGGGTATCCCCAGCTTCGCCTTCATCAATGGCGCAGCCCTGGGCGGCGGCCTCGAAATCGCGCTGCAGTCCACCTTCCGCACCGTGTCCACCGGAGCCGGGGCGCTGGCATTGCCCGAAGCCTTTATCGGCCTGGTCCCCGGCTGGGGCGGCGTCTATCTCCTGCCCCGCCTCATCGGGCCGGAAAACGCCGTGAAGGTGATGATTGAAAACCCGCTCAGCAACAACCGGACGCTGACCGGACCCGAGGCCTTCAGCCTCGGCATGGCCGACGCCCTCTTCGAGCCGGCCGACTTCCTGGAGCAGTCCCTGGCCTGGGCTGCCGGCGTCATTTCGGGGGACATTGTTCCTGAACGCGCCAACGCCGTCGATCCTTCCGAAGCTGGAACCACCGCCCGGTGGGCTGGCGCAGTCACGGCCGGGCGGGCCTTCGTGGAGGCGAAGACGTCCAACGCGGCGCCCGCCCCGGGAAAAGTCCTGGACATCCTCGAGGCGAACCGGACCATGACCCAGGCGGAGTCGGCTGCCCTGGAATGCGAAACACTCGCGGAGCTGATGCAGACTGACGAGTTCCGCGCCACGGTGTATGCATTCCTGGACCTCGTGCAGAAGCGCTCCAAGCGTCCCGTGGGTGCACCGGACCGCAAGCTGGCCCGCCCCGTCACCAAGGTGGGAGTTGTTGGGGCCGGCCTGATGGCGAGCCAACTGGCCCTGCTGTTCGCCCGCCAGCTGAAGGTCCCCGTGGTGATGACGGACATCGACCAGGCCCGTGTGGACAAGGGCGTGGGCTATGTCCATGCCGAGGTGGACAAGCTGCTGGGCAAGAAGCGCATCAGCCAGGATGCCGCCAACCGGACCAAGGCGCTCGTGACGGGGTCAGTGTCCAAGGACGTTTTCGCGGACGCCGATTTTGTAATCGAGGCCGTCTTCGAGGAACTCAACGTCAAGAAGCAGGTCTTTGCGGAGCTGGAGGAGATCATCAGTCCGGACTGCATCTTGGCCACCAACACCTCGTCCTTGTCGGTCACCGCCATGGCGGAGGACCTGCGGCACCCGGAGCGCGTAGTGGGCTTCCACTTCTTCAACCCCGTGGCCGTTATGCCGCTGCTGGAAATCGTCCGTGCCCCGCGGACCGACGACGCCGTACTCGCCACCGCTTTCGAGCTCGCCAAAGGCCTGAAGAAAACGGCAGTGCTCGTGAAGGACGCTGCCGCGTTCGTGGTCAACCGGATCCTGCTGCGGCTGATGGGCGAAGTGACGGCCGCCTTTGACGAGGGCACCCCGGCTGAGGTGGCGGACAACGCCCTGCGGCCCATGGGCCTGCCCATGACGCCCTTCACCTTGGGCGCCATGGTGGGACTGCCCGTGGCCCAGCACGTGCAGGAATCGCTCCACGCAGCCTTCGGCGAACGCTTCACGGTGTCCGCCAACCTTCAGAAGCTCATCGACAACGGCGTGAAAAGCCTGTGGGCGGCAGGCCCGGACGGCTCGAAGGAGATCCCGGAGTCCACCTTGTCGCTGATGTCCTTCGGTTCTTCCCCCTCCACCGCGGAGCAGGTGCTGCGGCGCACCGAGGACGCGCTCGCCGAGGAAATCGGCCTGATGCTCGCGGAAGGCGTGGTTGCAGGCCCGGAGGATATTGACCTCTGCATGATCCTCGGCGCCGGGTGGCCAATGTTCCTAGGCGGCATCACCCCATACCTGGACAGGGTGGGCGCCTCCGAGCGGGTCAACGGCAGGCGCTTCCTGCCGCCGGGAGTGGCCTCCCGCCCGGCTTAGTCACCGGCAAGGTGGCCGGCTGACTTAGTCAGCCGGCCAGCCTGCCGCCCTCCAGCCCCACAATGCGGTCTGCCATCTCCCTGGCATAGGCGAGGTCATGCGTGACCAGAACGACGGCGGCGCCCTCCCCTGCCGCGGCACGTACCGCAGCGTCCAGGAGGGCCAGGCCCTCGCCGTCGAGCGCCACGGTGGGTTCGTCCAGGGCCAGGACCGCGGGCCTGCGGGCAAGGACCGCGGCAAGGGCAAGGAGTCGCTGGCTGGACGCGGGCAGTTCGGCGGGGTGCTCCCCTGCGGCCCCCGCCAGGCCGACAGTTGCCAACGCTTCCAGGGCCCGCCGGTCCGTTTCGGCGGGCGGGAAGATGCGGTCCAGGCCGAAGCGGACCTCACGGAGCACAGTCCGCTCGAACAGCTGGTCCCGGGGTTGCTGGAACAGCAGTCCCACGGAGCGGGCCACGTTGCCCGCCGGTGTCCCTGCAATGTCCCAGCCATGGACGAGGACCTGCCCGGAGGTGGGGCGCAGCAGCCCGTTAAGGTGCCGCAGCAGCGTTGATTTCCCCGCTCCATTGGGACCGGTGACTGCCACGACCTCCCCGGGGTTGACCGCCAGGCTGACGTCCTGCAGCACGTGCGGCGTGGCGTCGCCCGGAGCGCCCGCCGCGCCTGCCCGCCGTGCATGCCGCGGGGGTTTCCTGCCGCCGGCTTTGTAATCGAAGGAGACTCCGCGGAGCTCCAGCACCGGGGCTGGCGGCGCCACGCCAGGCTGCACCCGGGCTTGGCGGTGCGGACGCGGTGACAGTCCGTGCCGGGCTGCATCATCTCCTGCCGCGGCGCTGCCGGGGGACCGGATGCCCGACGGCAGCAGCCCGGAGCCCTGGTGCAGTTCGGCAGGGGTGCCGCTCGCCGCCACCCGGCCGTCCACCAGGACATACCATGTGCCGGCGTCCAGGAGCGCCGCGTCCACCACCTGGCTCAGGACCACGACGGCGGTGCCGCGCTTGACGAGGTCCCGCACCAGCTGTGCCAGTCCCGCCGCTCCGGCGCTGTCCAGCGACGCGAACGGCTCGTCCATGATCAGCACCTTCGGTTCCGTGACGATGGCGCAGCCGATGGCAAGGCGGCGCAGCTGGCCGCCCGAAAGCCGGGCGGGGTTGTGGTCCAGGAGGTCCGTGAGCCCCAGGAGTGCGGCGGTACGTTCCACCATGGACTTCATGGCGCCGCGTTCCACCGCCCTGTTCTCGAGTCCGAACGCGAGTTCCTCAGCCACTGTGGCCCGCACCGTGGACAGGACGGCCGCTGGGTCCTGGGGAACAAACCCCACGTGCCGGCCCCATTCAGCGGGATTGATGCGCGGATCCCCGCTGCCGCCGAACTGCAGCCTGGTGCCCGCGAGCTCCAGGAAGCCGTGGAGGGTTCCCCCGCCTCCGGGCGGAAGCCAGCCGGCCAGCAGCCGGCCAAGGGTGGATTTCCCGCTTCCCGACGGCCCAAGGATTGCGGTGAACGTTCCCGGGACGAACGCGAGCTCCATCCCGTGCAGGACGGGCGCAGCGTCGTCGTGGAACGTGAAGGTCCTGATGCCGGCCGAGAGTACCGGCCCGGCGGTTTCGAGGGTGTCCCGTGCGCCCGCCATCTCCTAGGTCCCCTCCGCTGCAAGCCAAAGCCGGATGGCGACTGCAGCCGCGGCGGCCACCAGCAGGACAACGCGGAGCGCCCGCTGGGGTTTGGAATCCGGCACATCCCGGTAGCTGGTCCGGGGTCCTGGGTTGCTGAAGCCGCGGGACTCCAGCGCCGCAGCACGGGTTCCGGCGTCCTCCACAAGGGACAGGACCAGCGGCACTGCCTGGCGGCGGAAGGCCGCCACCCGGTGCAGCAGCCCGCGCCGGATCACCAGCCCACGGGATTCCTGGGCCTGCCGGATGCGTTCCACCCTGGAGGTGATGGCCGGCAGCAGGGTGAGCGTGGACGCCAGCACGAAAGCGAACCTGCCCTGGACGCCGCGCACAGACAACGCCGCCACCAGGTCCGGAACGCTGACACTGAAGGAGAACACCAGGAGGGCGAGGACAACGGCGCCCAGCTGCGCTGCCCGGTTCAGGGCGAAGGAGAGCCCTTCGGACGTGACGCGTGCAGGGCCCCACTCGGCGAGCACGGTGTCCCCTTCGGGGAAGAACAGGCCATGCAGCACCAGCAGCGACAAGCACAGCGGCACCAGGATGGCAGCTGCCGCTGGCAGGAGCCGCCGCACCGAACCACTCCAGGCTGCGAGGCCCACTGCCGTGGCAATCACGGCAAGGGACAGCGGCAGGTACGCTGCCGCCGTCGTGATGGCCGCCGTGCTGCCGGCGGCTGCCAGCGAGGTCAGCGGGTGGAGGCGCACCGCCGGATCAGGAGCCTTGTTCGGGGGTCTTGCCTGCCAGCACGCGGTGCCTGCGGATGAACGGGAACTGCAGCCGCGCGCGCCGTGGAAGGGCGTATACCAGGATGGCCACCACGGTGAACACAATCGCTTTGTCCATGGGGTCGGAGATGAGCGCCTGTTTGGTGATGGCGCCCAGGAGGGAGTCGCCCATGGACCGGAAGGCACTGACGATCGCACCGGTGGCTACGCCGGAGGTGCCGCCGAAGACAAAAGCCGCCACCGGCGCGGACACCACGCCGCCGATGATGCCGGTGACGAACCCTGCCACCGGTGCGAGATAGAAGCGCCGGAACATCCCGTGGCGGGCGGCGAGGCCGGCAAGGCAGCCGATCAGGGCAGCCCCGGCGGCGAAGGGCAGCACAGTGGGGTTGAAGAAGGACCAGACGATGCTGCTCAGCGCACCGGTCGCTGCACCGGCGGCCGGGCCGGCCAGCACCGCGATGAGGACCGTGCCGATGGTGTCCAGGTAGAACGGCACCAGGGTGCTGCCCACGAACTGTCCGAGCACGATGTTCAGCACCAGTGCCACCGGGATCAGCACCACGGTGGAGGCCGGCAACGTGGGGAGCACGGCGACAATCAGCAGGACGGCTCCGATGAGGAAGCCGGACAGGGCGATCAGGGCGGACGCGCTGCCCGGCCCGCCGGTGATGTCGGCAGGCTGGTTGAGGACCAGGTAGACGTAGGTGCCGGCGATGGCCACGGCGCCGAGGATTTCCAGCAGCCGGCGTTTGCGGGCGGCCGCCGGTGACGTGGACGGCAACGTCAGGGAGTGCGATGACATGGAGTTCCTTCAGGGTGCGCACGGAGGGCCCGGTGTTCCCGGGCCGGGCGGAGCGCTGCTTATGTCACCTCGGCAGCAGCCGGCAGGCAGCCTGCGCCTGTCCGGTCCGCGCACAATTCTACCGGCAGGAGCCTTTGTTGGGCGCCCTCTCAGCCCACGCGGCGGGCCAGGTTCCCGACGGCGGACACCAGCTCCCGGAAGGCCGCTTCCGGATGGTTCGTGGAGACCACGCGGGCGTTCGGCGGCGCTCCCCAGAGGCCCCGGAAATCGGCCACGGTGGTGCCCATCAGGAGCGGTGACCCGGTCTCGACGTCGACGGTGGCGGGCCGTGCCTCGAACTCCAGGGTGCCCGCGGCCACGCCCGCTGCGAAGTAGTCGTGGACGTGGGCGAGGTATCCCTGGTCATAATGGCGGTGGAACTCGAAGTAGAACCGCAGGGCATCGGACAGGTGCCTGATGAGCACGTTGTCAGAGGCGCTGCGCTGTCCCTCGGGCTGGCCGGGCTGCACCAGCTCGGGGACTGTTGCGCCCGCGGCCTCCGCCAGCTGCCGGACATGTTCCGGGTGCAGCTCCATCCGCTCGGTGGTGTCCAGGGAACAGACAATGGGGAGCTCTTCCAGGGGGCGGCCCTGGAAGGCCGCGTACACTTCCTTGGCCGCATGCGGATCCACGTGGGTGTTCCACTCCGCGGTGGGCGTGGTGTTGCCCTGGTGGTAAAAGCTGCCGCCCATAATGACCACCTTCGCCAACAGCTCGGGGAGCCTGGGTTCCTGCCGGAGCGCCAGCGCGAAGTTGGTCAGGGGTGCGGTGATCAGCGCAGTGAGCTCCCCCGGCCGCGCCCGGGCATGTTCCACCCAGAGGTCGACGGCGTCCCGCGGTGAGACGGCGCCCTCAGGTTCCGGCAGGACGGCGTAACCGATGCCTTGCGGGCCGTGCGTTTCCGGGGTGGTCACCAGCGGAACGGCCAACGGCTTGCGGGCGCCGACGGCCACTTCCACTCCCGGGCGTCCGCACAGTTCCAGCAGTGCCAGGGTGTTGCGCGCCACCTGGTCCGCGTCCACGTTCCCGGGGGTTGCGGTGACGGTGACGAACTCGGTGTCCGGCAGGGCCGCAAGGTAGGCGAGGGCCAGGGCGTCGTCGATGCCCGTGTCCACATCCAGCAGGAAGGCGGTCATGGCGTTCCTAGAAGAGCGCTACCTTGGGCGCTGCGGGGAAGATGCCGTCCAGTTCCGCGAGGTCCTTTTCGGAGGGTACCCAGTCCGCTGCTTCCGCGTTCTGGCGGACCTGCTCCGGCCGGGTGGCTCCCGCTATGACGCTGGCCACGCAGGGCTGGACGGCCAGCCAGGAGAAGGCAACCTGGATCTCGCTCAAGCCGCGGTCCTTGGCGAAGCTGCTGAACCTGTCCAACTGGTCCCAGTCGGCGTCGTGCACCAGGTGGGTGCGCGTGTGGCTGAGCCTGGAGCCCTCCGGGGCGTGGCCGGGCGAGTACTTGCCGGTCAGCAGTCCGTTGGCGAGGGGGAAGTACGGCAGGACGCCCAGTCCGAACTCCTCCGCGGCCGGTGTCACCTCGAGTTCCGCCCTGCGGTCCAGGAGGTTGTAGTGGTTCTGGGTGGAGATGAAGCGGGCGCTGCCGAGTTCGCGGGCGACGTACTCGGCCTGGGCGATCTGCCAGCCGGCCCGGTTGGAGTGCCCGAGGTAACGGACCTTGCCGCTGGTGACCAGCGTGTCCAGGGCGGACAGGGTTTCGTCAATGGGGGTCAGCGGGTCCGGCGTGTGGAACTGGTAGAGGTCGATCCAGTCGGTGCCCAGCCGCCGCAGCGACGCCTCCACTGCCTGGATAATGTAGCGGCGGGAGCCGCGCGCCCCGAAGTCCGGCCCGCTGGCGCCTTTCATGTCCATGCCGAACTTGGTGGCCAGGACGACGCCGGGCCGCCGGCTGCCGAGCGCCTTGCCGAGCATTGTTTCGCTGAGGCCGGGTTCGCGGCCGTAGGTGTCGGCGACGTCGAACAGGGTGATTCCGGCGTCGAGTGCCGCATGGACCACGGCGTCAGTGGCTTCCTGGGATTCGGTGGGGGTGTTGGCGCGGCCAAGGTTGTTGCAGCCCAGGCCCACGGTGGAGACGGTCAGGCCGGATCTGCCGACGCGGCGGTACGTGGTCACGGGATCCTCCTAAAGGCTGAAGCCGGTGGCGGGTTTGGCTGAGTGCTTGAGTTTGAAGTTCTCAGGCTCGTTGTACGGGGCGGCGCCGATGCTGAGCTTGGTGAAGTCCAGGTCCTCACTCCGGCTGCAGACCTTGATGGCGTTCACGGCTTTGTTCACCTCTGGGCAGAGGCAGAAGATGTTCAGCTTGTAGTCCGTGAACCCGGAACGCTCCACGGTGCCCAGTCCACGCCATGCCAGGTGGCTGATGAGGGCGTCCGTTGCTTTCTCTTCCAGGTAGCGGTCCCGGTCCGTGCCTTCCCTGGTTTTGAGGGCGAACTGGGCTACTACCCAGAACTGCTCCTCCTCGGGGATTTCGGCGTAGCCGTCCTCCGCGCACTGAGCCGCGAACGCGTCCAGGAGGCCCTCGGCTGCCTCCGCATCCGGCACGTCGGTCTCTTCCGTCTTGCTCTGGTGCCCCACCACGCCGTAGTTCATGACGAACTGGCTGTAGTCCTGGTCATACCAGGCCTCCCGGAAGTGGAGGGTGCCCTCGTCGTCGCGCTTGTAGACCCTGACAATTCCGCTCATTTTCGTCCCTCTGTGAACCATGCGACGTCAGTGCCGTCGAACGGAGCCTGTTGCGCCTTGACGGCCTGGTAAAGCTGGTCTGCTGCACGTTGGATGTCCGCCACCAGGAGGTCCGGGTAGTGCATGGAGACGCTGTGCTCCGCGAACTCGTCCTGGTCGTCGATGAACACGCCCCGGTCTGCGGTGCGGATGACGTCCAGGTCCATGTCGATCACGTGGAACTCGGTGACGGCGGGCCGGATGACCGTCCACTCGTGGGCCACGGCCAGGTCCACGTACACACGGACCTGGTTGGGGTGGGCGTCGTCGTAGAAGGTGGCAACCCAGTCGCCGGAGCGCGGAACCAGCAGCACGGCGTCGGATTTGGTGTAGAACGCCGCCCCGGGCCGGGAGCAGAACTCATTGGTGCCCTGGAAGATCCACCACCCGTGCCGGTCTTCGCCGAGGTACCGGCCGGGCACCACCCAGTGCGCCTTGCCGTTCCATTTCCTGTTCCTGGACACCACCAACTGGCCCGGCTTCAGCCCCGCGGGTACCCGGGTAGTAGTGGTGTGCATGGCCGGCCCGGACTCCCCCACCGCACCCGGGTACTTCAGTGCGTCTTCTTCCCTCACAGAATCGGAAGGCTGCCGGTGGTGGGGTGCTGCTGGCCGGGCAGGGGACGCGCAAACGGGACCTTTGTCCCCAGAACCTGCGCTACGACGTCGTGCGTTATCTGCTGGGCCGTAAGGCCCACGCGTTCAAGGATCTGGCCGCGGGTGCCGTGGTCCAGGAATTCGACCGGCAGGCCAACCTCGTTCAGGGCGGTGTCCACCCCTGCTGCGCGCATTTCCTGGCGGATCCGTGAACCGACGCCGCCGGCACGGACGCCGTCCTCGATGCAGATGACCAGGCGGTGGTGGGACGCCAGGGCAATGATGGAGCGCGGGACGGGAAGCACCCAGCGCGGGTCCACCACGGTGGTGCTGATGCCTTGCGCGCCAAGCCTGTTGGACACGTCCAGCGCAAGCTCGGACATGGCGCCCACACTGACGATCAGGACATCGTTCTCGGTTGAGCCGCTGGGCCTGCGGGACAGTACGTCCACGCCGTCGCTCAACCGTTCAAGGGCTTCCACTTCGGCACCCACCGATCCCTTGGAAAAGCGGACCACGGTGGGTGCATCGCTGATGGCCACGGCTTCGCGGAGTTCCTCACGCAGGCGGCTGGCATCGCGCGGCGCTGCCAGGTGGAGGCCCGGGACGATCTGGACCATGGACATGTCCCACATGCCGTGGTGGCTGGCGCCGTCCGGCCCCGTGACACCGGCCCGGTCAAGGACGATGGTGACGCCTGCCTTGTGGAGGGCAACGTCCATCAGGAGCTGGTCGAAGGCCCGGTTGAGGAAGGTGGCGTACACGGCAACCACCGGGTGCAGGCCGCCGAACGCCATGCCCGCGGCAGAGGTGAGGGCGTGCTGTTCGGCGATTCCCACGTCGATCACGCGGTCCGGGTGCCGGGCCGCGAACTTGTGCAGGCCCACGGGGATGAGCATGGCGCCGGTAATGCCCACGACGTCCTTCCGCTCATCCGCGATCGCGGCGATCTCATCGGCGAACACGGACGTCCAGGACTGGGCGCCCGCGGTTCCGGTGGGCTCGCCGGTTTCGGGATCGATGATGCCGACGGCGTGGAATTGGTCAGCCTCGTGGGCGCGTGCCGGGGCGTAGCCGTGGCCCTTTTCGGTCATGGCATGGACAATCACGGGACCGGCGTAGTGCTTGGCCGTGGCCAGGGCATGCTCCATGGCCTGGAGGTTGTGGCCGTCCACGGGGCCGATGTACTTCATGCCGAGGTCCTCGAACATTCCCTGCGGCGCCCACCAGTCCTTGATGCCCTTCTTCATGGCGTGCAGGCTCTTGTAGGTGAACTGGCCCACGGGGCCGCCGCTCTGGAGCTTCTTCTTCCACCAGTCCAGCGCGCGCTCGTAGGCGGGGGTGGCCCGGAAGGAGTCGATGGTGGGGCGGAGGGAGGCAAGGTAGTCGGCGAAGCCGCCCACGGTGGGGGCATAGGACCTGCCGTTGTCATTGACCACAATCACCACGCGGCGCTTCTTGTCGGCCGCGATGTTGTTGATGGCTTCCCAGGCCATGCCGCCGGTCAGGGCACCGTCACCCACGACGGCGACGACGTGCCGGTCGCCCTCGCCGGTGAGCTGCCGGGCGCGGGAGATGCCGTCGGCCCAGGACAGCGAGGAGGAGGCGTGCGAGCTTTCCACGATGTCGTGCTCGGACTCCGCGCGGGCGGGGTAGCCGGAGAGGCCGCCTTCCTGCCGCAGCGTGCTGAAGTCCTGCCGCCCGGTCAGGAGCTTGTGGACGTACGACTGGTGGCCGGTGTCAAAAACGATGCTGTCGCGGGGCGAGTCGAAGATGCGGTGCACGGCCAGCGTCAGCTCCACCACGCCGAGGTTTGGTCCGAGGTGGCCGCCCGTCTGGGAGACGTTCGTGATCAGGAACTCCCTGATCTCCGAAGCCAGCACTTTCAGCTGCTCTTCGGACAACTCGTTCAGGTCCTGCGGATTCCGGATGGTGTCCAAGATTCCCAATGACCCCTCCTTTGGGTGGTAGACGTGCCGTTTAACTCTAACGCCTCGGCCTGCAGGGCCTGACTCACCCTAAAGCCGAAGCCCCGGCTGGTCGGTGACCGGCCGGGGCTTCGGGAGGTGGTGCCTGCTGGCAGAACCCGCTAGTTCGCGGAGATCTGGCGCAGCACGTACTGCAGGATGCCACCGTTGCGGTAGTAGTCCGCTTCACCCGGGGTATCGATGCGCAGGATGGCGTCGAACGACGTCGAGGTGCCGTCCTCTGCGGTTGCAGTGACCTTGAGGGTCTTCGGCGTGGTGCCCTCGTTCAGGGCTGTGACGCCCTCAACGGAGAACGTCTCCGTGCCGGAGAGGCCCAGGCTGGCTGCGGATTCGCCGGCCGGGAACTGCAGCGGCAGGACGCCCATGCCGATGAGGTTGGAGCGGTGGATGCGCTCGTAGCTCTCGGCGATGACGGCCTTGACGCCCAGCAGGGCGGTGCCCTTGGCAGCCCAGTCACGGGAGGAACCGGAACCGTATTCCTTGCCGGCCAGGATCACCAGCGGGGTGCCGGCCGCCTGGTAGTTCTGCGCGGCGTCGTAGACGTAGGCCTGCGGGCCGCCTTCCTGGGTGAAGTCGCGGGTGAAGCCACCTTCGACGCCGTCCAGGATCTGGTTCTTGATGCGGATGTTCGCGAACGTTCCGCGGATCATCACCTCGTGGTTGCCGCGGCGGGAACCGTAGGAGTTGAAGTCCTTGCGCTCCACGCCGTTGGCCAGCAGGTACTGGCCGGCAGGGGTGTCGGACTTGAAGGAACCTGCCGGGGAGATGTGGTCGGTGGTGACCGAATCGCCGAGCTTCAGGAGTACGCGGGCGCCCGTGATGTCCTTGACCGGCTCCGGCTGCGCCTGCATGCCCTCGAAGTACGGGGGCTTCCGGACGTAGGTGGAGTTCGGATCCCAGGCGAAGGTGTCGCCGGCGGGAGTGTCGAGCGCCTTCCAGCGGTCGTCGCCCTCGAAGACGCCTTCGTAGCCCCTGGCGAACATGTCCTTGTCGATCGAGGAATCGATGACCTGCTGGACCTCAACCGGGTTGGGCCAGATGTCCTTCAGGAAGACGTCGTTGCCGGCCTGGTCCTGGCCCAGGGCGTCGGTTTCGAAGTCGAAGTCCATGGAACCGGCCAGGGCGTAGGCGATGACCAGCGGCGGGGAGGCCAGGTAGTTCATCTTGACGTCCGGGTTGATGCGGCCTTCGAAGTTGCGGTTGCCCGAGAGGACAGCAGCGACGGCGAGGTCGTTGGCCTGGATCGCTTCCGAAACTTCAGCTTCCAGCGGGCCGGAGTTGCCGATGCAGGTGGCGCAGCCGTAGCCCACGATGTAGAAGCCGAGCTTCTCCAGGTACGGAGTCAGGCCGGACTTCTCGTAGTAATCGGTGACAACCTTCGAGCCGGGGGCGACGGAGGTCTTGACCCACGGCTTGGACGTCAGGCCCTTGTCCACGGCGTTGCGCGCCAGGACCGCGGCGGCCAGCATGACCGACGGGTTGGACGTGTTGGTGCAGGACGTGATGGAGGCGATGGTGACAGCACCGTGGTCCAGCTCGAACTCGCGGCCGTCAGCCGTCTTAACCGGCACGGGCTGGGAGATCCGGCCAGCTGCCCCGTGGCCTGCCGAGTACTTCGGCGGTTCACGGTCAGTGTCGGAGACATGCGTACCGCCGGAGGTGAAGGACGGGGCGTCGGAAGCCGGGAAGGTCTCCTCGAGGGATTCATCCAGGGTGCCGGCGTTCGCGTCGTGGGAGACGTAGTTCTTGAGGTCGTGGCGGAACTCGTCCTTGGCCTCGGTCAGTTCAATGCGGTCCTGCGGGCGCTTGGGGCCTGCGATGGACGGAACAACCGTGGACAGGTCCAGTTCCAGGTACTCGGAGAACTTGATGTCGCGGGAAGGATCGTGCCAGAGGCCCTGTTCCTTGGCGTATTCCTCCACGAGGGCAACGTTCTGCTCGGAGCGGCCGGTGAGGCGCAGGTAGTCCAAGGTCACGTCGTCGATCGGGAACATGGCGGCCGTGGAACCGAACTCCGGGCTCATGTTGCCGATGGTGGCGCGGTTGGCTAGCGGCACTGCGGCCACGCCTTCGCCGTAGAACTCCACGAACTTGCCCACAACGCCGTGCTTGCGGAGCATTTCGGTAATAGTCAGCACCACGTCGGTTGCCGTGGCGCCGGCAGGGATGGAACCGCTCAGCTTGAAGCCCACAACGCGCGGGATCAGCATGGAAACGGGCTGCCCCAGCATGGCGGCCTCGGCTTCGATGCCGCCGACGCCCCAGCCGAGCACGCCCAGGCCGTTGACCATGGTGGTGTGCGAGTCGGTGCCCACGCAGGTGTCAGGGTACGCCCGGAGCGCCCCATCGACTTCGCGGGTCATGACGGTGCGCGCCAGGTATTCGATGTTGACCTGGTGCACGATGCCGGTTCCCGGGGGAACCACCTTGAAGTCGTCGAACGCCGTCTGGCCCCAGCGCAGGAACTGGTAACGCTCCCCGTTGCGCTGGTATTCGATCTCCATGTTGCGCTCCAGTGCGCCGGAGTTGCCGAAAGCATCGATCTGGACCGAGTGGTCGATGACCATCTCGGCAGGCGCCAGGGGGTTCACCCGCTTGGGGTCGCCACCCAGTTCCTTGACCGCTTCACGCATGGTCGCCAGGTCCACCACGCAGGGGACGCCGGTGAAGTCCTGCATGATCACGCGTGCAGGCGTGAACTGGATTTCTGTATCGGGCTGGGCATTGGGATCCCAGCCTGCCAAGGCGCGGACGTGATCGGCAGTGATGTTCGCGCCGTCCTCGGTCCTCAACAGGTTTTCAAGCAATACCTTGAGGCTGAACGGAAGGTTTTCTGCACCTTCAACGGAGTTCAACCGGAAAATTTCGTATTCGGTTCCGGCTACATTAAGTTTGCCTTTTGAACCGAAGCTGTCCACAGTGCTCATCGCAGGACTCCTCTCGCAACAGTTTCATCTTTGTCGCGCGGTTGACCGCCTGCTAGTTAGGAAGCCCTAATTAGTTCCGGGCCCGAAAATTGCACACGGCCGGCCGTGATTACGGAGCGCGACGTGGGACTACTACGGCCATCGTAGTCCAAAACAGCAGTGGCATCACGGAAGCAACAGCAGCGGCATCACGGAAGCGGTGCCAGCAGCGCCACAGTCTCCAGGTGGTGGGTGTGGGGATAGAGATCGAAGGCCCGCAGGCCGGACAGCCCCCACCCCGCCTGGCGGAAGTACCCCACGTCCCGGGCGAACGACGCCGGATCACAGGACACGTAGGCAATGGCGCGGGGACGGGACGCAACAAGCTGGCCCACCACCGCCTTCCCGGCCCCCGCCCGTGGCGGGTCGAGGATCAGGGCGTCAAAACTCCGCGGCTGCTGGCGGAGCACGCGCTCCACCCGGCCCTGGACGATCTCCACCTGGGGCGCCCCGTGCAGGTTCTTCCGGGCATCCCGGCTGGTTCCGGCGGCACCTTCAACGGACAGGACGGACCCTGTCTCCCCCACCGCGTCAGCCAGGACTGCCGTGAAAAGGCCGGCTCCCGCGTACAGGTCGGCAACAACAGCCCCGGGATGGAGGAATCCTCCGCCGCGGAGGAATTCTGTGACAGCCCCCACAAGGGCCCCGGGCGCGTCGCGGTGGATCTGCCAGAACCCTGCACCGGTGACCCGGTAGTCGTGTCCGGCCGCTGATTCCTGCACCCAGGTTCGGCCCCGGAGCTGTTGCACGGCCTCGCTGGCCGGATCAAAGGCAGCGACGGAGACGTCATCCGGCAGCTGGGCAGCTATGGCGCTGAGCCGCTTGGGTTTGGTGGCCTCCGCCGGCGCCAGCAGCACCAGGGGACGGGAGCCGTTGGCCGGTGCTGCCACTTCCACCCGCTCGATGCCCTGCAGGTCAATGTCCCACAGGCGGAGGTTGTTGATGGCCTCAATGGCCAGCGGCATCTCCCGGACCGGAACGATGTGGGTGGAGCGGTGTGCGTGCATGCCCAGCTTGCCGCCGGGGGTGACCGAAAAGCTAGCCCGCGTCCGCCACCCAAGGCCGTCCCCGCCGTCGGCCGTCCCGCCCACTGCTTCCACGCTGCCGGCGCCGCGCGTGCCCGGCCCTCCAGCACCATGCTCGACGCCGGCGAGCCGCTTGAGCTGTTCAGCCAGCACTTCTGCCTTGAGGCTGCGCTGGCGGGCAAGGGTGATGTGGCCGAATTCGGCGCCGCCCACGGGAGGATGTCCGTGGCGCCAGGCACGCGCCGAGTCGGCCTGGTGCCAGAAGTGGCCAACCCTGTCAGGGGAGGCTTCAAGGACGTCGACGACGTCCGCCCGCCAGAATTTGGCCTTCTCTTCGGCGTCCGTCAGCCGCACCCGCACCTTTTCGCCGGGAATGCCATGCCTGACGAAAATCACGCGGCCCTCGTGCCTGGCGACGCAGTGGCCGCCATGGGCCACGGGCCCGACGTCGAGCACTATTTCCCTGCCCGCTTCTCCGGTCAGTGGCGGCTGTGTTTCGGTGTTTGCCATTATTGGACGTCCTGCAGGTTTTTCGCTTCTTCGGATGATTTCAACTGCCAGGGGACGCTCGCCACCATAACGCCGGGCTCAAAATGCAGCCGGGTTTTGATGCGCAGGGCAGTCTGGTTGTGGACCAGCTGCTCCCACCACTTGCCCACCACGTATTCGGGGATGTAGACCACGATCAGGTCCCGCGGGGAATCCTTCCGCATGTGTTTGACGTACTCCATGATGGGCGTGACCGTCTCGCGGTAAGGGCTGGCCAGCACGGTCAGCGGCACGGGAATCTCCAGCTTCTCCCAGTCGGCCACGGTCTGCGCGGTTTCTTCGGCATCGATGTCCACCGTCACCGCGTCCAGCCGGGAGGGCCGGGACGCCCTGGCATACGCCAGGGCGCGGAGAACCGGTTTGCGCACATGCGATACCAGCAGGACGGCGTGCACCCGGGTGGGAAGGGCGCGCGGCGAGGAGTCCTCGTCCACTGCCAGCTCCCTGGCCACGTTGTCGTAGTGCGCCCGGATGCTCCACATGATGAGGAACAGGATGATCATGGCGAGGAGGGCAATCCAGGCGCCCTGCTCGAACTTGGTGACCAGCACGATCACCAGGACCGTGGCTGTCATGCCGAAGCCGATGCTGTTGATGACGCGGGACTTGGCCATCCGCCGTCGGACTGCCTTGTCCTTGGCCAGCTTGAGCTGCCGCCCCCAGTGCCGGATCATGCCCAGCTGGCTGGCGGTGAAGGAGATGAACACACCCACGATGTACAGCTGGATGAGCTTGGTGACGTCCGCGTTGAAGGCGATGATCAGCACCAGTGCGCCGGCGGCCAGGGCCAGGACGCCGTTGCTGAAGGCCAGCCTGTCACCCCTGGTGCGCAATTGCCGGGGCAGGTAGCCGTCCTGGGCGAGGATGGAGCCCAGCACCGGAAAGCCGTTGAAGGCGGTGTTGGCGGCGAACACCAGGATCACGCCGGTGGCGGCAACCACGATATAGAACGGTATGGAACCGGGGCCGAAGATGGTCTGCGCGATCTGGCTGATGGCAGGGTTCTGGATGTAGCCCTCCGGCAGCGGACTGCCGTTGAGCAGGAACTCTGTCGCCGGGTCCAGGACGATGTGGACCTTGGTGGCATTGGCCAGGTAAATGATGCCCGCCAGCATGGTGGCGCCGATGACGCCCAGCAGCAGCAGTGTGGTGGCGGCGTTCTTGCTCTTCGGCGGCCGGAAGTTGGGCACCCCGTTGCTGATGGCTTCGACGCCGGTCAGCGCCGCGGCGCCGGAGGAAAAGGCCCGCAGCAGCAGGAAGGCGCCGGCGAGGCCCACCAGTCCTTCGTCGAAACCAGGGGCGGGAACAATGGTGAAGGCCGCGGAGGGAGCCTGGCCCAGCTGTCCGGTCGCGGCCTGGAAGAGGCCCACCGCCGTCATGCCCAGGATGGACGCCATAAAGATGTAGGTGGGGACGGCAAAGAGTGTGCCGGCCTCCTTGATCCCGCGCAGGTTCACCAGGGCAAGGATTACGACGCCGATGGTGGCAATGCCCGCCTGCTGGCCGTGCAGGGCGGGGACCGCCGTGGTGAGGTAGGCGGCAGCGGAGGACATGGACACCGCCACGGTCAGGACGTAGTCCACCAGCAGTGCCGACGCCACCGTCAGGCCTGCGTACTTGCCCAGGTTCTCCCCGGCGATCTCATAGTCGCCGCCGCCGGAAGGATAGGCGTGGACGTTCTGCCGGTAGGAGGCCACCACCGTCAGCAGGACCACCATCACCGCCACGCCCACCCACGGCGAGAACGCCACGGCGCTGACGCCCGCCAGCGCCAGAGTGAGCAGGATCTCGTCCGGGGCATAGGCTACGGACGAGAGGGCATCGGAGGCGAAGACCGGGAGTGCGATCCGCTTGGGAAGCAGCGTGTGGGCCAGCCGGTCATTGCGAAATGGCCTGCCCACCAGCACACGCTTGGCGGCGTTCAATATTGTCAGCACCCCACAAAGCTAGTCTGATTCCCGGACGATGTCATGACGGACCGGGGACGACGGGAGCCCGGACGCTGGCGGTAGAGTTCTAGCAGCAGGACCTTGACAGGAATACAGAGGAGAGACCGTGGCGCATTTCGTGATCATGGGATGTGGCCGGGTGGGGGCAACGCTGGCGCACACGCTGGAGGACGCCGGGCATTCCGTGGCAATCATCGACCAGGACGACCGCGCCTTCCGCAGGCTCCGCCAGGGATTCACCGGGCGCAAAGTCACGGGCGTCGGCTTCGACCGGGACACCCTGAAGCAGGCCGGCGTGGCTGAAGCGTATGCTTTCGCCGCCGTCTCCAGTGGCGACAACTCCAACATCCTGGCCACCCGGGTGGCCAGGGAAACGTTCCACGTCCCCCACGTCGTGGCCCGCATCTATGATCCCGGCCGCGCCGAGATCTACCAGCGCCTTGGGATCCCCACCGTGGCGGCCGTGCGCTGGAGCGCGGACCAGGTGCTCCGCCGCATCCTGCCCGAACAGCACCTGGCAGGCGACTTCCGCGAGCCGTCCGGGCGCCTGGTGCTGGCCGAGCTCGACCTCGACGCCAGCTGGATCGGACAACGGGTGAGCACCATCGAGAAAGCCGCCGCGATCCGCGTGGCGTACCTGACCCGTTTCGGCGAAGGACTCCTGCCGGAAGCGGCCACCGCCTACCAGGACGGCGACACCGTGCACGCCATGCTGCAGGTCGACCGCAGCGCCCAGGTGGCCCACATCCTCGCCAAAGCACCCGCCAAGGAGTACCAGTGAAAGTAGTCATCGTGGGTGCCGGCAGCGTCGGTTCGTCCATCGCCAGGGAGCTGCTGGCGCACAAGCATGAGATCCTGCTGATCGACCTTAAGCCGGAAGTCATCGGCCGGAGCGGCCTGCGGGGCGCGCACTGGCTGGTGGGCGACGCCTGCGAGCTGAGCACCCTGCAGGGGGCCAAGGTGGAAGAGGCAGACGTGGTGGTGTCGGCCACCGGCGATGACAAGGTCAACCTGGTGGTTTCCTTGCTGGCCAAGACCGAATTCGGGGTGGGCCGCACCGTAGGGCGGGTGAACAACCCCAAGAACGACTGGATGTTCAACGATTCCTGGGGCGTTGACGTCGCCGTCAACACGCCGCAGCTCATGACCGCCCTGGTGGAGGAAGCCGTGGAGATCGGCGACCTGGTCCGGCTGCTCACCCTCCAGACCGGCGTTTCTTCCCTCGTGGAGTTCACGGTGCCGCACGACTCGCACGTGATCGGCCAGACGGTTGGCGATATCCGGTGGCCCGAGGACGCGACCCTGGTGGCCATCCTGCGGGATCATGCCCCCATCACGCCCAGCCGGGACGACGTCATTGACGGCGGCGACGAGCTGTTTTTCGTGACCACCATTGCAGCCGAGGATGACCTGCGCGCCCTGTTGTCGCCGGACGCCCCCGATACCGCCGGCGAGGCGGAGGCTCCGCTGCCCGCCGGCGCCAGGACCGCCCAGCAGGCCCCGGAGGACGACGGCTTCGACGGCTAGGGCGGACCAATAGTCATGCGCCGGCCGGGGTCAGGCTTTCAGGCCCGTGTCCTCCCCGCTGGAGTCCGTGCCAGCGTCGACGGGGGCCGGCCGGGTTGCCAGCCAGGCAATCCAGACACCCAGGATGTACAGGGGCGCGCCCATGATCAGCCGGGTGGTGGCCAGCGCGGCAAGCCCGTCCGCACCCATGAGGTAGAGAGGCACCTGCACCACGAGCCGAAGCGCCAGGACCGCAACGATGATCCAGGTGCCCAGCTGGTAGGCCTTGACCCGGTCCGGATCCTTGCGCCAGTCCAGGCCTTCATTGCGGATGAATCCGAAGAGCAGGCCGGCCACCGGCCATTTAAGGAAGATGGAGAGCGCCATCGCCAGGATGTAGCCGGCATTGGTGAAGAACCCGGGGAGGTAGAAGTCCTCCGCTTTGCCGGTGGTGTTGGCCAGCCAGGCCGAGATGCCCACGCCCACCACTCCGGCCAAGGCCTGCGTCAGCGGGCGCCGCTGGACCAGCCGGACCACGGTGAACACCGCCGCGGAGGCCAATGCCGCCACCAGGGACAGCGTCAGTTCCCGGGTGATGGTGAAGGCCACCAGGAACACAAGCCCGGGCAGGATGCTTTCGGCAATCCCCTGGACTCCTCCGGCGCTGCGCAGGACGTCCACATGGCCGTCGTGTGTACGGTGCAGCCCCGCCTTGGCCGCGTACTCCGCCGCAAGGCCGGCCATCGGTGACGCCTCCTGGGCAGGTCCCGGCCGCGAATCACGTTCAGGACTGCCGGGGCTCTGGGCTCCGGATGACGGGTCGGGCTGGGGCTCGGTCATTCGTTCTCCTGGCGGGACAGTATTTCGTAGCGGGGGTTGAACATGGTGGGCAGGCCCTGGCTGCGGGAAAGCATTCCTTCAAGCCGGAGCTCGGCGCCGGCTTCGATGCCCGGCACCCGGCGGCGTCCCAGCCACACAACCCGGAGCCGGCCCTGTGCCCTGGCCTGGCCGGACAGTTTTTTGCCTGGCTCTGCCCGGCCTGGCCCGGCCGGGCCGGACAGTGACCTGCCTGGTTCGGCGTCGGAAACAATGGCACTGAATGCAGGAGCCTGGTCCGCCGGAAGATACGTCACGGATTCAATACGGCCCTGGCACACCACGCGGCCCTTGTCCGGAAGCTGGTCCAGGGAGAGGACGGCGGGGCGGCGCTGGAGCCCGTCCCCAGGTGCCGCGTCAGCCAATCTGTGTGGTTTCCGGACCACGTTCCGGTTCCCCCAGTGCGGGGGCAGCGGGAGGAGGCGTCGTGGCCGTGTCCTTGGGCAGGCGCAGCTGCAGCAGGTCGCGGGGCGGCATGGGGCTGCCCCCGCGGATCACCACAACCTGCCGGAACAGCGCCTCCAGCGGCTCGGCCGCTTCACGTTCGAGGGCCGCCGGTCCGCCCAGCACGCCGCGAAGGAACCAGCGGGGTCCGTCAACGCCCACAAAGCGGGCCACGCGGTAGCCCTGGCTGCCGTCGGGCAGCCCTGCGGGCAACTTGGCCACGAGTTCGGTTCCAAAGCTGCCGTCGATCTCTTCCACCTGGCCACCCTGCGCACCCACGGACTGGCCGATCTGCTCGCGGATCTCATCCCACAGGCCCTCGGTCTTGGGAGCGGCGAACGCCTGGAGCTGAAGGCTGGAGCCGTTGAGGTCCAGCGTGACTGCCACAACGCGCTGGGTGGCTTCTTCCACCTCGAGGCGCAACTGGAGGCCCTCGCTGGGAGCGATCAGCAACGCGCCAAGATCCACGTAACCGTCGCGGCTGGTGATTTCGGATTCATCAAGCGGGCCGTTCGCACGGATACCCGTGGGGGCCGCTGCGTCGGCGGAAGCCTCCGCGCCGGCCAGGGAGTCGTCCGGTTCGGCTGCCTGTTCCTTCTTTGCTTTCCTGCCGAGCCCAAAGACCATGAGGGTGTCTCCTTAGTTGTGAAATGTGCCGGTATGGCCCCATGGGGGTCCCGCCGTCGTGCTGTACGCGCCAGGCAGGAGTACTGCCGGAACCGGAAGAATGGTTCCCTAGGCCACCGGCCGGTTGAATCCGCCGGTTGACCCGAATCCTCCCGTGCCGCGCACAGACCCGTTCAATTCATTGACGGGGATGAACTGTGCATACTCCACACGCTGGATAACCATTTGCGCAATTCTATCGCCGCGGTGCAGCTCAATGGACTGGGTCGCATCGGTGTTCAGCAGGGTGACTGCTATTTCCCCCCGGTATCCGGCGTCCACCGTTCCAGGGGCGTTGACGATGGTCAGTCCGTGCTTGGTGGCCAGCCCGGAGCGCGGATGGATCAGGGCGACGTACCCTTCCGGCAGGGCGATGGCCACTCCGGTGGGAACCAGCTTGCGCTCCCCCGGCCGCAGGACAACGTCCTCCCTGGCACGAAGGTCAGCGCCGGCGTCGCCCGGGTGCGCATAGGAAGGCGCCTCAAGGCCAGGGTCCAGCATCTTCAACTGAACCTGCAGGGTGGGGGCTGAGGCAGAAGGGGCCGGGCCGGCAGGTGCTGCTGCGGGGAAGGTGTCTACTGCTGCGGAATGATCAGTCACAGTCACTCACTCTAACCCGCGCCCGTGGCCGGGACCTAGGCGATGCATGCCCCCGACAGCCTGGGCGGGCCGGGAGGAGCCGCGGCAGCCGGGGCATGAGCCGCCGGGATGAAATAGCAAGGGAAAAATGGAAAGCTTGCCCTATGCCCGAATCGAGTTCCGCCGCGCCCGTTCCCAGTACACCCTCTGCCGGGGCCGCGGTGATCTACCGGGAAAAGCTGTGGCCCAATGCCTGGATCTGGATCATTGCAGCGGGCATCTCAGGTGCCGGAATCCTGGTGTTTGCACCTATCAGCGCGGCTGCGGGCTACACGGCTGCGGTGGTGCTCTTTGCGATCATCGCCATACTCCTGCTCGCTTCCACCCCCACCATCCTGGTCACCGGTAACACCCTCACGGTGGGGCGGGCCACCATTGAACGCCGTTTTATTGGCGCCGCCCAGCCATTCCGGGGTGAAGAAGCGACGGCGGAACGCGGCACCCGGCTGAACGGCCTGGCCTACCTGTGCATCCGGGGCTGGATCGATCCCGTGGTCAAGATCGACATCACCGACCCCTCGGACCCGACGCCGTACTGGCTGGCATCCACCCGCCGCCCGGACAAACTGGCGGCAGCCCTTCAGCCCTCGCAGTCCCTGCAGTAGAACCGGCCGTCCTTCTCCCTGGCGATCTGGGACCGGTGCCGCACCAGGAAGCAGGAGGAGCAGGTGAATTCGTCAGCCTGCGCCGGAACTACCTGGACCACCAGCTCCTCGCCGGAGAGGTCCGCTCCCGGGAGTTCGAAGCCGGCGGCCAGCTCGTTTTCGTCCTCATCCACCACCGCGACCGGCTTGTCCGCCCGGCGCGTCTTCAGCTCGTCCAGCGAATCTTCGTTGGCGTCTTCCTCGGACTTGCGCGGGGCATCGTAATCGGTGGACATCGTGGCCCTGGCCTTCTTCCTGTTGTGTGCGTGTCTGGGACAACACCTGTGACAACGCAGGATGCCGCCCGTTGGTGCCCGGACGAAAAGCCGGCTGCGGCAGTGATTTGCGAGCGTTGTCCCGGAAAATCGCGGCGCGCCCTGCCCCTTGAGCGAAAACCCGCCCCCATGGTGGCAAAGTTTCGAGTGATAGTAATGCCAGGGTGGAGGATTTGTATGCAGGATCTACGGCTTGTAGGCGTACACGACGACGGGACTCACCTCCTGTTGAGCGGGGCCGGCGGCGAGATGTTCCAGCTGCCGATCGACGAAGCGCTGAGGACGGCCAGCAGGCCGGCGGTTAAGCCGCGGGCTGAGCGGCCGGCCGTTCCCATGTCCCCACGGGACATCCAGGCGCGGATACGTGCGGGGGCAACGGCGGCCGACGTCGCCGAGCTTTCCGGGCTTCCGCTGGCCAAGGTTGAACGGTATGAAGGTCCGGTCCTTGCAGAACGGGAGTACGTAGCCCAGCAGGCCCGCAAGGTGGAAGTGGCGTCCCCTTCTCCCGGCCATGACGCCTACCGCTCCGCGTTCGGCGACAACCCTGCCACCCTGAACGACATGGTGGGCCACCGCTTGGCAGCCCATGGCATAGACCCCTCAACGGTGGAGTGGGACTCCTGGCGCCGCCAGGACGGCACCTGGACTGTCTCTGCCAGCTTCGAACCCAAGACGGGCAACACGCCGGGCATAGGCGAGGAGCCGCCGGCGCTGTGGACCTTCAGCCCGGCCCGGAAGTCGTTGCAGAACGCCAACCGCTGGGCCCAGCAGCTGAGCGAGCTGGAGCCGCTGGACGGGCCAGTCCCCGCCCGCCGGCTGTCAGCCGTCTCCGACCGGCCCTTTGACTTTGAGACCGATGCCGATTCCGCTCCCGGAAGCCCGGGAGGCCACGCCGGCCAGGCTCCCGGCAAGGAAAAGGAATCCGACGGCCTCCTGGACATGCTGCGTTCCCGCCGGGGCCAGCGGCTGGGCGTGGATGAAGATTCCGACGACGCCCTTGCCCTGCTGCTGACGCACGGCGTGCCGGCGGCCCACCCCCGGCCCTCCGAGGTCTTGCCGGAAGCGGACGAGCAGGCCGCGGAACCGGAAGAGGACCGCGGCAGTGCTCCCGCCGCCCAGGGTGATTCCTTCATCCGGCGCCGGGATGCCCGGCCGTCGATGCTTTCCCGGCTGAGCCTCATCCCGCCGCACCCTGACCCGGTTGACGACAACCTCCGGCTGCACAACGGGGTCAGCACGGACACCCGCGAAATCACCATCGTGGCCTCCCCCCAGCGGCCCTCCGGCTCCGCTGAACCTGATGCGCCACGGGGCCCGGGCGCGTCGGGAAGCGGGGCGGGACTGGACGAGCTGCTCGGCGGGAAGCCGCGGCGGCCGGCACCAAGGACTGACGACAACTCCCCCACCACCGGCCAGCTGCCGGAAACGGGTGCACCGGAAAGGCAGCCCGCAAGGCCCAAGCGCTCCAGTGTTCCGTCCTGGGACGAGATCGTCTTCGGGACCCGCGGAGACTAGGCGCCTGCCCCTGTTCCGCCGGTGCCGCGCCAGAGGCACGCGTCCACGTCGAACGGCAGCAGCTGGTCCTGCTCGGCCATGAGGTTGGCACCATGGGCAGTGACGCGCCGCATGAAGTGCCGCCGGCAGAGGGTTTCGTAGCCCACAACGGGAATGTGGCCTGGCGCCGGAGCAGCGGATCCGTCAACGGCCATGTCAACGTCACCCACCACCACCTGGGCACCTTCGGTGACCATGACGCCGTCCAGCGTCCTTGCGTTGTGCGTTGCCCGGCGGCCGCACCAGCACAGGGCTTCCACCTGCAGGACCTGCACCCGGTCCGCCAGTTCGATGAGCCGCTGCGAGCCTGGGAAAAGCCTGGTGCGGAAGTCCGCGGTGATGCCGAAGGCAAACACATCGACGCCGATCTCGTCCACCACCTTGGCCAGCTGTTCCACCTGTTCCGGCGTGTAGAACTGTGCCTCATCACAAATCAGGTAATCAACGCGCTGGCCCTGGGTTCGCCGCAGCATGACTTCCTCCCAGAAGTCCGTCCCGTCCGCCACCTCCACGGCGTCGGTTTCGAGGCCCAGCCGGCTGGAGATTTTTGATTCGCCGGCACGGTCGTTCCGGCTGAAGCGCACCCCGCCCCGGCCCCGGGCGCGGTGGTTGTGGTCCATCTGCAGCGCAAGGGTGGATTTGCCGCAGTCCATGGTGCCCGAAAAAAAGACGAGTTCAGCCACGGCGGACGCTCCTGCCGCCTGCGGTGAAACACAGCAGCGGAACCTCCCGCTCAGCCTTGGTCAGGGATCCGTGCTGGCCCACGACGTCCATCGCCGTGGGGCGGACGCGCCTTGTGTCATACAGCGCGAGCTCATCGCGGGCTGCAATCATCACGTCCCCGATCCTGCCCTCGACGGCGGGCCGCACCGGACCAAAGAGGCCCGCCGTAATGGCGTCCTCCCGGGTGAAGGCCCAGACGCGCGGACCGAAGCGGGCCCGCCAGGCGGCGAGAAGCCGCCCGCGTGCACCGGCGTCGGGCCCTGTGCCGTCCGCTCCGGGTTCCAGGTAGAGGTGCACCATGCGCGGTTCGCCCGCGGTGTGCCGGACGCCTTCCACCAGCGCCGGGTCTGCGGAGAAGTCGATGCGCTGCTGTTCCGGCACGTCCAGCATGCCGTGGTCCGCAGTCAGCAGGATGGTGGTCCCCGCCGGCAGGGAGGCATTCAACCGCTTCATGGTCGAATCCAGCTCCTCGAGCTGGTGTTCCCAGTGTTCGGACTGGCAGCCGTAGCGGTGTCCGGCCTTGTCCAGCTCATTGAGGTAGAAGTACAGCAGGCCCGGTCCAGGGCCGGCGAGGGCTTCGGCGGCGGCCTCGGTCCGGGCATGGGACGTGGTGCCGGCTACGAAGCTTCCGCCGCGCAGGGCAGCCCTGGTCATGGGCGAATCACCGAACTGGGGAAGGCTGACCGTGGTGACGGCGGCCTGGCCGGCAGCGCGTTCCAGCACGGTGGGGAACGGCTGCCAGGCAAGGGGATCCACGCCGGAGTCCCAGTTGCCCAGCATGTTGACTACCTTGTCCTGGGCGGGGTCCAGCACGTCGTAGCCCACCATGCCGTGCTGGCCAGGGGGCAGCCCGGTACCAAAACTGGCCAGTGCGGCAGCCGTGGTGGAGGGGAATGCTGAGTCCAGCCACACCGGAACCTCACGCTGCCCGGCCTGGATGACCGACCTGAGGAAAGGTGTGTGCGCGGACTTTTGCTTCAGGAGGTTCCGGCCCAGGCCGTCGGCCACAACGACGCAGACACGCGGCGCGGCAGGAAAGCCGAGCGTGTTGGTGAAGCCATCGAGTCCCAGGCTTGCCGCGGCGCTGGACAGCACGTCCGCTACGGAGCGCCGGCCGTAGGCAGGGGCGGGCGGAAGCTCGGGCGCCCGGCCCGCTTGGACTGGGGCGGCGCCGGAGGGGGCGGCTGCGTCAGGGATGGTTGAGCGGCGTTCGTCCGGCATCTCAGCGCTGCTGATGCCCGCGGCTCAGCCGGTTGCCGAACACACCCGGACGCGGCCGCGGAGGGAGGGACTGGACATGCGGCGCCGGAGCGGCGGAACCTGTGTTCACTGCGCGCAGCGCGCGGGCAAAAAGCTTGGCGTCCTGGACTGCCTGCAGCCCATCCGCCTCGGCACTGATCCGGAGGACGATGTCTTCCTGGGCAATGGTGCCGCTGTAGCCGTGGTCGGCTTCGCACTGGGGATCCCCGCAGCTGGCTGGACCCATATCCAGCCGCTGGCCGCCGGACCAGGCGATGGACAGCGTCACCTCGCGCACGGGATCCGATGGCTTGTAGTTCTGCGGCTGCGCGTACATGTAGCTGAGCACCACGGAGCGGATCTGCGCCACGGGAACGGACTCCGTGGAGATCTGGGCCACGATCTGTTCGCCGGCCTCGTCAAGCTGCTGGTCGTCCACGTGGGTGATCACCAGCATGTCCGCAGTCAGCACCAGGACGGTGATGTGGCGCCGGACCTCGGCCCGGTCAAAGTGTGTTTCCAGGTGCACCAGGTGGGCTACGCAGTCGCGGCCGTCCAGGGCGTCGTCAACAACGTCGGCAACCAGGCGGGGATAGAAACCGGCCTTCTGCAGTGCGCCGTCCAGGCTTTGGCCCTGGGCACCGTGGTTGTGTGAGCTGTGGCGGACTGCCTGGTTTTCATTGCCGGGCGTTTCGGGCGCCGACGCGGGAGGCTGTGAGCTCATTCCCCCATTTTCACAGATGGGCCGGTCACATTGCTAACCGCGTCAGCCGAGCATGGCGCGGCGGGCGCTGTCCGTGCGCTGGGCCGCGTTGCCGATCCGGACGTCCGCGGCCAGGATCACCGCTCCGGAAGCCCCGCACAGCACGGGATTGAACTCCAGCAGGGCGATTTCCGGATGGCTGTCCTTCAGCCACGCGAGCCTGCCGGCCAGGTCCTCGAGTGCGGCGACGTCCACCGCGGGCAGGCCCTGGTAGCCGAACAGCTTCCGGGCCGCCCGCGGTCCGCGGATGAAGTCGTGCACGTCCGCCGCGGACAGCGGCGGCACCCGGTGCGCCCAGTCATCCAGCAGGTTGACGGCGTCGCCGGCCAGGCCGAAGGAGATGACCGGTCCCAGGAGCGGGTCCTCGATGGCCCTGAAGGTACAGGCCTGCCCGACGGGTGCCATGGTCTGCACCTCCAGGGCAGGGTCGCCGTAACGGGAGAGGGTCCGGCGCATCTGCAGCACGTTCAGCCGCAGGGACTCGGCGTCCTGGATGTCCAGCCGCACTCCCCCGAGGTCAAGCCGGTGGCGCAGGGAAGGATCGGTGGTTTTCAACGCTACCGGCCAGCCGAGGGCCTCCGCGGCCGCCACCGCCTCGTCGGGGGTGTCGAAGCCGACCGAGGGCAGCACGGTGATGCCGTAGTGGCCCAGGAGGGAACGCGTGGCCGCGGGGTCCAGCTGCTTGAGCTGCTCACCCCTTACATCCCGGAGGTGGGCCTCGAGTTCGTCCCGGGCGCGCTGCGGATCGCAGCCTTCCGGTTCAACGAAGTGCCCGTGGTCGCGCGAGACCCACTCGGAATACCGCACCACGGCCGCGAGCGCGGCCACGGCAGCGCCCGGATTGGAAAAGCAGGGCACGGCACGCTCCCCCGTCCCCACCATGCCTTCGACGTAGACCGACGGATCGAGTATCCCGGTAAAGGCGGCCACCACGGGCTTTCCGGACTTCACGGAGCATTCGGCAAGTACTTCGGCGATGCTGTCCACGGTGAGCCCGCGGGCCGGGAGCAGTGCGGCAACGGCCGCGTGGACGGCGTCGGACTCCAGCGCGGCGAGCAGCGCCGACCGCAGGGCCGGAAGGGCAACTGACTGGCCGGCGTCGAGGTCCACCCCCGCCACCATCTGGCCGATGCCGAGGCCGTGCGAGGAGGCACTGTCCGCCACCACCTTCCCCAGCGCCTGGGAGTTGCTGAAGATGGCCAGGCCGGGCCCGGCCGGGAGCGGCTGGCCGGAGACGACCTGCGCAACATCCACCAGCTGCTCTATGGTTTCCACCCGGATGACGCCGGACTGGCGCAGCATGGCGTCGAGGGCCCCGGCCGGCGCTTGGGTGGTCCGGACGGCATGCCCCGGCGGCAGCCGCAGCCCCATGGCGTCGGACTTCGCCACGATCACCGGCTTGATGCGCGCCAGCCGGCGGGCCAGCCGGGAAAACTTGCGCGGATTGCCGATCGATTCCAGGTAGAGGCCCACGGCCGAAGTGTCGGCGTCGTCCTCCCAGTACTGCATCATGTCGTTACCGGACACATCGGCACGGTTCCCGGCGGAGAGGAAGGTGGACAGGCCCAGCCGCCGCCTGCTGGAGGCGGCATAGAGCGAGACGCCGATGGCGGCAGACTGCGAGAACAGGCCCAGGCCGCCCCGCAGCGGCAGCGAGGGCGCCATGGAAGCGTTCAGGGACACGTCGGGGTGCGTGTTCACGATTCCCAGCGACGCCGGCCCTATTACCCGCATGCCGTTGGCGCGGGCCTGCCGCACCAGGTCCCGCTGCCTCGCGAGGCCGCGTTCGCCGTCGTCCGCGAAGCCCGCTGACGCAACCACCAGCCCCTTGACCCCGGCTGCGGCACAGTCGGCCACGACGGCGGCTACCTCCTCATAGGGGACGGCCACCACCGCAAGCTGGACGGGCTCGGGGACTTCAGAGAGCTTGCCGAAGGACATCATGCCCGCCAGTTCCAGCGCCTCGGGGTTGATGGCATACACCCGTCCGGAAAAGCCGCCCTCAATGATGTGCTCCAGCAGCTGGTAGCCCACCGTCCCCCATTTGCGGCTGGCACCGATGACGGCCACGGACGACGGCGTCAGCAGGTCGCGGACGCTCCTCGCCTCTGCGCGGTGCTCGCGGGATTCCATCACGGCCCGGGATTTTTCGGTGGGGTCGATGTTGAACTCCAGGCTCACGACGCCGTCGTCAAAGTGCCGTTTGACGTCATAGCCGGCGTCGGAAAAGACCATCAGCATCTTGCGGTTTTCCGGGAGCACCTCGGCGCTGAAGCGGCGGATGCCGTTCTCGTGGGCGGCGGCGGCAAGGTGTTCCAGCAGGATGGAGCCGATGCCCCTCCCCTGGTGGGCGTCCGCGATGTTGAACGCCACTTCCGCCTCGGTGGGGTCGTCGAGGCGGTCATACCGGCCGATGCCCACGATTTCGCCGCCGATGGTGATGACGAACGCCACGCGGTCCCGGTAGTCCACCTCGGTGAACCGCTTGAGCTCCTTGCTGGAGAGTTTGGCCTTGAACGCGAAGAAGCGCATGTAGATTGAATTCTGCGACTGCCCCATGTGGAACGCCTGGACAGCGTCCGCGTCAGAGGGATGGATGGGCCGCAGATGCGCGGTTCCGCCGTCGCGCAGGACGACATCGGCTTCCCAATGTTCCGGATATTCGCCGTCCACGGGCTGATCCACCATAGGCTTAGCCTAGCCAAAAACTCCCGCAGCACCGCCGCTTGCGCAGAATAAACCGATTGCACAGCACTCCAGAAGGATTCACCAACCCCATGGCCCGCCGCCAAACCCCCGCCCCCACCGTGGAAGACAGCACCCCCTACACGGAGAACATCGTGGACATCGATGTCACCTCCGAAATGGAGGGGTCCTTCCTGGAGTACGCGTATTCGGTGATCTACTCGCGGGCCCTCCCCGACGCCCGGGACGGGCTTAAGCCGGTGCAGCGCCGCATCCTTTACATGATGAGCGACATGGGCCTGCGCCCGGACCGCGGCCACGTGAAGAGCGCCCGAGTGGTGGGCGAGGTCATGGGCAAGCTGCACCCGCACGGCGATACCGCCATCTACGACGCCATGGTGCGCATGGCGCAGGACTTCTCGCTGCGGCTGCCGCTCATCGACGGGCACGGCAACTTCGGCTCGCTCGACGACGGCCCTGCAGCACCGCGGTACACCGAGGCGCGGCTGGCGGCGGCCGCCCTCACGCTCACCGACCACCTCGATGAAAACGTGGTGGATTTTGTCCCCAACTATGACAACCAGCTGACCCAGCCGGACGTCCTGCCCGCGGCCTTCCCCAACCTGCTGGTCAACGGCGCCACCGGCATCGCCGTCGGCATGGCCACCAACATGGCCCCGCACAACCTGGTGGAGGTCATCTCCGCCGCACGGCACCTGATCGCCAACCCGGACGCGACGCTGGACGACCTCATGCGCTTCGTGCCCGGCCCGGACCTCCCCAGCGGCGGCCGGATCGTGGGCCTGGACGGCATCCGCGACGCCTACGCCACCGGGCGCGGATCCTTCAAGACCCGGGCCAAGGTGGAGGTGGAACAGCTTTCCGCACGCCGGACCGGCCTGGTGGTCACCGAGCTCCCCTACATGGTGGGTCCGGAGAAGGTCATAGAGAAGATCAAGGACGCCGTCAACGCCAAGAAGCTGACGGGCATCAGCGACATCGTGGACCTGACGGACCGCAAGCACGGCCTGCGGCTGGTCATCGAACTCAAGAACGGCTTCAACCCCAACGCGGTGCTCCAGCAGCTCTACCGCTACTCGCCGATGGAGGACTCCTTCGGCATCAACAACGTCACCCTGGTGGACGGGCAGCCGCAGACCCTGGGTCTGGTGCAGCTGCTGAGCGTGTACGTGAACCACAGGATCGATGTGGTCCGCCGCCGGACCGTGTTCCGGCTGGGGAAGAAGAAGGACCGCCTCCACCTGGTGGAGGGCCTCCTTATCGCCATCGTGGACATCGACGAGGTCATCCAGATCATCCGGTCCTCCGATGAGGCCGCCGCCGCCCGGGCGCGGCTGATGTCCATTTACGACCTCACGGAAATCCAGGCGAACTACATCCTGGAGCTCCGGCTGCGGCAGCTGACCAAGTACTCGCGGATCGAGCTCGAGAAGGAACAGGACGAGCTGCGCCGCGAGATCGCGGAGCTGGAGGCGATCCTGGGTTCAGAGGAGCGGCTGCGCACGCTCGTCTCCGACGAACTGGGCGCCCTCGCCGAAGAGCACGGCACCCCGCGCCGGACGGTCCTGCTGGAATCGGAGGCCGTGGCCCCCACCGTGGCCGCCGAACTTTCCGGGGCCAACGGCAGGAAGGGCAAGGCCGCGCCGCTGGCCCTGGAAATTGCGGACGACCCCTGCTGGGCCATCCTGACCGCATCCGGGCAGGTGGCCCGGACCAGCAACCAGGAGCCGCTGGCGGAGGCCGGACCCCGGGCCAAGCACGATGTGTACACGTCCGTGGTCAGGACCTCGGCGCGGGGCGAGATCGCCGCGGTCACCTCGCAGGGGCGCATGCTGCGCCTGCAGGTGATGGACATGCCCGTGCTGCCCCCCGTCTCGGGGCTGCCGAACCTCGCGGGCGGGGTTCCGGCCAAGGACTTCCTGACCCTGTTGAAGGGGGAAACACTGGTGGCGTTCGTCCCGCTGGACGAAGTACTCGCCATCGGCACGGCGCAGGGAGTGGTCAAGCGCGTGCAGCCGGACTATCCCCTGAACAGGGAAGACTGGGACGTCATTTCCCTGAAGGACAAGGACGTTGTGGTCAATGTGGTGCCTGCGGGAGCCGACGATGCCGAGCTGGTGTTCGTGACCAGCCAGGCGCAGCTGCTCAAGTTCGCCGCCGCCGGCGTGCGGCCGCAGGGACGCACCGCAGGCGGCATGGCCGGGATCAAGCTCGCGGCCGGGGACCGGGTGGTGTACTTCGGCGCCGTCCAGCCCAAGGACGAGGCCGCCGTCGTGGTCACAATCGCGGGGACCACCGGAGCCCTTCCCGGCACCGCCCCCGGCACGGCCAAGGTGACGGCGTTCTCCGAGTACCCGGTGAAGGGCCGCGCCACGGCGGGTGTGCGGGCCCACCGCTTCCTGAAGGGCGAGGACACGCTGCTGCTGGCCTGGGCTGGCCACGGCCCGGCCAAGGCGTCGTCGGCTGCCGGGGTTGCCAGGTCCCTGCCGCAGGAGCACGGCCGCCGGGACGGATCCGGCGTCCCGCTCTCCCAGCCGGTGGATGTGGTGGGTCCTGCCATGGCCTGGCCCGATCCCGCCTAGACTGCTTTCATGCCTATCGTTCCTGATGAGAAGGACTGGACCTGGGTCCTGACCCGTCCCTGCCCGGAATGCTCTTTTGACGCTTCCACGGTCACCCCGTCAACGGTCCCCGGGACCATCGAAAACATGCTCCCCCGCTGGCGGGCCGTCCTGCGCAGGCCGGACGCTGCCGAGCGCCCGAATGAGCACACCTGGTCGGCGCTGGAGTACGCCTGCCACGTCCGGGACGTCTTCAGCCTCTTTGACCAGAGGCTCAACCTCATGCTGGATACGGACGGCGCACGGTTCGAGAACTGGGACCAGGACCAGACAGCGCTGGACAAGGACTACGCCAACGCCGATCCCGCCGTAGTCAGCGCCGAGCTGGCCGCGGAAGGCAAGCAGGTGGCGGAATCCTTTGCCGGCGTCCGCCAAGCTGAGTGGGGACGGAAAGGGCTGCGCAGCAACGGCGCCGAATTCACCGTACTGACGCTGGCCCAGTATTTCCTGCACGACGTCGTCCACCACCTTCACGACGTGGACGGCTGAGCACCTTCCGCCACGGCGGCATACGCCGGCGCACCATTGCGTCCTGCACCTCCGGCGTCCCCGGATCCGGCCAGCACCAGCCTCGCATCCTCCGGATGGACATCGGCAGGGTTGTGGGTCACCAGCACCACCGTGCGGTCCCGCAGGCCTGTGCGCAGGTCGGCCAGCATCGTCCGCGCAGATTCCGCATCCAAGTGGGCCGTCGGCTCATCCAGCAGGATGACCTCCGCACCCGTCATCAGCGTGCGGGCCACCGCCAGGCGCTGGCGCTCCCCTCCGCTCAGGAACGCCCCGCCGGGACCGATCCTGGTGTCCAGGCCGGCCGGCAGCCGCTCCACCAGGCCGGACAGCCCGACGGACGCCAGCACATCGCGGAGTTCATTGTCGCCGCCGGCTCCGCCGGTTCCGCCGCCGGCAGTCCGGTCATCGGAGGAAGGCCTGCCGAGCAGCAGGTTGCCGCGGATGGTCGAGTCGAAGAGGTGGGCCTCCTGCGGGCACCACGCTGCCCGGCCGGTCACCCGGGCAGCTCCCGCAGCGGCCGGAAGGAAGCCCAGCAGGACCGAGAGCAGGGTGGACTTTCCGGAGCCGGAGGGCCCGGTGACTGCCAGCCACCGGCCCGGTTCCGCCACCGCGTCCAGCCCGGTAAACACCGGCAGGCCGCCCGGCCAGGCCGCGGCAAGGTTCTCGATTTCGACGCCGGGAGCACCGCTGCGCCGGGCAGGCACCTCCTGCAGGCCGTCGGCAGCGCCGCCCCCGGAACCCGGGGCGTCGGCGTCCAGTGCGCCGGAGGCCGCAACCCGCCGCATGACTGTCCGGAGCGCGGGGAACTGGCGGACCGCCGTCGTCATCGCTGCGTAAGGTTCCACCAGCGCGAGGAGCAGCAGCACCAGAACCGCCGCCGTGGCGGGCTCGAGCCGGCCGTCGGACACCGCGGGAGCCGCCAGCCAGGCGGCCGCGAAAGCCGCCGCACAGCAGGACGCGGTGGTGATGGCGTGGCCCAGGCCGTCCGCCCAGGCCGAGCGCTGGGACGCGCGGGTGGCCCTGCGGTCCTGGGCGCGCAGTCCGGCAAGGACCGGAAAGGCGACATTGTTGGCATGGAGCTCGGCCCTGGCATCAAGTGCGGCGGAAATGCGGCGCAGGACTCCGGACCTCAGCACCTGTTCGGCGCTGGCAGATTTCCGGTCGGCCCACAGTGCCACGGCAGGGGCCAGGAACAGGCTGCCCGCAGCGGCCGCAAGGACGGCCGGGAGCGCGGCCGGTACCAGCAGCCCGGTGGTTGCCAGCGCCAGCGCGGAGACGGCAAGGGCGGTCAGCGGCGGCAGCACAACGCGGGGCAGGAGGTCGCGGACGGTATCGACGTCGTCAATCACCGTTCCCAGCACGTTGCCGCCCTGGAGCAGGCGGCGGAGGGCGAGCGCCCTGCGGCTCAGTGACTCCCACAGCCGCCCGCGGAGCCGGGTGAGGGCGGCGAACACCGCATCGTGGAGGAGGAGCCGTTCCCAGTAACGGAGCACGGCCCGCCCGATGCCAAAGAACCGCACGCCCACAATCGCCGTCAGCAGGTAAAGGATGGGCGGCTGCTCGCTGGCCCGGATGATCAGCCAGCCGGACAGGCCGGACAGCGCCACGGCAAAGACCGCCGCGAGCGTGCCCACTGCAGCGGCGGCGGCGAACTTGCCGCGGACCGGCGCGAGGAGCGCCGAGAGGAGCCGGGCGGTGGCGCGGTTGCCGGCTCCCTCTGCTGCCGCAGGGGCGGCGCCCGCGTCCGTCGTGGGTGGGCTGTAGGGCGTTTTGCCTGCGTCGGGGCCGGCCGGGGCAATACGTCCTGCCTGGGCGGCGTCCGCCGGCAGCGCGGCAGGTTGGTGGCCGGCAGGTTGGTGGCTGGCCGCCGTGACCGTTCGGCCCGGCCCCACGGGCACAACGTGGTCTGCCAGGTTGCGGGTGCGTTCGTTGTGCGCCACCAGGATGACGGTTACCCGGCCCCGAAGCCTCCTGATGGCGTCCTCGACGGCCATCGCCGACGCGTCATCCAGATGGGCAGTGGGCTCGTCCAGCAGCAGGACTGTGGCCCCCGCCTCGATCCTCGCCAGGGCACGCGCCAGGGCGACCCTCCGCAGCTCGCCAGGGCTCAGTTCTGCGGGGTGCTGCCGGGCCAGGTGGCCGGCAGCGGCGCGGGCCAGGCAGGCCCGCGCTGCGGCCTGCACGGCTGCCTGGCCGCGGCCGCCATGGATGTCCCCGGAAAGGTAGAGCACCACCTCCTCCAGGACGGTTTCCGCGAGCATCACCGGATGCTGCGGCACCCAGGCCAGGGCGGCACGGTCAAGTCCCTGGACCGCGCCGGACACCGTGGTGCCGGCACCATCGCCAATGGTCCCGGCGAGGACGCCGAGGACTGTGCTCTTCCCTGCGCCGCTGGCCCCGTCCAAGGCGGTGATCCTGCCTTGGGGCGCCGAGAAGGTGAGCGGGCCGACGGCGGGCCCGGACCTTCCGCTGTAGCTCACGGCCAGGCCGGTGACGGTGAGCGGCGCACCAGGCCTTCCCGCCTTGGCCGCGGGAAGCGGCCGCGGCTCGGGAGCCTCCGTGACCGCGGTGGTTTCGGCAAGGGCCACGCGGCCGTCGTCGCTGGCATGGTGGGCGGTGCCCAGTTCACGCAGCGGAAGATAGCAGTCGGGTGCCAGGATCAGGGCGAGCAGGCCTGCCTCAAGCGGCATGTCGCCGTGCACCAACCGGACGCCGATGAACACCGCCACCACGGCCACCGAGATGGTGGCGATCAGTTCCAGCGCCAGGGCGGACAGGAACGCCGTGCGCAGGGTTCCCGTGGTGCGGGCGCGGTATTCCTCCGAGATTTCTTCCAGCGCCTTGCGCTGCGCCGTGGCCCTGCCGAGTCCCACCAGGACGGGCAGGCCTTTTGCCAGTTCCAGCATGTGGGCGGAGAGCCGTGCCAGCGAGGCCTGTGCCTCGCGGACGTTGTCCTCGGTGTAGCGGCCGATCAGCACCATGAACAGCGGCACGAGCGGCACCGTCAGGACAATCACCACCGCGCTGACCCAGTCGGCGAAGAGGATCCGGGCCCCCAGGAGCAGCGGGATCGCGGCACAGTTGACCAGGGCGGGGAGGAACTGGGTGTAGTAGTTGTCCAGGGCGTCCAGGCCGCGCGTTGCCAGGACGGCGAGTCCGCCGTCGGCCGGTCCCGCCTCCCTGGCCCCGTTCCGCAGTGCCCTTTCCAGGAGCTGGGTGCGCAGCTCCTCCTTGATGCCAAGGGCGGCCCGGCGGGCCGCAACGGCTTGTCCCCAGACGGTCAGGGACCGCAGGACCACGCCGGCCAGTCCCAGGGGAACCTGGCCGGCCCAGCCCGCATCCCCCGCCACAAGTCCGGTGAGGACTGACGCCACTGCCTGGCCCATGAGCACCAGTGACAGCGCCTTGAGCGCAGCCAGCAGTCCAAGCAGGTAGATGGCGGAGCGGGTGGCGGGACCGGGCGGGAAACTTGACCGCATGTCAGCCCTTCGTGGTGAAGGCCCTGGCGGCGATGGCCGGCAGGAAGCTGTGGGCCTCCGGAATGTGCGCTGCGCTGACCCGCCGCCGGAAGACCCAGTAGGTCCAGGCCTGGTACGCGATGACCAGGGGAAGGCCGAAGGCGGCCACGACGCTCATAAGCCCAAGAGTGTAGTCCGAGGAGGAAGCGTTGGAGATGGTCAGGTCAAAGGCGCCGTCCAGGGTTGAAGGCAGCACCACCGGGAATACTGCGCCGAAGATGGATGCGGTACCGAGGACCAGGAAGGCGCCGAGGGCCAGGAATGCCTTGCCTTCGGCTCCCTTGCGGGCCCACACCCAGGCCGCTGCGGCAGCAGCGACAGCCACCACGACCAGGGCCCAGGTCCAGGGCTTGCCGTCGAGGAACTGGATGCTGAGGGCCCAGGCGGCGATGGGCAGCAGCAGGGCAGGGAGCAGCCGCACGAACCACTGGCGGGCCCGGTGCCGGACGTCGCCGTCGGTTTTCAGCGCCAGGAAGGCAAGGGCATGCAGCAGCGAGAATCCCACCACGGCAAGCCCGCCCAGCACCGCGTAGCCGCTGAACCAGGCCAGCGGGCCGCCTTCACGGTCGCCGTTCGCATTCAGGGGAAGCCCGGTGGTGGTGAGGGCCAGCGCGGCGCCTACTCCGAAGGCGGCAAAGAAGGAACCCAGCGCGATGGCCCAGTCCCACCGGGCACGCCACTGGTCCGTGTCCACCTTGCCGCGGTATTCGAAGGCCACCGCCCGGAAGATCAGGGCAACGAGCACCACCAGCAGCGGCAGGTAGAGGGCCGAAAACAGGGAGGCATACCAGAGCGGGAAGGCAGCGAAGGTGGCGCCGCCTGCCGTCAGGAGCCAGACCTCGTTGCCGTCCCACACCGGGCCGATGGTGTTGAGCAGGACCCGGCGTTCGGTGTTGTTGCGGGCGAAAAGCTTCATGAGCATTCCGACACCGAGGTCGAAGCCCTCCAGGAAGAGGTAGCCGGTCCACAGCACCGCGATGGCGATGAACCAGATGGTGGGGAGCAGTTCCATTCTGTGTTTCCTCTGCTTGGTGTCGGGCTAGTACGCGAAGGCCAGGACGTCGTCGGCCGGTTTCCCGCCGCCGGGGCCGCCCTGTCCGGGGGTGGCGTCCTCGTTCTCGTCCACGGGTGCGTGGACCAGTTCCGGCATTGCGGAGACCACCCCGCCGCGGATGTACTTGACGAGCAGCTTGACCTCAACCACCAGCAGGACCGCGTAGACCGCCGTCAATGCCACCAGTGATGCCAGCAGTTCGCCCGCCGAGACCCCCGGCGAAACGGCGGCCGCCGTGAACATAAAGACCTGGTCGATGCCGCTGGGATCGGGATTCGGAGCCACCACGAAAGGCTGGCGTCCCATTTCCGTGAAGATCCAGCCGGCCGCATTGGCGCCGAACGGGGCAAGGATGCCGAAGACCGCCAGTCGCATGAGCCACGGGGACTCGGGAACAGTTCCCTTCCGGGTGATCCACAGCGCCACCAGCGCTGCCAGGGCGGCAAGCCCGCCGAAGCCGATCATCATGCGGAAGCCCCAGTAGGTCACCTCCATGACCGGCAGGTAGTCGATTGCCTGTCCGGCGCGTTCGCCGTAGATCGGGTTGTCCGGCAGGTGCGTGCCGTACTTCTCCTGGTATTCGGGCAGCAGGCTGTTGACGCCCTGGACTTCGGTGGTGAAGTCGCCCTTGGCCAGGTAGGAGAGGATGCCCGGAACCTCGATCAGCGCCACGATGTCGTCACAGTTCTGCGAGCCGATGTTGCCGATGCTGAGGACAGAGAATCCGGTGCCGTCGTGGCAGGCAGCTTCCGCCGCGGCCATCTTCATGGGCTGCTGCTCGAACATCAGCTTGCCCTGGAGGTCGCCGGTGAGGGCGGTGCCGGCGAAGGAGATCATGGCCACCACCGCCCCGATGCGCAGGGACCGGAGCCACACCTTGTGGTCGTTCACGTCACGGCCGGGGATCCCTGCTGCTTCGCCGGGGATAACCTTGCCGTCGGCACCCACGGTGTCCACGCCGTCGCGCCGCCTCCGCCACAGGTGGTACCAGGCGATGCCCAGCAGGAAGCCGCCGGCGACGGCCAGCGCGCCGAACAGCGTGTGGGGCACAGCAACGAGTGCTGTGTTGTTGGTGAAGACTGCCCAGGCATCGGTCATGACGGGCCGGCCGTCCACCATTTCCACGCCCACGGGGTGCTGCATCCAGCTGTTGGCCACGATGATGAAGTAGGCGGAGAACACCGAGCCGATCACCGCAATCCAGAGGCACGCGAGGTGGATGCCCGGCTTCAGCTGCTTCCAGCCGAAGATCCACAGGCCCAGGAACGTTGACTCGACAAAGAAGGCAAGGAGGGCCTCCAATGCCAGCGGAGCTCCGAACACGTCTCCGACGAACCGGCTGTACTCGCTCCAGGCCATACCGAACTGGAACTCCTGCACGATGCCGGTGGCCACGCCCATGATGAAGTTGATGAGGAAGAGCTTCCCCCAGAACTTTGTCATGCGGAGGTATTCCTGCTTGCCTGTGCGGTGCCAGGCGGTCTGCATCACGGCGACCACCAGGCCGAGGCCGATAGTCAGCGGGACCATCATGAAGTGGTAGACGGTGGTGATACCGAATTGCCAGCGTGCGATTTCCAGGGCGTCCATAGCGTCCAAGGTATTCCCTCTTGTCAACGGCTGCAGATCTTCTACGTTTTGTAGAAGTCTAACTTCTACCGAGTGTAGAACAGCGTCCGCAGCGGTGTAAAACCGGCATTCCGGCTCTTGTAACACCAGGGCGGGGTGCCCGTCCGACCCGTGTTCTACCCGGCGTAGAAAGTCAGGGGAAAACCGGGTAAATTAGAGGTTGTAGTTGAAACAAAAGCATGCAGCCACCGCCGCTTCGAGGCGGTGGCGCGGGGAAACAAAGGAAAAGTGCAATGGCTAGTCTTGGTGAACTGGAACGGGCAGTGATGGATCTGCTCTGGGCGGGCCAGGAAGCAGCCACCGCGAATACCCTGCGGGACCGGCTGGCACAGACCTCTGCCGGACAGGACGGCACGGCAGGCCACGAAGGCAAGGAACTTGCCGTCACCACCGTTCTCACCGTGCTGTCCCGGCTGGAGAAGAAGGGCCTGGTGGAACGCGAACGCGGCACCCGTCCGCACCGCTACCAGGCAGTATCCAGCCGCGAGGACCACACCGCTGAGCTGATGCATGAGGTGCTGGGATCAGCGCCGGACCGCGAGGCCGTGCTGGCACGCTTCATCGGGTCCGTGTCCGAGGGCGAGGCCGAGACGCTGCGCAAACTGCTTGGCCACCTGTAACGCACCATGTTCTGGGCCTCGTACCTGCTGGCGGTCCTTGCGATAGTCCTGGCGTGGCCGGTGCCTATCCTCCTCTCGCGGGCGAAGTGGCCCGCCCGCTCGCCGTTCACCGCCATGCTCCTGTGGCAGGCGATCGCCCTGGCCGGCGGCCTGTCGATGATCGGCGCCATGCTGGTCTACGGCCTGGAGCCTGTCGGGGACAACCTGATTTCAGGGCTCCGGGCCTTGGCCGGAATGGTGCTCTTTAATGCCCCCACCACAGCCTTGGGGTTCTGGCACATCTTTGCCCTCTCCGCCGCCGCGTTGCTCACCGCCCACCTGGTGTTCACGCTGCTGCTGACGTACTACAAGATCGAGCGCCAGCGGCGGCGGCACCGCGAACTGCTTGCCCTCCTGGCTTCGCCGTCCGCTGAGGGAACAGGAACGCTCGTTATCAGCCACGACTCCCCCGTGGCCTACTGCCTTCCCGGCGGCGCCCGTTCTGTGACGGTCCTCTCGGACGGCCTGATGGCGGCGCTTGAACCGGCCGAACTCCGGGCGGTCCTGATCCATGAGAACGCGCACCTGAGCCAACGGCACCACCTGCTGCTGTGGGCCTTTGCTGCCTGGCGCCAGGCCCTGCCGTGGCTGCCCACCACCCGCCTTGCCCAGGAGTCGGTAAATTCGCTGATTGAAATGCTGGCCGACGACGTCGCACTGAAAACCGAGAGCAAGGCCACCCTGATCAAGGCAATCGCCATCGTGGCCAGCGGCTCGGCCGGGAACGCCGGCGGAGCGGAACTCCATCCCGGAGCGTCCAGCCTGGCACTGCCCGGCCTCGAAACGGCCGCCGGCACGTCCTACCCGGACCCGGCCCGCACCACGGCCACCCGGGTCAGCAGGCTGCTTTCACCCCAGCCTGAGCTCCCGGCGCCGGTCCGGCACATGGTGATGGCCGGCTCCGTGCTGCTGCTCGCGCTGCCCACCGCCCTGCTGGTGGTGCCCGGCCTGCTGGGCTGAGTCCCGCCGTCGGCCTCCCGCTATGGGGGGCCCGCTTCCCGACGTCAGGCGTCGATGCGTTCCCGGTCCAGGCTGGACGCGCCGGCAATGATGAAGTCCTTGCGCGGGGACACGTCGGAGCCCATCAGCAGGTCGAAGATCTCCTCTGCCTGCTTGGCGTTCTCGATGCCCACCTTGCGCAGGGTGCGGTGCCGCGGGTCCATGGTGGTCTCGGCCAACTGCTCGGCATCCATCTCGCCCAGGCCCTTGTAGCGCTGGATGGGCTCCTTGTACCGTTTGCCTTCCTTGGCCAGCCGGGCCAGGAGGACGTGGAGCTCCGCCTCCGAGTAGGTATAGATCATCTCGTTGGCCTTCTGGCCGGCGTTGATGACCTCCACGCGGTGGAGGGGCGGGACCGCGGCGAAGACGCGGCCCTCTTCGATCATGGGGCGCATGTAGCGGAAGAAGAGCGTCAGGAGCAGCGTGCGGATGTGGGCGCCGTCAACGTCGGCGTCCGTCATCAGGATCACCTTGCCGTAGCGGGCGGCGCTGATGTCGAAGCTGCGGCCGGAGCCAGCGCCCACCACCTGGATGAGGGCTGCGCATTCGGCGTTGGAGAGCATGTCCCCCACCGAGGCCTTCTGCACGTTGAGGATCTTGCCGCGGATGGGCAGCAGGGCCTGGAAGTCGGAGGACCTGGCCAGCTTGGCGGTTCCCAGCGCCGAGTCGCCTTCCACGATGAACAGTTCAGAACGTCCGACGTCGTCCGTCCGGCAGTCAGCCAGCTTGGTGGGCATGGAGGAAGTTTCCAGGGCGTTCTTGCGCCGCTGGGTTTCCTTGTGCACGCGCGCCGAGATGCGCGATTTCATCTCGCTGACGATTTTTTCCAGCAGGAGCGCGGACTGGGCCTTGTCGTTCCTGTTCGCCGAGCCGAGCTTGGCCGTGATTTCGCGCTCCACCACCTTGGCCACGATCGCGCGGACGGCCGAGGTGCCGAGGATCTCCTTTGTCTGGCCCTCGAACTGCGGCTCGGCCAGCCGTACCGTCAGGACAGCAGTCAGGCCCGCGAAGATGTCGTCCTTTTCAATTTTGTCGTTGCCGGCCTTGAGCTTGCGGGCATTGGTTTCCACGGCCTTGCGGAACGTCTTGACCAGGGCCTGCTCGAAACCCGACTGGTGGGTTCCGCCCTTGGGGGTGGAGATGATGTTGACGAAGCTCCGCACGGTGCTGTCGTAGCCGATCCCCCAGCGCAGGGCAACGTCCACCTCGCAGTCGCGTTCCACCTCGGCGAGCTGGCTGTGCCCGCGTTCGTCCAGCACCGGAACGGTCTCCTTGAACTTCCCGGAGCCGTGCAGCCGCCAGACGTCGGTGACGGCCGGGTCTGCGGCCAGGAACTCGACGAACTCGGAGATCCCGCCGTCGTGGTGGAAGACTTCCTCGTGCGGCCCGGACTCACCGGCGGTTCCGGGGACCCTGCGCTCGTCACGGACCGTCAGCTTCAGGCCCGGCACCAGGAAGGACGTTTGCCGCGCCCGGGCAGCGAGTTCGTCGTAGGAGAACTTGGCGTCCGGGGTGAAGATCTGCCGGTCGGCCCAGTACCGGATGCGGGTGCCCGTGACGCCGCGCTTGGCCTTGCCCACCACGTCCAGGACGGAATCGTCCACGAACGGAGTGAAGGGTGCGGCGGGGTCGATCCTGGAGCCAACGTCCTTGAAGCGTCCGGGCTCGCCGCGCCGGAAGGACATCTTGTAGGTTTTGCCGCCGCGGTCCACTTCGACGTCGAGGCGGGAGGACAGCGCGTTGACCACGGACGCGCCGACGCCGTGCAGGCCGCCGGAGGCGGTGTAGGAGCCGCCGCCAAACTTGCCGCCGGCGTGGAGTTTCGTGAAGACCACCTCGACGCCGGTCAGGCCAGTCTTGGGTTCCTTGTCGATGGGGATGCCGCGGCCGTCGTCGTGGATCTCGACCGAGTTGTCTGCGTGGAGGATGATCCTGATGTCGTGGCCGAATCCGGCCAGGGCCTCGTCCACGGAGTTGTCGATGATCTCCCAGAGGCAGTGCATAAGTCCGCGTGAGTCTGTGGATCCGATGTACATGCCCGGGCGCTTGCGGACAGCCTCGAGGCCCTCCAATACAGACAGGTGCCGGGCGGTGTAATCAGAACTTGGTGCCACTGGTGATGAACTCCTTCAGGGACGGAAACAGCAGGCTGGAATCGCTTCCTCTAGGGTAGTCGGCCCGGAGCCGGGCGGACGGCTGCCACACCTGGCGGTGGCTGTGGAGCGCGCCACGCCGGTGGTGCCGGCGGCTGCTGCGGCGAACTTGAGCCAACTTTGCGGATACGCGCACAGCGAACTTGCCCCATCCTTGCGATGGTTTTGTTACGAATGCTGGTTATATAGACGTACTGATCTACTAAGGAGGCCGACATGACAACAGCAGTGGCAGACCGCACACTCAATGCACTCGACCGGTGCGACCGTTGCGGAGCGCAGGCCTACGTCCGGGTTGTATTGGAGTCCTCCGGCGGTGAACTGCTGTTCTGCGGCCACCATGCCCGTGCAGTGGAGGCCACCCTCAAGCCGTTGAGCTCCGACTGGCACGACGAGACGGGCAAGCTTCACGAGAAGGCCGTCGTAGAAATCGACTAGGTTCCCGAAGCTGTTGGGACCCCACCGCAAGGTGGGGTCCCAATCCTTTTAAGCACCAACCTTCAGCGTCGCCCTGGGCCCACCCGCAACGGTTCCGCCCGCTACGGCGGAAACCCAAAGCGGCCCGCCGGCTGCCGCGCCTGGGGCGCGGCGGCTGGCGGGCCGCTTTGTTGACCGGACCTGGCTTTAGTCCAGGTAGTCCCGGAGCACCTGCGACCGCGACGGGTGGCGGAGCTTGGACATGGTCTTCGATTCGATCTGGCGGATACGCTCGCGCGTGACTCCGTAGACCTTTCCGATTTCGTCTAAAGTCTTCGGCTGGCCATCGGTCAGGCCGAAGCGCATGGCCACGACGCCGGCTTCGCGTTCGGACAGCGTGTCCAGGACGGAGTGCAGCTGCTCCTGCAGAAGCGTGAAGCTCACGGCGTCCGCCGGAACCACGGCTTCGGAGTCCTCGATCAGGTCGCCGAACTCGGAGTCGCCGTCCTCGCCCAGGGGTGTGTGGAGCGAGATGGGCTCGCGGCCGTACTTCTGGACTTCAACAACCTTCTCGGGAGTCATGTCCAGTTCGAGGGCCAGCTCTTCAGGCGTGGGTTCGCGGCCCAGGTCCTGCAGCATCTGGCGCTGGACGCGGGCCAGCTTGTTGATGACCTCCACCATGTGCACGGGGATACGGATGGTGCGTGCCTGGTCAGCCATGGCGCGGGTGATCGCCTGGCGGATCCACCAGGTGGCGTAGGTGGAGAACTTGAAGCCCTTGGTGTAGTCGAACTTCTCCACCGCACGGATGAGGCCCAGGTTGCCTTCCTGGATGAGGTCCAGGAACAGCATGCCGCGGCCGGTGTAGCGCTTGGCCAGCGAGACCACCAGGCGGAGGTTCGCTTCGAGGAGGTGGTTCTTGGCGCGCTTGCCGTCATGGATGATGAATTCGAGCTCACGCTTGTACTTCGGATCCATGGAGCCGTCGTCGGCGTTGATCTTTTCCTCGGCAAACAGGCCGGCTTCGATCCGGAGCGCCAGGTCCACTTCCTGCTCTGCGTTGAGCAGCGCGACCTTTCCGATCTGCTTCAGGTAGTCCTTGACGGGGTCGGCGGTAGCCCCGGCGGACATGACCTGCTGCACGGGTGCGTCGTCGTCGTCGGCGTCCGAATAGACGAAGCCCTTGCCCGAGCCGGCAGCTCCCTTGGCTGGATCTGCTTCGGCGTCCTCCTCGATGACCTCAGGTCCTTCGAGGATGATGTCGTCGAGCTCTTCCTCGACTTCTTCTACATCGTCCGCGCCACCGGCCGCAGACTTGCCGGCAGCCTCGGCAGCTGCCTTTGCACCGGGCTTGGGGCCGCGCTTCTTGGGCTCGCGCTTGCCGTCCGCGGCCTCACCGGCAGATGCCTTGTTGGCTGCCCGCGTAGCTGCCCGCTTGGCGTTGGTCGCAGCCTGCTTCTCCTCGGCGGACAGTTCGTCCTGGGCGGCGGGGTCCTTCTTCGTGGAAGACGGGGTCACAGAAAACCTTTCTAGCGGTGGTCTGTGGAATCACCATACGGGCAACACCACTATGACCCTGTCAAGTCCGTGGTGAAAACCAAGCGCCACCACGGCCGGCAGAGTCTATTAAGACAACTGCCGGAGCCGCTGTAATGTTCCCCGAAGGGCACAATCCTGAGCGCTCGATACACGGACCCAACCGGGTCTCGGCATCCATTGTCTCATGATTTCCCCGATTCCGGCCTCCCCGCCGTTCTCCGCCGCCACAGGGGCCGCCGCCCCGGGCCCGCGGCACCCTCCCCGCCATCCTGCGTGTGGCCCTAGGCGGCGTCAGGACCGAATTTCTGCCACGCAGCTTCCTTCCGGGCCGCCCAGCCGCAGATGGTGCCTCGGTGGACCATTTCCAGCAGCAGCTCGGCCAGCCGATACCCGGGTTCGATCTCAAGGGCCTGCGCCAGGTGGGCTGCCGAGAACGAACCGCGGCCCCGGCACCAGGCGATCCAGCCCCTTCCCGTGAGCGAGGCTGCGGCTGCCGGGCCGCCGGCCGCGGCCAGCTGCTGGAGTACGAGATCCAGCGCGTCGAGCCTCTCCCAGTCCGGAACGGCGGGCTGGATCCCCATCAGGACATCGCCATAGCAAGGAACCCCAACCTCCAGCACCCGGCCGCTTACGCCACCGCCAAGCCCGGCCACTTCCTCGGCGGGGCCTGCTCCCGGGGGTCCTGCCGGCGGCGCCACGGGATCCAGGCGGCACTCATCGCGAAAGATGGCGAACTGCTCAGCCCCGGCTTCCGCTGCCCTCCGTCCGGCGGCGGCCATCATCAGGACGGCATCCCGCCATCCCGGCACCAGCAGGGTTGCCCGCAGGAAACCGTCGCGGTCAGCCTCGGGAAGCCATGGTTCACCCGGCGGACGGTTAATTAGGGCCGTCCAGAGCCCGAGCACGGCGTCAAACTGCCCCCTGCTTCCTCGGCGAAGGTCCAGTTCCGCCGACCACGCCTCCTCCGCCTCCCGGACGGCAGCACAGTGGAGGCTGGAACCCGGCAGGACCGCGGCCGGCTGTTCATGCGGCGGCGGACCCACGCTGCTTCCGCGGTACACCATTTCGGCGTTCAGGGTGCTGTCCCGGATCTCCTGGACCGGACGTCCTGGAAAAGGGCAGCAGGCGGGATCGGCACAAAAGGCGTCCCGCCAGTACTCGCTGCCGACGTACCAGGCGTCCCTTACCGGCATTCCCGCATGGTCCAGCGTCCATTGCAACTCCGCGAGCAGGCTGCCGTAGCCGTCCGGACCCGCCAGCCAGCCGTTGTTCGTGAAAAGTGCCAACAGCGACCCGTCGGCGTGCTGGTCCGCTTCAAGGTAGGCGCAGACCGTCCGGGCAAAAGCGGCGGGCTGCGCAAGGACCTCCGGAGCGGGAAGGTCCAGCCTGAGCGTGGCGCCCAGCCGTTTGCCCTGCAACGTCATGGCAACCAGGCTTGCGGACGGCCAGTAGCCCAGCGAATGGGGAATGAAGCCCAGGACGTCTTGCGGGCTGCGGACTGTCAGGTGTTCTGGAGGTGTCATGCCTCCAGCCTTCGCTGGCTTCCGATGCCGGGTAAGGCCCGCCGTCGGCTATGTGAAGAAACCTGCCCTGTGCAGGACTGGTCGGTGCAGGACTAGTCGGTGCAGGACTAGTCGGCGTCATCCACAGGCGTTGGCTGCCGGCGACGGGCGAGGTTTTCCCGCCGCTGGCGGGCAATGGCGCTGCGCAGCGGTGGAACAACGACGCCCTGCGCGGCCATCTGCCGCCGCACTTTGCGCCGGCAGACCAGCATCGCCGCCGCACCTGATCCGAGCAGCAGGAACTGGACGCTCAGCGCAATGCGGAACGGATCCAGGCCATACAGCACGCCGTTGGAGAAGCCGCTGGCAAACAGGACGTCCAGCACCAGCCCGATCAGGAAGATCGCAACAAGGGCTGCGATGAACCCGCCCACGTTGACAATGCCCGTCGCTGTTCCGATCCGGTGCGCCGGGTTGAACGTCCGCGCAAAGTCGAAGCCGATCATCGAGCCGGGGCCGCCGACGGCAAGCACCACGACAAGGCCGGCCAGCAGCCACAGGGGCGCCTGTCCGGGAGTCAGCAGGACGGCAGCCCATGCCCCGGCGGTGGCGCCGGCAATGAGCAGGACCATGGTGGAACGCCGCAGCGGATGCCGTGAAACGAAGCGCCCGATGAAGGGACCTACGGCCATTGCGGCGGCGACGTACAGCGCCATGAGTGCGGCCACTGTTCCGGCGTCCAGCCCTTGGCCGGAAATGAGGAAGGGGTAGCCCCAGGTCATCGCAAACACTGTGCCGCTGAACTGGATGGTGAAGTGGCTCCACATGCCCAGCCGTGTTCCCGGCTGGCGCCACGCCCGGGCAAGTGACGCACCCGTAGCCCGCAGGCCCTGCTTCGCGTGTGGCCGTTCGGTGCCTGGCGGTGCATCCTGCAGGAGCAGCAGGACCAGGACGACGGCGAAGGCTGACAGGCCTGCCAGCATCAGGAACGCGGGGGTCCAGCCTGAGAGATGCAGGACGAAGGCGAACGGGATCACGCTGAACAGTTGACCGAGCTGGCCTGACATGCCCGTGAGCTGGGTCACCAGGGGCACCCGGGCAGGAGCAAACCACAGCGGAATGAGGCGGATCACGGAGATGAATGTCATGGCGTCCCCGGCCCCCACCAGCACCCGGCCTGCGACTCCCCCGGGAATGGTGTCGGCAAAAGCCAGCTGGAGCTGGCCCAGCCCCATCAGGGCCGCACCGCCGGCGATCATGGCGCGAGAGCCGAACCTGTCCACCAGCAGGCCAACGGGAATCTGGAGTCCGGCGTAGACCAGGAGCTGGAGGACGGTGAAGAACGAGATCGCTGACGCGCTGGCCTGGAACCGCTCGGTGGCTTCCAGTCCCACTACGCCAAAGGACGTCCGCTGCGCCACCGCTACCAGGTACCCAAAAATTCCGATGGTCCAGATAAGCCAGGCGCGGGGTGCAGTCACCACTTCATTATGCCCGGGCGGCGGCCGGAGGCCTTTATTGGTCCAGCCCCTTTATTGACCCGGGTTCTCCCGTGCCAGGTACGCTTCCACCGCGGCGCCGAGGTCGTCGGCATTGGGCAGTTCGTCGTTCTCGTCCGCCAGGAGCGAGCGGCGAACTGTGCCCTCCGCCTTTTCGTCATAGCGGGTCTCCAGCCGCGACACCACCTGCTGGACTTCCTCGGAGGCATCAATCTGTTCGGCGATCTGGCGGCTGACTTCACGGCCCGCTTCGCGGAGCCTGTCCGAGGGCAGCATCAGCGAGGCGGCTGCGCCAAGGTATTCCAGGCCGGCGACGGCGGCCGTGGGGTATTCCGCCTCGGCCAGGTACTGGGGCACGTGGATGACATAACCGGCCACATTCCGTCCGGCCTCCATCAGGCGGAGTTCGAGGATGTGGCCCACGGCTGCGGGAACCTCCACGGTGGGCTTCCACACGGAGATGCCTTCGATCAGCTCCGGCCGGTTCCCGTGCACCGTGACGCCCACCGGGCGGGTGTGCGGAACCGGCATCGGAATGGAGTGGATCCAGGTGACCAGGTTGACATCCAGTTGCTCCACGATGCCCACCACGGCGCGTGCGAAGCGTTCCCACTGCAGGTCCGGTTCGAAGCCGGCCAGCAGGAGGAAAGGCTTACCCAGCCCGTCGACGAGGCGGTACAGGGCCAGTTTCGGTTCCTGGTAATCCTGGAGGTGGTCCTCCACGAACGTCAGGTGCGGCCTGCGCGAGCGGTAGTCGATCAGCTGGTCGGCATCGAACACCGCCACCGGCTCGGCGTCGAGCGAGTCCAGCAACTCCGCGTTGATCTGCTTCACCACGTGGCCGGCATCGGCGAATCCGGTGAAGCCCATCACCAGGTTCAGCCCGCGGAGCCCGGGGCTGTGGAATAGCCCAATGTTGCTCGCGTAGAGCGCGCCGGGGTCCAGCAGGGAGCCGGAGATCCGTTCAAGCACGGCATGTTCCTTTCACAGGTGCGGGTGGACATTCTTTTACAACGCCCCGGGACGGCCGCGCATTCCGGCACCCGGTGTGGCGCACCTCTCACGAAATTCCCCCGGCGCGGCGGCTACGGGCTACGATCGGAACTGGCCTGCCAGACGGGCCTGCAGACACCCGGACTGCGTTCCGAACGGCCGTACCCGGGCAACCATGGCAGAACGCCGAACATGCACCCCTGCCCGAACATCTTTCGAGAATCGAGGACTGACCCCGTGGTCAAGAATACTGAAATCAACCTTAGTACCCTCTCGCGGGACCTGAAGAAGAGCCCCAGCGACGCGGTGGTCATAGGCGTTGGGCAGGGTGCAGACGGTCCCGTCCTCCTGGAGAACCCGCTGACTGCCAGGTCCGCCGAGGCACTCGCGGATTCGCTCAAGGCGCTCGGGGTCACGGGCGCGGCCGACCAGCTGGTGCGCCTGCCGGGCCTGCCGGAGACCGGCGCGGGTGTCCTGGTCCTGGCCGGCGTGGGCAAGGTATCGGCTGCGGAACCGCTTGCCGGGGAAGCACTGCGCCGGGCGGCCGGTTCCGCCATCCGCCAGCTCGCCGGTTTCGCCACGGTCGCGTTGGCGTTTCCGACGGCGACAGTCACCGACGTCGCAGCGGTGGCCGAAGGTGCCGCCATGGGGGCCTATTCCTTCACCGAGTTCCGGACCTCCAGGGACGGCCTGAAGGATCCGGTCCGCAATGCGGTTATTTTCACCGACCTGGCTGACCAGAAGGAACTTGGCCCCGTCCTTAAGAGGGCGGCGTTGATCGGGAAGGCGGTCAACGCCACCCGTTCCCTGGTGAACCAGCCGCCCAGCCACCTCTACCCCGAGTCCTTCGCCGAAGCTGCAAAGGACCTGGCCAAGGGCCTGCCCGTCAAGGTGACCGTCTGGGACGAGAAGCGCCTCGAGAAGGAGGGCTTCGGCGGCATCATGGGCGTGGGCAAGGGCTCCGCCCGCCAGCCGCGCCTCGTCAAGGTGGAATACTCTCCCGCCAAGGCAACGTCAAAGATCGCGCTCGTCGGCAAGGGCATCACCTTTGACACTGGCGGAATCTCCATCAAGCCGGCCCTTGGCATGGGCGACATGAAGAGCGACATGGCGGGCGCCGCCGTCGTCCTTAATACTGTGCTGGCCCTCGCGGGACTCGGCCTGCCGGTTAAGGCAACCGCCTGGCTGTGCATCGCCGAGAACATGCCCTCCGGCGCCGCATCACGTCCGGCTGACGTCCTGACGATGTTCGGCGGCAAGACCGTGGAGGTCCTGAACACCGACGCCGAAGGGCGCCTGGTCATGGCCGACGGCATCGTTGCCGCCAGCGCCGAGTACCCGGACGCCATCATCGACGTCGCAACCCTCACCGGGGCGCAGTTGATCGCCCTGGGAAACCGGACCGCGGGCGTCATGGGATCGGACAGCGTGACCGGCCCGCTCAAGGCCGCAGCGGACCGGGCCGGAGAGCTCGTGTGGCCGATGCCGCTTCCCGAGGAATTGCGGCCCAGCCTTGATTCCCAGGTGGCCGACCTCGCGAACATCGGCGAACGCCACGGCGGCATGATGACCGCGGCCGTTTTCCTCCGTGAGTTCGTGGGTAAGGGCAAGGACGGGGAACAGATCCCCTGGGCCCACATCGACATCGCCGGGCCCTCCTTCAATAACGGGAGCCCCTATGGCTACACGCACAAGCAGGGAACGGGCTGCACGGTCCGGACGCTGGTGGCCTACGTGGAGGACATCCTGGCTGCTGCTGCCTGACATCCGGCGGCCGGCACCGTGCTGGCACGCGGCTTTGCGGGACCGGTGATCCCTGTGCCACAAAGCCGCGTGACACTCGACACAAGCGCTCCACAAACGTGGTGCCAGGGTGGAGCATGGATTAGTGGTTCGCTAAGGTGAACCACGGTAGTCACAAATGCAAGAGAATTGGCCTGCTGGAATAATCACGGCAGTGCAGGTTCCAAGACCAGATGATGCGCAGGACCGCGTCATCGTTCACGCGAGGGAGCGTTTAAGTGGCCGATCAGGCAACTGCGCAAGAATTCGACATCCTGGTACTCGGTGGCGGCAGCGGCGGATACGCCGCCGCGCTGCGGGCAGTACAGCTTGGCCTCACCGTCGGCCTCGTGGAGAAGGCAAAGCTGGGCGGCACCTGCCTCCACAACGGCTGCATCCCCACCAAGGCCCTCCTGCACTCTGCGGAGCTGGCCGACCACGCCCGTGACTCCGCCAAGTACGGCGTGAACGTCACCCTTGACAGCATCGACATCAACGCTGTCAACGCGTACAAGGACGGCATCATCGCCGGCAAGTACAAGGGCCTGCAGGGCCTCATCAAGTCCAAGGGCATCACTGTCATTGAAGGTGAAGGCAAGCTCCAGGGCACCGACACTGTCGTGGTGAACGGCACCGCGTACAAGGGCAAGAACATCGTCCTGGCCACCGGTTCCTACTCCCGCACCCTCCCGGGCCTGGAGCTCGGCGGCAAGGTCATCACCTCGGACCAGGCCCTCACCATGGACTTCATCCCCAAGAGCGCCATCATCCTGGGCGGCGGCGTAATCGGCGTCGAGTTCGCCTCCGTCTGGAAGTCCTTCGGCGTGGACGTCACCATCGTGGAAGGCCTGCCCTCGCTGGTTCCCAACGAGGACGCCACCATCGTCAAGAACTTCGAGCGTGCCTTCAAGAAGCGCGGCATCAAGTTCTCCACTGGCGTTTTCTTCCAGGGCGTCGAGCAGAACGAGGACGGCGTCAAGGTCACCCTGGTGGACGGCAAGACCTTCGAAGCCGACCTCCTCCTGGTTGCCGTGGGCCGCGGCCCAGTCACCGCCAACCTTGGCTACGAGGAAGCCGGCGTCACAATCGACCGCGGCTTCGTCATCACCAACGAGCGCCTGCACACCGGCGTCGGCAACATCTACGCAGTGGGCGACATCGTGCCCGGCGTCCAGCTCGCACACCGCGGCTACCAGCAGGGCATCTTCGTGGCCGAGGAAATCGCCGGCCTGAAGCCCGTGATCGTCGAGGACATCAACATCCCGAAGGTCACCTACTCCGAGCCCGAAATCGCCACGGTTGGCTACACCGAAAAGGCAGCCAAGGAGAAGTTCGGCGAGGACCAGGTACAGACGCAGGAATACAACCTGGCCGGCAACGGCAAGAGCTCCATCCTGGGCACCTCCGGCCTGGTCAAACTGGTCCGCCAGAAGGACGGCCCCGTGGTGGGCGTCCACATGATCGGCGCCCGCATGGGCGAGCAGGTCGGCGAAGCCCAGCTGATCGTGAACTGGGAAGCCTACCCCGAGGATGTGGCGCAGCTGGTGCACGCCCACCCCACCCAGAACGAAGCCCTGGGCGAAGCCCACCTGGCACTCGCGGGCAAGCCCCTTCACGGCTAGTCTCCCCCAAGCACCACAGGGCCTGGTGCACCCGGCACGGAATGCCGGGTGCACTAGGCTGGCCAACAAGGCAGCAATCATCCGCACTAAAGATCAATAAGGAGAACGGGGACGACATGTCTGAATCCGTTAACTTGCCCGCCCTCGGTGAGAGCGTCACCGAAGGAACCGTCACCCGCTGGCTCAAGCAGGTAGGTGACCGGGTAGAGGTGGACGAGCCCCTGCTCGAAGTCTCCACCGACAAAGTAGACACTGAAATCCCCTCTCCTGTAGCTGGCGTGATTGAGGAAATCCTGGTCGCCGAGGACGAGACCGCTGAGGTCGGCGCTCCCCTGGTCCGCATCGGCGACGGCTCCGGTGGTGGTGCACCCGCCGCAGAAGCTCCTGCCGAAGAGGCCCCGGCTGCTGGGCAGGCCGCCCCCGCCGAGGCCCCGTCCACCGAGGCCCCCGCACCGGACGAAGCCCCTGCACAGGAAGCAGCGCCCGAAGAGGCACCGGCCCAGCAGGCTCCGGCTGCAGGCGGCGGCGAGGGCCACGAGGTCACCCTCCCGGCCCTCGGCGAAAGCGTCACCGAAGGCACCGTCACCCGCTGGCTGAAGGCCGTCGGAGACACCGTGGAGGTGGACGAGCCCCTGCTGGAGGTGTCCACCGACAAGGTCGACACCGAAATCCCCTCCCCCGTGGCCGGTACGCTCCAGGAGATCCGCGTCAACGAGGACGAGACCGCAGAGGTTGGCTCCGTCCTGGCCGTCATCGGCTCAGGCGCGGCTGCCGCTCCGGCACCTGCAGCACCGCAGTCCGCCCCCGCCCAGGAGGCACCGAAGCAGGAAGAGCCCAAGCAGGAGGCACCGAAGCAGGAAGCCCCCGCAGCAGCACCGGCAGCAGCTCCGGCCCCCGCGGCAGCGCCTGCACCGGCGAGTGCACCGCAGTCCGCCCCGGCCGCAGCCGAGGCACCCGCTGCCGGCGGCGAATCCGGCTACGTGACTCCCCTGGTCCGCAAGCTGGCAAACCAGCACGGCGTGGACATCACCTCCCTCTCGGGTACCGGCGTCGGCGGCCGCATCCGCAAGCAGGATGTCATTGCCGCGGCCGAAGCAAAGGCTGCACCGGCCGCCGCTCCAGCCGCTTCGGCCCCGGCAGCACCCGCCGCCGCAGCATCCAACGGCGCAGTCTCCTCGCTGCGCGGCACCACGCAGAAGGCTCCGCGCATCCGCCAGGTCATAGCCCGCCGCATGCGCGAGTCCCTTGAGGTCTCCACGCAGCTGACGCAGGTCCACGAAGTGGACATGACCAAGGTGGCCAAGCTCCGCGCCCGTGCCAAGAACTCGTTCCAGGCGCAGAACGGCGTGAAGCTGACCTTCCTGCCGTTCATCGCCAAGGCAGTGGCCGAGGCCCTCAAGCAGCACCCCAAGCTCAACGCTGCGTACGACGAGGAAAAGCAGGAGATCACCTACCACAACGCGGAGCACCTGGCGATCGCCGTCGACACCGACAAGGGCCTGCTGGTCCCGGTCATCTCCGACGCCGGCAGCCTGAACCTCGCAGGCCTGGCCGGCAAGATCGCCGACGTTGCCAGCCGCACCCGCGACGGCAAGATCGGCCCGGATGAACTGTCCGGCGGCACGTTCAGCATCACCAACATCGGCTCGGTCGGGGCCCTGTTCGACACCCCGATCATCAACCAGCCGCAGGTAGGCATCCTCGGCACCGGCGCCATCGTCAAGCGTGCCGTGGTTGTTTCCGATGAAAACGGCGACGACTCGATCGCCATCCGCTCCATGATGTACCTGTCCCTGACGTACGACCACCGCCTGGTGGACGGCGCGGACGCCGGCCGGTTCCTCCAGACCCTGAAGGCACGCCTTGAAGAAGGCGCCTTCGAGGCTGACCTGGGCCTGTAACGGACCAAAACGCACGACGGCGGTGCAGGCACCGGTGGAAATCCACCGGGCGGCCTGCACCGCCGTCGGCGTTTAACTACTACAGGCTGTAGAATCTCTGGCTACACTGGTCCCATGAACATCGTCTATAACATCGTGGTTTTCCTGCACATCGTCGGCGCCGCCATGATCGTGGGCATCTGGATCGGCCAGATGAAGAAGCCCACCGTCCACCCCCGCCAGTTCGACGGCGCCATGCTCCAGCTCCTCACAGGCGTCGCCCTGATGGGCCTGATCCCGGCCCTGGACATGGACGCCAACTACTTCAAGCTCGGCATCAAGTTCGCCGTTGCCCTCGCCGTGGGCGTGCTGGCCTTCATCGGCCGCCGGAAGTACAAGAAGGGCGAGGACATCAGCGCGGGCCTGGCGCACGGCGTCGGCGGCCTCGCGCTGCTGAACATCGCCATCGCGACCCTCTGGAAGTAAGCGCCGGCCGCTGACGCGATCACGGCGACGTCCCCCTCAGCCGGGGGCGTCGCCGTCGTCATGTCCCGCCGTCGTTATGTCCCGCCGTCGTTATGTATTGGCCGCGGTGGCTACCCGCCTGCCCTGGTCACAATCCTCTGACAGCGGACAGCTGGTGCACGGCTCCCGGGAAGTCCCTAGGATGGGAGACGGCGGGGCCAGGCACTGGCCTGCCCCGGTTCGAATCGACTTGAGGAGTGGTTATGGCAGCAACACGCACCGCGCACACGGTATGGAACGGCGACCTGATGACGGGTTCGGGGAACACCACGCTGGACAGCTCAGGCCTGGGCACCTACGAGGTCACCTGGAAGGCCCGTACCGAGGCTTCCGGCGGCAAGACCAGCCCTGAAGAACTTATTGCCGCAGCCCACTCGGCCTGCTTCTCCATGGCCTTCAGCCACGCGCTGGCCCAGGCCGGCCACGCGCCGGAGGAAGTCAACACCAAGGCGGACGTCACCTTCGTTCCGGGCACCGGCATCACTGGCAGCCACCTGACCATGTCCGCCCGGATCCCCGGCATCTCCCAAGAGGAATTCCAGAAGATCGCTGCTGAAGCGAAGGTGGGCTGCCCGGTCTCCGGCGCCCTCGCAAGCATCGACATCACCCTGGATGCGACGCTGCAGTCCTGACCCTGGGCTCCTGATCCAGCCCTGATCCAGGGCTGACGGCAAAAGGCCCTGCCTGACCGGAATCTTTCCGGCCAGGCAGGGCCTTTTTGCTGTTTCGGGTGCCTCGCTGGCGCCCCCGGGCTGCTCCCCGGTCAGTTCCCCTGGCGGCGCGCCGGGAGCGGAGCCGGCCGCAGGCGTCGGTACCCTTCGCGGGCCGGCGGGCGGTCCGTGGGCAGCTCCTGGACCATTTCCTTCAGCGCACCGATGCCGTACTCCAGCTGGGGGTCGCGGCCCGCGGCATAGGCATGCGGCGGGTAGGTGACCTCGATGTCCGGATCCACACCGTAGTTCTCCACGCTCCAGCCCACCCCGCCGCCGAACCAGGTGGCGTACCGCGGCTGCGTCACGCCGGTGCCGTCGGCGAGGGAGAACCGGTTGTCAATGCCCACCACACCGCCCCAGGTGCGCGTGCCGATGACCGGACCGATACCCCGCAGCTTTGACACCTGCGTGATGATGTCACCGTCAGAACCGGCGAATTCGTCCGCCAGGATGATCACCGGGCCGCGTGGCGCGTGGTGCGGGTAGGTCCGCGGCTTTTCCCCGCGCGGCATGCTCCACCCGGTCACCTTGCGGCCGATCAGTTCCGCCACCAGCTGCGAGGTGTGGCCTCCGCGGTTCCGGCGGACATCGACGATGAGGCCGTCCAGCGCAGTCTCGGTGTCAAGGTCCCGGTGCAGCTGCGCCCAGCCGTTGGCCATCATGTCCGGGATATGCAGGTAGCCGAACGTGCCCGCCGAGGCCTCCCGGACGGTGCGCCGGTTTGAGGCCACCCATTCCTGGTACCGGAGTCGCTCCTCGTCCTTGATGGGAACGACGGCGACGCGGCGCTGGGTGCCTGCGGCGGCCCCGTGCGCCGAACCGTTCAGGAGGGTCAGCTCCACTGCGCGTCCGGCCGCACCCACCAGCTGCATGGCCGGGGTGACAGCTTCGGACAACGGCACGCCGTCGATGGCCAGCAGGACGTCGCCGGCCTTCGCCCCCACTCCCGGCCTGGTCAGGGGTGACGTGGCCAGCGGATCGGAAGACTCACCGGCCAGGATCCGGGTGATCTCCCACCCGGCGGCGGTGCAGGCCAGGTCCGCGCCCAGCCTGCCCTGGCCGTGGCTGCCGTTTTCGGTGACCGGAGCCGGCCGGACGTAGGCGTGGGACGTGCCCAGCTCGCCGTGCAGCTCCCAGAGGAGGTCAACCAGGTCATCGTGCGAGCCCAGGCGTTCCACGAGCGGACGGTAGCGGCGGTGGATGGAGTCCCAGTCCTGCCCGGCCATGTCCTCGGTCCAGAAGAAATCGCGCTGCAGCCGCCAGGCCTCGTCAAAGGCCTGGCCCCAAACACTGAGCGGGTCCATCATCACCCGGATCCGGCCCAGGTCAACCTTGACCAGCTTCCCGGACTCCTCATCCGCCTTGGCGTCGGCGGGGACCACCGTGACCTGCTTGTCCGAGATCAGCACCACCTTGCTGCGGTCCCCTGACAGCCGGTAGCTGTCCAGCGCGTCCACGAGGGTGGCCTGCTTGCGCCGGCCGAGGTCGAACCGGACCAGGCTTGGCCGGGAGTCCTTGTCCTCCTGGCTGGCCTTTCCATCACCGGTAACGCCGGCCAGGGCCCAGTCGAGCCACAGCAGCGCGCCCTCGGCGGCCTTCAGGGATGTGTAGTTGCCCTGCGGCACGGGCACGGTGATGACCCGGTGCGCCAGGCCTTCGGGGTCTACCCGGACCTCCGGCTGCTCCGGGCCGCCCTCGTCCTTCCGGCCTGCCTCACCAGCGGACGGCGTGTCCGCCCCTTCGGAGTCCACGGCGGGGCCGAAGGGCGACGGCGTGTCCGCAGCGAGTGCCACAAGGTACGGCTTGATGGGGCTGGGGAAGGAGAGGTCGAAGGAATGTCCGTCGTACACCGGGTCAAAGCTGCGGTTGGACAGGAAGGCCAGGAACTTCCCGTCCGGGGTGAAGGCCGGGGACTGGTCGCAGAAGCGGCCATCGGTGACGTCCACCGGGGCGGCGCCGGGCTTTGCAATGCTGGCCAGCCGCAGCCGGCTGCGGGAGCCGAAGGACGTGACCGGTTCCGACCATACGAGCCACTGCGAGTCTCCGGACCATGCGAGGTCGGCCACCGTGCCCTCACCGATGCTTGACAGGAGTGTCAGTTCTCCCGTCTGCGTGTCCGCCACGTAGACCTCACCGAAGGACGTCCCGAGGGCTATCCGGCGGCCGTCCGGGCTCGCCTCCAAGGCACTGGCGCGCGAGGGCTTGGGGAAAGCGATGCGGGTTGCGGCCGGACCTGCCGGTGCTTCCGCAGCTGGTGCGCCGGATCCAGGCGCGACGTCGGCCTGCTCGTCCGAGGCGTGGACGGCCGGGGTGTTCCCGGCAAGCACGGCGGCGCCGGCAGCCGGGACGGGCTGCGGCAGCACCACGCTTTCCCCTTGACCCGCTGTATCCGGACGCCCGTCCCCGCTTTCCGTGCCCGCGGCATGTGGGCTGCGTGCATCGGTGCCGGGTGCTGCGGCAGGCTGCGGCACAGGGGCGGCAATGTCCTTGATGTACAGCGCCTCCACACCGTCGTGGTCTGCCAGGTAGGCGATCCTGCCGTCACCAAGGGGCCGGGGCAACCGGGCGCGTACCCCCGGCGTGGCTTCGATGATGCGCGACGGACCATCCTTGTGCCGTAGCCAGTGGATGGTGCCGTGGGATTCCACCGCGCTGGCTGAGCCGCATGGGTCCGGTACCACTGCGCCGAGGTGCTTGGCTGCCTTCAGCAGTGCCGGGCGCCGGGACTGTGAGGCGGAGCCCAGGCTGATGTCCAGCCGGACGGCGTCGGAACCGAGATCGTGCAGCACCCAGAGTTCGCCCGCGGACTCGAAGACGACGCGCTTGCCGTCGGTGGAGGCGTGCCTGACGTAGAAGTCCTCGTGGTCCGTGTGCCGGCGCAGGTCCTTTCCGCCGGGCAGGACCGAATACAGGTTCCCGTAACCCTCGTGGTCGGAAAGGAACGCAATGCGGCCGTCCACCCACATGGGGTCAGCGAGGTTGCCCTCAAGCTCCGGAAGGAGCCGCTCGAACTCCCCGTTTCCATCCGTGTCGATCCACAGCTTCCCCGTCGTGCCTCCGCGGTAGCGCTTCCACCAGGCCGGTTCCCGGGACAGCACGCTGCCCACCACCACGGGGCGCTCGTCGCCCACTTCGGGGCCAAAAGCCACGGACTCGACTGGTCCGAACGGGAGTTCCTCCGCCCAGCCGCCCTCCAGGGGCACGCTGTAGGCATGCGTGTGCCTGCTTTCGGCCTGCCGGAAGGCGCTGGTGACCACCACCGAACCGCCGGCCGTGAAGCCCTTGACCCTTGTGGTGCTGTGGCCGAAGTAGGTCAGCTGGCGGTACCCGCCGCCGTCGACCTTTGCAGAGACCACTTCAGGTGCCGTTCCCTGGACCACCGTCCACACCAGCCGCTTGCCGTCGGGGGTGAAGCGGGGGTTGCGGGCGGGCAGTTGGAGCGCGGAGACACGCCAGGCGCGGCCGCCGCCCAGGGGCGCAATCCATACGTCATCCTCGGCCACGAAAGTGACCAGATCGCCATGCAGATGCGGGAAACGGAAGTAGCTCGAAAAGGTCATCGTTCGATCATAGTCAACCCTTCTGCGGCCGGTCGGGAGGTGCCGCAGGGGCCGTGGCGTGGTGAGATGGACCATGCGCATCGTCATGGCCGGGGCCTCCGGGCTGATCGGCAAATCCATGTCAGCAACGTTCCGGAACGCGGGACACGACGTCGTGTCCCTGGTCAGGCGGGCCCCCGGCACGGCGGCGGAAGTCCGCTGGAACCCGGCCGCGGGCGAACTGGACCCACAGGCCCTCGCCGGGGCGGGCGCCGTCGTCAATCTCTCCGGCGCCGGCATCGGTGACAGGCCGTGGACCCGCAAGCGTGTCGAGGAGCTCTTCAGCTCGCGGGTGGACTCGACGCGTACCCTCACCCGGGCAATGCAGCAGCTTGATTCCCCGCCGCCTGTCCTGCTGAGCCAGTCAGGCTCCAACTACTATGGCGACGCCGGAAATACGGTGCTCCGCGAAGATGCGCCGCGCGGTTCCGGAACGCTGGCCGCCATCTGCGGGGAGTGGGAGGACGCCGCCGCCACCGCTCCCCCGGGTGTACGGGTGGTGGTGACGCGGACGGGCGTGGTCCTCAGCCGCAAGGGAGGCGCCCTGGGCAGGCTGCTGCCCCTGATCCGGCTGGGCGTCGGCGGGCCGCTGGGGAACGGCCGACAGTATTGGCCCTGGATAACCCTTCCGGACGTGTCGGCGGCGTCCCTCTTTCTGCTGGAGTCCGGTATCAGCGGCCCGGTCAACGTCTGCGCTCCCCAACAAACCGACGTCAACGCGCTGGTCGGGGAAATCGCCCACGCACTGCACCGGCCCTCGGCCCTGCGGGTCCCGGCCCCCGTCCTGCGGCTGCTGATGCGCGATCTGGCGGAGGAACTCCTGCTGTCCAGCCAGCGCATGGAGCCTGCGGTGCTGCAGGCGGAAGGGTTTGTGTGGCAGCATCCCACGCTGGCCCAGGCCGCGCAGTGGGTTGCCGGCAGGGACAAGGTTGCAGGCAAGGAAGGCGCCGGCCTGGGCTGACCAGCCCGGCGGCCGGATCAGCCGGGTCAGCCGGGTCAGCTTCCCGGCAGGATGTCGCTGATCCGCCACGTACCGTCCTCGGCCACAAGTACCAACCTGAGCTGGCGCGCGCCCGCCGCCGGCCCCTTGCCGATGACGGCGCCCCGGGCATCCTTCACCTCATATGCAGAGGAACCCGAGAGAAGGAGCACCACGGCACGGGCGGCGGTTGCACCGTCCTCGGTCCGGAGCTCGTCGATGTTGCTGGAGAACCCGGCCAGGACGTGGCCGGACCTGCGAAGGGGTTCCGCCGTCTGCTGGTCCGTTGCCGCCGCCGGCGAACCCTTGGCATTGACCTCGTCCAGCAGTTCCCACTGGCCCCCGCTGAAGGCGAGGTCCCGCAGGCGGGCCAGGCCTTCGACAGCCTGGACGGGATCGGCGGCCCCGGCCTGGTGCCTGGCCGCACCCGCCGGGCCTGTCCCTCCTTCGGTCCCGGCCGCTGCCGGTGCCGGTCCGGCGGTGGCACCGGCTGATCCCGGTGCGGGGGCAGATTCGGCGGGCGTGCCTCCAGTTCCGGAAAGCCACCACAGGCCGGCAGCTGCCACTGCCACTGCGGCCGGCAGCAGGCGCAGCACCCGCACACGGCGCCGGACCCCGCCGGCCGGTGTGCGCGCGCCGGGAGCTGAGCGCGCGTGTTTGCCCTGGGAAGGGTGGGCTTCACCCGCTGTGTCCGGGAAAGGCATGCGTTGCCTCGGCTGGGGCAGCCGCACCCACGCCGCAGTGGCGATCCGCCTGACAGCGGCCGCGGCTTTGTCCTGCACTGCTCCGCGCCGGGAGGGTGCCGGGACGTGCCGGCGGGTCATCAACTCCGGGATCACCGTGGGATGGACCGAGGCCGCGAGATCCAGCGGCCGGGGCGATGCGCTGCGGTAGACGGCTATGGCCAAGGACGCCGCCGTGGGCCGGCTCCTCCGGTCCTCGTTGAGGCCGGCCTCCAAGGCGGCCGCAAGCTCCCGCGGAACCTCCGGAACCAGGAGGGACAGCGGCGGGCGGTCAGCCGTCCGTGGCGGAGCCTGGCCGGTGAGGCAGAACCAGCCAAGTGCCGCCGTCGAATACACATCCCGTTCCGGCTGCAGGCCCCGCACCGCGTCCACCGGGGCCGGGTCCACGAAGCCGGGCGTCCCGGAACGCCCGGCGCTGCCGGGGTCACCCAACATGCGCGCAATGCCGAGGTCGGACAGCAGCGGCTTGCCCTGTCCGGTGAACAGGACGTTTCCCGGAGAGACATCCGAGTGGGTAAATCCTTTGCCGTGCAGGTAGCCCAGGACCTGGGCCAGGGGCGTCAGCACTGTCACTGTCTCCCCAATACTGAGCCGGCCGCGGTTGGCTACCAGGGCTGCCAGGGACCCGCCTGGCGCGTAGTCCATGACCAGGGCCGTTCCGCCGTCCGGCGGCCCGGGCAGCCGGACGGCATCATACGCTTTGACCAGATGCTGGTGGTCCAGGGCAGACAGGATCCGGATCTCGCGCCGCACCGCGTCTTCCGTGACCGCTTCGGCATCCTCTACCCCGCCCGGGCCCGGGCGGAAGCATTTCACCGCGAAGTTCCGCCCCGTCCTTTGCTCCCTGGCCAGCCAGACAAGCGCGCTGCAGCCCTGCCCAAGCAAGCGTTCGACGGCGAAGCCCGGCACCTCGGGTGCCTGCAAATCTTCCATGGCTTATGTCTAGCCGAATTTGGCGGGGCCCGCAGAAGTTATCCACAGGCCCCGCAGCCGCGCTCCGCACCGGCGTCGGGCAGCCTGTGACGTGCCTCCAGGGGATGGGTGAGCTTAAGCACTAAACCGGGCCGGGAACGCCACGGGGTCTAAGCTGGATGCCATGACTCTTGAGTTTTCACAGCTGGGTCTTGCTCCCGATTTTGTCGATTACACCCGTGGTTGGGAAATCCAGGGCGAACTCCATGACAAAGTGGTCGCGGGGGTGGCCCCCAGCACCGTCCTCCTCCTGGAACACGCACCGGTTTACACCGCCGGCAAGCGGACCGAGGACCACGAACGGCCGTTCGACGGCACCCCGGTGGTCCCGGTGGACCGCGGCGGGAAACTGACCTGGCATGGTCCGGGCCAGCTGGTGGGATACCCCATCATCAAACTGAAGAACCGGGCAGGCATCCGTGATTATGTCGAACGCCTGGAATCGGTGATTATTGCCGTTCTTGCCGACTACGGGATCAACGCCGTCCGCATCAAAGGCAGGGCCGGAGTCTGGATCACCGCAGACAGCAAGGGCCCGGACCGGAAGATCGCTGCCATTGGCATCCGGGTGCACGAAGGCGTAACAATGCACGGCTTCGCCATCAACTGCAACAACGAGCTTGCACCGTATTCACAGATCATCGCCTGCGGAATCACGGATGCCGGCGTGACAACCATTGCCCAGGAAACCGGCCAGGATGTTGCCCCTGCCGACCTTGTTTCCCGGGTCATCGAAGAACTTCGCAAGAATGAAGACGCCCTGGTCGCTACCCCCGAAGGAGCTCTACTGTGACATTGGCACCTGAAGGCCGGAAGCTTTTGCGCGTTGAACAGCGCAATTCCGCTGTCCCGGTGGAGCGGAAGCCGGACTGGATCAAGGCCAAGGTCCAGATGGGCCCGGAGTTCGTCCAGCTCAAGAACCTGGTCAAGAAAGAGGGCCTGCACACGGTGTGCGAGGAGGCCGGCTGCCCCAACATTTTCGAGTGCTGGGAGGACAAGGAAGCCACCTTCCTGATCGGCGGGTCCGAGTGCACGCGCCGGTGTGACTTCTGCCAGATCGATACCGGCAAACCCTCGCCGGTGGACATGTTCGAACCCACCAAGGTGGCCCGCTCCGTGCAGGCCATGCAGCTGCGCTACGCCACCGTCACCGGCGTGGCCCGGGACGACCTCGCCGATGAGGGCGTGTGGCTGTACGCCGAAACGGTCCGGAAGATCCATGAGCTGAACCCCGGCACCGGAGTGGAGCTGCTGATCCCGGACTTCTCCGGCAAACCCGAACACATCGCCGCGATCTGCGATTCCAGGCCCGAGGTGTTCGCGCACAACGTCGAAACCGTGCCCAGGATCTTCAAGCGGATCCGGCCCGCGTTCCGCTACGACCGGTCCCTGGACGTGATCACGCAGGGCAGGAACCTGGGCATGGTGACCAAGTCCAACCTGATCCTGGGCATGGGCGAAACCCGCGAGGAGATCTCCGAAGCGCTCCGGGACCTGCACGAGGCCGGCTGCGACCTGATCACCATCACCCAGTACCTGCGCCCGTCCGAGCGGCACCTGCCGGTGGACCGCTGGGTCAAGCCGCAGGAATTCGTGGACCTCCAGGACGAAGCCAACGAAATCGGCTTCCTGGGCGTCATGTCCGGCCCGCTGGTCCGCTCCTCCTACCGCGCCGGCCGGCTCTGGGCCACCGCCATGCGCAAGAAGGGCCGCGACATCCCCGCCGAACTCGCCCACATCGCCGAAGGCATCCAGGACTCCGGCACCACCCGCCAGGAAGCCAGCTCACTGCTCGCAGCCCGCTCCTGAGCTGCCCGCCTTCCACAAAAACACCGCGCGAGCCAAGGGCCGGCACCGGAAGACTCCGGTGCCGGCCCTTGGGCTTTGGTCACGTAGAATTGAGGGACTATGGCGAAATCCCCTGATTCCAGCAACTCCACTCCGTCTGGCTCCAGCGCAGTCAAGCGTGGCCTCTTCTCCCGGAAGCCCAAAGAGGCGAAGGCCAAGAAGCCCAGCCGGCTCAAGCAGATCGGCGAAGTCTTCACCATGACCCGCCGTCATGACCCGATGGTTCCGTGGCTTATGCTGCTGGTCTTCCTTGGTGTTGTGGCTGTCAGCTTCCTGGTGGGCTTCTGGCTGGACAACTGGATCACCGGCCTTATCATCGGCATCCCGCTGGGCCTTCTCGGCGCCACGTTCATCTTGTCGCGCCGGGCCGAGCGCGCCGCCTTCGCGCAGATTGAGGACCAGCCCGGTGCCTCCGGCGCTGCGCTGGGCACGCTGCGGCGCGGCTGGATCACCGAGGAACAGCCTGTTGCCGTTAACCCGCGCACGCAGGACGCCGTCTTCCGCGCCATTGGCCGTCCCGGCGTCGTACTCGTCAGCGAAGGCCCCACGCACCGGGTCAAGCCGCTGCTGGAGGCTGAACGCAAGCGCCTGGCACGCATCCTGCCCAACGTCACCGTGCACGTGATCGAAAGCGGCCGCGGCGAGGGCCAAGTGCCGCTCAGCGAGGTGGCGAAGAAGATGGGCAAACTCAAGAAGGAACTGACCAAGCTTGAGGTGAACGCCGTGTCCAAGCGGATCTCGTCGCTGGGCAACCGCCTCCCCATTCCCAAGGGCATCGACCCCTACAAGGCGCGTCCCAACCGCGGGCGCTAGGTTTTGATCCCGCCCCGGTTCCGGCTTCAGCCGGCAGCCGGGGCGTTTTCTTTGCAGCCCCCAGGCAGGACAGGACATCACCATGAACATGACCACAGCAGTGATCCGCGCGTTCCGGATCCTGGCCGTCGCGGAAGCCTTCAGCTGGGTTGCCCTGCTGGTCGGCATGTACTTCAAGTGGATTGCCGGCACCACGGAAATCGGCGTCCAGGTAGCGGGGCCCATCCACGGGGCCCTGTTCGTGGGGTATGGCGTCTGTGCCTTGGCACTCTGGTGGCTGCAGCGTTGGCCCTTTGTGGTGGCCCTGTTCGCAGGCCTGTCCGCGGTGTTCCCGTTCGCCACGGTCCTGTTCGAACGGTGGGCAGGCAAACGCGGGCACCTCAGCGTTGCCGGGGCACCGTCCGCCGCTCCCGTCCGGGAGCCAAGCTCCGTCTAGGGGCTGCCGGGTCCGCCCCGTTCCCCTCCCGGGCTTCCCGTGCCTAGCGGCGGACCAGCAGGGTGTTCATTGCCTTGTCATGGAGGCCGCGATGGTCAGGATCGAAAATCACTGCGGGGATTACCAGGCAGAGCAGCAGGGACCTCACCAAAGCGGCCAGCGGACCCGGGGCACCGCCTCCGGCCCTCACCACGTGGATGCCCACCGCACGGTGCCCGATGCTGTAGCCGAGCGTGCCTACCAGCAGGGTTTGTTCGACGGCGAAGATCGCCAGGGTGGCCCAGGCGTCGCCCGCAAAGGCGAAATTGCTGATCAGCAGCGCCACGATCCAGTCGATCATGATGGCGGCGATCCTGCGGCCCGCCCGCGCAATGGAGCCCGGCCCCGACTCCGGCAGTCCCAGGCGCTCCCCCGGGTATTTGGATATGCCCGAGGTGTCGGGGCCGGAGAGCCAGGAGCCGATGTCTTTGCGATCTACCACCGTCCAAGCTTAGCGACTTCCCCCCGACCACACTGTGGATGGGGTTAGACCACACTGTGGACAGAGGATAGCGTTGCCATATCAGGGCATTCTGTAACCTGCCCGAAACAATGCGGACACGGACGGGAAATGCCGCGTCCATAGGCTGTTACCAGTTTCGAGCAATCCGCCGGAAGGCAACACAGCAGGTAGTACACGGCAGGCAATTGCGGCAGGGTACTGAAGGCAGGGGAACACCGCGTTGTTTCCCTGCCTTCGGATTGCGCTGGATCAGCTGGCTTGCACGCCAGATATTTACATATGCGTTAGGAGCATAGATGTTCAAGACTGCGGACGAAGTCCTCAAGTTCATCAAGGACGAAGATATTAAGTTCGTCGACATCCGTTTCACCGATCTTCCGGGCGTCCAGCAGCACTTCAACGTCCCCGCGAAGAGTGTTGACGCCGACTTCTTCATCAACGGCCAGCTCTTCGACGGATCCTCCATCCGCGGCTTCCAGGGCATTGCAGAGTCTGACATGCAGCTCATCCCCGACGTCACCACGGCGTTCCTGGACACCTTCCGCATGGAGAAGACCCTCGCGCTGAACTTCTCCATCGTGAACCCCCGCACGGGCGATCCCTACCACCGCGACCCCCGCGGCGTTGCCGAGAAGGCTGAAGCGTACCTGGCTTCCACCGGCATCGCGGACACCGCGTTCTTCGCTCCCGAAGCCGAGTTCTTCGTGTTCGACAACGTCCAGTACCAGTCCTCCCCGCAGGGCAGCTTCTACAAGATCGACTCCGAAGAAGCACACTGGAACACCGGCCGTGAGGAAGAGGGCGGAAACCTCGGCTACAAGACCCCCGTCAAGGGCGGTTACTTCCCGGTCTCCCCCACCGACAAGCAGGCTGACCTCCGTGACGCCATGTGTGTTGCACTGGACGAGGCCGGCCTCGAGGTCGAGCGCAGCCACCACGAAGTTGGATCCGCCGGCCAGGCTGAGATCAACTACAAGTTCACCACGCTGACCCACGCTGCCGATGACCTGCAGAAGTTCAAGTACGTCATCAAGAACACCGCAGACGCCTGGGGCAAGTCCGTAACCTTCATGCCCAAGCCGGTTTTCGGCGACAACGGCTCCGGCATGCACTGCCACCAGTCGCTCTGGAACGGCGGCGAGCCGCTGTTCTACGACGAGAAGGGCTACGCCGGCCTGTCCGACACCGCCCGCTGGTACATCGGCGGCCTGCTCAAGCACGCCTCCGCCGTCCTGGCCTTCACCAACCCGACCGTGAACTCCTACCGCCGCCTGGTCAAGGGCTTCGAAGCTCCGGTCAACATGGTCTACTCGCAGGGCAACCGCTCCGCCGGTATCCGTATCCCCATCACGGGCACCAACCCCAAGGCCAAGCGCATCGAGTTCCGCGCGCCGGACCCCTCATCCAACCCGTACCTGGCGTTCGCTGCCCAGCTGATGGCCGGCATCGACGGCATCCGCAACCGCATCGAGCCCCCGGCTCCGATCGACAAGGACCTCTACGAGCTCCCGGCCGAGGAAGCCAAGGACATCCCCAAGGCACCGGGCACCCTCGAGGAGGCCTTGGAAGCACTGCGCGAGGACAACGAGTTCCTGCAGGCCGGTGGCGTGTTCACCCAGGACCTGATCGACACCTGGATCGAGTACAAGTACGAGAACGAGATCCGCCCGCTGTCGCTGCGCCCGAACCCCTACGAGTTCGAGCTCTACTACGGCGTCTAGTCCAGGACCTGTTCTTCAGGACTCCTAAGACACCAAAGGCGGCCACCGGTTATCCGGTGGCCGCCTTTTGCGTGCCGCCCCTAAGGCCATGCGCGGGAAGGGACCCTGGCCGGGAAGAAAGTATAGGTGGGGGCCCGGTTCCAGACGTGCTGAGACCGGGAACCAGACCCCCTGACGAATGCCCCCCGGGATGAAGACCGTTGCAGCCTTCCCCCCAACAAGGTTGAAGAACACCGCCAATCCACATGATCGGGCAATCGCTTTCTCAGTGCAAACGACGCCCCGCCGCCGAGACGCTATTGTGGCCGAAAACTGCGGAACATGATGCGTTGGGGTCCTGCCGCCCCTCCCGTGTACTGGCCGCGGTCCTCGAAGCCCGCCTGCCGGTAGGCGGACAGGCCCGCAGGATTGGCTTCGTTAACCGAAAGAACGACGCCGGCCTCCGGGGTCTGGTGCCTGGCGGTAAGTTTTCCAGCGGCCGCCACAGCGGCGGCTGCGGCGAGCTGGCCCAGCCCACGGCCCTGCTCCCGCCTGTCGATCAGGAAACCCCGTAGCAGCCACGCTGACGCCTCGTCCGGCCACCCCGCCAGGCGTGCTGCCCCCGCCTGCAGGGTCAGCACCCCAACAGCCCGGCCGGCGCACTCGATCACGTAAGGCCGCCGCGATTCCTCCGCCAGTCCTGCCAGGGCCATCCGGAGCGGGTCGCCGACGAACCGCTCCTGCCCGGGGCCAAGCTCCAAGCCCGCCACCGCACCGAGCTGGACAGCCCGGGCATCGGCGTCGAGGTCCCGGAGCGAAATAAGCCAGACGCTCCGGTCCATGCCGCTCAGGACTGGGGGCCGGCGGAATTACCGTCCGCCGCGGATTCAGCCGGCGGACCGGCCGGATCCATCCACATCACTTCCCAGAGGTGGCCGTCCGGATCCTGGAAGCTGTGGTTGTACATGAACCCGTAATCCTGCGGCTTCTCGGACGGGGACCCGCCGGAGGACAGTGCGGTCCTCACGGCCTCGTCCACCGCCTCCCGGCTGTCCACCGAGTAGGCGATGATCGCCTCGGCGGAGCCCTTGCTGTCCGCAACGTCCTTGGAGGTGAAGGTTTTGAAGAAGGACTCCACCAGGAACATGACGTACGCGTTCTCGTTGACGATCATGCAGGTGGCATTCTCGTCCGTATAGTCCGGGTTGAAGGAGAAGCCAAGGGCGGTGAAAAAGTCCACCGAGCGTTTCAGGTCTTTGACGGGCAGGTTGAAATAGATTTCGGTAGCCATGGGCCCAAAATAGCACCGGCTCTGACTGGTGTCAGCCATTCGCGGTCACCGCCGGGGAGGCGTCCTGCTGCCTGCCGTGCCTATTGGCCGTAGAAAACCCGTTCGAAGACCGCCCGTGCGCGCCGGCTGACCCGAAGGTAGTCCTCTTCAAGCACGGCTGCCTGTCCCGGCTCGTACCCGCACCAGCGCGCCACCGCTTCCAGGTCGCGGCGGGAGGAGGGCAGGAGGTCCGAGGCCTTGCCGCTCCAGATCACGTTGGCGGACCGGATGCGGCTGGCAAGGCGCCAGGCCCGGGCCAGGAGCTCGGCATCCGCCCGGGCCAGCAGGCCAAGCTGGGCGGCGGCCTCCAGAGCCTCGAGCGTGGACGTGGTCCGCAGTTCGGGGTGCCGGCCCGCGTGCTGAAGCTGCAGAAGCTGGACCAGCCATTCGACGTCGCTCAATCCGCCGCGACCCAGTTTCAGGTGCCGTGCGGGGTCGGCTCCCCGGGGCAGCCGTTCTGCCTCCACGCGCGCCTTGATCCGCCTGATTTCCCGCACGTCGGTGTCCGCGATGGTTTCCGGGTACCTGATGGGGTCAATGAGTTCGAGGAAATCCTTGGCCAGATCGTCGTTGCCGGCCATGGGGCGCGCCCTTAGGAGCGCCTGGGCCTCCCAGATCAGGGACCATCGCCGGTAGTACTCGGCAAAGGAATCCAGCGAGCGGACCATCGCGCCGTTCTTTCCCTCGGGCCGCAGGTCTGCGTCCATTTGCAGGACGCGCTCGGCCATGATGGCCGGCTTCAGGGGCTGGGTCAGCAGAGTGGAGACCTTCGCGACGATCCGGGCAGCCTGCTCCTGCGCTTCCTCCTGGCTGAAACCGGGCAGTGCCCTGTGCACATACATAACGTCCGCGTCCGAGCCGTAGCCGATCTCGCGGCCGCCCTGCCTGCCCATGGCCACCACCAGGACTGCCGTTTTCAACGGGCCGCCGGCGGAGACGATGCCTTCGGCCACCCGCAGGGCACCCAGCACTGCAGCCCGGTCGGTGTCCGCCAGGGCAGTCCCCACCTGGTCCTGGTCCAGCAGGCCGGCTGAATCGGCCACGGCGATCCGCAGGATCTCCCGCCGCCTGATCAGGCGGATCAGCCGCATGGCGCTCTCCGGATCCGCATGCCGGGACATCTTGGACGTGATCTCCTGCCACTGGGCTTCGAAGCCCACCGGCATCAGGTCCTTGTCGTGGCCCAGCCAGGCGACGGACTCGGGCGAGACCTCCAGGAGATCCGCGATCAGCCTGGAATTCGACAGCATGTGGCACAGGCGTTCTGCTGCGGCGTTGGAGTCCCGGAGCATTCCCAGGTACCAGTGCGTGGTTCCCAGCGCTTCACTGATGCGCCGGAAGGCAAGCAGCCCGGCATCCGGATCCACGCCCTCGGCCAGCCAGTCAAGCAGGATTGGCAGCAGCTGCCGCTGCAGGGCGGCGCGCCTGCTGACCCCGGCCGTTAGCGCCTCGATGTGCCGCATGGCACCCTGCGGATCCCGGTATCCGAGGGCGGCAAGCCGGCCCTGGGCGGCTTCCGGGGTCAGTTTGGCGTCCTCGCTGCTGAGCTTGGCGGCCGTGTTGAGCAGCGGCCGGTAGAAGATACGCTCGTGCAGTTCCCGTACTGAACGCTTGGTCTTCTGCCACGTGGCGAGCAACGCGTCCGGGTGGGGCCGCTCATTTGAGAAGGGCCCCAGCACGGCCTTGGCCAGCGACCGGAGGGCCGGTTCAGCCACCGGCATAAGGTGGGTCCTGCGCAGCTGGAAGAGCTGGATGCGGTGCTCCAGCAGCCGCAGGTACCGATAGGCATTGTCGAACGCGGCCGCGTCGGAGCGGCCAATGTACCCGCCGGCGGACAAGGCAGCGATGGCAGAAGTGGTGTCACGCCGTCTCAGCGTTTCATCTGCCTTCCCATGCACCAGTTGAAGCAGCTGGACAGTGAATTCAACGTCACGGAGGCCCCCGCGGCCCAGTTTGATCTGCCTCTGCTCCTCCGCGGCCGGAATGTGCTCGGTGACCCGGCGGCGCATCGCCTGGACGGATTCAACGAAACCGTCACGGCTCGCCGAACTCCAGATCAGCGGCGCCACGGCCTCCTCGTAGCGGCGGCCCAGGGCGGCGTCACCGGCAATGGTCCTGGCCTTGAGGAGGGCCTGGAACTCCCAGCTTTCGGCCCAGCGGGCGTAGTACGTCTCGTGTGAGGCCAGGGTGCGCACCAGCGGACCGGATTTTCCTTCCGGCCGCAGGTTTGCGTCCACCTCCCAGAGGCCCGGCTCACGTGCGACGGAGGAGATGGCGCGGGATATCCCGCTGGCAAGGGCCGTCCCGATGGTGCTGGCGTGCGCGTCGTCGAGGGACCCGGGGTCCACGACGTAAATGACGTCGACGTCGGAAATATAATTCAGCTCGCGGGCGCCGCATTTGCCCATGCCGATGACGGCAAGCCCGACGGCGGCTACGTCCTCCGCGGCGTACTGCCCGGAGGCCTCGGCGCGCGAGACAGCGAGGGCCGCCTCGATGGCTGCCCCGGCCAGGTCCGCGAGTTCGCCGCCCACAGACGGCAGGAAGTCCAGGGGATCGGCCGCGCACAGGTCCTTGACGGCGAGGTCCACTACTCCCCTGCGGTAGGCCGTGCGCAGGGCGGCATAGGCCTCGGCTCCCGTGCTGGCTGCCACCGGGCGCTCGGCACGCGGGTCGGCGCCAACGGACTGCAGCAGGGCGTCGCGCAGGTCCGCGGGATTTGCCTGCAGCGGCTCAGGACTTGCCCTGACCCGGAAGGCCTCCAGGTGTTCCGGGTGGCGGATGAGGAACTCCCCCAGCGCCTCGGACGCACCGAGCACCCGGTACATGGGCTCGCTGGTGTCGGGGTCGGCGGCGGCGAGGTCCCGCAGCTCCGGGTGCTTTTCGATCAGCCGGACCAGGGACTGCAGGGCAGTGTCCGGGCTGGCTGCCATGTGCAGTCCCGCGAATAGCCTGTCCTGGTCCAGCCCTTCCAGTTCGCGGGCAGCCAGGAACCTTTCGCCCTTTTCAAGGTCACTGAAACCGGCCGCAATAAGGCGGCGTGCCAGGCTCACGCCCGCCGCCTAGAGGATGCCGAGGTTGCGCTGCAGCTCGTAGGGCGTCACCTGCAGGCGGTAGTCCTGCCACTCGGCGCGCTTGTTGCGCAGGAAGTGTTCAAAGACCTGCTCGCCCAGGATCTGGGGCATCAGTTCGGAGTCTTCCATGGTCCGGATGGCGTCGTGGAGGCTTGCGGGAAGGGGATCGTGGCCCATGGCCCGGCGTTCCGCGGAGCTCAGCGACCAGACGTCGTCCTCGGCGGCTGCGGGAAGGTCGTAGCCTTCCTCGATGCCCTTGAGGCCGGCGCCGAGCAGGACGGCGTACGCCAGGTAGGGGTTCGCGGCGGAATCGATGCCGCGGTACTCGATCCGGGCGGACTGCCCCTTGCCCGGCTTGTACAGCGGAACCCGGACCAGCGCCGAGCGGTTGTTGTGGCCCCAGCTCAGGTAGCTGGGGGCTTCCCCGCCGCCCCAGAGCCGCTTGTAGGAGTTGACGAACTGGTTGGTCACCGCAGTGAATTCCGGGGCGTGCTTCAGGATGCCGGCAATGAACTGGCGGGCGGTCTTGGACAGCTGGAATTCCGCGCCGGCCTCGTAGAAGGCGTTGGTGTCCCCCTCAAACAAGGAGAAGTGCGTGTGCATGCCGGACCCGGGATGCGCGGTGAACGGCTTGGGCATAAAGGTGGCATAGGTCCCCTGCTGGAGTGCCACTTCCTTGATGACCGTGCGGAACGTCATGATGTTGTCCGCGGTCTGCAGGGCATCCGCGTAGCGGAGGTCGATTTCGTTCTGGCCTGGACCTGCTTCGTGGTGGCTGAATTCCACCGAGATCCCCACGGATTCGAGCATGGTCACGGCCGTCCGGCGGAAGTCCTGGGCTACGCCGCCGGGCACATGGTCGAAATAGCCGCCCTCGTCCACCGGCACGGGCGCGCCGTCCGGACCCGGTTCCTGCGACTTCAGGAGGTAGAACTCGATCTCGGGGTGCGTGTAGCAGGTGAAGCCCATGTCCGCCGCCTTGGCGAGGGTCCGCTTCAGCACATTGCGCGGATCCGCGGCGGACGGCTCGCCGTCGGGCGTGAGGATGTCGCAGAACATCCTCGACGTCTGCTCCGTCTCGCCGCGCCAGGGCAGGATCTGGAACGTGGAGGGGTCGGGCTGGGCCAACATGTCGGATTCGAACACCCGGGCCAGGCCTTCGATCGCGGAACCGTCGAAGCCCAGGCCTTCCTCGAAGGCGCCCTCAACCTCAGCGGGCGCAAGTGCCACGGACTTGAGCGAGCCCACGACGTCGGTGAACCACAGGCGTACGAACCGTACGTCGCGCTCTTCGATTGTGCGCAGGACAAACTCTTGCTGGCGGTCCATGATGGCCTCTTCTCCGGTCAACGTCCATGCTCCGGGTCCGCAGAGGGGGAAAGCCGGCAGCAGTTCACCAACACTGTACTAAGCATTCGGCGCCGATGCTGGAGCCTGCGCCGCGCGTAACACAGCGTTAACACCTCCCCGCCGGATTTTGGCTCCGGAGCGCGCCTCCGCCCGCTCCCGGGGACGTGTCCTGGCGCCGACCTATGATGCGTATCACCACTGGCCGTGACGGCCGCCGGTAGCTAGGACGGCCGGTACCGCACTACGCTCGTGCCATGGCCACAAGCAACAGCTCCGACTCCAGCATGTCCGCCGACGTCCCCGCCCCCTACGGCAGCGGGCCCGGGCAGGCTGCCGCGTCCGCTGCGGAACGGAAGCCTGCAAAAGTCCGCATCCACCACCTTCAGCAGGCCAAGAGGGACGGGACCAAGTTCGCGATGCTGACTGCCTATGAGCAGTACACGGCGGAGATCTTCGACGCCGCCGGCATCGAAGTGCTCCTCGTCGGCGACTCGGCGTCGAACAACGTGTTCGGCAATGAAACCAGCCTGCCGGTGACCGTGGACGAGCTGCTCCCGCTGTGCAGGGCCGTGGCGCGGTCCGCCAAACGCGCGCTGGTGGTGGCCGACCTGCCGTTCGGCAGCTACGAGGTTTCGCCCGAGCAGGCCGTCGCCGCGGGCGTTCGCTTCCTCAAGGAAGGCCTGGCCCACGCCGTCAAGATTGAGGGCGGCAAGTACTATGCCCCCACCGTGAAGGCCATGGTGCAGGCCGGGATCCCGGTGATGGCGCACATCGGTTTCACCCCGCAGAGCGAGCACGCGCTGGGCGGGTACCGCGTCCAGGGCCGCGGCGGCGACGCACAGCGGTTGATTGACGACGCCGTCGCGCTGGCTGAGGCGGGCGCGTTCAGTGTGCTGATGGAAATGGTTCCGGCCGAGACGGCGGCCGCGGTGGACGCGGCGGTCACTGTTCCCACCGTGGGGATCGGCGCCGGCAAGGAAACCACCGGGCAGGTGCTCGTCTGGCAGGATATGGCGGGGCTCCGCGGCGGGCGGATGGCCAAGTTCGTCAAGCAGTACGCGGACCTGCGCAGCACCCTTTTGGATGCTGCCACTGCCTACGCCGACGACGTCCGGTCCGGCCAGTTCCCCGGGCCTGAACACTCCTTCTGAAAGGCGCCGACGGAACAGCTGGCCGGCACCCGGCCAGCCCTTCCGCCCGACGTTCAGTCGTCGTCGTCCTTTTCCCACGCCTCATTGCGGGCGCGGACCTTCTCGAGGGCGTGCTCGGCCTCTTCCCTGGTTTTGTACGGGCCGATCAGCTGGCTCCAGTCGGACAGCCGGTCCTCTTCGATCTCGTGCGTCCTGACGTTGTACCAGTACTCAGTCATCGTGGCTCCTCGTTCCGGCGGCGGGGAAGCAGCGGCGTGATCCGCGTAACTTAAATTCTTTCGCGGGTCCCGCGCGGCTTCCGGTTGTTAGGCGTTCTGCAGTGCCTTATATGATCAATCTATGCCTTCCCTTGCCTCGACTGCACCCATCGGCACCCTCACTCCGGGAACCATAGGTCCGCAGCGTCCCGTCCCGGCGTCCATCCCCCGGCCGGAGTACGTCGGCAAGCCTGCCCCGGCAAAGTTCACGGGTTCGGAGGTCAAATCCCCCGAAACGGTCGAGAAGATCCGGGTGGCTTCGAAGATCGCCGCGCAGGCCATCGTGGAAGTGGGCAAGCACATCCAGCCGGGCGTCACCACGGACCAGTTGGACAAGGTGGGCCACGAGTTCCTCCTTGACCACCACGCCTACCCGTCCACCCTGGGCTACCGGGGCTTCCCCAAGTCCCTGTGTTCGTCCCTGAACGAAGTCATTTGCCACGGCATCCCGGACAGCACCGTGGTCCAGGACGGCGACATCCTCAACATCGACATCACCGCTTTCATCAACGGCGTCCACGGCGACACCAACTACACCTTCCTGGTGGGCGACGTAGACGAGGAATCCCGGCTGCTGGTGGAACGGACGCAGGAGTCGCTGAACCGGGCCATCAAGGCCGTGGCCCCAGGCCGTGAAATCAACGTGATCGGCCGCGCCATACAGTCCTACGCCAAGCGCTTCGGCTACGGTGTGGTGCGGGACTTCACCGGCCACGGCGTGGGCGAAGCATTCCATACTGGGCTCATCATTCCGCATTACGATGCCGCCCCGGCCTACAACACCGTGATCGAAGCCGGCATGGTCTTCACCATCGAGCCGATGCTGACCCTGGGCACCGTGGAGTGGGACATGTGGGCTGATGACTGGACCGTGGTCACGAAGGACCGGAAGCGCACTGCCCAGTTTGAGCACACGCTGCTGGTGACGGACTCCGGTGCGGAGATCCTGACCCTGCCGTAGCCTGTTCACCTGGTCTCCAGCCTGATGTACTGATCGCCGCATACCCTTTCCCGGTTCCTGACCGGACATCACATCCCAGGCGGCCCTCCGGCCGCCGCAACCCTGCCCGCCTCTGCCACGAACGGAATCCCATTGGCCAAGAATGACGAAAAGTCGCACAAGAACGCCCCCCTGATCGGCATCGACATCGGAGGCACTGGAATCAAGGGCGGCATCGTCGACCTGAAGAAGGGCAAGCTGCTTGGCGAACGGTTCCGGGTCCCCACCCCCCAGCCGGCCACCCCGGAATCCGTTGCCGAAGCAGTGGCTCTGGTGGTCTCAGAGCTTTCTGCCCGGCCCGAGGCGCCGGCGGCCGGCTCGCCCGTGGGCGTGACCTTCCCCGGCATCATCCAGCACGGCGTGGTCCACTCCGCCGCCAACGTGGACAAGAGCTGGCTCAACACGGACATCGATGCGCTCCTGACCGCCCGGCTGGGGCGGCCGGTGGAGGTCATCAACGACGCCGACGCCGCAGGGCTGGCGGAGGCCCGCTACGGTGCGGGGGCCGGTGTCAAGGGCACGGTCCTGGTGATCACTTTGGGCACGGGAATCGGCTCGGCGTTCATTTTCGATGGCAAGCTTGTTCCCAACGCTGAACTGGGCCACCTGGAAATCGACGGCCACGACGCCGAATCCAAAGCCTCGGCAGTGGCACGGGAGCGCGACGGCCTGTCCTGGGACGAATACAGCGTCCTGCTGCAGCGCTACTTCTCGCACGTCGAATTCCTGTTCTCGCCCGAACTGTTCATTGTGGGCGGCGGCATCTCCAAGCGCGCCGACGAGTACTTGCCCAACCTCCGGCTCCGCACCCCCATCGTGCCGGCAGTCCTTCGCAACGAGGCCGGCATCGTTGGTGCCGCCATCGAAATCGCGCTGAAGCACAAGCTCGCCAAGTAGCCGTGGCTGCGACCGCCCCGGGCCGGGGCGTCATGGTGGTGACGGGGGCCAGCCGCGGCATCGGCGCCGCCATTGCGCGGCTTGCTGCCCGCAGGGGATTTGCCGTCGTCGTGAATTACTCGGCGGATGCCGCCGGCGCGGATTCCGTGGTGCGAGGCATTACTGACGACGGCGGCACGGCAGTTCCGGTGCGGGCGGACGTCAGCGACCCCTCCGCCGTCCGTTCCCTGTTCGAGGCCGCCGCCAACCTGGGCACACTGACGGCCGTCGTGAACAACGCCGGGATAACCGGGAACCGGATCGGCAAGCTTGCCGATGTGCCGGCTGAGACGGTCCGCCGGGTGATGGACGTCAACATCACCGGGACCGTCCAGGTGTGCCAGGAGGCGGTGCGGCGCCTCGGCACAGCGGCCGGAGGACGCGGCGGTTGCATCGTCAACATCTCATCCACTGCCACCAAGGCAGGGTCACCCGGGACATGGGCGCACTATGCGGCGTCCAAAGGTGCGGTGGACGTCCTGACCGTGGGCCTCGCGGCGGAAGTGGCCAGCCAAGGCATCCGGGTCAATGCCGTGGCCCCCGGCAGCACCAACACGGGATTGCACGCAGCAGCCGGGATGCCGGACCGGATGGAACGCCTCAACCCCACCATTCCCATGGGACGTGGAGCGGAGCCGGAGGAGGTGGCCGCGGCAGTCCTGTGGCTGATGTCAGCCGAGGCGTCCTACATCACAGGAGTGGTGCTGCCGGTGTCCGGGGGCAGGTGAACCGCCCGCCAACGCGGATCCTGACGGTGGTGCCGGTGGCGGCTGCGGCTTCCCCTCCGCTGCCGCCACCGGAGTCTAGAGTGGGCTCTTCTCGGAGCTCTTCGCGCCCTTTGGGGTAATACCTGGGGCGCCTTCCTCCTCCTGGCGGAGAAGGGCGATAGCGGTTTCAAAGTCCTCAAGGGATTCAAAAGCCTGGTAGACGCTGGCGAAGCGCAGGTAGGCAACCTTGTCCAGCTTCTGCAGCGGGCCGAGGATGACCAGGCCAACCTCGTGGGCGTCGATCTCGGCCGCGCCGGAGGACCGGATCTGCTCTTCCACTTCCTGCGCGAGCAGCGCGAGGTCGTCTTCGCTGACGGGCCGCCCCTGGCAGGCCTTGCGCACCCCGTTGATCACCTTGCTGCGGCTGAAGGGCTCCCCCACGCCGGAACGCTTGATCACGGAAAGGCTGGTAGTTTCCACCGTGGTGAATCTTCGGCCGCACTCCGGGCACTGGCGGCGCCGGCGGATGGCCGAACCGTCATCCGCCATGCGGCTGTCCACCACCCGGGAGTCCGGGTTGCGGCAGAACGGACAATACATAGTGCCACCCTCCTTCCCAGGCGCCAGTGCAGGCGCACCTTCAGCGCCTCCTATTTTATGTCCCCGGGACCCCTAATAACAAGCGTGTAATACTACATGTAGTGGTAGGACCCACTAGATATTGGCCCGGGAGGGGTTTCAGGCGAACCTTGCCGTCACCGCTTCCCCGTGGGCGGGAAGGTCTTCGGCGCCGGACAAGCTGACAATGTGCCCGCTGACCTCGGCCAGCGCGTCCCTGCTGTAGTTGACTACCTGGATGGCCCGCAGGAACGTGGTGACATTCAGGCCGGACGAAAAAGCGGCGGTGCCGCTGGTGGGCAGGACGTGGTTGGACCCCGCGCAGTAGTCCCCCAGGCTGACGGGACTGTAGTCGCCCACAAAAATGGCGCCGGCATTCCGGATCCTGGCGGCCACGCCGGCGGCGTCCGCGGTCATGATCTCCAGGTGTTCTGCCGCATAGGCGTCGCAGGCTGCGATGCCCTGTTCCAGGTTGTCCACCAGTACCACCCCGGACTGCGGTCCGGACAGCGCCTCGAGGACCCGTCCGGAGTGCTTGGTGGCCCCAGCCTGGTGGCCGAGTTCGGCGCGGACCGCCGTGGCGAGGTCCTCGGAATCGGTAATCAGCACCGAGGCCGCCTTGGGGTCGTGTTCAGCCTGGCTGATGAGGTCTGCGGCCACCAGGGCCGGCCGGGCCGTGGAGTCCGCCAGGATGGCGATCTCCGTGGTGCCGGCCTCCGAATCGATCCCCACGACGCCCTTCACCAGGCGCTTGGCGGTGGCAACAAAGATATTGCCCGGCCCGGTCACCACGTCCACAGGCTCCAGTGCCGGGCCAGCCTCCGTGGCCTCAACACCATAGGCGAACGCGGCGATGGCCTGGGCGCCGCCGATGGCGTACACCTCGGTGATGCCCAGCAGAGCGGCGGCGGCCAGGATGGTGGGGTGCGGCAGGCCGCCGAACTCCTTCTGCGGCGGCGACGCCAGTGCGATCGACTGCACTCCGGCGGCGAGGGCGGGAACAACGTTCATGATTACGGAGGACGGGTAGACGGCGAGGCCGCCGGGTACGTAGAGTCCCACCCTTGCCACCGGCACCCAGTTCTGGGCCACCACGGCGCCGTCGCCAAGCTCGACCTCGATGTCGCGGGGGCGCTGGCCGTCCGCGAAGCGCCGTGCCCGGCTGATGGACTCCTCAAGCGCGCTGCGGACGGACGGCTCCAACTCCTCCAGGGCGGCTGCCAGGGCCTCCTGCGGGACCAGCGGATGGCGCTGCTGCACGCCGTCGAATCGAAGGGCGAGTTCTCCGAGTGCTTCGAAGCCGCCCCGCCGGACGGCCGCAATGATGTCCAGGACCTTCCCTTCCGCGTCCGCCACGGTCTGGCCCTGGGCGCGCGGGACAGCGGCGCGCAGTCCGGCGAGGGTCAGGCTTTGGCCGCGCAGGTCAACGGTGCGGAAGTCTACGACGGCGGCGGCTGGGCTGGCGGGATTCTCCGAAGAAATGGTCACCATGCCATTTTACGGGCCCGCCGCCCTGCTTCACGGCGCCGCCGCAGCGTGCTGCGGCTGGTGCGTGCCGCCGTCGGACTTCCTGCCCAGGAGGTTTAGAAGCTCCAGTACAAAAACCGAAGCGGCCGTGGCAGCGGGCCACAGCAGCAGCACCGGCCAGGCCCGCAGCGAAAAGGCAATGCTGGCGTTCGCCGAGGCGTCCACGGCGGGCGCCCACAGCTGGGCACTGAGCAGCCCCGCCTGCCAGGCGGTCACTGCGCCGCACAGGGCGCCGGCGAGCCCCATCACCAGGTCCGCCTGCGGGTCCACGCGCTTCCTGTCGGCCAGGAAGACGGCAAGGAGGCACCCGGCCAGGACCAGCAGGCCGGCCAGCGTCAGGTCCCGCGGCAGCCAGACCACCGGATTGGTGCCGCTGGCGAGGGAGGGATCCCGGGTGATCAGGTTGAGCCCGCCGGGGGCCAGGAGCCACCACAGGATGCCGAGCGGGACACCCGCAGCTGCCGGGACCGCGAATACAGCCCAGGACAGGCGCGGGCGCGTGCGGCGGGTGGCTTTCGTCATGCAACAAACCTTAACAAATGTTCTGCCGGGTTAACCGCCGTTCGTGGTGCTTCAAGTGATTCACCGCAGGCGCGCCGGACCAATACCCTTGAAGGAGGACAGAGAACACCAGCCATTCCAGCCACCAGGAGTTTCCGTGACAACAGCCGACGTTCCGTTTGAGCGGACGTTCAGGGAGATGTTCCGGCGCCATGCTGCCGGCGTCGCCATCATCACGGTCAACTACCAGGACCAGCCCTACGGTTTCACCGCCACCTCGGTTGCCTCACTTTCCGCGCAGCCGCCGCGTTTCACCTTCAACATGGCCCGCAGTTCACGCTCGTGGCCTGCCGTGGCCAACACCACCTACCTTGGGGTCCACATGCTGGGCCTGGAGAACCAGCAGCTTGCTGACCGGTTTGCCGGTGCCGGCAACCGCTTCGAGGGTGACCACTGGGAGGTGGGCCCGCACGGCGTGCCGGTGCTCAAGGGCGTGGCAGGCTGGCTTATTGGCGAAGTGCAGATGCGCCTGTCCTTCGAAAACAACGCCGTGGTGGTGGTCCAGGTGGTGGACGGCCAGGTGGGCGGCGAAGGCTCTCCCCTGCTATACCACGGCGGAGCGTACGGCCAGCCGGTTCCCCTGGACTACGAGATCTAGCAGTCCCGGCAAACCGCGGACGACGGCGGCACGTGCCGCCCGCCGTCGTCAGTCCGTGTGTCAGGCGTCAAGGCAGGCGGGGCCGAGGAGCACTTTCAGGTCGCCGAACAGGGACGGGCTGGGGTTCACGCGCAGGTGGACCGGCAGGCCCATGATTTCCGTCCGCGTGTCGCCTTGGAGGTGCAGCCGCACTTCGGAGTTGCCCCGGTGGGTACGGAGGACGTCGCCAAGTTCGGTGACCACCGCTTCCGTGGCCTTGTAGGTGGGCATGGTGATCACCAGCGGGCCGTTGAGCCCCTCGCTGAGGTCGGGGACGGACAGCTCCATGCAGTTCAGTGTGATGGCACCGTCGTCGCGTTTTTGCAGGCGTCCCTTGACCACCACGATCAGGTCCTCGGCCAGCACGGAAGCGATGGGGCCGTAGACCTGGCCGAAGAACATGACTTCCATGGAGCCGCCCAGGTCCTCCACCTCGGCCCGTGCGTACGCGTTGCCGCTGGCCTTTGCAATGCGCCTGCTCAGCGACGTAATCATTCCGGCAATGGTGATGATGGCGCCGTCCTGCGGTCCGTCTTCGCCCAGGACGGACGTGATGCTCATCTCCGCATGCTGGCTCAGCAGCCCTTCGAGGCCCTGCAGGGGGTGGTCCGAAACGTAGAGCCCCAGCATGTCGCGTTCGAAGGAGAGTTTGTCCTTCTTTTCCCATTCCGGCAGGTCCGGGATTTCGATGCTCAGGGATGACTCGGACTCGGCTTCGTCGAAGCCGGCGAAGAGGTCGAACTGTCCGATCGCCTCGTTCCGCTTGAGCGTGATCACGGAGTCGATCGCCTCTTCGTGGATCATGGCCAGGGCCCGGCGGTGGTGGCCCAGGGAATCAAAGGCGCCGGACTTGATCAGGGATTCAATGGTCCGCTTGTTGCAGACCACGGCGGGGACCTTCATCAGGTAGTCCTTGAAGGACGTGAACGCCCCCTCGCTTTCCCGGGCGGCCACCATGGCCTCCACCACGTTGACGCCCACGTTGCGGATGGCACCCATGCCGAAGCGGATGTCATTGCCCACGGGAGTGAAGTTCAGGGCGGACTCGTTCACGTCCGGCGGCAGCACGGTGATGCCCATGCGCCGGCATTCGTTGAGGTAGATGGCCGACTTGTCCTTGTCGTCGCCCACGGAGGTCAGGAGCGCGGCCATGTACTCCGGGGCGTAGTGCGCCTTCAGGTAGGCGGTCCAGTAGGAGATCACGCCGTAGGCGGCCGAGTGCGCCTTGTTGAAGGCGTAGTCGGAGAAGGGGAGCAGGATGTCCCACAGGGTTTTCACGGCCTCCATGGAGTAGCCGTTGTCCTGCATGCCCTGGGAAAAACCCGCGAACTGCTTGTCCAGTTCCGATTTCTTCTTCTTGCCCATGGCGCGCCGGAGGATGTCTGCCTGGCCCAGCGAGTACCCGGCCAGCTTCTGCGCCACGGCCATAACCTGTTCCTGGTACACGATCAGGCCATAGGTTCCGCCGAGGATTTCCGAAAGGGGTTCCTTCAGTTCCGGGTGGATGGGGATGACTTCCTGGATCCCGTTCTTGCGCAGCGCATAGTCCGTGTGCGCGTTGGCGCCCATGGGACCGGGCCGGTACAGGGCGAGCACTGCGGAAATGTCTTCGAAGTTGTCAGGCTTCATCAGCTTGAGCAGGGACCGCATGGGCCCGCCATCGAGCTGGAACACGCCCAGGGTGTCGCCGCGGGCCAGCAGCTCGTAGGACGGGGCGTCGTCGAGTTCCAGGTTTTCCAGGTCCAGGTCGATGCCGCGGTTCATCTTGATGTTTTCCAGGGCGTCGGAAATGATCGTCAGGTTCCGCAGGCCCAGGAAGTCCATCTTGATCAGGCCGAGGCCCTCACACGTGGGGTAGTCGAACTGGGTAATGACCTGGCCGTCCTGGATCCGGCGCATGATGGGGATGACGTCGATGATCGGGTCCGAGGACATGATGACGCCGGCCGCGTGGACACCCCACTGCCGCTTCAGGCCCTCGATGCCCAGGGCCGTCTCAAAAACCTTCGCGGCCTCCGGGTCCGTGCTGATGAGCTGGCGGAAATCGCCCGCTTCACCGTAGCGCTTGGCCTCCGGGTTTTGGATGTCCGCCAGCGGGATGTCCTTGGCCATCACGGCCGGGGGCAGGGCCTTGGTGAGCGTTTCACCCATGCTGAACGGGTAGCCCAGCACGCGCGAGGAGTCCTTCAGCGCCTGCTTGGTCTTGATGGTGCCGTACGTGACGATCATGGCCACGCGTTCGTCGCCGTATTTCCGGGTCACGTAGTCGATGACTTCGGAGCGGCGCCGGTCATCGAAGTCGACGTCGAAGTCGGGCATGGAGACGCGGTCCGGGTTCAGGAACCGTTCAAAGATCAGACCGTGGCGCAGCGGGTCCAGGTCGGTGATGCGCATGGCGTAGGCCACCATGGAGCCGGCGCCGGAACCACGTCCGGGGCCAACCCGGATGCCGTTGTTCTTGGCCCAGTTGATGAAGTCCGCCACCACCAGGAAGTAGCCGGGGAAACCCATGGAAGTGATGACGCCCAGCTCGTAGTCGGCCTGGGCGCGGACGTTGTCGGGGACACCGCCCGGATAACGGTATTCCAGCCCCTTGGCCACTTCCTTGACCAGCCAGGAGGTTTCGTCCTCCCCCGGCGGGCAGGGGAACCGCGGCATGTAGTTGGCCCCGGTGTTGAAGGACACTTCGCAGCGCTCGGCGATCAGGAGGGTGTTGTCGCAGGCGTCGGGGTGGTCGCGGAACAGTTCCCGCATTTCCTGGGGCGACTTCAGGTAGTAGCCGCTGCCGGAGAAGGCGAAGCGGGACCCGCCGTTGTCATAGGTGGGTTCCAGCAGGGTTGAACCGGACTGGATGGCCAGCAGGGCCTCGTGGGCCTTGGCATCGTGCTCGTGGGTGTAGTGGAGGTCGTTGGTGGCCACCAACGGGAGGTTCAGCTCCTTGGCGAGCCGCAGCAGGTCCCCGGTGACGCGCCGCTCGATGTCCAGCCCGTGGTCCATGAGTTCGCAGAAGTAGTTTTCCGCCCCGAAGATGTCCCGGAACTCCGCAGCGGCCTCCAGCGCCTCGCGGTACTGGCCCAGCCGCAGCCGGGTCTGGATTTCACCGGACGGGCAGCCCGTGGTGGCGATCAGGCCCTCGGAATAGGTGTTCAGCAGCTCCCTGTCCAGGCGCGGCCACTTGCCGAAGACTGCATCAAGGGAGGCGATGGAGGATGCCCGGAACAGGTTCCGCATGCCCGCGTTGTTGTAGCTGAGCAGGGTCATGTGGGTGTAGGAACCACCGCCGGAAATATCGTCCTTGCGCTGGTGTTCCTCACCCCAGCGCACGCGGCTCTTGTCACCGCGGGCTGTTCCCGGAGTCACATAGGCTTCGACGCCGATGATCGGCTTGATCCCTTTGTCCGTGGCCTTCTTCCAGAAGTCGAAGGCGCCGAAGAGGTAGCCGTGGTCGGTGGTGGCAAGGGCAGGCATGCCCAGCCGCTCCGTTTCATCGAACAGCTCGCCGAGCCTGGCGGCACCGTCCAGCATCGAGTACTCGGTGTGGTTGTGGAGATGGACAAACGAGTCGTTGCTGGAAGTCACCGCACTATTCTATGCGCCGGGTGTGGCTGGACCGCGTCAGGCCTTGCCGGACGCGAGCACTTCCAGGGCAAACGCGAGGTCCTGCGGGTAGTCGCTGCTGACCCGGACCGGTTCCCCGGTCACCGGGTGGTCGAATCCCAGTTCCCGGGCGTGCAGCCACTGCCGCGTCAGGCCAAGGGTGGCAGCAAGCCGCGGATCGGCACCGTACGTCAGGTCTCCGGCGCAGGGGTGCCGAAGGGCGGCAAAGTGGACGCGGATCTGGTGGGTGCGGCCCGTCTCCAGGTGGACTTCGACCAGGCTGGCTTTGCCAAAGGCTTCAAGCACTTCGTAGTGCGTGACGGAGTGGCGCCCGTCCTCGATCACGGCGAAACGCCAGTCGTGCCCCGGGTGCCGGCCGATGGGTGCATCGATGGTTCCAACCAGCGGATCCGGAAGGCCCTGGACAACGGCGTGGTAGACCTTGTCCACCGTGCGCTCCTTGAATGCCCGCTTCAGGGCGGTGTAGGCGCGCTCGGACTTCGCCACCACCATGACACCCGACGTTCCGACGTCGAGCCTGTGCACGATGCCGGCACGCTCCGGCGACCCGGAGGTGGAGATGCGGTAGCCGGCCCCGGCCAGGCCGCCCACCACAGTGGGCCCCACCCACCCCGGTGACGGATGGGCGGCGACGCCCACGGGCTTGTCAACCACGACGAAATCCTCGTCATCGAGCAGGATTTTCAGGCCTTCCACAACTTCCTCCACGACTTCCAGGGGGTCACGCCGTTCCGGCCTGCTGACCTGGAGCACATCGCCTGCCACCAGCTTCTCCGACTTGCCCAGCGTCTTGCCCTTGCTCTGCACATGGCCCTCCGCAAGGAGCGAGGCGGCGAGGGAACGCGAAATGCCAAGCAGGCCGGCAAGGCCGGCATCCGCCCGGGCTCCCCCATATTCATCACCAACGACAATCCGCTCAGGCATCGTTTCAGGCATCGCCGGACGTGTCCTTGCGTTCTGAGGTCAGCCGGCTTCCGTCCAGTGCTATGCCCCGAAGTGTCAGGATGCAGATGATGGCCACGGCGGAAACAACCGCCGAGTCGGCGATGTTGAAGATCGCGAAGTTGGGAAGCTGGATGAAATCCACCACATGGCCCATGCCGAAGGACGGTTCCCGGAACAGCCGGTCGGTAAGGTTGCCCAGGGCGCCGCCCAGCAGCAGGCCCAGCGCCAGGGACCACCAGAGCGATCCCAGTTTTCGGATCTGGAACAGAATGGCCACAGCCACCGCGGCCATGATGATGGAGAACACCCAGGTGACGTTTTCGCCGATGGAAAACGCAGCGCCGGAGTTCCGGATGAAGTACCAGTGCAGCAGTGGCGGCAAGACGGGGATCCGTTCGCCTTCCACCATGCTGGACGTGACCCACAGCTTGGTGAGCTGGTCAAGGATGTAGGCGAAAAGCGCAAACCCTGCGAAGACGGACAGCAGCACCGCGCGGCCTGGGCGCGGGGCAGGTGGGACAGGGCGTGCGGAGTCCGCAGCGAGTTCGTCAGTCATGGTGCTTTCGTTCGTAAAACCGGTGTCAATGCCAAAAGCCGGTGGCCGAGGAATCCTCAGCCACCGGCTTTCAGAATACGTGCTTGACGGATTAGTTGGCTTCGCTGACTTCCGGCGTAGCCACGGAACCACGGGCATCCAGGTCGCGCAGCTGGCCTTCGATGTAGGCCTTCAGGCGTGAGCGGTAGTCGCGCTCGAAGCCGCGGAGCTGCTCAACCTTGCGTTCCAGGACGGAGCGCTGCTGCTCAAGGGCACCGAGGATCTTGCGGGACTTCTCCTGTGCATCGTTGACCAGGCTGCTGGCTTCGATCTGCGCCTCGGCGATGATCTTGTCCTTCTGGGCCTGGCCATCGGCGACGTGGCGGTCGTGCATCTGCTGGGCCATGGCCAGCAGGCCAGCTGCGGACTCAGCCGAAGGGGTTGCGACGGCGGCAGCGGTGGAGGCTGCTGGGGCTGCGGCGGCAGGAGCGGACGGCTGAACGTCCTTCTTCTTCGCGGCTTCCGCGGCCTTGGCTTCGGCTTCCGCCTTTTCGCGTGCCTCATCCTTGTCGGCCTTGACGGGCGCGGGGACCTTCTCCACGACGGGGGAAGCAGCCGAGCTGGCCGGAACGCTGGACCCGGCTTCGGCGAGCTTCTTGCGAAGTTCGTCGTTCTCCTGGTTCAGGCGGCGGAGCTCAACAACGATCTCGTCCAGGAAGTCATCAACTTCGTCCTGGTCGTAGCCCTCGCGGAACTTGGTCGGCTGAAAGCGCTTGTTGACAACGTCTTCTGGCGTCAAAGCCATCTGGTCACCTCACTGGTCTAGTTAGTCAGTAGGCCTTCCGGCCGTCAAAACTACGGTACCTAAATTTGGTCTGGTTACTCTAATTCAACACTGCGGTGTCAAACACGAGTTTTCTTCGCTTCACAGTAGCTGTTCCCGGACGGGTCCACCCTGCGCTGCTAGGTCTGTTTCGGGTAAATCAGGCAAGGCCCCTGGTGATCCCCATCGCAATGCTGACTGCAATGAAGAGGATCAGGAAACCCAGGTCCAGGGAGATGCCGCCCAATCGCAGGGGCGGGATCAGCCGGCGCAGCACTTTCAGGGGCGGATCGGTGATCGAATACACGGCGTGGGCCACCACCAGGGCGACGCCCCGTGGACGCCATTCCCGCGCAAACATCTGGACCCAGTCAAAGACCAGCCTGATGATCAGTGCGACAAAGAACAGGAGCAACGCGAGATAGACAAGTCCGAAAGCGATTCCCATGACTTAATCCATATCTCCATGTCCATGTGCGCACCGCGGCACGCTGCCGATGTGTCCCGTCTATTTCAGCACAGATGCCAGACAGGTGTCCCTGTCTGGCATCCACGCACCACCTGGTGCTCAGCTTTGGTTGAAGAAGCTTGCCTGTGTTTCGCTGGCTTTCTTGTCATCGCCAATGACTTCGACGTACGACGGCGACAGCAGGAAGACCTTGTTGGTGACCCGCTCAATGCTCCCGCGGAGTCCGAAAACCAGGCCTGCGGAAAAGTCCACCAGGCGCTTGGCATCGGCCTCCCCCATGTCCGTAACGTTCATGATCACCGGAATGCCGTCCCGGAAGCTCTCGCCGATGAGCTTGGCATCGTTGTAGGAGCGGGGGTGGATCGTGGTGATCTGGCGCAGTCCGCTGGTTTCTTCGCGGCTCGAGGCCGCTCGTTTGATCGGAGTCACTGGGGCGCGGTATTCCTCTTCGGGGGCGTAGGACGTTTCGCGGCTGACCTCGCGGACGGGTGCAGGTGCACGGCGCTCCTCGCGGTCAGCTTCCATCGTTTCGTCCTCATCCTTACGTGTTGACTGGTGCTCGGACTCGTAATGCTCATCGCCGTCGGCGAGCCCAAGATAGATCATTGTCTTGCGCAGAGCGCCGGCCATGGTCGACTCCTAATCGTGTCCCTTATGCGGGCCGCCCAATGACTTGACAGCACTGGAGTCCCCCGCCCATCACTTCCAATAGGACCGACGCTACCCCACCGGGGGACGCGATCCGAGAATATCGGAACCGATTCGCAGGTGTGTCGCCCCGAAGGATATGGCCGCTTCAAGGTCCTGGCTCATGCCGGCGGAGATCGCGCTGGCACCGGGATGCTGTGCCACCAGCATTGCCGACAACCCTGCCAGCTTCTCGAAGGCGGGTCCGGGCGGCGCGCCCAGGGGTGCCACTGCCATCACGCCTGCCAGGCGAAGGCCCTCCTCTGCTGCTATCCGGTCGGCCAGCAGTGGAATGTCGGACGGGGCGGCGCCACCGCGGTGGGCACCGGCGTCGTCCTCCAGGCTGACCTGGATGAAGCAGTCCAGCGGCGCCCGGCCGGTGCTGTCCTGCTGGATCCGCACCGCCTTGGCCAGGGCCTCCACGAGCTGGGGCCGGTCCACGGAATGGACGGCGGCGGCATAGCGCACCACGGACTTGGCCTTCTTGGTCTGCAGCTGTCCAACAAAGTGCCAGGTGAGTCCGCAGTCGGCCAGGAGCTCCGCCTTCGCGGCCGCCTCCTGGTCGCGGTTTTCCCCGACGTCGGTGACCCCCAGGGACGCGAGCCGCCGGATATCCTCGGCGGGGTGGAACTTGGTGACCACGATCAGCGCGGGGAGCTCGTCTGCACGTCCGGCCGCGGCGGCGGCAGCCCTGATGCGGCCCCTGACAGCCTCCAGCCGTCCGGACAGCTCTGTGGTACGTGGATCCTCGCCGAGCGGATCCCGGCGGCCGGCCTCGCCGTCGTCAGCGGAAGGCTCACCCATGGCACCAGACCAGGCCTGCGAAACGCCCCGTGTTCCTGTCTCGGCGGTACGAGTACAGCGAATCCGTCTCGAACGTGCATTGACCGGCGTATTCGACGTCAACCCCCGCGCGCTCCAGCTGGCTCCGGGCACCGGCCGGCAGGTCCAGCGCAGGCGTACCCCAGGACGTAGTGGACAGCGTCGCCGGCACGAGGGCGGCCACCTCGTCCCGCAGCGCCGCCGGAACTTCGTAACAGTTGCCGCAGATGGAGGGCCCAAGCCAGGCCTTTATGGCCGAAGCGCCCAGGGACCTCATGCTGTCCACCGCCGAAGGGATGACGCCGTTGGCTACGCCCGGCCGGCCCGCATGCACGGCAGCCAGGACCGGACCGTCGGCAGACTCACCGGCGAGCAGGACAGGAATGCAGTCAGCCACCATGACGGCGAGCGGCAGCCCGCGCGAAACCATGCCGTCCGCCTGTGGGGCCGCGCTTGCCCGCTCCATCACGGCAACGGCCGTTCCATGAACCTGGTCCATGAACCGCAGGCCCTCAGGCCCGATACCCGCGGCGGCCTCAAGCTGTTCACGGCGCCGCAGCACTGCCCGGGGGTCGTCGCCCACGTGCAGTGCGAGGTTGCCGGCGCCGCTGTCAGTGAACGCCGCCGAGACCCCGGGCAGGATCTCGGCGCGCCAATGGAACAAGCCGCGGCCTACTTCAGGAAGTCGGGGACATCCAGGTCATCCGAGTGGCTGCCGGTCAGGTCAGGTTCCACAACGGAGGGAAGGTCCACGTCGAAGCCGGAGTCAGCGGGAACGGCGGACGGGCGCTGCTGCCCCCAGTTACTGAGGCCTGCTGCCCCTACTCCTGCATGGACAGGCTGGACGTGCGCCTGGTGGTTACCGCCGGACGGGGCCTGGGACGGGGCGGGAGCCGCAGCCGGAGCGGCGGGCCGCTGGGGCGCCACCTGGGGCTGCGACTGGTCCATGGACGGCGAGGTGGCCTTGACGTCGTCGAACCCTGCGGCAATGACCGTCACGCGGGCTTCGTCGCCCAGGGCATCGTCGATGACGGCACCGAAGATGATGTTGGCTTCCGGGTGGGCGACTTCCTGCACCAGGCGGGCGGCCTCGTTGATCTCGAACAGGCCAAGGTCCGAACCGCCCTGGATGGACAGCAGGACACCGTGGGCGCCGTCGATCGAGGCCTCCAGCAGCGGGGACGCGATGGCCAGTTCGGCAGCCTTCACCGCACGGTCCTCGCCGCGCGCGGAGCCGATGCCCATGAGCGCGGAACCCGCACCCTGCATAACGGACTTCACGTCCGCGAAGTCGAGGTTGATCAGGCCCGGGGTGGTGATGAGGTCCGTGATGCCCTGGACACCGGAGAGCAGCACCTGGTCCGCAGAGCGGAAGGCATCGAGCACCGAAACGTTGCGGTCGCTTATGGACAGGAGGCGGTCGTTGGGGATCACGATCAGGGTGTCCACCTCGTCACGCAGGGCGTCGATGCCGGCTTCTGCGGAGCCGGCGCGACGGCGGCCTTCGAAGGTGAAGGGGCGGGTGACCACGCCAATGGTCAGCGCGCCCAGGGAACGGGCAATGCGTGCGACGACGGGGGCGCCGCCGGTGCCGGTGCCGCCGCCTTCGCCGGCAGTCACGAACACCATGTCGGCGCCGCGGAGGACTTCCTCGATCTCATCCGCGTGGTCCTCGGCCGCCTGCTTGCCCACCTCGGGGTTGGCGCCTGCTCCGAGCCCGCGGGTCAGCTCGCGTCCGACGTCGAGCTTTACATCCGCGTCGCTCATGAGCAGGGCCTGGGCGTCGGTATTGATGGCGATGAATTCAACACCTCGGAGGCCGACCTCGATCATGCGGTTGACTGCGTTCACGCCACCGCCGCCGATGCCGACGACTTTGATGACGGCCAAGTAATTCTGCGGAGCTGCCACGTTACGTGTCCCTTGTTCGTGTCTTATTGCGAAAACTGATGGAGAGCTTGAAGCCTGCAACCTTAACCTTCGAGTTGAAGGTTATAGTTATGTCAAGTAACTCATGTCTGTGACGGTATTTCCTCTGGTTGCCACATTCAATAACCGGCTCCGCGTGTCGGATTAATACCGGGAAAGAAAGCGCTCAGCGGGTCACCGGGTGCCGGGGCACGCTCACGTCGTAGACCCTGACGGGGTTCTTGGGGTCGGCCGGAACTTTCAGGAGTGCGGCCAGGACCTTGGCCTTGAGTTCCTTTTCGCCGGCGTTGCCCCAGATGATGGTCTGGCCGTCCACGAGCTTGAGTTCCACCGCGTCCACCGACTGGGCGGAGGCGTTGGAGAGCTTGGCGAGCACGTCCGCCGGCAGGGCGCCCAGGACTGCGGCCGTGGCGCGGAAGAGATCCTGGCCGATGGTGCCCGCGCCGCCGTCGATCACCGGGAGCGACACCGACGCAGGATCGGCCGTGGCTGCCAGCTGCACGCCGTCGACGTCCACCAGCTGGTATTGCTCCCCCTGCTTGACCAGGGCTACCGGAACCCTTTCCCGCACTGCCACGGCGAGGCCAGACGGGGGCCTCGCCTGCGCGGACACGGACTTGACCTGGACCAGGGGTTCGAGCAGCCGGGCCACCTCTTCGTCGGTGACCTGGGGCAACGGCTTGCCCTGCAGCGGCTCAAGCGCGGCCTGCACCTGGGCAGGGGTCAGCAGGTGCGTCCCGGATACCGAAATGGTCTGGACGGCCAGGACCGGCGAAAAAATGGCCGCCGCCAGCAGCCCCGCCACGACGGCCAGGAGGATGCCGGCCGCGGTCAGGATATTCCGCTTCCGCCGCTTTCCTTTCGGCTCGGGGAAAGCCACCACGTTCGCCCCGGCCGTGCCGGACGCCGCCGGGGGTTCCGCTTTGTTCCCCTTGCCCTTGCCGCGGCCGAAGCCCGGAACGCCGGCCTTGGCAGGCTGCCGGGGCTTCTTCGGCTTGTGCGGTTTGTCTGGAGCGGGCTCCGGGACACTCCGGGATGCGGAAATGACGTCGTCGCCGCCTCCTCCACCGGCCCGGCCGGTGGACGTGTAGGTGGGCCGGCGGGTGCTAGCCACGCAGCGCCTCGACGATCTGCGGCCCATAGGCTGTGACATCACCGGCGCCGGCGGTCACCACAATGTCCCCGTCGGCCGCGGCGGAAGCCAGGACTGCCACGGCATCCGCGGCCGCCACCAGCCGGCCGCCCTGGTCCAGGTGGTCGGCTATGAGTTGGCTGGTCACGCCCGGGATGGGATCTTCGCGGGCGGGATAGATGTCCAGCACCAGGGCGGTGTCGGCAAGGTTGAGGGCATCAGCGAACTCCTGTGCGAATTCGCGGGTGCGGGAAAACAGGTGCGGCTGGAAAAGGACATGCACCTTGTGGTCCCCCGCAACGGAGCGGGCCGCGGCGAGGGCAGCGCGCACTTCGGTCGGGTGGTGGGCGTAGTCGTCGAACACGCGCACTCCCCTTCCCTCGCCTTTGAACTCAAAACGCCGGGAGGCACCGGAAAAGTGCGCAAGGGCGCCGGCCGCAACGCCGGGGTCAACTCCCAGTTCAAGGGCGACGGCGAAGGCGGCCGCCGCGTTCAGCGCGTTGTGCCGCCCGGGCACCTGCAGGGCAAGCGGGTAGCGGCCTGACGGTGTGGACACGGCCGTACTGCCCGGACCGCCGTCGTGCAGCACGAGGTCCGCACCCTCCGCGGTTCCGTAGAGCACCACGCGGGCGGTGCCCCGCTGACGGGTCCTTTCGGCAAGGGCCAGCGCGCCGGCGTCGTCCGCGCAGGCAACGAGCACCCCGTCCGCGGGCAGCAGCGCCGTGAACCGGTCAAAGGACTCGTACACGGCCTCGGCCGTACCGTAGTGGTCCAGGTGGTCCGGCTCCACGTTGGTGACCACGGCGATCCGGGGCCGGTAGTTGAGGAAGGATCCATCGGACTCGTCGGCCTCCGCCACAAAGATCCCGGAGCTTCCATGGGCAGCGTTGACGCCGAGCGAGGGAACGTTGGCGCCGATGGCGAACGAGGGGTCCAGTCCCGCGCCCTGCAGCAGGACGGTGACCATGGAGGTGGTGGTGGACTTTCCGTGGGTTCCCGCGACGGTCACCACCGTGTCACCACCCATGGTGGCGGCCAGCGCCTCGGACCGGTGGAGGACCGGCAGGCCGGCCGCCTTGGCAGCAAGGATCTCGGGGTTGTCCGCGCGGATGGCGGAGCCTGCCACGACCGTCTGGGCGTCGCCCAGGTTCGCGGCGGCATACCCGACGGCGATGCGCGCACCGGCCGCTGCGAGGTCCGCCATCACGGGCAAGTCCTTGGCGTCGGAGCCGCTGACCGGTACGCCGCGGGCCACCATGATCCTGGCCACGGCTGACATGCCGACGCCTCCGATGCCCACGAAGTGGACCCTGCCCAGCGATTCGAGGCTGGGGATCGCTGCGTGGTTCATGCTTTCACCGCTTCCAGGATGAGATCAGCCATCCGCTGATCGGCGTTTCGGATGCCAAGCCGGTAGGAACTGGCTGCCATGGCGGCGAGCCGTGCCTGGTCCGTCACGAGCGGAACCAGTTCTTTGTCCACCCACTCGGCGGTGAAGTCGCGGTCATTGACCAGGAGCGCGCCGCCGGCAGCAACCAGTCCGGCAGCGTTCAGTGCCTGCTCGCCGTTGCCGATGGGCAGGGGCACCAGGACCGCGGGTACCCCCACAGCAGCAACTTCGCAGACGGTGGCCGCACCGGAACGTGCCAGGAGGACGTCAGCCGCAGCGTACGCAAGTTCCATGCCGTCGACGTATTCCACCTGACGGTAGCCGTCAGCGGCAAGCGGCTTTCCGGCACCGTCCAGGACGGTCTTGCCGCGCCCGGTGATGTGCAGGGTCTGGATGCCTGCGCCGGCCAGGCGCTCCACGGCGGCGGCGATGGTCCTGTTGATGCTCTGCGCTCCGGAGGATCCCCCGGTGACGATCAGCGCCGGCCGTGCAGGGTCAAGGCCGAGTGCCTGCCGGGCGGCGCTGCGGGAGGCAGCCCTGTCCAGCCCCGAAATCTCGGTACGCATCGGCATGCCCACGTGGACTGCATGCCGGAGAGGGGTGTTGGCGAAGGCGACGGCGACCCTGTGGGTCATCATGGCGCCCACCCGGTTTGCGAGGCCCGGGCGGGCATTTGCCTCGTGGATGACAATGGGGATGCGGCGTTTGCGGGCAGCCAGGTACATGGGCGTGCACACGTAGCCGCCCACCCCCACCAGGACGTCCGCGGCAGCTTTGTCCAGGATGGCTCCGGCCTGGCGTACGGCACCGGCAAGGCGCGCGGGAAGCCGCACGAGGTCAGCCGAAGGCTTCCGCGGGAACGGAACCCTGTCGATGGTGGCCAGCTCAACCCCTGCCGCGGGGACAAGCCTGGTTTCCATCCCGGACGGCGTGCCGACGGCTAGGATGGCGGCATCGGGTGATGCGCTCCGCAGGGCAGCGGCAATGGCGAGCAGCGGGCTGATGTGCCCGGCGGTGCCGCCGCCTGCCAGGACGATGGATGGGGTCTTGGAGGTCATGGAGGGCTAGGCACGCTTTCTTGCAGTCTTCTTCCGGGCCGCGTCTTTCCGCGCCGGCTTGGCCTTGAACTTGAGCATCCGCTTGGGACGGATGGACGGGGCCATCTGCTCCCTGGCCAGGGAGAGCACCACCCCGATGGCGCAGAGCGACATCAGCAGGGCGGATCCGCCGTAGGAAATGAACGGCAGGGGCACGCCGATCACGGGCATCAGGCCAGTCACCACGGACATGTTGACCGTAGCCTGCCCCAGCAGCCACACCATGATGGTGCCGGCCAGCACCCGGTGGAACATGTCCGCCTGCGCCACCACCACGCGGTAGATCGCCGCGCCCAGGATGGCGAACAGGATGAGGACGACGACGGTCCCCACCAGTCCGAGCTCCTCGCCGATGATGGCAAAAATGAAGTCGTTGTGGGCTTCGGGGATCCAGCTGTACTTCTGCCGGCTTTGCCCCAGCCCTACGCCGAACCAGCCTCCCGAGGCGAGCCCGTAAAGCCCGTTGGTGGCCTGGTAGTTGGCGTCGATGCCGTCGGCGCAGGACTCGCCGGTCCACCAGGAGGTGATGCGGCACATGCGGTTTGAACTGGTCACGGCCATGACAGCTGTTCCGGCGGCTGCCACCAGGCCCGCGATGCCGAAGAGATACAGGGGCGCCCCGGCGAAGAAGAGGGCGGCAGCGGTAATCATCATGATGATCATGGCCGTTCCGAGGTCGTTGCCCACCAGGACCAGCACAACGATGATGATGGCCATCGGGACGGCGGGGACGGCCACATGCTGCCAGCGGCTGAGGAGCTTGCCCTTCCTGGCAAGGACGGTGGCCATCCACAGCGCGAGGGCCAGCTTGGACGCTTCGGACGGCTGGAAGGTGATGCCGCCGAGGTCGATCCAGTTCTTGTTGCCGTTGACCTCCGTGCCCACAAGCTGCACGAGTCCCAGGAGGGCCAGGGCCGCGATGATCGCCGGCCACGCCAGCCGCCTGAGCCATACGACGTTCACCCGGGAAAGGACGAACATGGTGAAGATGCCGATCCCGGCGAACATGCCCTGCTTCAGCGCGTCCCCGTACGGGGACTTCCCGGCGGCGATCGATTCGACACTGGAGGCGGAGAGCACCATCATGATGCCGATCGCCGTCAGCGCCAGGGTGGACCCCAGGATGAGGTAGTAGGTGGAGCCGTTCCTGGAGGTGCCGGTTCCTTCCAGGGCCGACCAGAACTTCCGGTAGCCGGCACGGAGGCGGGTAACGGCTGTCGCAGGCCGGGTGGCCGGTGATGCCGAGGAACCGGGACGTGGCTTGCCGGCCTGCTGCTGGGCCGGCGGTCGTGTTGGCGTGCTGACCATTGTTACTCCTCGCCGGTCTGGGCCTGCCCTTCCACCAGCTCGCGGACAGCTTCGATGAAAGTGTCACCACGGTGAGCGTAGGAAGAGAACTGATCCATGGAAGCAGCTGCCGGGGCCATCAGCACAGTATCGCCGGAGCCGGCCAGCTGGGCTGCTGACGCAACCGCCCGGGCCATCACCGGCTTCCCGGCTGCGGGGGAACCGGCCTGGATGCCGTCTGTTGCAGCAGTCTGCACCTGTTCAGTGTCACCCGCCGCCGGCTGGATCACCGGGACATCGGGCGCGTGTCGCGCGAGGGCGCCGGCCAGTGCGGACGTATCTGTCCCGATCAGGACCACCGCCTTGAGCCGGTGCGCGTGCTCCCGCACAAGGTCGTCGTAGGTCACGCCCTTGGAGAGGCCTCCCGCGATCCAGATGACGTTGTTGAATGCGGCGAGTGACGCGGCTGCCGCATGCGGGTTGGTGGCCTTGGAATCGTTGATCCACAGGACTCCGTTGTGGCGGGCGACCGGCTGGATGCGGTGGTCCCCGGGAACATAGTCCTGGATCCCCTGCCGCACGGCTTTGGGCTCCACGCCGTACGCGCGGACCAGGCCTGCCGCCGCCAGGGCGTTGGCCACCATGTGCCGCGGCGCAATGGCGCCAAGGTCGGCCATCGAAGCGAGCTCCGCGGCGCTGTCCCTCCGCTCTTCGATGAACGCGCGGTCCACCAACAGGCCTTCCACCACGCCGAGCATGCTGATGGCGGGGGTAAGGGTGGTGAAGCCCACCGCCCGGCAACCCTCCACCACATCGGCGTTTTCCACCATGCGTTCTGTTTCGATCTGCTCGGCGTTGTAGAGGCAGGCCTTTTGGGTGCGTTCGTAGACCTTGGCCTTGTCCGCAAGGTAGGAGTCGTAGGAGCCATGCCAGTCAACGTGGTCCTCGGCGACGTTGAGGCACACGCTGGCCACGGGTGAGATCGACTCGGACCAGTGCAGCTGGAAACTGGAGAGTTCCACGGCGAAAACGTCGTACTCCACCGGGTCCCTGAGGGCATCCAGGATCGGGGTACCCACGTTGCCCACGGCGATGGCCTTCAGTCCGGCGGCGCGCAGCATGGATTCGGTGAGGCCCACCGTGGTGGTCTTGCCGTTGGTGCCGGTGATCGCCAGCCAGTCCGCCGTCTTGCGGCCTTCCCGCATGCGCACCCGCCAGGCGAGTTCGACGTCGCCCCACACCGGGATGTGCGCACGTGCAGCGGCGGCGAGCAGGGCCTGGTCGGGCCGCCAGCCAGGCGATGTCACGATCAGCTCCGGAAGCTTGCCGTCGATCTTGGGCAGGTGGGCCACTGCGTCATCCCCGAGCAGGACGTCGGCGGCGCCAACGATCTTCAGGGTATCGGCGTGGGCTTTCGCAGTGTCGCTGGTGGCGGCGTCAACCACCACCACGCGGGCACCGAGTTCAATCAGCGTGTCAGCGGCGGCGAACCCGGAGACCCCAATGCCGGTGACTGCGACCCGCAGCCCGGCCCAGTCGGAATCCCAGCTCACGAGCTCCTGGAGGCGGGGGGAAACGGTCACAGCAGCACAACCCATTCAGCGTAGAAAATTCCCAGGCCCACGGCGACGAAAAGTCCACCGAGGATCCAGAACCGGACCACCACCGTCACCTCAGCCCACCCCTTCAGTTCAAAGTGGTGCTGCAGCGGTGCCATCTTGAAGACGCGTTTACCGCCGGTGGCCTTGAAGTAACCCACCTGGATGATTACCGAAAGGGTGATCAGGACGAACAGCCCGCCGATGATTCCCAGTAGCAGTTCGGTCCTGGAGAGGATGGCGAAACCTGCGATTGCGCCGCCGATGGCGAGGGAGCCGGTATCGCCCATGAAAATCTTGGCTGGCGAGGTGTTCCACCACAGGAATCCGACCAGGGCGGCGCTCATGATGGCGGCCAGCAGGGCCAAATCCAGCGGGTCCCGGACCGTGTAGCACCCGCTGCCGGCCTCCCGGGGTGACCCGCAGGCCTGGTTGCTTTGCCAGATGCCCATGAGGGTATACGCGCCGAAAACCATGACCGAGGCCCCGGCAGCCAGACCGTCAAGGCCGTCCGTCAGGTTCACCCCGTTGGTTGCCGCGGTGACGATCAGGTTGGACCAGATGACGAAGAGGATGGCGCCCAGCACGGTTCCGCCGAAGGCGAGGTCCAGCCAGGGCAGGTCCCGGACCAGGGAAATCTTGGTGGAGGCCGGCGCGAGGCCGTCCTCATCGGGGAAGTTGAGGGCAAGCACGGCGAAAATGACGCCCACTGCTGCCTGCAGGATGAGCTTCGCTTTGGCATTGAGCCCCAGGCTGCGCTGCCGCGAGATTTTGATGAAGTCATCCAGGAATCCGACCAGCCCCATTCCGACCATGAGGAACAGCAGGATCAGGGCGGAGGCGGAAGGGCCTGGGGAATCCGGATTCACCATGAGCATGATGAGGTGCGTCAGCCCGTAACTCAGCAGGACCGCTGCCACCACCACGGTTCCGCCCATGGTGGGTGTTCCGCGTTTGGTGTGGTGGGACGTCGGGCCGTCGTCGCGGATGAACTGGCCGTAGCCGCGGCGGACCAGGAGCCGGATGAACAGCGGCGTGCCCACCAGGGAGCAGAGGAGGGCCAGCCCGGCGCCGATCAAAAGTGCAATCACAGCAGTGTGCTCCTTTCGTCGGCGGGCTGCGGGGTTTGTGGGGGTAATGCTATCCGATCGCCCAAATGGCGAAGCCCCACGCTGTTGGAGGACTTGAACAGCACCAGGTCGCCGGGTTCGAGTTCCGCTTGCAGCAGCTCGTAGGCGTCGTCGGCGGTCTCGGCGAAGACGCATTCGTCTCCCCAGGAGCCTTCCTGGACGGCAGATACGTAAAGGGCCCGGGCTTCCCGGCCCACTACCACCAGCCGGGAAATGTTGAGGCGCACTACTTGGGTGCCTACGGCTGTATGCTCCCGGATCGAATCCTCGCCGAGTTCGAGCATGGCGCCCAGGACCGCCCAGGTGCGCCTGCCGCGGCCGAGGTCGGCCAGTGTCCGCAGGGCCGCGCGCATCGACTCGGGGTTGGCGTTGTAGGCGTCGTTGATGACGGTGACGCCGTCCTCCCGCTCGGTGCGCTCCATGCGCCAGCGGCTGGTTGCCGCCTGGTTGCCCAGGGCGTCGGCAATGTCCGGGCCCGCAACCCCTGCTGCCCAGGCAGCTGCCGCAGCGGCAAGCAGGTTGCTGACATGGTGGGCGCCGATCAGCCGGCTGCTGACGTGGTAGGTCGTGTCCCCACCGGGAAGGAGGAGGTCGAATTCCGGGTGGCCCTCCGCGTTGGTGTCCGCGTGGAGCGCCTGCACGGCGGCGTCGGGCCGGCCTTCGGCAGAGAATCCGACGACGGCCGCTGAGGTGCGGGCGCGCATCTCCGCAACCCTCTCGTCGTCGAGGTTGATGATGGCGGTCCCGGAGGCTGCCAGGCCTTCCACGAGTTCGCCCTTGGCACGGGCGATGTTCTCAACTCCCCCGAATTCGCCGGCGTGCGCTGTCCCCACGCCGAGCACCACGCCGATGTCCGGTTTGACCATCTCGGCCAGGTACTCAATGTGGCCGATGCCGGTGGCACCCATCTCGATCACGAGGTAGCGGGTATCAGCTCCGGCGGTGAAGACCGTGAGCGGCACCCCGATTTCACCGTTGTAGGACCCCCGCGGCGCCACTGTGGCACCCTGCCGGGAAAGTATGCCGGCGAGGAGGTCCTTGGTGGTGGTCTTTCCGGCCGAACCGGTGATGCCGATAACTGTCAGGTCGTCGTTGGCTTCCGCGCGGGCGGCGCGGATCCTGCGGACAACTTCCGCGGCCAGCGCCCCCATCGCGAGCACGGCGTCGGGAACCACCACGGCGGGGTACGGAGTACCGTCCGGGGCTGCTACTGCGCGCTCCACGAGTGCCAGGGTTGCGCCCGCGGTGAAGGCGGCTTCGACGAAGTCGTGCCCGTCCGCGTACTCGCCGGGTTTTGCGACGTACAGGGACCCCGGCGTGGCTTCGCGGGAATCGGTGACCACCGAAAGAGGCGTGATCCCGGGCTCGGCGTCCAGGCGCCCTTTAGTGATGTCGGCGATTTCCGCCGCAGTAAATGCAATCATCTCGGTCTAGGACTCTATCCGGTCGTCTTGGAGAACGTTGAATCCCCTGGCTGTCAAGGCGCTGCGCAGCTCCACCCTGTCATCCAGTGCGAGGTTGACGCCTTTGACCTCCTGCCAGACCTCGTGGCCGCGGCCGGCAACCAGGATGGTGTCCTGGGGCCGTGCGAGTTCCACGGCGCGCTGGATGGCCTGGTCACGGGGAAAAACCTCCAGCACCTGGCAGGGCAGGGACTCGCTGGCCTGGGCTTCCAGGGCCCCCGCGAGGACGTCGGCGCGGATGGCTGCCGCGTCCTCGTCGTGGGGGTCGTCGTCGGTGACGATCACGGTGTCTGCGAGCCGGGCGGCGATCGCGCCCATTGCGGGGCGTTTGCCCTGGTCGCGCTGGCCCGTGGCACCGAACACCACGATCAGCCGGGAACCCTGTTCCGGGGACCGGACGGCTTCCAGCGCCCTGGCCAGTGCGTCCGTGTTGTGCGCAAAGTCCACCACGGCGGCGGGCTGCTCGGAGACCAGCTGCATGCGCCCCGGTACCGCCACGGTGAAGGGGTCGCCCTGATCCAGCGCAACCTGCAGCGTCGCGGCGTCAACTCCGCCGGCAATAACCATCACCACGGCGAGTGCTGCGTTGGCCACGTTGAAGCTGCCGGGAAGTCCCGTGTGGACGTTCAGGATGGTTTGGCCGGGCCCGGTGAGGGTGAACTCCGTGCCAAGCCCGCGCGGCCTTGTCCCAGTGACGGTCCAGTCGGCACTGTTCCCGGGCACCGTGCTGAGTGTGGTGACAGGCACCCCGGTGCGGCCTGCGAGGCGGCGCCCCCATTCGTCGTCGACCGTTACCACTGCTGTCCGCGCACGGGCGGGCGTGAAGAGCTCGGCCTTCGTGGCGAAGTAGTCCTCCATGGTGTGGTGCAGGTCAAGATGGTCCTGGGTGAGGTTCGTAAATCCGGCTACATCGAACTGCACCCCGTCCACCCGCTGGTAGGAGATGGCGTGCGAGGAAACTTCCATTGCAGCCGCAGCAAGCCCGTTCTCCTGCATCAGCGCCAGCAGACCGTGGACGTCCGGGGACTCCGGCGTGGTCAGGACGCTCGGAACCGGTGGGCCGCCGGCGAGGATCTCGATGGTGCCGATCAGGCCGGACTTTTTGCCGAGGGACCTCAGCAGCGAGGTGATGAAGTAGGTGGTGGTGGTTTTGCCGTTCGTGCCCGTCACGCCGAACAGCTGCAGCGGCGCCCCCTCCCGGCTGCGGCGGTAGATCATGGCGGACAACGGGCCCACCGCGTTCCGCGGAGCATCAACCACCAGCACCGGAACCGACGTGTCGGAGGACAGGGCAAGGAGGCGGGCACCGGCGTCGTCCGTCACAATGGCCGCGGCTCCAGCCGCAATGGCCTGGGCAGCGAAGTCGGCCCCGTGGCGGGTTGCGCCCGGAAGGGCGACGTACAGGTCACCCCGTTCCACCGTCCGGGAGTTCAACGAAATGCCGGTCACCGCCACACCGGCGGAGGTTCCCGGAACTGTGACGCCGACCGCCTCGCCGATGCTGTCCAGCCGGACGGCATCAACAACGGACGGCCGGAAACGGGGCTGGCCCGATACCACCGGCGCAGGTCCCTGCGGGGCTTGTTCGTCCTGTGCAGGTCCCTGCGGGGTTGCACTGTGGTGGGACGGATTGAACTCTGACAAGGGATCTCCGATGGTGCTAGTGGACCGTGCCCGGCATGGATGAACCGTAGCAGCGGCGGCTGCTCCGGATGCTGCCGGGGTGTTACTTGGCGAACTGGGGCAGTCTGGCCGGTTCACCAGTTGATGGCTGGACGTTGTAGGTCCGCAGTGCCTGGCTCATGACCGACCGGAAGACCGGCCCGTTGGTAATCCCGTAGATGCTTCCCTTGGGCCGCTGGAGTACCACCTCCACAATAAACCGCGGATCATCCATGGGTGCCATGCCCACCATGGAGGCCGTGTAGCCGCAGAACCCTGACTTGCCGTCGTCGCACGGAGACTCGGAGGTGCCCGTCTTGGCTCCCACCCGGTAGCCGTCGATGCCCGCGTCCTTGATCTGCCCCTCGGTGACTGCGCTTTCGAGGATGTCCTGGACCTGCTGGGCGGTGTCCTCGGAGACGACCCGCCGCGGTTCCGCGGCCGGAACCTTCTCCTCTGTTCCGTCAGCGGACACGTAGGAGTCGATCAGGCGCGGCTGGAGCATCACCCCGTTGTTTGCGATGGACTGGAACGCACGTACGGTCTGCAGCGTGGACTGCGAGACGCCCTGCCCGAACAGGACTGTGTATTCCTGCCGGCCGTCCCACTGTTCCCAAGGCGTCAGGATGCCCGAGGCCGTGGCAGGCAGTCCGATATCCGGGGCCTCGCCCACTCCGAACTTCTTCAGCCAGTCATAGCGCTGTTCCTTGCTCAGGCGCTGCCCGGCCATGACGGTGCCGGTGTTCATCGAATAGCCCAGGATGCCGGCCAGGGTCCGCTCCTCGGTTCCATGGGCAAAAGAGTCACTGAAGGTCTGTCCGTCCACCGTGTAGGTGGGTCCAAGGGTGAAGGTATCGAGGGGCTTGGCTTTGCCTTCCTCGATGAGGGCGGCCGCCGTCATCATCTTCTCCACGGAACCGGGCTCATAGGCCGCCGTCACGGCACGGACGCCGCGGTCCTTGGCGGCCACCCTGCCCGGGTCATTCGGGTCCGGCGAATTCGTGTCGGCCATGGCAACCAGGTTGCCCGTCTTGACGTCCATCACGATGATGACGCCCCACTCGGCGCCCAGTTTGTCCGACTGGCTTTGGATCGCCTGCTGGGCGAAATACTGGAGGTCCGAGTTGAGGGTGAGCTTGACGTCCTTGCCGTCCTGCGGCGGCGTCAGTTCGTCCACCCCCACAGGGATGCGCAGGCCGTCGGCCCCGATCTCGAACAGCCGTTTGCCGTCCGAGCCCTTCAGGACTTCGTCCTGGGTCTGTTCGATGCCGGCCTGGCCGGTGGTGCCGTCCTGGAGGAAGCCGATGATGCCGCCGGCAACAGAGCCGTTGGGATAGACGCGCTTGCTGACGCCTTCCGTGACGATGCCGGGAATCTGCAGCTGCGAGATGCGGTCCTCGACGTCAGGCTTTACGTCCTTGGCCACGATGTAATACGGCTGCTGGCCGGTCACGGCCTCGCGGATGGCGTCCTTCTCCATGCCGAGGGCAGCAGCCAGTTCCGTCAGCCCTTGTTCCCGGCTGACGTCAACCAGCTTCTCCTTGGCGTCGTCCAGGCGCTTGAAGTTCTCGGTTTTTGTGTTGACCCTCTGGTCCACCACCACGTTGTAGCGGATCACGCTGTTGGCCAACACCGTGCCCCGGGAGTCCAGGATGCTGCCCCGTTCGGCCGGCAGGACGGTTTGCTTCATCCGGCTGTTGAGGGCGGCTTCCGCCATGCCCCCTACATCGAGTCCCTGGACAAGGAAGAGCTTGCCGCCCACCACCAGCAGGAGCGTCAGCATGATGCCGAGCCCCAGGCGCAGGCGCCTGGTGGCGTTGGGCACCTTGCTGTTGACTGCCTTGCCGGACCTCTGCGCCACCGTGAATTCCCTTGCTGCTCGATCCTGCTGCCTGTCAGACCTGCCGTGTGTTACTGCCCGGGCACCTTCTGCTCGGGTGCGGGAACGGATCCGCCGTGGAGCTCCACCGCGGCAGCTGCTGCGGCTGCCGGTGCGGGAACGCCGGCAGGCGGACCTGCGGGAGCGGGCGCCTCTGGAGTCGCCGCCCTGGATCCCGCAGCTTCGGCTGCTGCGGCACCCTGGGCAGCTGGGGCTGCCGCTTCTGTGGGTTTGCGGCTGGCCAGCGGTTCGCCCTTGGTTGCCGGCGGAACCACAATCAGCTGGCCGGGCACGGCGGGTGCTGGAATGATGGCCCCTCCGGAGCTGCCCTTAACTGCCGGTGTCGCCTTGCCCGTGACGGACAGGGTGGACAGGTCGATCTGGCCCTTGATGGTGGAGGCGACCATGCCGAGCTCCGACGCTTTGGCGGCCAGGTTCTGGGGCGCCTCGAAGTTTTGCACCTGCTGGGTGAGGTCCTGGTTCTGCTTGGTCAGTGTGCTTTGCCTGGCCCGCAGCTCCACCAACTGGTACTGCGCCGTGGACACCGAGATGTTCAACACCAGCACGGCCACCAACGCCACGGCGAGCATGGCGAAGCACAGGACTACGAAAGGTGCGCGGCGCTTGCGGGGTACGGTGCGGACCACGGACAGCGGCGTCCGGCCCTTCCGGCCGTCTCCGGGAGCCTGTGCCGGAAGGGCCCTGCTGGCCGCCGAACTGCCGGTTGCGGCGGGAAAGTTCTTGACGGCAGCGGTGCTCATGCAGCTCTCCTGGCTCTGATTCGTTCCGCCGCGCGCAGCCTTGCTGATGCGGCGCGCGGGTTTTCGGCGATTTCGACGGCGGTGGGCACCTCAGTGCCTTTGGTCAGGGTCTTCAGCTCGGCCTTGTGCTCTTCCAGCTCAACCGGGAAGCCGAGCGGGGCCGAGGATTTGGAACGGGCCTGCAGGACGCCCTTGACGATCTTGTCCTCAAGGGAGTGGTAGGACATGACCACAATGCGTCCGCCCAGCGCCAAGGAGTCCACGGCGGCCGGCACGGCACGCTCAAGGACGTCGAGTTCTTCGTTGACCTCGATCCGCAGCGCCTGGAAAGTGCGCTTGGCAGGGTGCCCACCGGACTTGGCGGCCGCTGCCGGAACCACCGCCCGGATCTGCTCCACGAGCTCACCGGTTGTGGTGAACGGCTTGGTGGCACGGGCGGCGACAATCCTGTTGGCGATCCGCCCGGCGAACTTCTCCTCGCCCCACTTCCGGATGATCCTGACGAGTTCCTCTTCGCTGTAGTTGTTCACCACGTCCGCGGCAGTCTGGCCGCGGCTGGTGTCCATCCTCATGTCCAGCGGGGCGTCGAAGGAGTAGGCGAAACCGCGTTCGCGTTCGTCCAGTTGAAGGGAAGACACACCAAGGTCCATCAGGATGCCGTGGACCTCGGAAACGCCCAGGTCCGCCAGGACATCCCGTATCTCGTCGTAGACGGCATGTACCAGGTCCGTGCGGGCCGCGAACGGTGCCAGCCTCTCGCCGGCGAGGGCGAGGGCTTCCTCATCCCGGTCTATGCCGATCAGGTGCAGATCCGGAAAGCGCTGCAGCATGGCCTCGGAGTGGCCGCCCATGCCCAGGGTCGCGTCCACTACCACCGGCGTTTCGCCGCGGAGCCTGGCCGCCTCGAATCCAGGTGCCAACAAATTGATGCACCGATCCCGAAGGACCGGCACATGGCGTTCGGACGTTGGCTTCGGGTGTTCGTTCATGCCTCGTCCTTTCTCGCCGTCGGTGTCGCCTTGGGGTGCTTCTGGGACCAGATCCCCATCCGCGCCTATCGTCCGCCAGCCTGGCTCCGGGGAAGTGAGCCAGGATGGCCAGCCGATGGGCGGCTGGAGATCTCATCCAAGAAGCTGCCTGCTGTCCCGTTCCGGTCAGAGAATGCCCGGAATGGGGTCATCAGTTTCGGAGAAGGCTGTTTCCTTCTCCGCGAGGTACTCGTTCCAGGCCTGGGCATCCCAGATCTCGGCCCGGGATCCGGCGCCTATCACGGCCAGTTCCCTGCCGAGGCCTGCGTACTCCCGGAGCGCGGGTGGAATGGTAACGCGCCCCTGCTTGTCAGGTACCTCGTCAGAGGCTCCAGAGAGAAAGACGCGGATATAGTCACGTGCCTGCTTTGAGGAGATTGGCGCCTCCCGCATTTGCTCGTGGACCCGCGCAAATTCCTTCTCACTGAAGACGTAGATGCAACGCTCCTGGCCCCTCGTGAGCACCAGCCCGCTGGCAAGTTCCTCCCGGAACTTCGCGGGGAGAATGATCCGCCCCTTTTCATCCAGACGTGGCGAGTGAGTGCCCAGAAACACTGGCCCACCGCCTGTCCGCTGTCAGGAACTGCACATCCCCTATGTTGCAACCACCCTCTTATGTCCTCCACATTACTCCACTTTCCCCCACAGTCAACGCAAACCCGGCTGGTGAGCGGCCTAGTTATGGGAAAAGAACGGCGAAATTGCAAGGATTCATGGCGGTGGTGGAAAGTGGAGGACTTTTCCATGCAGGGGTGCCACCTCCTCCCCGGGCGCGGCATCCAGCTGCCGGTGAAACCGCTGGTGGCGCCGCAGTATTGTCCGTGCGCCGGCCTTTTCAATGCGGCCCGCCGATTAAATGCGAAAAGACCCGCCATATGGCGGGTCTTTTCGCATTGCCCCTTCGACGGGGAGCGAAGTGGAGGTGCCGGGAGTAATTCGGCGGGAGGCGTTTAGGGTTCCCCCCTGCGCCTTTCGTCCCACCGTTCCTCAAGGCTGCTCATAAAGGAACTCCTGGACTTGCCCGGCTTTCGGCCGCTGGCCTTGGAGCCCGGCTTTGTCCCGGCCGAACTGCTGCGCATGGTGGCGAAATAGACGCCACCGCCCATCACCACAAAGCCAAGGACTCCGACGAAGATATTTTGGAGAGTGACACCCACGAGTAACAGGAAGACGCCAGCCAGGGCGCAGAGGACGCCAATCACCACGTGCCTCGTGGACCATGAACGCCCCGGGTCTGAACCCATGGAATTCGCGAACTTCGGGTCGTCCTCGTGAAGCTGCTTCTCCAGCTGCTCAAGCAGCTTCTGTTCGTGCTCCGACAGCGGCATCACGACCTCCTTTTGTAGGCCAACGTCCGGGCTGATCCCAGCCACTACTTCTGCACCCTTAACGGCTGTTATGCCTAAGAGGTTCCCGCTCCGCCTGCCAAGGCGGAGATCGGTAACCCGGCATGCCGTCGCAGGAGCGGGAGCATGTCCAAGAGGGTCCGGCAGTAAGTCCAGTCACTCGAAAACTATGTATATCTAAGGATAGTTTGTTGAGGGCTGTTCTGAAAGACGGGAAACACTTTGGCGGCGGCCCGGCCGGGCCTTATTGCAGCCGCTATTCGCGGGTGTTTCCAGGCTCCATCAGGCGGGCGGGAAGGACGGACTTGGCGCCGAATTTGCGGGCCACTTCGTCGAGCGCCTGCTCAGCCGCCCGCCAGTTGTCGTCCCGGCGGTCGATGCTGAGCTGAAGCGACGTCCGGGCCGCGTCCTCGAGCTGCTCGGCGCGCACCCCCACCAGGCGGACGGTCATGGCCCTGTCCCCCACCGACTCAAGCAGCTGCAGGGCAACCGCGTAGATCAGCTGGGCGCTGTCCACGGGCGTCTGGACCGTCCGGCTGCGCGTGATGGTGGAGAAGTCGGCGAACCGGAGCTTCAGGGCGATGGTCCGCGCCACCATCCCTGAACTCCTCAGTCGCGCGGCCGTGCGGTGGGACAGGCGCAGCAGTTCCCGGTGGAGCAGTGCGTCGTCGGCGGTGTCAACGGCAAACGTTTCTTCCGCGCCAATGCTCTTCTCCAGCCGGACCGGGGTGACGGGCCGATGGTCAATTCCCCAGGAAAGCTGGTGGACATGCTCCCCCGTGGCACCCAGCATCTTCTTCAGGGAGGAGACCGGCGTCGCTGCCACGTCGGCAACTGTCCTGATGCCCATCCTGGCGAGCACATCCGCCGTCTTGGCGCCTACTCCCCACAGGGCGCCCACCGGCAGGCTGTGGAGATACGGCACGGTCTCATCGGGCGCGATCATCAGCAGCCCGTCCGGCTTGCAGCGGGTCGAGGCAATCTTGGCCACAAATTTGGATTCCGCTATTCCCACCGATGCCGTGATGCCCAGCTCCGCGGCAACCCGCCGGCGGATCATCTCCCCAATTCCCCTCGGGGCGCCCAGGCGCCTGATGGCGCCGGTGACGTCGAGGAAGGCCTCATCAACACTGAGGGGTTCGACAAGCTCGGTAATGGACTCGAAAATGCCCATTAGCTGGGCGGACACTTCGTAGTACAGCTTGTGGCGCGGTTCGATAATGACCGCCTGGGGACACATCCGCGCGGCCACGGCCATCGGCATGGCCGACTTCACCCCGAACGTCCTGGCTTCGTAGGAGGCGGAGAGGACCACGGAACGGTCCGCGGGGAAGCCGACGATGACGGGCCTGCCCACGAGTTCAGGACGCGTCCGCAGCTCCACCGAGACAAAAAAGGCATCCATGTCCACGTGCATGATGCACTTGCGCCTGTGTCCCGGAAGGCGCGCTCCGGGCGGCTGGTTCTTACCTTCGGGCCCCACGGCTGCAATCCTATCCGTTTGTACTGACTAAACTGGAGGCTGAATCCGGCATCAACACCAGGAGGAATGTCCCTGTGACGGTCTTTGGAAACCTTAAGCCAGCAGGGTTGGCAGCACTCGCTGCCGGCGCAGCCTTGCTGCTTGCAGCCTGCAGCCCAACTCCGTCGACAGCCCCGGACCCCTCTGCCTCCGCTTCCACTCCGGCAACCGCCGGGTCAACCATCACAGCTTCCCCCAGCCCCTCCGCTTCGCCCAACACGTCGGCGACCGTTGGCGCAGTAGTGGAGGGCTTCCCGCAGCAGCTCCTGCCCCTCATGCCGGGAGCGAAGGTGGTGTCAAGCAGTTTTGACAAGGCCTCGGTTCCCGCCACTGCCGCCCTCGTTGCAAGCATCACAGCCCCCACGGCTGCGGTCGTGGACTACTACACCAAGGCCCTTGAGGGGCAAGGCTTCAAAGCCGTTCCGGGCGAAGCGGTTGGAGCGGTGGCTTCCAAGGACTTTGTCCGCGGGGACAGCGAAACCGTCAACCTCTCGGTGGTTGAAGCTTCGGGCGTTGCCACTTTCACCATCGGGGCCAACGTGGCAGCTGAGTCCGCCAAGTGACGGCAGCAGAACAGCTGAGGAATGAGCAGGCAGACTTCGTTGCGGCGGTAGCAGGCGAGCTGACGGGGTTCCTCACCTCGCGGCAGGCCATTATGTCCGGCATCTCGCCGGACATCGAACCCCTGATGGGTTCCATCTCCAACCTGGTGACAGGCGGCAAGCGCCTGCGCGCGTTGATGTGCTACTGGGGCTGGCGGGGCGCCGGCGGGCAACCCGCCGCGCAACAGGTGGTAACGGCCGGCGCGGCACTGGAACTGTTCCAGGCAGCGGCCCTGATCCATGACGACATCATCGACCGGTCGGATACCCGGCGGGGCGGTCCAAGCGTCCACCGCCGGTTCACTGAGCTGCACGGGTCGCGGGGGTGGGCGCTGGACAGCGAACGGTTCGGGCACGCGGCTGCAATCCTGACAGGCGACCTTTGCCTCTCCTTCAGCGAGGAAGCTTTTACGGATATTGGCGAGCGTGCGGCCGCCGGCACCAGGGCCAGGCTGATCTTCAACCTCATGCGGGCTGAGGTGATGGCCGGCCAGTACCTCGACATCCTGGAGGAAGTGGCCGGTCCGGTGAGGGACCGGGCCGGGGCCGTGACCCGCGCACAGTCCATCATCAGGTTCAAGTCCGCAAAATACTCCACCGAGCATCCCCTGGCGCTGGGTGGAGCCCTTGCGGGAGCCTCGGATGAGTTGCTCCGCGGCTACTCCGCTTTTGCCTTGCCCCTGGGCGAAGCCTTCCAGCTCCGCGACGACGTGCTGGGCGTCTTCGGTGATCCGCTGACAACCGGCAAGCCCGCCGGTGACGACTTGCGGGAAGGAAAGCGCACCGTGCTGGTTGCCCTTGCCCTGGACCAGGCGTCTTCAGCCGAAGCGGCCTTCATCGACGCAAGGCTTGGCAGCCCCGACCTCTCGGAAGAGGACATCCTCGAACTCAGGCGCATTATTGAAGAATCCGGCGCACTGGCGGCGACCGAAGTCCTGATCAACGACTTCGGGGCGGCCGCGTTCGACGCCCTGGACTCGCTCCCCCTGGATGAACTGCCGAAAACCGCCCTGCGGAGGCTGGCTGAAGCGACAGTCAGCCGCGCCTCCTGAGCCAACGGGTTTTGCTTGCCGGGGACAGTCGGGTTTTTTGTGTTTCCGAACATCCCCGGCCGGCGGATTACCAGGCGAGGGTCTGGGCCCGTCGCCGTATTTCCGTTTTGCGGCCCTCGCGCAGGGCATCGATGGGGCGTCCCCGCAGCGATTCATCCGGGGTAAACAGCCAAACGATCAGGTCCTCATCCGAATAGCCGGCGTCAGCCAGGACAACAATCGTCCCCTTGAGGCTGTCCACAACCTGCCCGTCCTGGATAAACGCCGCGGGCACGGACCGGATTCTACGTTCCCCTACCCGCAGTGCCGCAAGGGCACGTTCGTCAATCAGGCTGTGAACCCGGGTGATGGAAACATCCAATAATCGGGCGACGTCGGGTAAGGGCAACCATTCGCCCACAAGGTCTTCTACATTACTCACGGATCAAGGTTGCCACGCTGTGCGCCCTGCCGCCTAGTCGATGCCTCCATCGGATGCTCCTGACCTGCGGACACACCCGGAATTCTTCCTTGCAGCCATTCCAGGAATTCTTGTGCTATTTCCAAATTCGTGAGAGATTCTCATTGACCACATATGTAACAGCATTAACAGCAGTAACAGTAGTATCAAGGAAATGCACGCGGCATGCCCGCCCGCGCCCCCGCAGTTGAGAAGAGGATTCTTTCCATGACGATGTCCCGCTCGCACAAGCAGCCCCCCAAGCCGAGCCTGCCCATGCTCGCTGCCACGACGGCGGCTCTGCCAGCGGTCGTATTGTCATCCTTGGCCCTGGCCCAGCCCGTTGCCGCTGCGCAACCTGCCCGTGTTGTCCCGGCTACGCTGGCTGCCGCCATGAAGGCCCAGGCGGCAAAAGCAACTGCGGCGGTCATCCCCGCCTCCGCCGTGTCCACTGCTATCCCGGCTGCCTTCAAGCCCACACAGCCGCAGGCACCCGCCGAGTACACGATTGCGCGCGGCGACACCATCAGTGCGATCGCTGGAAGGTTCGGCCTGAACACCGGTGAAATCCTGAAACTGAACAACCTTCAGCCGAACACCATTATTTACCCGGGCCAGAAGATTAAACTTTCAGGCTCTGCCGCTGCTCCGGCCGCCCCGTCAGCCGCTCCCGCACCGGCCGCGCCCGCCGCCCCAACCGGCGCCACCTATACCGTGAAGGCAGGCGACACGCTCGGAGCCATTGCGGCCCGCCATAACGTGGGCCTGGCTGACGTGTTTGCCTGGAACAACCTCAACATGCGCTCCATCATCCACCCGGGGCAGAAGATCAAGGTGGGCGCCGGCGGGGCTGCACCAGCTGCCGCCGCGCCTGTCTCCGGCGGCCTGGCTTCAACGTCCGCTCCGGCTGCCCCGGCACCCGCGGCCCCGGCTCCGGCTCCCGGCTCTTACACCGTAAAGGCCGGAGATACCCTCTCTGCCATTGCCTCGCGCCACGGCGTGAAGCTCTCCGAGTTGCTCTCCGCCAACCGCCTGAGCATGACCAGTGTCATCTACCCGGGCAACAAGCTGGCCATCCCTGGGGGTTCCGCCCAGCCGGCCGCCCCGCAGCCGGCTGCCTCCGTGACGCCCCTCGTCCCAAGTTCGTTCCTCGGCTTCAGCTACCCCGCCGCGGTGGTTAGCTCGGCCAACGAGAACAAAGCCTTGCTGAACGCCTCCCCGGTGCCCTCCCGCAGCGAGATGCGGAACATCGTGGCCGATACCGCGCGCAGGATGGGCGTGGAACCCTCGCTCGCCCTCGCGTTTGCGCACCAGGAATCCGGGTTTGACCAGCGCGCAGTGTCTCCGGCGAACGCAATCGGAACCATGCAGGTCATCCCCAGCTCCGGGCAGTGGGCATCGGACCTGGTGGGACGCAAGCTGAACCTCCTGGACCCCTACGACAATGCGACAGCCGGCGTCGCGATCATCCGCCAGCTCCTTGCCACCAGCAAGGACACGGACACGGCCATCGCGGGCTACTACCAGGGCCAGTACTCCGTGAGCAAATACGGCATGTACGACGACACCAAGGCCTACGTCGCCGCGATCAAGGCGCACCAGAAGAACTTCGGCTGACCTTCCGCCGCCCGGACCCGCCCGAGGCGGGGACGCAGGAAGATTGACACGGGTCCGGACCGGCAACGGTTCGGGCCCGTTTCATTGCGGGGACTAGGATCGAAGGGTGCAGGAACACGTGTCAGACCCTCTTGTTGGGACGCTGGTGGACAACCGGTATGCCGTCAGGTCTAAGCTTGCGCGGGGCGGAATGTCCACTGTCTATTTGGCCACGGACCAGCGGCTGGAACGGGACGTGGCGCTCAAGGTGCTGCACCCGCACCTCTCCGCAGACGACAATTTCCTGGGCAGGCTGGGGCGGGAAGCGAAGGCAGCAGCCAGATTGTCCCACCCGCACGTGGTGGGGGTCCTCGACCAGGGGAACGATGGCCGCACCGCCTACCTGGTCATGGAGTACATCAAGGGCCACACCCTGCGTGACCTCATCTCCGAGAAGGGCGCGCTGCCGCCCCGGCTGGCCCTCGCGCTGATCGACCCGGTAGTGGAAGGACTCGGCGCTGCGCATGCCGCCGGCTTCATCCACCGCGACGTCAAGCCCGAAAACGTCCTGATTTCGGACGATGGACGGATCAAGATTGGGGACTTCGGGCTGGCGCGTGCGGTCACCACTTCCACGAGCACCGGCGCGCTGATCGGAACAGTTGCCTACCTCTCGCCGGAGCTCGTCCTGGGAAAGCCCGCGGACGCACGAAGCGACATCTACTCGGTGGGCATCATGCTGTTCGAAATGCTCACCGGGCAGCAGCCGTTCAACGGCGAGGTCCCCATCCAAGTGGCCTACCAGCATGTCAACGGGACAGTGGGCCCGCCTTCCGCCCTGGTTCCCGGACTGGCGGCCGAGGTGGACGAGCTGGTGCAGTGGTGCACCTCCAACGACCCCGAAAACCGGCCGGTAGACGGCAACGCGCTGCTCCAGGAACTTCGGCATATCCGGACCAACCTCACCGATGCGGAGCTGGACCTGCGTCCACCGGCGGCTGCGGCCGGCGGAGCCGTGGCCAACTCCCAGGTCGCAGCGCCCAGGGATCCAGGGCAGTCCCAGCACACCGGGCAGTCCCAGCACACCGGGCAGTTCCAGGATCCAGGGCGTACCCAGAATCCAACAGAGGTGATCGGCCGGGCCAACAACCCCACAACGGTGATGCCGTTTGGCAAGCCGGCCGCGCCTGCCTACCCGCCCTCACGGGGCCAGCTTCCCTACCCCGGTCCTGCAGATCCCGGCGTTTCCCGCCATACCCTCACTCCCCCGGACGACGACACCGGGCCGTGGTCCCCGCAGCCTCCGCCGCTGGGCAAGCGTGCCCAGCGCAAGGCGGACAAGGAGGACGAGCGGGCACGGTCCCGCGCGGCCGCCACCCCCGCCCGGACGTTGCGTGAGGGCAGCCCGCGCCGCCGGGGAATCCTGTGGGTGATCGTGCTGGTTATCGCTGCCCTGCTGGCTACCGGGGCCGGCTGGTTCTTCGGGATGGGCCCGGGCGCCGCGGCCACCATCCCGTCCGTGGCCAACAAGACCGTGGCCCAGGCACAGCAGCTTCTGGCCGACGCCGGTTTCCGGTCCACCACCAGGGACATTTTCGACGACGACGTGCCCTCGGGACTCGTGGTGGCAAGCGAGCCTGCCGCAGGCACGGAAATCCGCAAGTTCCAGCCGGTGTCGCTCTATGTTTCGAAGGGTCCCGAGCTGTTCCCGCTCCCGAAACTGACCGGCGGCACCCTGGAGCAGGCCAAGGCCGGCCTCAACGCAGCCGAAATGGCGCTTGGCCCGGTGACCGAACAGTTCCATGAGAAGGTGCCGGCGGGCACTGTCCTGTCGCAGGAGCCCGCCCCGGGTACAGCGGTCCGCCATGGCACGCCAGTCAGCCTGGTGGTATCGAAAGGTCCCGAGCCGATTCCTGTCCCCTCCGTGGTGGGCCAGGACGAAAAGGATGCTGTTGACGCCATCGAGGCCGCCGGCCTCACGGCGGAGGTCGCACCCGATGAAGTGTTCAGCCGGGACATCCCGGAAGGCTCGGTGGCCAGCCAGGCCCCGGCGACTGGAACGCTCACCCGCGGCGGCACCGTGACGCTGACCATTTCGAAGGGACCCCGGATGGTGAAGGTCCCCAGCTACATCGGCAAGCAGGCCACGGACGCGCGGAAGGCCTTGGAGGGCCTGGGCTTCCAGGTGCGCGTCAACAATATCCTGGGCGGCTTCTTCGGCACGGTCCGGGACCAGGATCCGGTGGACAAGGAAGTGCCCGAAGGTTCGGTTATCACCCTGACGGTGGTGTAGGCGCCCACCCGCCTGCGTCACCGCCAGGGTAATCAGCCGGACATCAGTGCTTGGCGAGTGCTCCGGCCACCAGGAAGGCCATTTCCAGCGACTGCATGTGGTTCAGGCGCGGGTCGCAGACCGACTCGTAGCGGTCCAGGAAGGCGTCCTGGTCCACGGGGTCGGCGCCGCCAAGGCACTCTGCGACGTCGTCTCCGGTCATTTCAACGTGCAGGCCGCCGGGAACGGTGCCCAGGGCGTGGTGCACTTCGAAGAAGCCGCGCACTTCGTCAATGACGTCGTCGAAATTGCGTGTTTTGTACCCGTTGGGGGATGTGACCGTGTTTCCGTGCATGGGGTCGGTAACCCAGAGCACCTGCGCGCCTGAGGCAGTGACCTTCTCGACGACGGCGGGCAGCTTCTCGCGGATGTTGCCGGCACCCATGCGGGTGATGAAGGTGAGCCGGCCGGGCTCGCGCTCCGGGTCAAGCTTGTCGATCAGGCGGAGGGCGTCGTCGCCGGTGGTGGACGGGCCCAGCTTGACGCCGATGGGGTTCCGCACCCGTGAGAGAAAGTCCACGTGCGCGTGGTCCAGTTCGCGGGTACGCTCCCCGATCCAGAGGAAGTGCGCGGAGGTGTCGTAGGGGAATCCGGTGCGGGAATCGATGCGGGTCAGCGCACGCTCGTAGTCCAGGAGAAGGGCCTCGTGGCTGGCGAAGAACTCGACGCGCTTGAGTGCCTCGAAGTCGGCGCCGCAGGAAGCCATGAACTTGATGGCCCGGTCAATGTCCCGGGCCAGGGACTCATAGCGGGCATGCGCGGGGTTCTCGGTGAAGCCCTTGTTCCACTGGTGCACCGAGCGCAGGTCCGCGAATCCACCCTGGGTGAAGGCGCGGATGAGGTTCAGCGTGGAAGCGGACGTGTGGTACGCGCGGAGCATGCGGGAGGCGTCGTGGCCCCGCGATTCCGGCGTGAAGTCGTATCCGTTGACGATGTCCCCGCGGTAGGCGGGCAAGGTGACGCCGTCGCGGGTTTCATCGTTGGAGGAACGGGGCTTGGCGAACTGGCCCGCCATGCGGCCCATCTTGATGACGGGCATGGCCGCACCGTAGGTGAGCACCACCGCCATCTGGAGGATGGTCTTGACGCGGGCGCTGATCTTGTCCGCTGTTGCCGCCTCGAAGGTCTCGGCGCAGTCACCGCCCTGCAGGAGGAAGGCCTTGCCCTGTGCAGCGGCAGCCAGGCGTTCGCGGAGGACATCCACCTCGCCGGCGAACACCAGCGGAGGGAGTACGGAGAGCTCCTTCACCGATGCCTCAAACACGTCCCGGTCCTGCCAGCTGGGCTGCTGGGAAATGGGGAGGTCCCGCCAGTCATCGAGTCCGGGATAGTTGGCTGCTCCGCTCTGGGCGGTGCTGGACAGCGAAAAGGCGGGTTTTGCAGTTAGCTCAGTCACCATCTAAGACTAACGGTCGGGCAGGGCCCCGGGACACCGTACCGTCACGCACCCCGCCCGGTGCGTCACAACCGCTTCACGCCTTGGCGGCAGCCCCGCCGTCGTCCGTTTTCCGGACGGCGCCCTCCCCCGGCCCTGCGTCCGCCGCAGGACCGGCAGAGGGACCGGCCGCATCAGCTGCAGCAGGCGCCGGCGACGCCAGGGGTTCAGCGGCTGCCGCGGGTTCGGAGGGCTTTCCCGCCAGGCGAAGCTTCACCACGGCGGCGTACTCGTCCACGTATTCCTGTCCGGAGAGCCGCATCAGTTCGAACATGATCTGGTCCGTGACCTTCCGCTGCACATCACGGTCTTCTGCCTGGTCCCGGTACCGGCTGAAGTCCAGCGGCTCACCAAAGATCATGCCGATCCTGCGGATGTTCGGCAGCCGTTTGCCGATGGGCTGCACTTTGTCCGTGCCGATCATGGCCACCGGAACCACGGGAACTCCGGCCTGCAGGGCGAGCCTTGCCACGCCCACCTTGCCCCTGTACAGCTTTGCATCCGGGCTCCGGGTGCCCTCCGGGTAGATGCCCAGCAGCCCGCCGTGGTTGAGGACCTCCATGCCCGCACTCAGCGACGCGGCCGATGCAGCCCCGCCGGACCGGTCCATGGGCAACTGGTTGGTCAGGCGGAAGAACAGTGCGGTCAGCCTGCCCTTGATGCCGGTGCCGGTGAAGTACTCAGACTTAGCCAGGAAGACCACCGGGCGCCGCACCATCAGCGGCATAAAAATCGAATCGGAAAACGACAGGTGGTTTGAGGCGATGATCGCCGCGCCCTCGGCCGGGATATTGTCCAGTCCCTTGACCCAGGGGCGGAAAAGAAGCTTCAGCACAGGACCAAGGAAAATCCGCTTCATGACCCAATAGAACACGTGAGAAACCTCTCCGGAAAGGCGGCCCCCGGACCCCGCGTTGGGCCTGGCCAGCAGTTCAATGCAACCCTACTCTAGTGAGATTTGTACGGAACAGTGACACGATGGAGGCATGAGCGAAAGCAGCACCCCGTCCCCTCCTGCCGCTTTCAGCTATCCCGGCCACGGACCAAATGCACGTACCGGCGTGGCCATTTGCCACGGCTTTACAGGGAGCCCGCTCAGCCTGCTGCCATGGGCCGAGCACCTGGCGTCCCAGGGTTATGCCGTCACCGTTCCCTTGCTGCCTGGCCACGGAACGGACTGGCGCCATCTGGCCAGGACACGCTGGACCGACTGGTACAGCAGCTTCGAGGCTGCCTACCTGGAGCTGGAGGAACGGACCGACGCAACGTTTGTCGCCGGACTCTCGATGGGCGGGGCCATAGCGCTGCTCACCGCTTCCCGGCACAACGTGGCCGGGGTGTCCGTGGTCAACCCGGGCCTGAGTTTTTACAACCGGAGGGTCCGGGTGGTTGGAGTGCTGAAGTACTTCCAGCGGACAACCATCCCTATCCAGGAGGAACAGCCGACGGCGGCAGCCACCAATGACGGCGACTATTCACGCACCCCGCTGGCAGCAGTGCACGAGCTGAAGAAGCTTTTTGCCGTGGCGGCCCGGGGCTTGCCCAGGGTGTCGGCTCCGGTCCAGGTGTTCAAGTCGCGCACGGACGCGGTGGTGCCGCCAACCTCCCTGGCACTGTTGCGGAAGGGCCTGGGCCCAAACCTTGTTGACGTAGTGGACCTCCACAGCAGCGGACATGTCGCTACGCTGGACGTGGACGCGCCGGAGATCCACGCGAAATCCAGTGGCTTCTTCCACGCCCTCGCCCGCCAGAAGACTTCATTGGAGACCCCATGACCTCCGGCCTGGACCACAGCCCGTTCAGCAGCAGTTCCACCGGCCGGGGGCCCCGCATCGGCGTGGTCCTCTCGCATGGGTTTACCGCCAGTCCGCACGGTCTGCGCGCCTGGGCCCAGGCCTTGGCCGATGCCGGATTCGCCGTCCGGATGCCGCTGCTTCCCGGGCACGGCACCAGCTGGCAGGAACTCGCACGGACGCGGTGGGAGGAGTGGCACGGCGCTTTGGACCAGGCCTACCTTGAACTGGACGCGGACTGCGACTACGTCTTTTCGGCCGGACTGAGCATGGGAGGAGCGCTGGCGCTCCGGATTGCGGCTACCCGGCCCGTTGCCGGCGTGATCGTGGTCAATCCTGGGCTGGTCATCGATGACCCGCGCGCGCCGATCGCCGGGCTCCTGAAGCTGGTGATGAAAAGTACGCCTGCCATCGCCAACGACATCCTCAAGGAAGGCATGGACGAGGGCGCCTACCCCCGGACACCGGTCGCTGCGGCGCACCAGCTCAACAAGATGTTCAAGGACACCATCAGGCTCCTTCCCCGGATCACTGCTCCGGTCAAGGTATTCCGCTCCACCGTGGACCACGTGGTATCCGACTCGAGCCTGGTGGCGCTCCGCCGCGGCCTCACCCATGCTCCCCTGGATGTGGTCTACCTTGAGAACAGCTACCATGTGGCAACCCTGGACAACGACGCGGACCGGATTTTCCAGGGCTCCGTGGACTTTATCCGGTCGGTTGCCTCCGGCACGGGTCCTGGGCCGTCAACGGCAAGTGCGCCATCAACGCTGGAGGTCACGTCCCATGAACAGGCCTGATCCCGGCTCCCCGGACCCGGGCGCCAACCAGGACGACGCTGTGTGGCTGGACCTCGTGGCCCGGCTCGAAGCCGACTCTCCCGCCGCAAGCACCGGCACCGGCACTGACACCGGCACCGGTCCTGGCACCGATCCCAGCATTACCGCTGCTCCGCAGGATGATTCGACGGGGGGCGGACGGCCTTCCGTTTTCCGGGACTTCGACCCCCTGGGCCTGGCAGGCGCGGCACCTGCGGAAATGTCTGCCGCGGAACGGCAGGCATCAGGGGACGGCGGAAGCACGGATGCAGACGCTCCAGCCGGGCCACGCGACTATGGCGTAGACGAGGAGGACGGTGCGTTCGTCCCGGAAGAACCACCCAGCCTCGCCGGAACGGACCCGCTTACCATGCTCGCCTGGCTCGCCGCCGTGGGCGGGCCCGTGGCGCTGCTGTTCTCAGCCATGTTCTGGCGCTCCGCACCGTTGCTTGCCATCGTGGGAATCGTGGCCGTGTTCGTGCTGGGAACGGTGTACCTCATCATGCAGCTTCCGCAGGAAAAAGACGAGGACGACGACGGCGCCCGGGTTTAGCGGCGCGTCCGGCTGCTGACGCGGGATAGGTCGGCAGCGCCGATAAGTCCCGCGTTCGGCCCCAGCGCCGCCAGCTGGATACCGGCGGCAGGCCTGAAGCCCCGGCCCGTCAGGTTGCGGGCGAAAGCTTTGCGGGCAGGTTCCACCAGCAGGTCCCCGGCCGAGCACAAGCCACCGCCGATGACGAAAAGTCCCGGATCCAAGGCGGCAGCCAGGTTTGCGAGCCCCAGCCCAAGCCACTCCCCTACTTCCTCGAGCAGTTCGCGTGATGCGGGGTCGCCTGCCAGGGCCAGTTCCGTCACAATGGCGCCGGTAATCTCCTCGGTCCGCCCGTTGACGGCCGCAATCAGGTCCTGCGCCACCGGGGAGTTTGCCCGGGCCAGGATCCTGGCTTCGCGTCCCAGCGCATTCCCGGACGCGTACTGCTCCCAGCAGCCGCGGTTCCCGCACTCGCAGCGGTGCCCGCCCGGCATGATGATCTGGTGTCCGAATTCCCCGGCCACGCCGAAGCGGCCGCGCTCCACCCGCCCGTCCATCACCATGGCGCCGCCGATGCCGGTGCCCAGTGTGATGCAGACCAGCCGGTCCTCCCCTTGCCCGGCACCGAAGCGCCATTCGGCCCACGCGGCGGCGTCGGCGTCGTTGGCCAGAAGGACGGGCCGGCGGAGCAGCTGCTGCAGGTTTGCCCGGAGCGGTTCATTGCGCCAGGCCAGGTGGGGGCTGAAAAGCACCGTGCCGCCTTCGAGGTCCATCCAGCCTGCGGCGCCGATGCCTACGGACCAAATGCGGTGGCCCTTGCCCAGTTCCTCCACCAGCTCGACGATGACCCGTTCCACTGCCCGGGGGTCGCTGCCGGGAGTGGCACGGCGCGCTTCGCTGAGGATGCGGCCGTCCGCGTCAACGACGCCGGCGGCTACTTTCGTACCGCCGATGTCGATCCCGATGGCGAGGCCCTTGCGGCCGAGGCGCAGGTGCTCACGGAAGCCCCCGCCGTCGTGCCGCGTCCGCGCCCTGTAGGCGGTGGGCCGGCGCTTCCAGGGGGCGGGTCTTCTGAGGGGCCCGGCCTGTTCGCCGGTGGGCGGTACGTACATAGTCCCCCATTCTAGGTGGGCACAATCCGCCGGAGCCCGCGGCAGCCGCAATGCCGGCCACGTGTCTCCCGGTGTCATTGACTGTAAAGTTACCCGCCAGTAACTTTATATACTGCACCGCCCCGCACCGCCGTACTAGTCTTTAGGCATACCCCCGTGCGGGACCTCGGATATCAAAGGAGCTATAGTGCGCGAATTCAGTGTTCCGCCTCTTGTTGTAGTCCCACCGGAGACCAACATCACCGACCTGGTGCTGCGGCAGTCCGCCAAGGAGAGCAACCCCGCCCTCTTTTCGCGGCGCGATGCCTCCGGGTCCTGGCAGGACATTTCCGCCACTGATTTCGTGGCCGACGTCCGGGCGCTGGCAAAAGGATTGATGGCGAGCGGCGTGGGCGCCGGCGACCGCGTGGGCATCATGTCCCGCACCCGGTACGAATGGTCCCTGGTGGACTTCGCGATTTGGTTCGCCGGCGCCGTTTCCGTCCCCATCTACGAAACATCCTCGCCTTCCCAGGTTGCCTGGAACCTGGGCGACTCCGGCGCCGTGGCCGCTTTTGGCGAGGCAGCGCACCATGAGGACATCATCCGCCAGGCTGTAACGGCGGAAGGCCTGGCGTCTCTCCAGCACGTGTGGCAGCTGGAAGGCCAGGGACTGGATGCCCTCCGCGAAGCCGGCCAAGAGGTCAGCGATGACGATCTTGAAGCCAGGAGGAAAACAGCCTCCCTGGCTGATACCGCCACCATCATCTACACCTCCGGCACTACGGGCAGGCCCAAGGGCTGCGAACTGACGCACGGCAACTTCGTTGAGCTTTCGGACAACGCGCTCGCCATCATTGGGGAGATCGTCCACGAGAACGCGAAGACCATTATGTTCCTCCCGCTGGCGCACGTCTTCGCCCGCTTCATTTCCGTCCTTGCAATGGCGGCCGGCACTACCGTGGCGCACACCCCGGACATCAAGAACCTCCTGGCGGACCTGCAGAGCTACGAGCCCACGTTCATCCTGGCGGTGCCGCGGGTCTTCGAAAAGGTCTACAACTCCGCGATGACCAAGGCGGAGGACGGCGGCAAGGGAGCCATCTTCCACAAGGCAGCCGATACCGCCATCGCCTTTTCCAAGGCACGGCAGGAGGGCCGGATCGGCCTGGGCCTGAAGCTGCGCCACGCGTTGTTCGACAAACTCGTCTATGGCAAGCTGCGGGCCGCAATGGGCGGCCACGTTGCCCATGCCGTGTCCGGCGGCGGCCCGCTGGGCGAGCGGCTGGGCCACTTTTTCCAAGGCATCGGGCTGCAGGTGCTTGAAGGCTACGGCCTGACGGAAACCACGGCGCCCATCTCCGTGAACACCCCGTCGCTGATCAAGATCGGGTCCGTCGGAAAGCCCCTGCCGGGCAATGCGGTGAAGATCGCCGATGACGGCGAGATCCTCGCCAAGGGCGTGTGCGTCATGCGCGGCTACTACAAGCGGCCGGACCTCACCGGCGAGACGTTCGACGACGGGTGGTTCCGTACCGGGGACATCGGCCGGCTCGATGACGACGGCTTCGTGTGGATCACCGGGCGCAAGAAGGAGATCATCGTCACCGCCGGCGGCAAGAACGTCATCCCGGCCCTGCTCGAGGACCAGATCCGCGCCGACGCACTGGTCTCGCAGGTGCTGGTGGTCGGCGACAACCGGCCGTTCATCGGCGCCCTGGTCACGCTGGACCAGGAAGCCCTGCCCGGCTGGCTGCAGCGCCACAACCTCCCCGCAGACACCACCCTGGCCGACGCCGCCACGAACCCGGTGGTCAAGGCCGCAGTCCAGGACCTCATCACCGCCGCGAACACGTCGGTTTCCCAGGCCGAGGCCATCAAGTCGTTCCGGATCGTGCCCGCCGACTTCACGGAGGCGTCAGGGCACCTGACACCGTCGATGAAAGTAAAAAGGGCGCAGGTCATGAAGGACTTCGAGACGGTCATCGAAGAGATGTACGCAGCCCCGCGCTCCTGACTGTCCGCCGGGGTCCGGCGGCCCCCCCGGTCCTCTGCGTGCTATTCCCCACGCCCCGCTGAGGGCGCTGCGCGGCGAGCGGGGGCGCAGGGCCCCTTTTACGCACGCTGCCGGACCGGGGGGCCGCCTGTATCCGTTGCCTGGTCCGGAAGCGCGGCCGTTTGGAAAGGGAAAGGTCCTCCCACTGGTGTTCAGTGGGAGGACCCTTTTCGTTGTCTTACTGTGCGGCCGGGATTACTGCTCCACCACCAGGAGCAGGTCGCCGCCTTCCACCTGCTCGATGGATGAGATGGCTAGCCGTGAGACTTTGCCTGCCACCGGCGTCGTGATCGATGCTTCCATCTTCATCGCCTCGATGGTGGCCACCGTGTCGCCGGCCTTTACCTCGTCGCGCGGCTTGACCGTCACCGTGACGGCGCCTGCGAACGGCGCGGCCACGTGGCCGGGCTGGGCAGGGTCGGCCTTCTCCGCTGCCTTGACGTTGCTGACCACGGAACGGTCGCGCACCACCACGGGGCGGGACTGGCCGTTTAGGGTGCACATCACGGTGCGCATGCCCTTTTCGTCCGGCTCGGATACCGCTTCCAGCGACGCGATCAGCCGCACGCCCTTCTCCAGCTGGATCTCGTGTTCCTGGCCGCGCTGCAGGCCGTAGAGGTAGTCACGGGTATCCAGGACGGAGATGTTGCCGTAGGTTTCGACGCTCTTCAGGTAGTCCTTGGTGGGTCCGTCGAAGAGCAGCCGATTCAGCGTGTGCTGGCGGGTCTTGGAGTCGGACTTCAGGGCCGCACTGTCCTCGGCGCTCAGTTCCACGTCCCTGACCTTCACGCTGCGGCCCTGCAGTGCCTTGGTGCGGAAGGGCTCCGGCCAGCCTCCGGGAGGATCGCCGAGCTCACCGGACAGGAAGCCGATCACCGAATCCGGGATGTCGTAGTTCTGCGGATTCGCTTCAAAATCGGCGGGGTCGGCGTTCAGGCCCACCAGGTGCAGGGCGAGGTCACCCACCACCTTGGAGGACGGGGTCACCTTGACCAGGTGGCCAAGGATGCGGTCCGCCGCGGTGTACATGTCCTCGATCGCTTCAAAGCGCTCCCCCAGTCCCAGCGCCATGGCCTGCTGGCGGAGGTTGGAGAGCTGGCCACCGGGGATCTCGTGCTGGTACACGCGCCCGGTGGGGCCCGGAAGGCCGGACTCGAACGGGGCGTAGACGCGGCGGACCGCTTCCCAGTACGGTTCCAGCGAGCTGACCGCAGCAAGGCTGAGGCCCGTGTCCCGCGGAGTGTGCGCCAGGGCTGCCACCAGGGCCGAGGCCGAGGGCTGGCTGGTAGTTCCCGCCAGGGACGCGGAGGCCACGTCCACGGCGTCGACACCGGCATCCACGGCAGCCATCAGGGTGGCCAGCTGGCCTCCTGCAGTGTCGTGCGTGTGCAGGTGGACAGGCAGGTCGAAACGCTCGCGGAGCGCTGAAACGAGCTTTGCCGCCGCCGCGGGACGGAGCAGGCCGGCCATGTCCTTGATGGCGAGGATGTGGGCTCCGGCGTCTACGATCTTCTGCGCCAGCCCCAGGTAGTAGTCCACGGTGTAGAGCTTCTCGGCGGGGTCCAGCAGGTCGCCGGTGTAGCAAAGCGCCACTTCGGCAACTGCCGTGCCCGTGGCCCTGACTGCACGGATGGCGGGGGCCATCTGGCTGACGTCGTTCAAGGCGTCGAAGATCCGGAAGATGTCGATTCCGGTGGCTGCGGCCTCGTTAACGAATGCTTCGGTGACCTCTTCGGGGTACGGCGTGTATCCCACGGTGTTGCGCCCGCGCAGGAGCATCTGGAGGCAGACGTTGGGCATTGCCTTGCGCAGGGCGGCCAGCCGGTCCCACGGGTCTTCGCCCAGGAACCGGAGTGCAACGTCATAGGTTGCCCCGCCCCAGGCTTCAACGGACAGCAGTTCCGGCAGCAGCGCGGTGACGGCGGGTCCGGCGGCCACGAGGTCGCGGGTGCGGACGCGGGTTGCCAGCAGCGACTGGTGGGCATCCCTGAAAGTGGTGTCCGTGACGGCCACCGCGTTCTGTTCGCGAAGCGCCTTGGCAAAACCCTCGGGTCCCAGCTCCAGGAGCCGCTGCCGGGAGCCGCGGGCGGCCTGCTTGTCCTTGACGGATGGCAGTTTGCTGGCCGGGTTGGAGTGGACCTTGAGTTCGCCGTTGGGCTTGTTGACGGTCACCTCCGCCAGCCAGGTGAGGAGCTTGGTGCCGCGGTCGGCCGAGACGCGGGCCTTGAGGAGCTGCGGACGCTCATCGATGAAGGAGGTGGCGACGTCCCCGGCAATGAAGTCGGGATCGTCCAGCACCGCCTGCAGGAAGGAGATGTTGGTGGAGACGCCGCGGATGCGGAATTCTGCCAGGGCGCGGCGTGCACGCGCGACGGCGGCAGGGTAGTCCCTGCCGCGGCAGGTGAGCTTGACCAGCATCGAGTCGAAGTGCGGGCTGATTTCGGCACCCGAGTAAACCGTGCCGCCGTCGAGCCTTACACCAGCGCCGCCGGCGGAGCGGTAACCGGTGATCTTTCCGACGTCCGGCCGGAAGCCGTTGGCCGGGTCCTCCGTGGTGATGCGGCTCTGAAGCGCCGCGCCGCGGAGCTTTACGGTGTCCTGGGAGAGGCCGAGGTCGGCAAGTGTTTCTCCCGCGGCGATCCGCATCTGCGCCTGGACAAGGTCCACGTCGGTGACTTCCTCGGTGACCGTGTGCTCCACCTGGATGCGCGGGTTCATCTCGATGAAGACGTGCTGGCCGGCGCGCTCACCAACGGTGTCCACCAGGAACTCCACCGTGCCGGCGTTGACGTAGTTCAGGGCCTTGGCGAACTTGACGGCATCCCGGTACAGAGCCTGCCGGATGCCCTCGTCCAGGTTGGGGGCCGGAGCGATCTCGATGACCTTCTGGTGGCGCCGCTGGATGGAGCAGTCGCGTTCGAAGAGGTGCATGACGTTGCCGTGGGCATCGGCCAGGATCTGGACCTCGATGTGCCGCGGGCGCAAGACGGCCTGCTCCAGGAACATGGTGGGATCGCCAAAGGCCGCATCGGCCTCACGCATGGCTGACTGCAGGGCTTCGGGCAGGGCTTCACGGGTGTCCACCCGGCGCATACCGCGGCCGCCGCCACCCGCCACAGCCTTGGCGAAGATGGGGAACCCGATCTCGTCCGCTGCCGCGATCAGTTCGTCCAGGTCCTTGGAGGGCGCGCTGGATTTCAGGACGGGAACGCCGGCGTCGCGGGCAGCCTTCAAGGCTGCCACCTTGTTGCCCGCGAGTTCCAGCACCTCGGCCGGCGGACCAACAAAGGTGATGCCCGCCGCCTTCGCGGCCCGGGCGAGGTCCGGGTTTTCCGAAAGGAACCCGTAGCCGGGGTAAATGGCGTCCGCACCGGACTCTTTTGCTACCCGCACCACTTCAGCTACGTCCAGGTAAGCCCGGACGGGGTGGCCCTCTTCGCCAATCAGGTAGGCCTCGTCCGCTTTCTGGCGGTGGATCGAGTTTCGGTCCTCATGGGGGAAAACGGCAACCGTCTTGGCGCCCAGCTCGTAGCCGGCGCGGAAGGCCCTGATCGCGATTTCGCCGCGGTTGGCCACCAGAACTTTGGAAAACATACTTCTCCTGCATCATTGCGGGTGGATCGGTGAGTGGTCACAGTGTCTAGGACCTCGAAGGACAAACACAAATCTTTGTGGCCACCATCACAGATTTTCCCGTCATGTCCCGAACCCTTATGCCGGCCCGGGCGGAAACCGCCCCGGCAGCACAGTCGGTGCCATGCCGACGCCCAATAAAGCAGGATTCGCCGACGCATCAACATATGATGAGTAGGGCGGCAGGACCGTCCGGCTTCGGCACTGCCGGAGCAAACATTACCCCCAACACGGCATCCGGCGTTAGGTTTTGGTCTCTCAAGTGCAAGTAGTCAGCATCAGCAGCCTTAAGGGTGGAGTCGGCAAGACTTCCGTCACCACAGGATTGGCGTCTGCGGCGCTGGCCGCGGGCATCAGCACGCTGGTGGTGGACCTTGATCCCCATGCGGATGCCACCACTGCCCTGGGGGTCCAGCCCGGCGACCAGCTGGATATCGGCAGGATGCTCAAGAGCCCCCGCCGGGCAAAACTGGCCGAAAACGTGGTGCGCAGCAGCTGGACGGCCAGGGCGCAGTCCAACGGGTCCGGCCCCGCCGTGCTGGACGTCGCCGTCGGCTCTGCCTACACCGGCATTTATGACCGGCCGGACCTGGGCCGCCGTGACCTGCGCAGGCTCTCCTCTGTCCTGGCCACCGGGGACGACTACCAGCTTGTCCTGGTGGACTGCCCGCCGTCCCTGAACGGACTGACCCGGATGGCCTGGTCTGCCAGCGATAAGGTAGCGCTGGTGGCCGAGCCCGGGCTGTTCTCGGTGGCCGGCACCGAGCGGACCATGCGCGCCATCCAGCTTTTCCGCCAGGAGTTCGCTCCCAACCTCTCACCTGCAGGCATTGTGGCCAACCGGGTGCGCTCGGGTTCCTCGGAACACGCGTACCGGCTCGCGGAGATGGAGTCCATGTTCGGGGATCTCCTCCTGAGCCCCCGGATTCCGGAACAGGCCAACTGGCAGCAGATCCAGGGTGCCGCCCACCCCGTGCACCACTGGCCCGGCGACTCGGCGAAATCCGCTGCGGCCCTGTTCGATGAACTGCTGGCCAACCTCATGGCTGTGGGCAGCGGCCTGCGCAGCCGCGCCAGGTAGGGCCTGCAGAAAGCAGGCTCAATAAGCAAGGGGCCGCCCTCCGGATGAACTGGTCCCCGAAAGCTGGACTGGCTAAGTAAGAGCCTAAGCCGCAAGGGCCTGAGCACGGTATTGCACCGGGCTCAGGCCCTTGAGCTTTGTTGAGATCCGGTCGTTGTTGTACCAGCGGATGTACTCGTGCAGTGCCGTGGTGAGTGCGTCGGTGTTGAGGAACCGGACACGGTGGAATAGCTCTTCTTTGAGGTGTCCGAAGAAGTTCTCCATTACGGCGTTGTCGTAGCAGTTGGCTTTGCGGGACATCGATTGGATGGCGCCGGCGCTCTTCAGGAGAGTTCGCCAGGAAGCGTGCTGGTACTGAAAGCCTTGGTCCGAATGCACCAGCGGCTGCTGGCCATGATCGAGTCTGCTGAGGGCCTCGCGCAGCGAAGTGTTGGTGAGCTCCAGGTTCGGGGACGAGCTGATGGTGTGGGAAATGATTTGTCGGTCGAAAAGGTCCATGACCGGTGAGAGGTAGAGTTTCCGGTCCCCGACCCGAAACTCGGTTACATCTGTCACCCATTTCCTGTTGGGGCCATCGGCCTCAAACTTCCGATTGAGTATGTTCGGGGCAACCTTCCCTTGGTCACCCTTGTAGGAGCTGTAACGCTTCTTTCGCCGGACTTTGCAGACGAGACGCATCGCATGCATGAGTTTCAGCACGGTCTTCTTGGCGATCGTCCATCCTCGCTTGACCAGCTCTGCATGGATCCGCCTGTGCCCGTACCGGCCATGGTTCTTCTCGAAAATGTCGATGACCTTGACCTTAATCGCCTCCAGGGGGTCGGGAGCTTGGAGACGGGCCTGATGGTAGAAGAATGTGGACCTGGCAAGACCTGTGACCTGAAGCAGTGCCGAGAGGGAAAAGTCAGCCTTGAGAGCGATGAGGGCTTGAACCTTCACCGTCGTTCCTGCGCCCTCAAGGCCCGCAATTTTCCCAGGTAAGCCACCTCGGCCCGCAAACGCTCGTTTTCCCGCCGGAGTCGTTCCAGTTCCGATAGCTCCACTGGTGGCGGGCCGCCGGTCTTACTGGGTCGGCCTTTTGCTTTCGGGCGCAGGGCGTCCGCCCCCTCCCGGCGATATGCGCGAGCCCACGTTTCCAGAAGTTTGGGTGATGACAGGCCAGCTTCTGAAGCGAGATCTTGCGCAGTCTCGCCTGCAGCGAAGCGTTTGACCAGACCGAGCTTGAATTCAAACGAGTATGCGCGTTTTGTCGGCTTAGTCATCAACGCTCCCCGGCCATGGATCTTCCACCGCAGATAAAGACGACGGACCGGCGAGCGGGCGACGCCCAGCAAGTTGGCCGTCGCCGTATCGGCAACGCCCTTCTCAAACCACGTTACAGCGACCTCGCGCTGATCCTCCGATAGCGAACTAGACGCACGCATAAAACTGCTCCCCGGGAGTCGGAACTGAATTTCTCAGTCCAACTTCCGGGGAGCAGTTCAGGATGGAGAGCGGCCCCTTGTTCAAAGTCTCAGCTGATCTTGCGCGCTGCCCTGCGCTTGCTCAGTTCGTCGTCCGGAAAGGACTGCTCGGCCGCATGTTCGCTGGGAAGCGAGGCCAGGCTGCCTTCCACCTCACGCCAGACCCGTCCGACGGCGATGCCGAACACACCCTGCCCGCCCTGGACAAGGTCGATGACCTCGTCCGCGGAGGTGCACTCATAGACGCTCGCGCCGTCGCTCATCAGCGTAATCTGGGCAAGGTCCTCGACGCCGCGTTCCCGCAGGTGCTCCACCGCGGTGCGGATTTGCTGCAGTGATACCCCGGTGTCCAGGAGCCGCTTGACGACTTTGAGGACCAGGATGTCGCGGAAGCCGTAGAGCCGCTGGGAGCCGGAACCGGCCGCGCCGCGGACTGCGGGCTCCACCAGGCCGGTGCGTGCCCAGTAATCCAGCTGGCGGTACGTGATGCCGGCCGCCTTGCATGCGGTGGGCCCGCGGTAGCCCGCGTCCTCATCCAGCACAGGAAGGTCTTCGGTAAACAGGAGGCCCTGGGCACCGCTCGCCGGCACAGCAACACCAGCCGTGGGCTGCTTCAGCCCGCCTGCTTCACCTTTGGGACTCACCTGGATCCTCCTTGTCATACGCTCCCGGGGAAACTGCTGCAGCAGCAGTGCATGAAGACCATGCATGTAATTTTCGCGGGGCGCACTTTCCAGTGTGACTTGCGCGGCTGCCGTAAGCAATGGGAACTCGATACTTCGACGTTAGGCCCGGCGGGTCGCAAGGTCAAAGACCCTGCAGGGTTAAACGAGGCGTGTCGAAAGTTTCACCCTCAACTTTAACCTTAACGTGACCTTAGCCGTCGAAATCCTCAGGCTCAACATCGTCCAGGAACTCCCGGAACCGGCGCAGCTCGCGCTCCTCATCAACGGTGGGACCGGGCTCCGTGTCCTCGCCCTCGTCATGCTCGGTGATGCGGACCCCGGCCTCGTCCATGACCGAGTCCGCGCACCAGATCCGGCACTTTGCGCGCAGCGCCACAGCCAGCGCGTCCGAAGCCCGCGAGCTCACTGTCGTCCCGTTCTCGAACTGCAGCTGGCCGTAGAAGATGTTGTCCTCCACCGCCACGATGTTCACGCTGACCACCGAGTGCCCCAGCGACTCCACGACGTCCACCAGGAGGTCATGGGTCATGGGGCGGGGCGGGACCACACCCTGCTGGGCGAGGGCGATGGCGCTGGCTTCGGGCGTCCCGATCCAGATGGGGACATGGCGCTCCCCGTGCATTTCCCGAAGCAGGACCAGGGGCTGGTTGGAAGGCAGTTCGATGCGAACGCCCACAATCTCGACTTCAATCATCAGATGTCCATGCGTGAGATATGGTCCTGCACCAAGGCCCGGTGCAGGGTGAGGCAGAGGTCGCTGATCTCACGGGCGGCCTCAGCTGCCCGCGCCTGGGACGCGGAGTCCTTGCGGGACGCCAAGGGCGCCACGACGCGCTCCACCAGGCCAAACTCCCGTTCCGCAGCCGCTTGGAAGGGGCGGAGGTGGCGGGGTTCAAGCCCGTGGCTTTCCAGCTGGACGCATGCCCGCGCAACCTGGAGGGCGTGCTCATCGAACCGGCCATTGCTGTGGCTGATCAGGCCGAAACTCAGGAGGGACTGCAGCAGCGGCACGCTGGCACCGGATTCCGCGCGGAGCTGCTCTTCCGTCAGCTTGCGCCCGCGGTTCTGCAATTCCGCCGCCAGTTCGTCCGAGACGATGCGCGGGGACACCACGACGCCGGGCGGGAGGTTCTCGGGGCGTTCTCCCCTGTCGATGGCGTCGAGGTAGTCCTTGATGACCTTCAGGGGAAGGTACTGGTCCCGCTGCAGGGCCAGGACGAAGCGCAGCCGTTCCACGTCGCCGTCGGAGTACTGGCGGTACCCTGCGGGCGTCCGGCGCGGGTTGATCAGCCCTTTTTCCTCAAGGAACCTGATCTTGGACGCAGTCATGCCGGGAAAGTCCCCGCTGAGCTGTGCGAGGACTTCCCCAATGTTGAGGACCTGGGGTCCCCGGCGTTCCGGTTGTGCCATTGCCACAGGCAGTGGTCCCCGGGTCAGCCGCGGCCTGCAGCGCTGGCAGGGCTCAGGTAGAAGGTGAGGCGGAACTTGCCGATCTGGACTTCGCTGCCGTTCTTGAGCTCAACACTGTCCACGCGGTCGTGGTTGACGTAGGTGCCGTTCAGGCTGTTTTTGTCCACCACTTCGAAGCTCCGTGCGGTGCGCCGGAACTCGACGTGGCGGCGGGAGACGGTGACGTCATCCAGGAAGATGTCCGCATCCGGGTGCCGTCCCGCCGTGGTGACGTCGGAATCGAGCAGGAAGCGGGCGCCGGCGTTGGGACCGCTGTGCGCGACCAGCAGGGCTGACCCCGCCGGCAGCGCCTCAACCGAGTTGCGCTCTTCGGACGAGAGCTTGGGGGCAATCGTAGGCTCATCCCTCACCGGGGTGAGGTGGATTGAAGTGGTCTCCGACGCCCTGGCCGCACCCGAGCCGTATTCCCCGTCGGCAGGGTTCTGTGTGTGGCCAGCCATGGACTCCTCCTCTTTCCGTTGCAGTCCTTGGGACTGCAACCAACATCTGCCCTCCGGACCTGCGACGCAGGCCCGGTCCCGGCCCGCCGATCCGGCGGCTGACGTGCGAAGACGTTCTGCCTTCGCGGTGCGGCCGGACCGGAATTACCGGTAGCTTTAGCCTACCTGCTGTTCGTACTCCGATGCACTGAGCAAAGACTCAACAGCGTCCGCTTCGGCCAGCTTGACCTCAATCAGCCAGCCGTCGCCGTAGGGATCCGTATTGATCAGCGCCGAATCGGTGTCCAGTGACTCGTTGCGGGCAACAACTTCGCCGGAAACAGGTGCGTAGATGTCGCTGACGCTCTTGGTGGACTCCACCTCGCCCACAACTTCGTTCGCCGTAATCTTTGTGCCGACTTCCGGCATCTGGGCGTAGACAACGTCCCCGAGTGCGTCCTGGGCAAAGTCGGTGATGCCTACCCGGACCACGCCGTCGGCATTGGGGGCGGTGACCCACTCGTGTTCGGCAGTGTAGGACAGATCTTCGGGAATGTTGCTCATCAGGGGCCTTTCATCGGGTCGAACACCAATGTCAACGGGGCCCCGGAAACGGGCCGCCGCTGAAAGTATAGGCACAACTGCCCGGGCGTTCGCCGGGGTTTCTGACAAGATGGGACGCATGAGCGCAAGCACAGCCGGCCTCCACGGCGGGCAAGGCAGGTAGCGGATGCCCGAGCTGCCCGAAGTCGCCGGCCTTGCCGGGTTCCTGGCTGACCACCTCCAAGGAGCCGCCGTCTCAAAAGTGCAGATCGTCTCCTTCGCCGTGCTCAAGACGGCCGATCCCCCGTTCAGCGCCCTCGAGGGCAGGACCGTCACGGGTGTTCGGCGCTTCGGCAAGTTCATCAGCATCGACACCGGCGGCATTTCTTTCGTCTTTCACCTGGCCAGGGCGGGCTGGGTCCGCTTCACGGACTCCCCCACCGATACCCAGCTGAAAATGGGCAAGGGGCACATCGCCGCCCGCCTTGCCTTCACCGGCCCCGGCGGACCCCGCGGTTTGGACCTCACCGAGGCCGGCACCAAGAAAAGCCTTGCGGTGTACGTGGTGCGGGACCCGCAGGACGTGCCCGGCATCGCCACCCTGGGGCCGGACCCCTTCGCTGACGGGTTCGACGCCGACGTGCTGGCTGAGATCCTTGCCGGCAGTTCCCAGCAGATCAAGGGCCTCCTGCGCAGCCAGAGCGTGATCGCCGGCATCGGCAACGCCTACAGCGACGAAATCCTGCATGCGGCGCGGATCTCGCCTTTCGCCACGGCAAAGTCCCTGGACCGCGGCACAGTCCAGGTCCTGTACGACGCTATTCATGACGTCCTGGGCACTGCACTGGCGGAGGCCAGCGGCAAGCCGCCGAAGGATCTCAAGGACGTGAAACGGAGCCATATGCGCGTCCATGCCCGGACCGGGCAGCCCTGCCCCGTGTGCGGGGATACTGTCCGCGAGGTTTCCTTTGCGGACACCGCCCTGCAGTACTGCCCCACCTGCCAGACCAAGGGGAAGATCCTGGCAGACCGCAGGACCTCTAAGTTCCTGAAGTAGCAAAGGCAATGCAGCGGTGCGTTTACCGGCTGTTAGAGGCGCTGGAGGAACCAGCCTTCAAGCATCTCAGTGTTCCATGATGGTGCGCGGACAAGGATCATATCCCGGTCCTCATGGAGGACCTGGTTGACGCCTTCAGCACCAGATAACTCGCGGACCAGCCGTTCCACGTCGGCCGACCGTTCATGACAGAGTTCATCGCTTAAACCAATCTCGAAGTCGTACCCGCCCGGTTCGCCCCGGATGTCCTCAACCTCGAGAATGGGCTCACGCTCCGTGGTTTCGTCAGTGAGCACTGATTCTTGGTTTAGTTGTCCGATTAGCGCCCGCGCGTACGCCTCGATCCTGTCATCGGACGATTCCCGGACCCGGTTCAGAGAGGCGCGCGCGTCCACTACCGGCAGCCCGGGCAGGAAGTTATGGGTCTCTCCCGTGCCGCTGACGAGGACCGGATGGTTGTTCAGGTGGTAGCGCTTTTGAGGACCGCGTGCAACGTCCCACCGTGCATTGGGAGCATGCCCGAGCACGACTTCCGCCAGGTAGGACACAAGGCCGTCCAACAAAGTCAGGGATTCCAAGGAAAGGGTGCGCTCTTCCGCGGTGGTGAAGCGTTCCCACGATGGCCACATCTCCGGCGGCACGGAGGCGGGGTCGGTGGCGCCGGGGGCATCCCGCCTGGCCAGACGGGACAGCAACCAACGCCACAGCGGCACCAGGCTCTCAAGGCTTCCGTCGAGAAGTGCTTGGGGGTCCTGCCCGTCTTCCACCAAGCGCTCCCGAAGCAGCGTCAGTGCGGGACCGCGCTCTTTAAGAAACTCTTGGAGGGCGGCCGCGGCTTCGGGTTTAGTCAGTTCGCGATAGTTAGTCATGGCAGATGGACAATGTAGGGGATACCTTTCGCGTCGAGCAAGTCCAGTACGCGTGGATCTGCCCCCAATGAACCGGTGCGGCCACCCACAAAGTGCCAAACTACGCCCATGACGTCGGCATTCTCGCTGCTTGTATCGGCAAGAATCGCGGCGTCCTTCTCGATTTGCCGTTGGACCCTGGAGCGGAAGGGAACGAATCCGGACTTGACCTCGCGCATAATACCGTTCTCGTCGACCATGTCTGCGACTCGTCCGGAACTGAAGCCCGGCGCTTTCCGGTAGAGCTGACGCTGATCGGACGCCACGCCGAAAAGGCCGGCGACTGCGTTCTCCGCATCACGCCAGTGGTTGACGAAGGGGATGGAGTCCCCAACTCGAACGTTAGTCCGGTTGAGGGCATTGACGATGTGGTCTGCCCCGTGGCGCGAGGAGGCGAGCCGCAGGAAGCTCTCTTCACTCATGCCCGGCGAGACCTTGCGCAGCGCGTCCCAGTTGCTGTTGATTCCGGTAATGATCTGCGCACGGGCGCTGGCGGGAAATTCCTCCAGCCTGGCGATCGCCGCGACCACGTCATCCAGAAGGTGGGCGTTGCGGCCGAGGAACTTGGTGACCTTTGCGATGATGTTTGCGGTGTCGCCGACGTACGGGACCACACCGGCGAGGGACATGCCCGCAGCGACCCAGTCCCCCTTCACCGTGTTGGCAAGCAGGTCACGCAAGTCGAGGACCGCTCCCACGATCCATCCGACGACCGGGATGAAGCTTGTAGCGGAAGACGTGATGGTCCCGAGCAGGTAGGGGACGGTGGTGCCGTCACCGGCATCGCCGAGGGCTGCCCCCTTGGCGAACTCGCTGGCCCATTCGTCCGGGCTCATGGGGTCATCGAAGACCACCGGGCTGAACCCTGCGCCTGCCTGGGCTGCCTCGGTCCCGTCGCCGTACCCGTCACCATCCGTGTCCCCGGCAAGGGGGTCAGCGGGCCAGCTCAGCTCATCCGAGTCGCCAAGACCATCGGCGTCGGTGTCAGAACGCCAAACCGAGGTGCCCTCGTCCAGCTCGGCCGGGTCCGTGAGCCCGTCCCCGTCCGTGTCGGCCTTAGCGGGATCGGACAGGACCTGGAAAGTGTCAGACGCGGCCGGAATGCCGAAACCAGCGCCGAGCGGTCGGACCTCGTCGCCATCAAGCAGCCCGTCCATGTCGGTATCCGGGTCGAAGGGGTCGGACGTGTAGCGCAGCGCCGTGCCGGGGCTGTACGCACCCTGGATCTCGACACAGTCGTTCAGGCCGTCCTTGTCACTGTCGAGGGTGACGCCCTCATCCCCGCCGGTGTCATCGCTGATGCGGCGGAAGGCCTCCGGCAGTTCCTCGGCACTGTCGACCTGGTAGTACTGGCCGCCCGTCTCGGAAGCGATAGTGCTGAGCAAACCAGTGTTGACGGCACTTCCGAGGCCGATGGTGTAGATCGTGATGTACCCCTGCTTGGCCTGCTGCAGGTAGTACGGGTTCCAGGATCCATCACCGTCCGTCAGCAGGATCATGACCCGGCCGCGGTCAGGATCGTTGTTATTGATCAGGACACTGTTTGCGGTGCTGACGCCGGCGGAGATGTTCGTGCCGCCAAAGTCATCGATGCGGTCGATGGCCCCCTTAACCGCATCCTTGTTCGTGGTCAGGGACTGCAGGACCCGGGCGCTGCTGTCGAAGTCGACCACGGCTGCCCGGTCCTCGGGCAGCAGCGCATCAACGAATATCTTCGCCGCGTCCCGACGCAGGCCTTCGGGGTCGTTCCAGCTCATGGACCCGGACGAATCGATGGACAGGGCGAGGTCAAGGAAGACGACGTCGTCTCCCCCGCCATCCGTGCGTGCCCTGCACGGGTTGTCTTTCGCCTCCCACGTCTGGCCCCAGTTGACGATGTCGAAGACCGCATAGGTGGAGAAGTGGTCGACGGTGACAGTGACCGTACCGGCAGCAGCGTCCACGCGTTGTTCGGTTTTGACCGGAACCCAGGCATTGGCGGCCTCATCCAACCAGAAGACGCGGGCACGCGCAGTGGCCTCACCGGAAGGCAGAGAGGCGGGATCGTAGGGCAACGTAATGTGCGCCTGGACCATCCCTTCACCGGGGGCTTCGAACTCGAAAGCCGGCCCCACCTTAGCGGCCGACCTCGTGCGCAGGTCGTCGGCAGGGATAGTGGCGATCCGGGCACCAAGAACGGACTGACCGGCTCCCACTACCTCCGCTGAGGCACGCTCGGGACCCTCCACAGAAACAGAGAGCAGTTCATCCGCGTCCCGGACACCGTCCCCGTCAGAATCAGGGTTGATCGGGTCAGTGTGAGCGCGAAGTTCTACGCCGTCCCTCAAGGTATCGCCATCGGTGTCGGCCAGCAGCGGGTCAGTCCGGTGGTCCGCCTCCTGGCCGTCAGTGATACCGTCGCCGTCCGTGTCCGGGTCGACAGCAGAAGTTCCGGCCGCCTGCTCCCCTGCCGCAGTCAACCCGTCGCCGTCGTGGTCTTCCTCGGCGTCGCTAATTCCGTCCGCGTCGGTGTCCGCCTTGTTCAAGGCCAACACAGCCATTGCATTGAACTCAAAGGAGTCCGGTAGCCCGTCGCCGTCTGTGTCGAGGGACAGCGGCGAGGCACCCACGGTAAGCTCGGCACGGTCAGGTATGCCGTCCCCGTCACGGTCGCCGTCGTATATGATGCCGAGCTCTGCCAGCGCGTTCGTGCCGTGACGCCATGCCGCGCCCAAGTGGGTTTCGGCGGGAACTGGCAGCCCTCCGGCGAGGGCAGCGCGTGCCTGTTCGAGAGCTTTCTCCGCGGACGCCAGTTCCCGCTCCGCGGCTGTCCGATCGGCGGCTGTGAGCCCGAGATCCGAGGATATCGGCGACGAGAGCGCGGTCCGGGCGTCGGCTACCGCGGTCTCCGACGTGAGCCGACCTGCCAACAGCAGGTCTGTCAAAGCCGACGATACGATGGCCCTGGCCGCCGTGTCCGTTTCCTTCCCCACAGCGGCGTCCAGGTGGGAAACCAGCTGGAGGTCCTGGCGGAACGCCTCCCGGCCGTCGAAGTCCTCGCGGTAACGCACGCCATCGACATAGCCGCCTACCGTCGCCGCGACTGCATTGAGGCGGTCCGGTCCGGGAGGCTTCGATGTATGTGGTCGAAGGGCGGCCACCAGCGCCTCTTTGGCTCCCGAGCTCTTGACCCCGAATGGAGCATTGGCCACGGCAGCGACTTCGCTGGCAACGCTGTTCGCAGCGTGCACCGGTGACGCAGGGCCGAGGGACTGGGCAACTGCCGCCAGGATGAGGGCAAAGCCGATCCCACCGGATTTGAGAACTGACCGCTTCACGTCAGCCCCTTGATTCCGTGGTGATGGTAAGCGCAGGACCGCTGGCAAATTCACATGAAAAAACGTGGCGCACAGGGCGCCGTCCCCCAACAAGCATCGTTGCTCCCCAGCAAGCGTACGGATAGTTGGGCCAAACGTATGCCAGCAATAATCAAAACGCTAGAGAAACCCGCTGAGCGTTTTAGTAAAGAGGATGACAGGTTTGGTCACACCCGATGGTGCCGGTTGAGGTTTCATCGGGCGGGATGCCCGCGGTGGTTGCCGGACCCTGCCAGTTAAACACGAGAGGCCGCCTCCGGATTTCTCCGAAGGCGGCCTGTCGTGTTTTGGTCGGGCTGACAGGATTTGAACCTGCGACCCCTTGACCCCCAGTCAAGTGCGCTACCAAGCTGCGCTACAGCCCGCTGGTTCCGCCGTTCTCCGCTGTGCGGCATCTTCGGTTTTATTCGAAGATTTCCACCAGCAGTCCGGCCGAACCACCTAGAAGAGCTTACACGATCCCAGAGGGTGCCTGTGACACTTTCCAGGATTCCGCCCCGAGGTGTGTCGCAATTAACGCTTCTTGCCGCGCTTTTCCCGCACGCGCATGCTGACCTCGATGGGCGTGCCCTCGAAGCCGAAGGTTTCCCGGAGGCGGCGGGTGATGAAGCGGCGGTATCCGGGGTCCAGGAATCCGGTGGTGAACAGCACGAACTTCGGCGGCCGGCTGGACGCCTGGGTGCCGAAGAGGATGCGGGGCTGCTTGCCGCCGCGGACGGGGTGCGGGTGCGCGGCCACGAGTTCGCCGAGGAAAGCGTTCAGGCGGCCCGTGGCGATGCGCTTGTCCCAGTTCTCCAGGGCCAGGTCCAGGGCGGGAACCAGGCGGTCCTTGTGCCACCCGGTCTTGGCCGAGATGTTCACCCGGGGCGCCCAGTTCACGTGGGCCAGGTCCTGTTCGATTTCACGTTCCAGGTAGCGGCGGCGTTCGTCGTCGAGCAGGTCCCACTTGTTGAACGCCAGCACCAGGGCGCGGCCGGACTCAATGGCCAGCTGCAGGATGCGGACGTCCTGCTCGCTGAGGACTTCATCAACGGCGAGGAGCACGACGGCGACCTCCGCCTTTTCGAGCGCTGCTTGTGTCCGCAGGGAGGCGTAGAAGTCCGCGCCCTGCGCCATGTGCTGGCGGCGGCGGATGCCTGCGGTGTCCACGAAGCGCCAGGTGCGCCCGCCGAGCTCGATGAACTCGTCCACGGGGTCGCGGGTGGTTCCGGCGGTGTTGTCCACCACCACGCGCTCAGTGCCCGCCAGCTTGTTCAGAAGCGAGGACTTGCCCACGTTGGGGCGGCCGATCAGGGCAATGCGCCGCGGGCCGCCGGAGCGGTCAGTTCCCTCAATGGTGGAGAACTCCGGGAGTACGTCCATCACGTGGTCCAGCAGGTCCGCCACCCCACGCCCGTGCAGGGCCGACACCGGGTACGGCTCGCCAAAGCCGAGGCCCCACAGGGTGGCCGAGTCCGCCTCCTGTGCAAAGTCGTCCACTTTGTTGGCCACCATGATGACCGGCTTCTTGCTGCGGCGCAGCATCTTCATGACGCCTTCGTCGGTGGCGGTAGCCCCCACCGCGGAGTCCACCACGAAGAGCACGGCGTCCGCGAGTTCAACGGCCATCTCGGCCTGCTCCGCAACACGGGCGTGGATACCGCGGGCATCGTGCTCCCAGCCGCCCGTGTCCACCAGGGTGAAGTTGCGGCCGTTCCAGTTGGCGGAGTACATGACACGGTCGCGGGTGACGCCGGGGGTGTCCTCCACCACTGCTTCACGGCGGCCGAGGATGCGGTTCACCAGCGTGGACTTGCCCACGTTCGGCCGGCCGATGATGGCCAGGACGGGATCGAGCTTGACGGGGCCTTCGAAGTCCTCGTCGCCGTAGTCGCCGCTGAGCAGTGCGGCGTCTTCCTCGTCGAGGTCGTAGTCCTCCAGGCCCGCCCGGAGTGACGCGGCGCGGAGCTCTGCCTCGTCGTCGTCAATGGCAGCCAGCCTTTCGGCCACCTGGTCCGTGCCCGTGGGCGTGTATTCGTCTTCGCCGGCGCCGGGGTGGCCGGGAGTTTGAGTCGTATCGCTCATTGCACTGTCCTTAGTGGTCATCTGCCGGCGTCCCGGCTACTGCTGTTAAGTCTTGGCGGGCATCTGCGAAAGGCAGTGGCTGCCCGCTGAGTTGAATGGAGTCCTGGACGTGCCCTGCCAGCGCGGCGCGGATTTCCAGCGCCGCCCTGTCCATTGAAGCACGCCCGCTTTCCCCTGCCCGGCGGGCAAGGGTGAGGGCATTTCCGAAGCTGACGTGGAAGCGCCTGCCCGGCCGGGGCACGGAATCGAGGTGCTCCGCTCCCCTGCGGGTCCCCAGGATCGCCACCGGAACCACCGGGGCTCCGGAATTCAGCGCCAGCCAGGCCACGCCGCCGTTGATGTCCGCCGCGGCCCCGCTCCCCCGCGTACCTTCGGGAAGGATCCCAACGCACCGTCCGGCGTCGAGCACTTCCTTGCAGCGCTGCAGTGCTGCGCGGTCGCCCCGCCGGTCCACGGGCAATTGCCCGGAGGCGGTAAGGACCCGGCCAAGGAATCCCTGGAACATCTCCTGTTTGACCAGGATGTGCATGGGCCGTGGCGAGGCACCGAACATGACCGGCCCGTCCAGGAAGCTGATGTGGTTCGCGGCAAAAATCACCGGGCCTCCGGTGGGCACGTTGTCCTTGCCCGTGACGGTGGTCCGGTACACCATATGGTCCAGGATCCAGCCCACCGGCCGGCTCCAGGTCATGGTCAGCCCGGACGGAATGCCTGGCCGGGAGGTGGTCGCGGCGCCCTCAGTCACGGTTGAGGGCCTTCGTGACGATCACCAGGGCTGCAGCGACGGTCTGCTCGAAGTCGAGGTCCGACGAGTCCAAGGTGACAACACCGGAGGCCGCCTTCGTGAAGTTCACCACCGTGGAATCCTTGGCATCGCGGCGGGTCACCTGCGCGGCCAGCTGTTCCGCGTCCTGCGTGCCGCCGAGCTGGATTCCACGCCGGCGCAGCCGCGCTTCCTCACTGGCGGTCAGCAGCATGCGGACTTCCGCGCCGGGCGCGACGACGGTAGTGATGTCCCTGCCCTCGACCACCATGCGGCGGTGGTGCTTTTCAATCAGTTCCCGCTGCCGGCGGATAAGTTCCGTCCGGGCGCCCAGTGTGGTGGCCACAGCGCTGACGGCCGAGGAGATTGCCGGTTCGCGGATGGCGTCAGTGACGTCCACGCCGTCCACCCGGACGTACTCGTCCTGCGGGCTGGTGCTCAGTTCCAGCACCAGGTCCCGGGATGCCTGTTCCACGGCTGCGGCGTCGTCGAGGTCGATTCCCTCGGTGACGCAGTACCACGTCAGGGCGCGGTACATCGCGCCCGTGTCCAGGTAGGCGAGCCGGAGCCTGCGGGCCACTTCCTTGCTGACGCTGGACTTGCCGGACCCGGAGGGGCCGTCAATGGCCACCACCAGCGGCCGTCCGATGCGCAGCGCGGGCATGGTGTCGAGAAGTTCCTGTGTCATTACTGAAGTACCCGCCATCCGCGGTCGTTTAGTGCTTCGATCAGGTGGTCGTGCTTGTTCGGCAACACGGATATTTCCACCATACCCACGTTTTGGCCGGACGAGTGGTCCAGGCGGAGGTCCTCCAGGTTGACGCCGATCTCACCGATTTCGGTCAGGAGCCGCGCGATCTGACCCGGTTTGTCATCCACCAGGACCGTCAGCCAGGAGTATGCCTGCGGCGGTCCGCCGTGCTTGCCCGGAATGCGTGCCTGGCCGGCGTTGCCCTCGCTCATGAGCTGGGCCAGGTCCAGCCGCGCCCCGGGGGCTGTCGGCTTTTCCAGGGTGCCGATCAGCCGGTTGAGGTCTTCCCGGACGCCGTAGAGGATGTCCACCACCTTCGCCGCGTTGCCGCCAAGGATCTGGACCCACAGGGCGGGATCACTGGCAGCAATGCGGGTGACGTCGCGCAGGCCGTTGCCGGCCAGGGACAGCGCGTGCAGGGGTGTGCCCTGCAACCGGCTCGCCACCAGCGAGGACATGACCTGGGGCAGGTGCGAGACCAGGGCCACGGCTTCGTCGTGTTCGTCGGGGGTGAACTGGGAGACGACGGCGCCCAGGTCTGTGGCCAGGGAACGGGCCGTCTGCAGGGCGGAGCCCGACGTCTCCTCAGACGGGCACACCACCCACGGCATCGAGGTGAACAGCTCGCCCCGCGCGGCCACGGGACCGGACTTTTCCCGTCCGGCCATGGGGTGCGTGCCAACGTAGCGGGACAGGTCAACGCCGCGGCGGCGCAGCTGCTCCAGGATCTCCGCCTTCACGCTGGCGATATCCACCACAACCGAGTCAGGGTAGTCGGACAGGGCCGCTGCCACGACATCCGCCGTGACGTCGGGCGGAGCCGCGACCACCACCAGCTGCGGAACCCTGCCGCCCAGCTCAGCAAGCGGCCGGCCCGCCCCGATGTCCACGGCTACCGCCTGGTTGGTGGGCGAGGGATCGGACAGGAACACCGGGACACCCCGGCCGCGCAGGCCCAGTCCGATGCTGGTGCCCAACAGGCCGGTGCCGAGGACCACGACCGGGCCGTCCAGGTGCCCGCGGCCCTGGCTGTGGAAAGCGGACATGCCTCAGAGCCCTACGGATGCCAGCAGATGGCCGACTTCCTGCTTGCCGAGGTTGCGGATGCTGCCCTGGCGCTGGTCACCCAGGCCGATGGGGCCCACCTTCACGCGGACCAGCCGCAGGACCGGGAAGCCGACGGCGTCAAACAGGCGGCGGACAATACGGTTCTTGCCCGAGTGCAGGACCACCTCGATCAGGACGTGGCCGGGGGTGGAGTCCACCAGCCGGAAGGAGTCCACGGACGCAAAGCCGTCCTCAAGTTCCACGCCCTCCTTGAGCTGGGCCCCAATGCCCTGCGGGAACGGACCGCGGACCTGCACGAGGTAGGTCTTGGGGACCTCGTAGGAAGGGTGCGTCAGTCGGTTGGCGAGTTCGCCGTCGTTCGTCAGCAGGAGCAGCCCCTCGGTGGCGACGTCCAGGCGGCCAACGTGGAACAGGCGTTCGCCCTTGTTCTTGCTGTTCTTGAGGAAGTCGCTGATGCAGGGGCGCCCCTCGGGGTCCTCCATGGTGGAAACGACGCCCTTGGGCTTATTGAACACCATGTACACCAGGTCCTCGTCCAGCTGGATCCGGAGCCCGTCCACATGGATGACGGCGGTCTTGGGGTCGACGCGGACGCCGAGTTCGGTGACAACCTGGCCGTCCACCTCCACCCGCCCCTCGGCGATCATCTCTTCGCAGACGCGGCGGGAGGCGACCCCCGCAGAGGCCATGACCTTCTGCAGGCGTACGCCGTCGGCGTCGTGAAGCTCCGACTGGGGAACATCGCCCCGGGGTCCCTTCTTGCGGGACGGCCTGCGGACGGGTCCCAGGTTCTGGCCGAAGCGTTCGCTTCCGAAGGCGCGTGAGGCTGCGGCCCCCGGGGCGCCTGTTCGCGGCTTCGGCTTGAGTGCGCCCGGCGTTCCCGGTGCCTTCTTGGCCCCGGGTTTGCGCGCTGCAGGCTTCCGGGAGGAAGGCTTGGCGGCCCTGGGATCGACGGCGCCGCGGCCCTGCTGGGGGCCGTCGGAGGCCAAATCCGGATCGATGAAGCGCTCCTCGCGCGGCTTGGGCGCGCGCTGCGGACGGTCAGTGCCGAACCCGCCGCCCCGCTTGGGGGCACCGCCGCGGAATCCGCCCGCTGAACTGCCCCCCTGGGAGGTGTTGCGCTGTGTTGTGTTTCGTCCCGAACCGTTGCGTCCCGAACTGTTACGTGGTGAACCCTGGCGTCCCGCCTGTGTCATGACCCGTCCTTCAATTGTTTGGCCGGAAAGGTGTCCACAGACAACCTTAACCAGCCGTGCAGAAATAGTCTGCCCTGATAAATACTCTTTGCCCAGGCAGGGCGAACCTGCCTAGATCCCTTCGGCGTCGTAGTACTCCGCGATGCCGTCCAAACCTGGAAGATGTGGAGACAGCTGCGGCAGCTCGGCCACCGAGCCGATTCCCATCCGCTCCAGGAAATACGATGTGGTCCGGTAGAGAATGGCCCCGGACTCCGGATCCGTTCCCGAATCCTCGATCAACCCGCGCTGGGCGAGTGTCCTGACAACGGAGTCGACATTGACACCCCGGATTGCGGACACCCTTGCCCTGGAGACGGGCTGCCGGTACGCGATGACCGCCAGCGTTTCCAAGGCCGCCTGGGTAAGCCTGGCCGTTTGTCCTTCCAGCACGTATTTGCCGACAATGTCGGCGAATTCCGCGCGGGAATAGATCCGCCAGCCACCGGCGATGTTCCGCAATTCAAAACCCCGGGGGCTGGAGCCGAAACCAGCGGCGCTGGCTTGTTCCATATCCGGGGCTTTAACAGTATAGCCGGTATACTCGCGCTGAAGTTCGGCCAGCAGGGCGCTGACCGTTTCAACGGTCAGCCCAAGGCCAGCAGCCAGCTCGTCCTCTGTTGCCGGCTGGTCGATGACCATCAGGACGGCCTCGATGGCAGCTTTTGCCCCGCCGGGAAGGTTTTCGAGGTCCTCCCCCGGGCGCGTGCTTTCCGTAGCTTCACTGGTCACAGCTGCTCCTCGAATTCTTCGCTCAGGTTTTCCGCGGACCACTGCCGGCCGCCGGCAGTCCAGTGGACGGCGAGGTCCGCCAGCGGCGAAAGCTGGTCGAAGGACACTGCCTTGTCCCGGAACAGTTCCAGCAGGGCCAGGAACCTGGCCACCACCACCAGGGTGGATTCGGCGTCGGCAATGATGGCCCGGAAGGTCAGCGGCGATTCCTTCTGGAGCCGCAGCCCCACGATCTCCGCCTGCTCCTTGACGCTGACTTGGCCGCCGTGGAGGTGGCCCAGCCCGACTTCCGTGGGCTTGGGCGCCTTGGGTTGCAGGGCAGCTTCGGCCAGGGCGGCGAACTGTTTTGGAGTGTGCTTCCAGACGAGTTCAGGGAGCATGGCCGCGAAGTGTTCCTCCAGCGCCACCTGCCGGGGAAAACGCCGGGCTTCCTGGTGCAGGGTTTCGCCCAGGAGCCCGGCAACCTGCTTGAAGGCCTTGTACTGGAGGAGCCGGGCGAAGAGCAGGTCCCTGGCTTCCAGCAGGGCCATGTCCTCATCGTCTTCCACTTCCCCGGCAGGAAGGAGCCTTGCGGCTTTGATGTCCAGCAGGGTCGCGGCGATCACCAGGAATTCGCTTGCTTCGTCCAGGGCCCAGTCCTCGCCCAGTTCCTGCAGCTTCCGGATGTACTTGATGAATTCGTCGGTCACCGTGGCGATGGCCACCTCGGTGATGTCCAGCTGGTGCTTGGCGATCAGTCCCAGCAGGAGGTCGAACGGACCCGTGAAGTTGGCCAGCCGCACCTCGAAGCCGGGCTTGGTTTCGGCCACGGCGTGGCTAGGGTGCGCCGCCGCGCGAGATCAGCTCTTTGGCAAGCCGGCGGTAGGCGTCGGCCCCCACGTGGTTGCCGGCGTAACTGGTGATCGGCTCGGCGGCCACGGTGGCGTCCGCGAATTTGATGGAGCGCTTGATGACGGTCTCGAAGACCTTGTCTCCGAAGGCCTCCACGAGCCGGGTGATGACCTCGCGGCTGTGCAGCGTCCGGGCGTCGTACATCGTGGCGAGTACCCCGTCCACCTGCAGTCGCGGGTTAAGCCGGTCCTGCACCTTGTCGATGGTTTCCACCAGCAGCGCCACGGCGCGGAGGGCGAAGAATTCGCAGATCAGCGGAATGATGACGCCGTGCGCCGCAGTGAGGGCATTGACGGTCAGGAGCCCCAGGGAGGGCTGGCAGTCGATGAGGACAACGTCATAGTCGTCCTCGACCTTCTTGAGGGCCCGGTCCAGGACCTGCTCGCGCGCCACCTCGTTGACGAGCTGGACCTCGGCAGCGGAGAGGTCGATGTTGGCCGGCAGGAGGTCGACGTTCTCGACGCCGGTCTGGTGGATGGCGTCGCGGATATCCACTTTGCGGTCCATCAGCACGTTGTAGACAGTGAGGTCCAGCTCGTGGGGGTTCACGCCGAGGCCCGCCGAAAGCGCACCCTGCGGATCGAAATCCACCAGGAGGACGCGGCGGCCGTACTCTGCCAGGGCTGCAGCGAGGTTGATCGTTGAGGTGGTCTTACCGACGCCGCCCTTCTGGTTCACCATGGCGATGACCCGGGCCGGACCGTGGGAGGACAGCGGCGCGGGTTCCGGGAACTCGCGGTATGGGCGCCCGGTGGGGCCCATCACCGCGTTGTCCAGGTCAAATTCCGTGCCCTCCAGAGTTGCTGAACCCTGTTCGCTGCTCACGTATCTATCCACACTTTCGATGACGGTGATTTCCTGCCGCTGATTGCCAGCGCCGTTCCTTCTTCTTCCCAAGGTTACAGCGACCGACACGGCATTCGAGGGAACTTGACTTTCGGCCCATGTTGAGCCTTTACCCTCTAGCTGAGGTCGAAGGTTGGTAGCGTTCCGGACATGCGGCAGCCCCCGCGGCCAGGGCTGCGGGGGCTGCTGTGGTTATCCGGAGTGGAATCCGGACTGGTGCTAGACGGCGGCGGGAACGGGGCGCGCCTCGTCTGCGGGGGCCGCGTGGCCGTGGCCGGCAATCATGGTCTGCTCGTCGAAGGGCAGTTCGCCGGAGAGCACCTGGTTGACCTGGTCGCCGTCGATCTCCTTGACCCACGTGCCGATCAGGACGGTGGCGACGGCGTTGCCGGTGAAGTTGGTCAAGGCGCGGGCCTCGGACATGAACCGGTCGATGCCCACGATCATGCCCACGCCGCCCAGCAGCTCGGGCTTGTGTGCCTGGAGGCCGGCAGCGAGCGTGGCAAGGCCGGCACCGGTGACACCGGCTGCACCCTTGGAGGCAATGATCATGAAGATCAGCAGGGAGACCTGGGCGCCCAGGTCCAGCGGCGTGCCCATGGCGTTGGCAACGAACAGGGAGGCCATGGTCAGGTAGATGGCCGTGCCGTCAAGGTTGAAGGAGTAGCCGGTGGGCACCGTGACGCCAACAACGGGCTTGGAGACACCGAGGTGTTCCATCTTGGCGATCAGGCGGGGCAGGGCAGCTTCGGAGGAGGACGTGGAGAAGATGAGCAGGTATTCGCGGCCCAGGTACTTCATCAGCTTGAAGATGTTGACGCCCGTGACAACCTTGAGCAGGCCGCCGAGGATGATCACGATGAACAGTGCGCAGGTGATGTAGAAGGCGGCCATCAGGGTGAACATGCTGACGATGGCCTGGAAGCCGGTGGCTCCCACGACGGCGGCGATGGCACCGAAGGCGCCCACGGGGGCAAGCCACATGATCATGATCAGGATGCGGAATACGAGGACCTGGCCGTGGCCGATGGCCTTGAGGATGGGGGCGCCCTGGGGGCCCATCTTCTGGAGGGCGAACCCTACGAGGAGGGCGGCAAAGAGGGTGGGGAGGACGGGGATGTCTCCGGGAATGATGCCGAGGAGGAAGGCAACGGTGCTGTCTACTTCCGCCTTCTTGTTGGGGTCGTAGGGGGCAAGCTTCAGGCCCTCGCCCGGGTGGATCAGGTTGCCCACCACCAGGCCGATGGCGAGCGCGAACGTGGACATCAGGACGAAGTAGCCCAGTGCCAGGCCGCCTACCTTGCCTACCGTGGCAGCTTTCGCGATCGAGCCGATGCCCAGGACGATGGTGCAGAAGATGATCGGGGCGATCATCATCTTGATGAGTTTGATGAATCCGTCGCCGAGCGGCTTGAGGGACTTGCCGACTTCCGGAAACATCAGGCCCACCACGGCGCCGAGGATCACGGCGGCGATGACGGCGATGTAGAGGTAGTGGGATTTGTCGATGCCCTTGCGCCGCGTCTTCACGGTGTCAAGCGACTCTCCTCGTTGAGAAGCCATGGTGTGTCTCCTTATATGGATAATCTGATAGACGCTGCGGCACAGTCTCTGGGCTCAACACGTCCTCCGGTGTGATATCCATCATTGGGTACGCCGTGACCCAGCTCACCGTTGCGTTCATATTGGTCGTGGAAGGCGCGTGGGAGGTACGGATGATCCACCCCTGGAGTATCGCCCGCCGGCTCTTCGTGGCGAACCTGCTGATTGTGGTGGTGTTCATCGCGATTGTTGGTTCGGCCACGTTCGTTGATGCCCGTGACCGCGCCTATGACGAGGCCGGCGTGCGGATGGCGGGGATTGCCGCTTCGATTGCGGCGAGCCCTCTGGTGCTGGAGGCGGCCGGCGGGCCGGACCCCTCAGCAGTCCTGCAGCCCTACGCCAGCGACGTTATGTCCGCAGCCGACGTCGACTTCGTCACCATCATGGCTCCCGACAGGACCCGTTGGACGCACCCGCGCGGGGAGGAAATCGGACGGCCATACATCGGCTCGATTGACGCTGCGCTGCGGGGTGAGCAGTACACGGAAGTGACGGCGGGGACGCTGGGCCCGTCAGTGCGGACGATCGTCCCGGTCAAGGATGAAGCGGGCGACGTGAAGGCGCTGGTGGCGGTGGGTGTCACGGTACGCACTGTGGATGTTGCCGTTGCCGGACGCCTGCCTGCCCTGTTGGCGATCGGCCTTGCCCTGCTGGTGGGAGGCTCGCTGGCCTCCTGGCTGCTGGGCCGGTATCTCCGGCGGGTCACGCGCGGCTGGGGGCCGGAGCAGCTCTCGCAGCTGTTCGCGTACTACGAGTCCGTCCTGCACTCGGTGCGGGAAGGGCTGATCCTCATCGATGCCAAGGGCCGTGTGGTGATGTACAACGACCAGGCGGCAGAACTGCTGGGCCTGGAGGGTGCCGGCAGCAAGGACCCTACCCGGCCGCCGTCGCTGGCGGAACTGCCGCTTGAGGAGGAGCTCCGGGAGTTGTTCGAGTCCGGGCGGACTGCCAAGGACGAGATTGTCCTCACTGGTTCGCGGGTCCTGGTGGTTAACCAGGGACCGGCCAAGGCGCCCGGGGCGCCGGGGAACCGCGGCCGGACAGCTGTCTACGGCACGGTGGCCACCCTGCGGGACCGGACCGAGATCGAGGCGTTGGGGAACGAACTGGAAACCATGCGCACCCTTTCGGGCGCGCTCCGCGCCCAGACGCACGAGCACGCCAACAGGCTCCACACCATGGTCTCCCTTCTGGAGCTCGGCCGGACACAGGAAGCCCTGGACTTTGCCACCCGGGACCTGGAACTGAGCCAGCAGCTGACCGATGACATGGTCAGCTCGGTGGATGAGCCCGTGCTGGGCGCCCTGGTCATGGGCAAGGTGGCCGAAGCGCACGAACGGGGGGTCCAGCTGGACGTTGCGACGCTGGGTTCCGGTAGTGTGGCGGGGGTCGCCGTGCAGGACCTGGTCACCATCCTGGGAAACCTGCTGGACAACGCGATTGATGCGGCCGCCGACGCTCCGCCGCCGCGGCGGGTGGAGCTGACAGTGGAGTCGGACGAGGAAGGGCTGGACATCGCCGTCCACGATTCCGGCGCCGTCCTGGACGCCCAGGCCGCGGACAATATCTTCCGGCACGGCTTCAGCACGAAGCCTTCCGGACCGGGCGGACGGGGCATCGGGCTGGCGCTGGTCCGGCAGGCGGTACAGCGCCTGGGAGGTACGCTGACCATCAACGGACGGCGCGGAGCGAAGTTCGAAGTATTTCTTCCCGCAGCGGTGTCCCCGCAGAAGGAGCACACCCCGTGAGCAACATCCGGGTCCTCGTCGTTGAGGACGAGGCCATCGCATCAGCCGCGCACGCTGCCTACATCGGGCGGTTGCCGGGCTTTGAGCTGGCCGGCAGCGCCCCTGACGGCCAGTCTGCCCTCCGCCTGCTCAGTGAGTTGTCCGCGGCAGGAAACCCTGTGGAGCTGGTCCTCCTGGACATGAACCTTCCGGACCTCCACGGGCTGGACATTGCTCGGCGGATGCGGGCGGCCGGTATCCTGGCGGACATCATCGCCATCACGGCGGTGCGGGAACTGGCGATCGTCCGGAACGCGGTGGCCATCGGGGTGGTCCAGTACCTGATCAAGCCGTTCACGTTCGCCACCTTCGCGGACAAGCTGGAAAGCTACCGGCAGTTCCGGCAGCAGCTCGCCGGCCCGAACGCGGGATCCGGAAAGACCGGCGCGTCCCAAAGCGAAGTGGACCAGGCCTTCGCCAGCCTGCGGGCGCCCTCGGAACTCCCCCTGCCCAAGGGCCTCTCGGTTTCCACGCTGGGCTCAGTGCAGGACTTCGTCAAGCAGCAGAGCGATGCCGTCTCGGCCACGGAAGTGATGGACGCCCTGGGCATGTCCCGCGTCACAGCACGGCGCTACCTGGAGTACCTTGCCGATGCGGGGACGGTCGCCAGGACTGCCCGCTACGGGACCCCGGGCAGGCCGGAGAACGAATACCGCTGGAACGGGCGCTGAGCCGCGCCGGGGTTCCGGAAGGTTCAACCCGCCGTGGGACGGAGGGTGCCGATGAGCTGGTCTATCACCCCGGCGTCCTCGATCGTTGAGGGCACTGTGTACTCCTCGCCGTCCGCAATCTGGCGCATGGTCTTGCGGAGGATTTTCCCGGACCGGGTCTTGGGCAGGGCTTCAACAACGGTGACGTGCTTAAAGTCCGCAACGGCGCCGATATCCCGGCGGACCAGCGCCACCAGGTCCTTGACCAGGACGTCCTCCGGCACCTCGACCCCGGACTTCAGCACAACGTAGCCGCTGGGACGCTGGCCCTTGAGCGGATCCGCGAGGCCGATCACCGCGCACTCAGCCACTGCCGGGTGTTGCCCAATGACCTGTTCCATGGCACCGGTGGAGAGCCGGTGCCCCGCAACGTTGATGATGTCGTCAGTCCGCCCCATGACGAACACGTAGCCGTCGCCGTCCTGGTAGCCGGAGTCACCCGTGGCGTAGCAGCCTTCGAAAGCCTGCAGGTAGGAGGAGATGTAGCGTTCGTCGTCGCCCCAGAGCGTGGCCAGCGTCCCGGGCGGCAGCGGCAGCCCCAGCACGATGTTGCCCTCGCTTCCCGGCCCCATATCCTCCCCGAGGCCATCCACGATGCGGAGCTTGAACCCCGGCATGGGAACGCTGGGCGAACCAGGTTTGATGGGCAGTTCTTCCAGTCCGCGGGGATTGGCACAAATGGCCCAGCCCGTCTCCGTTTGCCACCAGTGGTCCACCACCGGAACATGCAACGTCTGCGAGGCCCAGTGGAACGTGTCCGTATCCAGGCGCTCCCCTGCCGTGAAGAGGGTGCGCAGGCTGGAGATGTCGTATGCGCCGAGCAGGGCAGCCTCCGGGTCCGCCTTCCGGATGGCCCGCAGCGCCGTGGGCGCCGTGAACAGCACGTTGACGCCGTGGTCCTGGACAACACGCCAAAAAGCACCGGCGTCCGGGGTTCCCACCGGTTTTCCCTCGTAGAGGACTGTTGTGGCGCCGGCCAGCAGCGGGCCGTACACGATATAGGAGTGCCCCACTACCCAGCCGACATCCGACGCGGTCCACATGACGTCCCCGGGACCGATGCCGTAGATGTTTTCGAGCGTCCAGCTGAGGGCGACGGCGTGTCCGCCGTTGTCCCGGACCACGCCCTTGGGCGTACCGGTAGTACCGGAGGTGTACAGGATGTACAGCGGATCCGTGGCAGCGACGTCCACGGGCCCGGCCGGTTCCGCGGCGGCCATTTCAGTATCCCAGTCCAGCCAGCCGTGGTCCGCTGCCGTGGCGGCGAAACCTTCCCGTGCCGCGACAATGACGGGGAGATCCGGCGCACCTGCCAGGGCGAGGGCGTCCGCGACGGCGGGGAGGTATTCGATGCGGCGTGAGGGCTCGATTCCGCCCGAGGCAGTGACCACCAGCGCTGGGGCGGCATCCCGGATGCGCGAAGCGAGCTCCTTGGGGGCGAAGCCGCCAAACACCACGGAATGCACCGCCCCAAGCCGCGCAGTTGCGAGCATGGCAATGGCGGCCTCGGGAATCATCGGCATGTAGATCACCACCCGGTCACCCTTGCCAACACCGCGGTTGCGCAAGGCACCGGCAAAGCGCTCCACCAGCCCGGTGAGTTCCGCGTAGCTGAACCGCCGCTGGACGCCAAGCATGGCCGAATCGTAGATCAGCGCATCCTGGTCCCCCCGGCCGGCCTCCACGTGGCGGTCCAGGGCGTTGTAGGAAGTATTCAGGACGCCGTCCGGAAACCAGCCGTACAGCGGAGCGTTACCTGAATCCAGGGCGCGCTGGGGTTCCGTTGACCAGGAAACCTTGCCGGCGGTGCTGAGCCAGAACTCCTCCGGCTCCCGGAGGCTTTGTTCGTACGTGTCCCGATAGCTGTTGGTGACCATAAAAGTGCATCCCATCCACGACATTGTGATGACGCCATGCTAGCCCGCCCGTTGGAGGGAAAACAAGGGCAATGTATACACTCGTCAAGAAGTGTAGGGTCTAGATCCGCGGACCTGTGGCTTTTTGCGCTCTTCTGTATACACTGGAGAGGCAAACCATCGAAGGAGGCAAGGATGCGCGCCAGCGACAGGGCTTATGAAGCGCTGCGTGATGACATCACGGAGTGGCGCCTCCTGCCGGGGACCGTTCTGGCAGAGGTGGAGCAGTCGGAACGCCTTGGTGTCTCGCGCACCCCGCTTCGGGAGGCGCTGAGCCGGCTGACGGCGGAAGGGCTGACGACGACGGCAGGCAGCCGCGGCGTCGTCGTCACCGATGTTTCACTCGACGACATCGACGAACTGTTCGAGCTCCGCGAAACGCTGGAGTGCAAAGCCGCCGCCCTGGCCGCCGAACGCGGCGACTCTGCCGTCTTTCTGCAGCTGCAGAAGGAACTCCTGGAAGCACCGGCCCTCATCGACGGCAGCGATCCGGGCCGCCACGCCTATTACGACCTCGCGGGGCGCCTCGACGCGGCGATCGACGCTGCTGCCTCCAACTCCTACCTGGCCCAGTCCATGCGCGGACTGCGCGTGCACCTGGTCCGGGTGCGCAGGCTGGCCGCGGATGACGCACAGCGGCTCACTGCCGCCGCGGCCGAGCATGCGGCCATCGCTGAAGCGATAGCCCTCGGCAATCCCCGGCTGGCCGAGGCAGCCACCACCCTCCACCTGCACAGAAGCCTTTCACACGTCAAAAACACGCACACGCCTCATGACAAGGAGCACCATGGTTAAGGAACACCACGTCCGCGTTTACAAGAGCGAGGAGAACCTGCCCCGCGAAGAGCAGCTCGCCTACAAGATCGCCAAGGTTGCCACCGATCCCGTCGCCGTCACCGACGAGGTCACGGACATGGTGATCAACCGGGTGATCGACAACGCATCGGTGGCCATCGCGTCCTTGAACCGCGGCCCCATCGTGGCGGCCCGGGCCCAGGCCCTGGCCCATGGTCCCAGCACGGGCGGCCAGGGAGCCAAGGTCTTTGGTATCGGCGAGCGCGTTTCCCCCGAATGGGCGGCGTGGGCCAACGGGGTGGCGGTGCGCGAACTGGACTACCACGACACCTTCCTGGCCGCCGACTATTCACACCCGGGGGACAACATCCCGCCGATCCTTGCGGTTGCCCAGCACACCGGAGCCAGCGGACACGACCTCGTGAGGGGCATCGCCACCGGGTACGAGATCCAGGTGAACCTGGTCAAGGCCATCTGCCTGCACAAGCACAAGATCGACCACGTCGCCCACCTTGGCCCGTCGGCAGCGGCGGGTATCGGCACCCTGCTGGGGCTCGACGTCGAAACCATCTTCCAGTCCGTCGGCCAGGCACTGCACACCACCACCGCCACGCGGCAGTCGCGGAAGGGCGAGATCTCCACCTGGAAGGCGCATGCTCCTGCCTTCGCCGGGAAGATGGCGGTAGAGGCGGCGGACCGTGCCATGCGCGGCCAGACCTCCCCGGTTCCCATTTACGAGGGCGAGGACGGCGTGATCGCGTGGATGCTGGACGGCCCGGACGCGTCCTACCTGGTCCCCCTGCCGGAGGCGGGGGAAGCCAAGCGCGCCATCCTGGACACCTACACCAAGGAACATTCCGCCGAGTACCAGGCCCAGGCGTGGATCGACCTCGCCCGGAAGCTCAACCGTGAGCACCCGGAAGCCACCGATCCTGCGAACGTGAAGTCCGTACTGATCAAAACGAGCCACCACACGCACTACGTCATTGGCTCCGGCGCCAACGATCCGCAGAAGTACGATCCCAAGGCCAGCCGGGAAACCCTGGACCACTCCATCCCGTACATCTTTACCGTGGCGCTGCAGGATGGGGCGTGGCACCACGTGGACTCCTACGCCCCCGAACGCGCCGCCCGGCCGGACACGGTGGACCTGTGGCAGAAGGTGAGCACCGAGGAAGATCCCGAGTGGACGCGGCGCTACCACTCCCTGGACATTGCCGAGAAGGCCTTCGGCGGTTCCGTGGAGATCACCCTGGCGGACGGCACCGTGATCACGGACGAGATCGCCGTGGCGGATGCACACCCGCTCGGCGCCCGGCCCTTCGGCCGCGAGCAGTACGTCAACAAGTTCCGCACCCTCGCCGCCGGACTCGTGGAGGAGGCCGAAATCGAAAGGTTCCTGGCCGCCGTCGAACGCCTCCCGGAACTCGCCGCCGGTGAGCTGGACCAGCTGAACATCACTGCGGCACCGGGGGTCATCGACTTCGCGGCCGCGCCGAAGGGCCTCTTCTGATGCTGTACTCCAAGACCACGCCAGAGCAGAAGCGGATCCGGTTCCGGGAGCTGCTGGCCTCCGGAACCATCCAGCAGTTCCCCGGAGCCTTCAACCCCCTCTCGGCCCGGCTCATCGAGGAAAAGGGGTTCGCCGGCGTTTACATCTCCGGCGCCGTGCTGGCCAACGACCTCGGCCTGCCGGACATCGGCCTGACCACCCTCACCGAAGTCGCCACCCGCGCCGGACAGATCGCCCGCATGACGGACCTGCCCGCGATCGTGGATGCCGACACCGGGTTCGGTGAACCGATGAACGTGGCCCGCACTGTCCAGGAGATCGAGAATGCCGGCCTCGCCGGGCTGCACATCGAGGACCAGTTCAACCCCAAGCGCTGCGGCCACCTGGACGGCAAGAACGTGGTGGACCTCGAGACCGCCACCAAACGCATCCGTGCGGCAGCGGATTCACGGCGGGACCCGAACTTCCTCATCATGGCCCGCACCGACATCCGCGCCACGGATGGCCTCCAAGCAGCCCAGGACCGCGCAAAAGCCCTTGTGGACGCCGGCGCGGACGCCATTTTTCCCGAGGCGATGGCCACCCTGGACGAGTTCCAGGCCATCCGCGACGCCGTGGACGTGCCGATCCTGGCCAACATGACGGAGTTCGGAAAAAGCGAACTCTTCACCGTGGACCAGCTGGCTGGGGTGGGCGTGAACATGGTGATTTATCCGGTGACCCTGCTCCGTAGTGCCATGGGCGCTGCTGAGCGTACGCTGGACTCGATCAAGGCTGAGGGAACACAGGAGGCACAGGTGGGCAGCATGCTGACCCGTGCGCGGCTGTACGACCTCGTTGACTACGAGGCCTACAACCGCTTCGACACCGGGGTCTTCAATTTCCAAGTCCCCGGGAAGCACTAAAACGACCACCGCCGGCCGCGGCCGGCATCCGAAAGGCGACAGGAACAAGGGAGTTTCAGCATGGCTGAACAGGACATCAAAAAGGGTCTCGCCGGCGTCGTAGTGGATTACACAGCCGTCTCGAAGGTCAACCCGGACACCAACTCACTGCTGTACCGCGGCTACCCGGTCCAGGAGCTCGCCGCCCGGTGCAGCTTCGAGGAAGTTGCGTACCTGCTTTGGAACGGGGAACTGCCCAGCCAGGACCAGCTTGCCGAATTCACCGCGCGGGAGAAGGCCGGGCGCGCCCTGGACCCGGTGGTCAAGCAGGTTGTCGATGCGCTGCCCACCAGTTCGCACCCCATGGACGTGTGCCGCACGGCAGCTTCCGTGATGGGGGCGAGGCACCCGCTGGCGGAGGATTCGTCGCGGGAGGCCAACATGGCCAAGGCGGTGGACCTGTTCGCGGCGATGCCGGCCGTTGTGGCCTACGACCAGCGCCGGCGGCACGGCCACGGCGTCGTGGAGCCTCGGGACGATCTTGGCTACTCGGCAAACTTCCTCTGGATGGCCTTCGGCGAGGAGCAGGTGCCGGAGGTGGTGGAGGCTTTCAACGTTTCCATGATCCTGTATGCGGAGCACAGCTTCAACGCCTCGACCTTCACGGCACGGGTCATCACCTCCACGCTTTCGGACCTGCACTCGGCCGTCACCGGAGCCATCGGTGCGCTGAAGGGACCGCTGCACGGCGGCGCCAACGAGGCCGTCATGCACACTTTTGACGAGATCGGGATCCGGCCGGAGGAGTCCCTTGAGGAGGCGGCAGCACGCGCCAAGGCGTGGATGGAAAACGCGCTCGCCCAGAAGAAGAAGGTGATGGGCTTCGGCCACCGTGTGTACAAGCACGGCGACTCCAGGGTGCCCACCATGAAGGCTGCGCTGGACAAGATGATCGCCCACTACGGGCGGCCGGAAATCCTGGGCCTGTACCAGGGGCTGGAAATGGCCATGGACGAGGCCAAGGCCATCAAGCCCAACCTCGACTACCCGGCAGGGCCCACCTACCACCTAATGGGCTTCGATACGGCAACGTTCACTCCCCTGTTCGTTGCCAGCCGCATCACGGGCTGGACGGCTCACATCATGGAGCAGTTGGACTCCAATTCGCTGATCCGGCCGCTCAGCGAGTACAACGGGCCCGAGGAGCGGCACCTGCCGTAACCCCCGCCCCTGCGGGCAGCACGACGACGGCGGGGAGCCACGGCGGCGCGGTCACCTTCCAAGGTGGCCGCGCCGCCGTCGTCCTTTAGGAGTCCCGCCGCTTCAGAACAAAAGGCTCTCCGAGGAGGCCACGGCTTCATTGTCGTTGTCCATGGTGACCAGGATGTTCACCCTGCCGCCCTCCAGCACCACCGGCAGCCAGTGGTCCGCATCCTGCCACATCCGGTCCACGGGCAGCGCTGCGGCATCAAACCAGGCGGGGGCGATCTCGATGCTTTCCGTGGGTTCGCCTTCCCAGCTCCGGGCGGTGAACAGGCGGGTGTCCATGTCCCATTCCGGCCTGGCAGGAAACACGAACCGCACAACCCCCGCGTCCCTGAGGTCTTCGTGGCGGAGCCTGACGTCGGCTTCCTCCCGTACCTCGCGGATCACTGCGTCCGCGTCGGTCTCCCCCGCTTCGACGTGGCCGCCGATGCCGACGATCTTTCCCCGCCCGAAGCCGGTCTTCTTCAGCCCCAGCAGCACCTGCGGGGCGCCGTCGACTTCCCGGAGCAGGAAACACAGGGCCACTGCGGCTCCAGCCATGGTCAGCCCAGCGCCCGGGGATGCGCCGCGGCGTAGATCTCCCGCAGGGTATCGGCCGTGACCAGTGTGTACACCTGGGTGGTGGTCACCGAGGCATGCCCCAGGAGTTCCTGGACCACGCGGACGTCGGCGCCGCCTTCGAGCAGGTGGGTGGCGAACGAGTGCCGAAGGGTGTGCGGAGAAACGTCTTTGGTGATGTTCGCCTTTTCGGCTGCCGCCTTGAGGATGGTCCAGGCACTCTGGCGGCTGATCCGGCCGCCGCGGGCGTTCAGGAACAGTGCCGGCGTGCCTTTCCCCTTGGCCGCCAGCAGGGGACGGCCGCGCACCAGGTAGGCGTCCAGCGCCCGGGCGCCGTACGAGCCAAGAGGCACCAGGCGTTCCTTGGACCCCTTCCCGAAGAGCCGCACGATGGCCGGGCCCGATTCGGCTTCCGCCAGGGAAACGTCGTCAACGTCCAGGCCCACGGCCTCACTGATCCGGGCACCGGTGGAATAGAGGAACTCAAGGAGGGCCCGGTCCCGCAGCCCCGTTGCCGTATCCGTTCCCGCCGCCTCAAGGATCCTGGTCACCTCGTCCACGCTGATGGCCTTGGGCAGCCGCTTCCCGGGCATCGGCGGATGGACCTCACTGGCGGGGTCGGAAGGGGTCTGCCCCTCCAGGGCCCAGAACTTGTGGAGGCCACGGACTGCCACCACAGTCCTGGCCGCGGACCGCACACCCAGGGCGGTGCCGCCGTCGGAACCATCCGAGAGGGCCTGGACGAATCCTGTTACGTGACGGCGGGTGACCTCCTCCGGGCGCCGGCAACCGGCAGCTGTTAGGTAGCGGGAGTAGCGGGCAAGGTCGCGCCGGTAGGCGGCCAGGGTGTTGGCCGCGAGCCCGCGCTCAACGCCCATGTGCTGGAGGTAGTCGGTGATGCCGCGGTCAATGGCTGTTAGCGGGGCTGCCGGTGGTGCGGAGTCCTGGACCGGTGCTGCCGGGGCGGGGTTTGCCGAATCGGAAGCGGCCGGAACGGCACCTGCCGGGGCAAGACCGGTGGAAGGACCAGGGACCATCAGCGCTGGCTGGGGTGCTCGGGCCACGGCGCATCCCCCGGACGGAGGCGTTCGTACCCGTCGGTGCGTGCCGCGGCCGCCGCCAGGATTCCGACGACGGCGGACGGGTTGTGGAGCCTGCCGGCCAGCACGGATTCCACGGCGTCGTCCAGGCTGATCCAGTGGAACTCGATCTCGGCTTCCTCGTCCGTCCGCTCGTGCCGCTCATGGTGCGGGACCTCCGAGAGGTCGCGGGCCAAGTAGATCCTGATGGCCTCGCTGGAGGACCCCGGAGAATTGAAGACGTCAGCCAGGACGTTCCACGTGCCGGCGGCCAGGTCGGCCTCTTCGGCAAGCTCACGCGCCGCACCCACCACGAACCCTTCGCCCTCGACGTCGAGCAGCCCGGCGGGTATTTCCCAAAGGTCCATGCCCACGGGGTGCCGGTACTGCTTCAGGAGGAGGATCTCGCCGTCGTCGTTCATGGGCAGGACGGCAACGGCGCCGGGGTGGTCAATGTAATCCCGGGTGAGCGCTTCGCCCGTCTCCTGCAGCTGGAAGGTGTCGCTGACGACGTCCCAGATCCGGCCTTCGTACACCTTCTCGGTGGACAAAAGACGGCGCGGGCTCGGTGCATCCGAAACCTTTACTACATGGGTGGCTTCGTGTGTACCGGGCATCGCGCCGTCCTTTGTGTCGTGCGGAACTACTTAGCGGCTACCGTACCGGAATGCCCGGCCTCCGCTGCGCCGGCCCCCACGGTGGCGGCCGTGTCGGAGCCCTGCTGGTGGTCCAGGGCTGCCTTCACCAGGCCGGCGAACAGCGGGTGCGGCCGGGTGGGGCGCGAGCTCAGCTCGGGGTGCGCCTGGGTGGCCACGTAGTACGGGTGGACGTCGGCGGGCAGTTCGACGAACTCCACGAGCTTGCCGTCCGGTGATGTGCCGGAGAAGACCAGGCCCTGGGCTGCGATCTGCTCGCGGTACTTGTTGTTGACCTCGTAGCGGTGGCGGTGGCGTTCGCTGACGGTGGTCTTGCCGTAGGTTTCGGCGATGACGGATCCGGGGTCGAGCTTGGCTTCGTAGAGGCCCAGGCGCATGGTGCCGCCCAGGTCGCCGCGGCCTTCGACGAATTCCAGCTGCTCTTCCATGGTGGCGATGACCGGGTACTTGGAATCGGGTTCGAATTCGCTGGAGGAAGCACCTTCGAGTCCCACCACGTTGCGGGCGTACTCGATGACCATGCACTGCAGGCCGAGGCACAGCCCCAGGACGGGCAGTTTGGTTTCGCGGGCGAACTTCAACGCGCCCAGCTTGCCCTCGAGCCCGCGGATGCCGAAGCCGCCCGGGACGCAGATGGCGTCGACGCCGTCGAGCGCCTTGATGGCGCCCTCGCGGGTTTCGCATTCGTCTGACGGCACCCAGCGGATCTTGACCTTGGTGTCGTTGGCGAAGCCGCCGGCGCGCAGGGCCTCGGTCACGGAAAGGTAGGCGTCCGGCAGGTCGATGTACTTGCCCACCAGAGCAATTTCCACGTGGTGCTTGGGGTTGTGGACGGCTTCGAGCAGCTTGTCCCAGCTGGTCCAGTCCACATCCTTGAACGGCAGGTCCAGGGCGCGCACGATGTAGGAATCCAGGCCCTGCGTGTGGAGGGTCTTCGGGATGTCGTAGATGCTCGGCGCATCCGCAGCGTTAACCACGGCGTCGATGTCGACGTCGCACATCCGGCCGATCTTCTCGCGCATGGCGTCAGGAACTTCGCGGTCCGAGCGGATAACAATCGCTTCGGGCTGGATGCCGATGGACCGCAGGGCGGCAACGGAGTGCTGGGTGGGCTTGGTCTTCAGTTCCTGGGACGGCCCGATGTACGGGACCAGCGAGACGTGGAGGAAGAAGACGTTGGTGCGGCCGATGTCCTGGCGTACCTGGCGGGCCGATTCGAGGAACGGCTGGGACTCAATGTCGCCCACGGTGCCGCCGATTTCGGTGATGATGACGTCCGGGGCGTTCTTGCCTTCGGCGGGCAGGCGCATCCGGCGCTTGATCTCGTCCGTGATGTGCGGGATGACCTGGACGGTGTCCCCGAGGTACTCGCCGCGGCGTTCCTTGGCGATGACCGTGGAGTACACCTGCCCGGTGGTCACATTCGCGGAGCCTTCCAGGTTCTCGTCCAGGAAACGCTCGTAGTGCCCGATGTCCAGGTCCGTTTCGGCGCCGTCGTCGGTGACGAAGACTTCGCCGTGCTGGAAGGGATTCATGGTGCCCGGATCCACGTTCAGGTAGGGATCGAGCTTCTGCATAGTTACAGACAGGCCACGCGCACGCAGCAGGTGGCCGAGGCTAGATGCCGTCAGTCCCTTACCGAGCGAGGACGCCACACCACCGGTTACGAAGATGTGTTTGGTCGTCTTGGACGAGCCCGGGAACCGGGAATTTACACGGGAATTTGATCGCTGCACCACGGAATTCGAGCCTATCATCATTTGAGCCTTCCACGGATCGCTGGGAGTGCTTCCCAAATGCCCCAGTCTGCCGGTCCGGCCGCCCCCGGAGCAAGGGGTGGCCGGTGGTTGGCACCCCGGCAGGAGCGGGGTTCAGGCCCGCTGCGGCAGGAGTTTCGCGTCGTCCAGCAGTTCCTGGGCGTGGGCCTGCGCCGATTCAGAATCCTCCTGGCCAGCCAGCATGCGGGCCAGTTCGCGGACGCGTTCGGAACCGTCAAGGAGGCGGACATCACTTGAGGTGAACCCGGTGGCTGTTTTGCCGTCGGCTCCCCTGACAGAGGTTTTGGTGACGGTGATGTGCTGGTCCGCGAAGGCGGCCACCTGCGGCAGGTGCGTGACCACCAGCACTTGGACGTGGCGTGCCAGCATGGCCAGCCTGCGGCCGATCTCGACGGCGGCACGTCCACCCACTCCCGCGTCCACTTCGTCGAAAACGAAGGTGGGGACGGGGTCCACGGCGGCCAGCACCACTTCAATGGCGAGCATGACACGCGAGAGTTCACCGCCGGACGCGCCCTTGCCCAGCGGCCGGGCCGGCGCGCCGGAGTGGGGCTGCAGGAGGAAACTGATCTCGTCAGCGCCGTATGGGGTTAGCTGGCCGGCCGGCTCGATGGTGATGATCATGGTGGCATCGGCCATGGCCAGCGCCTTAAGCTCCGCGCTGACCCGGGCCGAGAGGTCCTTGGCGGCCTTGCCCCTGATCTTGCTGATGGCGGCCGCCTGCTTCTGCAGGTCCGCCTCGGCCTTCACCACTTCCGCGTCCAGGGTTTCGATCCGGGTGGAATCGTCCTGCAGTTCGTCGTAGCGGACGCGGGCGTTCTCTGCCCAGGCCAGGACCTCGTCGATGGTGGGTGCGTACTTGCGGACCAGTTTGGCCAAGGCTGCCCGCCGGTCCTCAATTTCGGCGAGCCGTTCCGGCCCTTCTGTATCCAGGCCGGCCTGGTAGCTGGCCAGCTCCGTGGCGATATCGTTCAGCAGGAAGCCCACCTCGGCCAGCCGCGCAGCCGCCGAACCCAGCTCGGCGTCGTGCTCTGCCACCTGCTCCAACGTCCGCTTGGCTGCGTCCACCAGGGTAGTGGCGTCCCCCGCCTCGCCGAAGTCCTCGGCAATGAGGGCCTGGTGGGCCGTACTTGCTGCGATGCGGAGCTCCTCCACGTTGGCGAGCTTGACGGCCTCTGCCTTGAGCAGCTCGTCCTCCCCCGGCTGCGGATCCACCTCGTCAATCTCGGCGAGGGCCGCCTCAAGCGATTCGGCCTCGCGCAGCCTGTCCCTGGCAGCACTGCGGAGCGTGTCCAGCTCCGCCTGGCTGGCCTTCCAGTGGCTGTAGAGGTCCTGGTAGGCGGCCAGCGGGCCAGCCAGAGCGTCACCCGCGAACTTGTCCAGGGCACCGCGCTGGGCGGCGGCCCCCTTGAGCCGGATCTGGTCCGACTGTCCGTGGACCACCACGAGGGTCTCGCCGATCTCGGCAAGGACGCCCACCGGCGCGGCCCTGCCGCCCAGGAAGGCACGGCTGCGGCCGTCCGAACCAAGGCGGCGGGCCAGGATCAGCTCGGCGCCGCCGTCGAACTCTTCCGCCTCGGCACCTGCCTCCTGTGCCCGGGCAATGGCGGGATGCCCGGCGTCGAGCTTCAGCACTGCTTCAGCCGTGGCACTTTTGGCGCCACTCCTGACGGCGCCGGCGTCGGAGCGGGCACCGAGGAGGAGCCCGACGGCGGTGACCACCATGGTCTTGCCCGCACCTGTCTCACCTGTCACCACACTCAGGCCTGGCCCGAGCGGCAGCGTTGCGTCAGTGATGACGCCAAGATCGCGGATTCTCAGTTCTTCAAGCATGGCTTCACTTTGCGGTCGGCGGATCGGTTTCTACATCAGGCAGCTCAGCCTGCGGCACCTGGAGCGGAGGCATGGGGCGCGGCGTCCGGATGATGGGGATAGGGCCGGTGTGGACGGCTTCAGCCTTGGGAACCGGGCCGCGCCAGCCGTGGATCGGCAGCTCAAACTTACGCACCAGCCGCGCGGAAAACGGAGTCTGGTGCGTCCGCGCCAGCCTCACCGGGGTGGCGGATTTCGTCACTTCGACCCTTGCGCCCGGAGGCAGGTCCACCGAGCGCCTGCCGTCACACCACAGGACGCCCTGGGCATCAGTGCGGCCAAGGACCTCCACCGCAAGCCGGGAACGGGGCGAGACCACCAGGGGTTTGGCGAAGAGGGCATGGGCGCTGATGGGGACGATGACCAGGGCCTCCACCTCAGGCCAGACAACGGGGCCGCCGGCAGAAAAGCCGTAGGCCGTGGAACCGGTAGGCGTGGCCAGCACAATGCCGTCGCAGCCAAAGGATGTCAGCGGACGCTCATCCACTTCGGTGACCACCTCCAGCATGCGTTCGCGGTTGGCCTTCTCGATGGCGGCCTCGTTCAGCGCCCACGTGTGCCAGATCTTCTGGCCGCGGACCCACACCTGGACATCGATGGTCATGCGCTCTTCCACTGTGTACTCACGGCTGGCGATCCATTCGACCGTCTGGGCCAGGTCCGCCCGCTCGCTTTCGGCGAGGAATCCCACGTGGCCAAGGTTCACGCCGAGCAGCGGAACATCCACCTCGCGGACAAGCTCGGCCGCGCGCAGGATGGTGCCGTCGCCGCCGAGGACCATGACGAGTTCAACGTCCGGGAGCTGGACATGGTCGTGGAGGACCTCCACGGGCTGCGCCAGGTGCCCGAAGAACCGCTCCATGTCCCCAAGTTCGGACTCCTGCATGACAGGCACGATGCCCGAGGCATGAAGCAGGGCGCACGCCTCCCAGGCGGCTTTCAGCGAGTCCTCGCGGCCGGTATGGGCGAGGACCAGTACACGCCTGCTCATCAGGTTCCGCTCTCTAGTGGTTCGGCCAGATACGTCCGAGCAAGGCAGCGGCCGCTGCCTCCCGCTCTTCGATCTTAGGCAAGTCTTGGGTCATCCTGCGTTTTATCCACAGGAAGTATTCAACGTTTCCGTCCTGGCCGGGCAGCGGACTCTGCGCGAGGCCCCTTAGGTCGAGCCCGGCGTCGAGCGCCGCCTTGGCCACCTTCTCCACCGCCAGCCGCCGTTCCCGCTCGGAGGTCACCACGCCGGTGCGTCCCAGCCGGTCCTTCCCGATTTCGAACTGCGGCTTCACCATCAGCACCAGGTCCCCGCCGGGTTCAGTGCATTCCGCAAGTGGACGGACCACGAGGGTGAGGGAGATGAAGGACAGGTCAGCCACCGTGAGCTCGGCGCGACCGCCTATGTCCGCGGGCGCCATATAGCGGACGTTCAGTCCCTCGTGGACCTCCACGCGCGGATCCTCCCGGAGCTGCGGCACCAGCTGGCCGTGCCCGACGTCGACCGCCACCACCTGTTCCGCACCGCGCCTCAGCAGCACATCGGTAAAGCCCCCGGTGGACGCTCCGGCGTCGAGGCACCTTTTTCCCGTTGCCGAAACCTCGGGGAAAGCGTCAAGGGCGCCGGCCAGTTTGTATCCTGCGCGGCTGGCATAGGCGTCCTGTTCGTCATGTTGAACGGCAAGGTCCCTGTCCTCATCAACCTGGAGGGACGCCTTGGCGAGGACCTGACCGGCGGAGCTGACTTTGCCTTCGGCGATCAGGGCGGCGGCGTGGGTGCGGGACCGTGCAAGGCCGCGGGCAACCAGCGCCTGGTCGAGGCGGACCGGCATCAGGCGGCACCGTCAGTCGGACCGCTGCCCGGGTCACTGTTGGCGGGATCACTGTTTAGTGCGGCGAGCAGTTCATCGTGGAGTTCGTTGTAGACGGCCTCATGCTCTGCCACCGGGACCTGGGGCAAGGCCGCAAGCCTTGCCAGGGCGTGCGCCACCGCCGGGTCCGAGACACCCGCGTCGCCGGTTTCAGGCCAATCCAGGGAAGGCTGGGCTGCTGCGGGTTCGGGTTCGGTCAGCTCAGTCATTCCACCAGTCTAGTGATCCAACCAGACGAGTTCGGGCGCCTGGGGTGCGGCCGCGTCCGGGGTGGCTGCCCACCAGGCTGCGCACGCGGCACGCCAGGAATCCAAGTTGTCCTGGCTTCCTATGATGCCTACTGCGCCGTTGGCCACGCGGGCGGTGGCCTCACCGCAGGCGTACGTGCCGTCGTCGTGCGTGACTTCCGGGTACGCCCTGTGCAGGTCCGCAAGGGAGCTGATGATGTAGTCCGGGCGCTCGGCGGCGCGGGCAGCCAGGATGGTTTGCCGGGTATCGACGCCGGTCAGTACCGCCACGGTAGCGAAGCCCGCGTTGTTCCCGCCCAGGATATCCGTGTCCAGCCGGTCACCCACCACCAGGGGGCGCTCCGCTTCCAGCCGCTTGGCTGCAGAGTGGAACAGAGGCGCTTCGGGCTTGCCGGCCACCTGCGGGGTTTGGCCTGTTGCGGCTGCAACAGCCTGCACCAGCGTGCCGTTCCCCGGGGCGATGCCGCGGGCCTGCGGTATGGACATGTCGGTGTTCGTGGCCACCCAAAGAGCCCCTGCATTCACGACGTAGGTGGCTTCGGCGAGGTCCTTCCACCCAATCTCGGGGTTGAAACCCTGGACCACGGCTACCGGGTCCTCGTCCTGGCCGTACACCGGCACCAGGCCCACGAGCTCGATTTCCGCGGCCAGCGCCGGGCTGCCGGTGATCAGGACCCTGGAGCCCGGAGCCAGCAGGGAGGCGAGCAGGTCCGCGGCGGCCTGCGAGGAACTGACAACCTGCCGGTCCTCCGCAGGCGCCCCGAGTTCCCGGAGGTGGGCAGCCACCTGTGCGGGTGAACGGGATGCATTGTTGGTCACATAGCCCAGCCCCACGCCAAGGCCGGAGAGCTGCTTCAGGGACTCAACCGCACCGGGGATGGCGTGCGGTCCGGCGTAAACCACGCCATCCAGGTCGGCCAGGAGTGCATCGAACAGGGAAATCAGGGGAACGTCACTCATCCGTCAGTCTTCCCGGCGGTCCTGCTGGTCCCCGGCCTGGTATTCCAGTCCGGGTTCACCATCGTGTCCAGCTTCGGCCTCGGCTCCGGACTCGGCCTCCTCGGAGGTGTCCAGCTCGTCCGGCTCCACCGAGTCCTCGTCGGATTCGGTGTCGTCGGAGGCGAAATAGTCGGTCTCCTGGTCGTCGATGCTGGCGTCCTGTGGTTCAGAAGACTCTGCAGCGGTAACGGCCTCAGCTGCGCTGGCGCCTGATGCCGTATCGGTGGAGGATGTGGCGCCCTTGGCGGTTTCTGATGCCTGGGAAGCACGGTCCAGCAGGCGGCGGCGCTCGGCTTCCTCCCTGGCCTCTTCCTCTTCATCCCAGCCGAGGTCAATGATGTCCGGCTCTTCGTCCACGCCCTGGCCCAGTGCGTTCTCCGCTACGACGGCCTGCTTCCGCCATTTCTCGGCTTCAGCTTCGCGGCCCACGCCGGCGAGGGCGTCAGCGTAGGCACGGAAAAGCCGGGGGCTGTAGGAGAACGCCCGGTTGATGTCCAGTTGCGGGATTTCCAGTTCGGCTACCGCAGCATCCAGCTGGCCAAGATCGGTCCGGGCACCGGCGGCGACGATAGCAAGTTCGGCTTTCCCGGGGGCATCCAGGTCCTGGGCTTCCTCGGACCGGGCTACATCCAGCGCACGGTCAGGGCGGCCCAACCCACGCTCGCAGTCAGCCATGACCGGGAGGTGGACGTTGGAGCCGCTGATGCGGCGGTAGGTGCGGAATTCCCGTAGGGCTTCGCCGTAGTGGCCTGCTGCGTAAGCTGTCAGTCCGACGGCTTCGCGGACCGCAGCGAGCCTGCCACCACGCCGGCTGGCAGCCAGCGCGTGCTGGAACGCGAGTTCCGGTTCTTCGTCGATCAGCCGGCCGGCCATCACCAGGTGGCGGGCAACCCACTCCGCACTCTTGGCTTCGAGGGTCTTGATCTGGTGCTGGGTTGCGCGGTCCAGTTCCTTGCCCGTGACGTCTTCATCGATTTCCGGGGAACGCTCCCGGTCCGGACGGTTGGCGCTCCGCAGGTCCCGGGCGTTGGGCACCCGGACGGGACGTTCTTCCTGGCGGTCCCGCCCAAAGTTGCGTGGTCCGGCATTGTCCCGGCTGGAACCACGATCGAAGCTGCGGGGCGCGCGGTCCTGGCGGTCGTCCCGGGCGGCCCGGTCCCCACGGTCAGTCCGGTCACCGAAAGGCTTCCGGTTCTCGCCTCCGCCGAAGCCGCGGCGGTCCCCCTCGCTGTCACGGCGAGGACGGTCACCAAAGGGCTTCTGGTCACGGTCACCGAACGGCTTGCGGTCACGATCGCCGAACGGTTTCCGGTCACCAGTGCCGCCGAAGGGCTTCCGGTCACGGTCACCAAAAGGCTTCCGCTCTCCACCGCCGAAACCACGCCGGTCCCCTTCACCGTCACGGCGCGGACGATCACCAAAAGGCTTCCGGTCACGGTCACCAAAAGGCTTCCGCTCTCCACCGCCGAAACCACGCCGGTCCCCTTCACCGTCACGGCGCGGACGATCACCAAAAGGCTTCTGGTCACGGTCACCGAAAGGCTTCCGGTCACGGTCACCAAAAGGCTTCCGCTCTCCACCGCCGAAACCACGCCGGTCCCCTTCACCGTCACGGCGCGGACGATCACCAAAAGGCTTCTGGTCACGGTCACCATACGGCTTCCGGTCACGGTCACCAAAAGGCTTCCGCTCTCCACCGCCGGAGGGACGTCCGGACGACTCGCCGCCGCGGCTGGTGCGGGAGCGGAAACCGCGGGGGTCCCCGCCTGAATTGTTGTTGCCACGGAACCCGCCGCGGTCATTTCCGCCCCGGTTGCCGCCGCCGTTGTGCTCAGCCATGTGGATTCCTCCTGTTGTGAGCCGACCACTGGCGCAACTGCAGCCGCTCGTATCCGTGTTTCGTTTCCTACGCAACCCGAAATCAAGCGCTTCGAAGTCCGTACATCTTCATCAATTCTAGTGGAGCCGCCCAACGGGGCAGGACGAGAACAGCCCCGGCACCGGCATCGTGGCAATATTCACACGCTCTCTCACTCGATGCGGGGTTTCGGGGGACGCTCTCTCACTCGATGTGGGGTATCTACCAACGCTCTGTCAGGTCCCATGGGATTGGTAGAGGGCCCGGGCCTGTTCCCTTGAGGGAGTGGAAGAGGACGCAGAAAAGCGTGTGTCTATTGCTCTTCACACCTGAGGGCGTATTTGTGGCCGAAGATCGGTGGGTGCGTCGGTTCCGGGTCAGCGATGCGCAAACGCAGCCCACGTCCCGATCTTGGGCCATCGTTCACAGAGGACTTTTCGCGTACCCGCTCACACACGTCCACGGCGCACTCGGTAAAGCAGGTGTAGTAGCACCCGCTTGCCCTGAATCACTGCGTAGGGATCCTCCAACAGGTGCTGTACGTCGTCCACCCAAAGTAGTGCTTGCCGGACCCGAACACGACGGGCACGACGTCCATCCGCACCTCCTCGACCAGGCCCAGGGCAAGCACCTGGCCACCGACGCCACCAGCGGCGACCTCGACGATACGGTTACCAGCAAAGCTCTTGCGCTGTGGCCATGCCTGCCTGACGCCGTCGATGACAATTAAACGGCGCCTCGGAGTCCCAGCCCTCGGGCTTCCGCCGGTGCGTCACGTGGGCAAGCCGGCCCGCGGGCACCCGCCCCTTAGAGCAGTGAGAGAGGGTCCCCCCGGGAGGGCACATTAAGTGAGAGAGCGTCCCCCCTTGGGGAGGGCGCGGTGAGTGGGAGAGCATCCCCCCGGGGGGCGGGTCAGAGGGGGTCCCGGGTGTGGGTGGGTGTGGGTGGGTGTGGGTGGTTAAAGCAGTAGGGCCCTGACGTTGCCGTCAGGGCCCTGCTGTAATGTGTGTCCGGCGGTGACCTACTCTCCCACACCCTCCCGGGTGCAGTACCATCGGCGCTGTGGGTCTTAGCTTCCGGGTTCGGAATGGGACCGGGCGTTTCCCCCACGCTATGACCGCCGTAACCCTTGTACCCGTCCGCCGGGTTTGTGGTGCCCGGGGTGGGAAGCTTTGTGGTTACAACTGCTCCCGTTGTGTTGTTGGGAGCGGTGGTGTTGTTTATTCAGTTGTGTTCCTCAGCGCAACAGGCCCGTGGCGGGTTTGTTGGTTGGGAACCACATAGTGGACGCAAGCAGTCTTGTTATCTTTTTACCCTCCCCCTTGGTGCAAACGCTTTTGAACCCGTTTGCGGGGTGGGTGTGTGGTGTAAGTTATCGGCCTATTAGTACCGGTCAGCTTCACGAGTCGTTAGTCCTCGCTTCCACATCCGGCCTATCAACCCAGTGGTCTGGCTGGGGGCCTCTCACACACAAGGTGTATGGAAATCTCATCTTGAAGCGAGCTTCCCGCTTAGATGCTTTCAGCGGTTATCCCATCCGAACGTAGCTAATCAGCGGTGCACTTGGCAGTACAACTGACACACCAGAGGTTCGTCCGTCCCGGTCCTCTCGTACTAAGGACAGCCCTTCTCAAATTTCCTGCGCGCGCAGCGGATAGGGACCGAACTGTCTCACGACGTTCTAAACCCAGCTCGCGTACCGCTTTAATGGGCGAACAGCCCAACCCTTGGGACCTACTCCAGCCCCAGGATGCGACGAGCCGACATCGAGGTGCCAAACCATGCCGTCGATATGGACTCTTGGGCAAGATCAGCCTGTTATCCCCGAGGTACCTTTTATCCGTTGAGCGACGGCCATTCCACAATGTACCGCCGGATCACTAGTCCCGACTTTCGTCCCTGCTCGAGATGTCTCTCTCACAGTCAAGCTCCCTTGTGCACTTACACTCGACACCTGATTGCCAACCAGGCTGAGGGAACCTTTGGGCGCCTCCGTTACTTTTTAGGAGGCAACCGCCCCAGTTAAACTACCCATCAGGCACTGTCCCTGACCCGGATTACGGGCCGAAGTTAGATGTCCAAAGTGACCAGAGTGGTATTTCAACGATGACTCCACCCGAACTGGCGTCCGGGCTTCAACGTCTCCCACCTATCCTACACAAGCCACTCCGAACACCAATACCAAACTATAGTAAAGGTCTCGGGGTCTTTCCGTCCTGCTGCGCGTAACGAGCATCTTTACTCGTACTGCAATTTCGCCGAGTTTATGGTTGAGACAGCGGGGAAGTCGTTACTCCATTCGTGCAGGTCGGAACTTACCCGACAAGGAATTTCGCTACCTTAGGATGGTTATAGTTACCACCGCCGTTTACTGGGGCTTAAATTCTCAGCTTCGCCTTGCGGCTAACCGGTCCTCTTAACCTTCCAGCACCGGGCAGGAGTCAGTCCGTATACATCGTCTTGCGACTTCGCACGGACCTGTGTTTTTAGTAAACAGTCGCTTCCCCCTGGTCTCTGCGGCCCCGATCCCCTCCACACCGCGTGGGTGTATCAAGGTTGGGGCCCCCCTTCTCCCGAAGTTACGGGGGCATTTTGCCGAGTTCCTTAACCATAATTCTCTCGATCGCCTTAGTATTCTCTACCTGATCACCTGTGTCGGTTTGGGGTACGGGCGGCTAAAACCTCGCGTCGATGCTTTTCTCGGCAGCATAGGATCACCAAATCCCCCCAAACGGGGGTCCCATCAGATCTCAGGCATCATGAACAGCGGATTTGCCTACCGTTCGCCCTACATCCTTAGACCGGGACAACCATCGCCCGGCTTGGCTACCTTCCTGCGTCACACCTGTTAATACGCTTGCCTCCCAGGATCAGGTCCTGCGCTCCACCAAAACCCTCACACCACAAGGGCGATCGGGCAGGTCTCGGGCAGTTAGTATCCCCTGTTCAGCATGGGCGGTTTTTCGCCGGTACGGGAATATCAACCCGTTGTCCATCGACTACGCCTGTCGGCCTCGCCTTAGGTCCCGACTTACCCAGGGCAGATTAGCTTGACCCTGGAACCCTTGATCATTCGGCGGACGGGTTTCTCACCCGTCTTTCGCTACTCATGCCTGCATTCTCACTCGTGTAGGCTCCACCGCTGGTTTACACCGCGACTTCACCGCCCACACGACGCTCCCCTACCCATCCAAACGCCTGAACCACAAGGGCTTAGCTAATATTTGAATGCCACAACTTCGGCGGTGTACTTGAGCCCCGCTACATTGTCGGCGCGGAATCACTTGACCAGTGAGCTATTACGCACTCTTTTAAGGATGGCTGCTTCTAAGCCAACCTCCTGGTTGTCTTCGCAACTCCACATCCTTTCCCACTTAGCACACGCTTAGGGGCCTTAGTTGGTGGTCTGGGCTGTTTCCCTCTCGACTATGAAGCTTATCCCCCACAGTCTCACTGCTGCGCTCTCACTTACCGGCATTCGGAGTTTGGCTGACGTCAGTAACCTTGTAGGGCCCATTAGCCATCCAGTAGCTCTACCTCCAGCAAGAAACACGCAACGCTGCACCTAAATGCATTTCGGGGAGAACCAGCTATCACGAAGTTTGATTGGCCTTTCACCCCTACCCACAGCTCATCCCCTCCATTTTCAACTGAAGTGGGTTCGGTCCTCCACGACGTCTTACCGTCGCTTCAACCTGGCCATGGGTAGATCACTTCGCTTCGGGTCTAGATCACGCCACTGCAACGCCCTATTCAGACTCGCTTTCGCTACGGCTGCCCCACACGGGTTAACCTCGCGACGTAACACTAACTCGCAGGCTCATTCTTCAAAAGGCACGCCGTCACCAGAATCAGACTGGCTCCGACGGATTGTAAGCACACGGTTTCAGGTACTGTTTCACTCCCCTCCCGGGGTACTTTTCACCTTTCCCTCACGGTACTGGTCCGCTATCGGTCATTAGGGAGTATTTAGGCTTATCAGGTGGTCCTGACAGATTCGCACGGGATTTCTCGGGCCCCGTACTACTTGGGATACTCATCCGGGCGGTACACAACATTACGGTTACGGGGCTAACACCCTCTCTGGCCGGCCTTTCAAGACCGTTCACCTATGCCTGCACATCACACCCCACTGCCCCGGCAGAGACAGTACGGAAAGTCCCACAACCCCGACCATGCAACGCCCGCCGGCTATCACACATGGAACGGTTTAGCCTGATCCGCGTTCGCTCGCCACTACTAACGGAATCACTATTGTTTTCTCTTCCTGCGGGTACTGAGATGTTTCACTTCCCCGCGTTCCCTCCACGCACCCTATGTGTTCAGATGCGGGTCACCAGGCAACTCGCGTCCCTGGCGGGGTTTCCCCATTCGGACACCCTGGGATCACAGTCCGGTTATCGACTCCCCCAGGCTTATCGCAGATTCCTACGTCCTTCTTCGGCTCCTAATGCCAAGGCATCCACCGTGTGCTCTTAAAAACTTGACCACAAAAGATCAAAAACGCTAATTTTCGAGAGAACCACAGAAACCAACCACACCCAACAACAACCCCCCAAAAGAGGGACCATCACCACGCGCAGCCAGATCCAGGTTCATATTCTTGGAAATTGCTTCTTATAAAAGATGCTCGCGTCCACTATGTAGTTCTCAAACAACAACCCCGTACCACACACCCCACACACACAACATGCATGATCGGTGCAGCCAGGAAACCAGAAACAAACAAACCCGGCACAACCCCCACAAAAGAGGCCCATACCGGTCCTGTTGCCTCAGGACCCAACAGTGTGCCAAACACTAAACCACCCAACCCCAGACCCCGCCGTTCCAGGACACACAAAGCATCCGTACTAGACAAGACCAAGACCAGGCAGCCGCTATCCGTTGATATTCCACCCTTGAGCACCCGCCGCAGAACTTGCGTCTGCGCAACGGGCATATACTCCTGACAAACCCCCACCAACGCATACACGCAGTGACAGCCTGTAGGTGCTCCTTAGAAAGGAGGTGATCCAGCCGCACCTTCCGGTACGGCTACCTTGTTACGACTTAGTCCCAATCGCCAGTCCCACCTTCGACAGCTCCCTCCCACAAGGGGTTAGGCCACCGGCTTCGGGTGTTACCAACTTTCGTGACTTGACGGGCGGTGTGTACAAGGCCCGGGAACGTATTCACCGCAGCGTTGCTGATCTGCGATTACTAGCGACTCCGACTTCATGGGGTCGAGTTGCAGACCCCAATCCGAACTGAGACCGGCTTTTTGGGATTAGCTCCACCTCACAGTATCGCAACCCTTTGTACCGGCCATTGTAGCATGCGTGAAGCCCAAGACATAAGGGGCATGATGATTTGACGTCGTCCCCACCTTCCTCCGAGTTGACCCCGGCAGTCTCCTATGAGTCCCCACCATCACGTGCTGGCAACATAGAACGAGGGTTGCGCTCGTTGCGGGACTTAACCCAACATCTCACGACACGAGCTGACGACAACCATGCACCACCTGTAAACCGACCGCAAGCGGGGCACCTGTCTCCAGGTATTACCGGTTCATGTCAAGCCTTGGTAAGGTTCTTCGCGTTGCATCGAATTAATCCGCATGCTCCGCCGCTTGTGCGGGCCCCCGTCAATTCCTTTGAGTTTTAGCCTTGCGGCCGTACTCCCCAGGCGGGGCACTTAATGCGTTAGCTACGGCGCGGAAAACGTGGAATGTCCCCCACACCTAGTGCCCAACGTTTACGGCATGGACTACCAGGGTATCTAATCCTGTTCGCTCCCCATGCTTTCGCTCCTCAGCGTCAGTTAATGCCCAGAGACCTGCCTTCGCCATCGGTGTTCCTCCTGATATCTGCGCATTTCACCGCTACACCAGGAATTCCAGTCTCCCCTACATCACTCTAGTCTGCCCGTACCCACCGCAGATCCGGAGTTGAGCCCCGGACTTTCACGGCAGACGCGACAAACCGCCTACGAGCTCTTTACGCCCAATAATTCCGGATAACGCTTGCGCCCTACGTATTACCGCGGCTGCTGGCACGTAGTTAGCCGGCGCTTCTTCTGCAGGTACCGTCACTTACGCTTCTTCCCTACTGAAAGAGGTTTACAACCCGAAGGCCGTCATCCCTCACGCGGCGTCGCTGCATCAGGCTTGCGCCCATTGTGCAATATTCCCCACTGCTGCCTCCCGTAGGAGTCTGGGCCGTGTCTCAGTCCCAGTGTGGCCGGTCACCCTCTCAGGCCGGCTACCCGTCGTCGCCTTGGTAAGCCATTACCTCACCAACAAGCTGATAGGCCGCGAGTCCATCCAAAACCACAAAAAGCTTTCCACCCCCCACCATGCGATGAGGAGTCATATCCGGTATTAGACCCAGTTTCCCAGGCTTATCCCAGAGTTAAGGGCAGGTTACTCACGTGTTACTCACCCGTTCGCCACTAATCCCCCAGCAAGCTGGGATCATCGTTCGACTTGCATGTGTTAAGCACGCCGCCAGCGTTCATCCTGAGCCAGGATCAAACTCTCCGTTGAAGTAAAACAGACACAACCCCCAGCCCCGGGAAAACGGGACAAAAAGGCTGCACAAAATTTGAAACCAGCTGTAAAAACCAGACCACCCACAGGGGCGGGCAATCCAGTCAATTCAACCAATCACTAAAACAATTGGTATCAACAAACTTGGCACACTATTGAGTTCTCAAACAACAGACACATTCGAATATTCCCGAAACAATTCATTCAATGAATTTCTATTTCGTATTTCTTCGCTGCGATGTTTCAATCTTATTTCATTCATTTTCACTTTGCAAATCCGGTTGTTTTCCCGGAATTCACTCTGGAGAATGAATCCGCCCATCAGAAAGTGAAGCATTTCTTCCTTCAGTGCTTCCGCACATCGTGAAGCTGCTTCACTTTTTGTTTGGGGGTTTGTCGCTATTTTTCCGCTTCAGCGGCGGCGACTCAGAAAACATTACACGCTCCCCCGCGGCCGTGCAAATCGGCTGCGGAGGAGCGTGCAAGGCGTCTTCTCGGGCGGGTGAAAGCCTAGGGAACCAGGACTTCCACCGTGGCGAGGTTCTTCTTTCCGCGGCGCAGGAGGAGGTACTGCCCGTGCAGGAGTTCGGACTCTGAAATCACGGCTTCAGGGTCGGAGACCTTCTCGTTGTTGACGTAGGCTCCGCCTTCGCCCACAGTGCGTCGAGCCGCCGACTTGCTTTCGGAAAGACCCGAAGCAACCAGCAGGTCCACGATTCCCATGGCATCCACCTGCACGGTGGCGGAGGGAAGCTCGGAGGTGGCCGCTTGGAGGGTGGACTTGTCGAGGGCAGTAAGGTCACCGTTGCCGAACAGCGCTGCGGATGCCGCAATTACCTTTTCCGTGGCGTCGACCCCATGCACGAGGGACGTCACTTCGTAGGCGAGCTTGCGCTGGCCTTCACGGGCGAAGGGGCGCTCAGCCACAGCTACGGCAATTTCTTCGATCTCAGCCCGAGTAAGGAAAGTGAAGACCTTCAGCCGGTTCACAACATCGGCATCCGCCGTGTTGACCCAGAACTGGTAGAAGGCATACGGGCTGCACATGCCGGCGTCGAGCCAGATGGCGTTGCCCTCGCTCTTGCCGAACTTGGTGCCGTCAGCATTGGTGATCAGCGGGGTTCCCAGGGCATGGACGCTCTTGCCCTCCACCTTGCGGATCAGCTCGGTTCCGCTGGTGAGGTTGCCCCACTGGTCGGAGCCGCCGGTCTGCAGCACGCAGCCGTAATCGCGGTAAAGCTGGAGGTAATCCATCCCCTGCAGGATCTGGTAGCTGAATTCTGTGTAGCTGATGCCCTCATCCGAGCTCAGCCGGGAGGCCACGGCGTCCTTGCGCAGCATGGTTCCCACGCGGAAGTGCTTTCCCACGTCACGCAGGAAGTCGATGGCGCTCAGCGGCGCTGTCCAGTCCAGATTGTTGACCATCCGGGCTGCGTTGTCGCCCTCGAAGCTGAGGAACCGGCGGACCTGCGCCTGGAGGTAGCCCACCCACTCGGCCACGGTGTCCTTGGTGTTCAGGGTGCGCTCGGCGGTGGGGCGGGGATCGCCGATCATCCCGGTGGAACCGCCCACAAGCCCGAGCGGCTTGTGGCCGGCCAGCTGCAGCCGCCGCATAAGCAGGAGCTGGACCAGGTTGCCCAAGTGCAGGCTCGGCGCGGTGGGATCGAAGCCGCAATAGTACGTCACCGGCCCACCGGCGAGCAGTTTTTCGAGCTCTGCTTCATCGGTGGAGACGTGGACCAGGCCACGCCATTTCAGCTCCTGCCACACGTTGGCAAAAGTGGGGTCGTTCTGCTGCGATTCGAGGCTGTTGAGTTCTGGCACGCCTTCTAAGTTAGCAGTATTGCGGCAGGCCGGATCAGCGCTTGATCCCGGCCGGCACAGGTTCCGATGCGATAAGCCGGAGCCGCTGGGTGGCACGGGTCATCGCCACGTACAGGTCCCCCACCTTGCCGTGCTCGTGGTTGAGCATCATGGACGGCTCAAGCACCACGACGCCGTCGAACTCCAGGCCCTTCGCTTCACGCGGGCTGATCACCACGATGTCCTGCTCATAGCTGCCGGCACCTGTTCCTACGCGGCGCCCGTAGGCGGCGCGCAGGGCTGCGGTGGCTTCTGGCAGGAAGGCGCCGTCCGCGATGACGGCGAGGAGCCCGCCGTCGAGCGCGTCCAGTTCCTCGGACAGGACCTCAACAAGGCGGCTGACAACCTGGCCCCGCTCCACCTCATCAATGATGGGCGACCAGCGCCCTTCTCGGACAGCCTTGGGCGCCGATACCACCAGTCCGGCAGCGTTGGCCATCCGGACCGCGGCTTCGGCGATCTGCGAGGGAGTCCGGTAGTTGACCGTCAGCTCCTCCAGCTGCCAGCGCTCACCGAACATCGGAGCAAGCGCGCCCTGCCACGAATTGGCCCCGGCAACTGAGCTCGTCTGCGCGATGTCCCCGACGATCGTGAAGGACTTCAGGGGGCAACGGCGGACCAGCAGTCGCCATTGCATAGGCGAAAGCTCCTGCGCCTCGTCCACCACGATGTGGCCAAAGGCCCAGGTGCGGTCGCTGGTGGCACGCTCGGCCGCGGTCTGCCGCGCTTCCTGCTCCTGGTTCTGCTCGGCCAGTTCCTCGGCAGACATCAGCGGGTCCACGCCGGCCGCCTCCATGTTGACCAGCGTCTGCTTCGCGTTCGCAAGGTCCCGGGCACGGTCGTGTTCCTGCTGGGCGAGTCCACGCCCGGCCGCCGCATCAAGCTCGCCGAGCAGCTCAGCAGCCTCATCCAGCAGGGGCACGTCGGATTCCGTCCAGGGCGCGTCCGCGGGGCGCAGCAGCAGGGCACGCTCCGCGGCGGTCAGCTTGGGCGTGCAGGCTTCCAGGATTGCCGGCTTGCTGAAGAGCTCGGAGATCAGCTTTTCCGGCGTCATGGGCATCCAGCAAAGGTTGAGGGCGATCCGCACGTCACGCGCGCTGCGCACATCTTCAGCCAGGTAGGAGCGGTCGGCGTTGTTGCCGATGTTCCCGGCCTCAACGAGCTCGGTCATCTGTTCGGTCAGTTCCCGCAGCAGGATCTTGACGAACGTCACGCGTGCCTCGTTGTGGGGCTTGCCGGTGGAGCGTGCCCGTTCCCGTGCCCGGCGCACTTGGCGCTGGGTCAGCACGAGTTTGCGGCCGTCGACTTCGAGGATCCGGTCCTCGGCGGGCATCCGCTGCCGGTTGGCCACGGCATTTGCCACGACGCCGGCCATGTCCAGCCGCCCCTTGATGGCGGCAACCGCGGCGTCCGGCTCGGGCACAGCGTGGATTCCGGGCATAAGACGGCCCAGGCTGGCCATGACCACGCCGGTCTCGCCGAGGGATGGCAGCACCCGTTCGATGTACTTCATGAACGACGACGACGGGCCCACCAGCAGTACGCCGGCGGTCTTGAGGCGGTCGCGGTGGGTGTAGAGCAGGTAGGCGGCGCGGTGCAGGGCAACAGCGGTCTTGCCGGTGCCGGGCCCGCCCTGCACCACCAGCGCACCAGAAATCGAGGAGCGGATGATGCGGTCCTGCTCGGACTGGATGGTGCTGACGATGTCCGACATCCGGCCGGTGCGCTTCGAATTCAGCGCGGCCAGGAGGGCGCCCTCGCCCTGCAGCGATTCGTTGTCCGCAAGCATGCCCGCATCAAGGACGTCATCCTCGATGGCCTTCACCTCACGCCCCTGCAAAATGAGGTGCCGGCGGCGACGCACGCCCTGCCGGTCAAACGCGGTGGCCTGGTAGAAATGGCCGGCCTCGGGCGCGCGCCAGTCCACCATCAGCCGTTGCAGGTCCTCGGTGGTGAGGCCGATACGGCCTATGTACTGCGCTTCCCCCGAGTCCAGGTCCAGGCGGCCGAAGACCAGCCGGTCGTCCACGGCATCGAGCTGTGCCAGGCGGTCCTCATACAGGGCCGCGAATGCGTCACGCTCGGAGACGTTCTGCATGGTGCCCACGGCCCCGGCCCGGCGGACCTGCGCCAGCTGGCGGCGCTTTTCCTCGCGCAGCTCTTCCAGCCGCGCATACAGGCCGGCAACATAGTCCCGTTCGTGGGCCAAATCGGCGTCGAGCATTTAACGTTCCCCTATCGCAAAAGACAGACCTACCATTCTACAACCATTTCCGTTAATGCCTGTGAAACCCGGCCGGATCCGGTTTTGCCCTCTTGGGCTTGGCTGCCTTGTACTGGGAGACGGTGGGGTCGCCGGTGATCCAGAAGCGCCACGAGTAGAGGTCCGTTCCGCCTGCACCGGAGACCCCCACCCGGGGGCCTGAACTGACCGGCTGGCTGGGGCGGGGCGGAAGCACCAGCCCGAAAGGCGGGGCCAGCGCATCGCGTCCACTGTCCGCCGTCGTCATGCCCATAGCCTTGGCTAGGCGGGCCGGGCCCCTTGCGAGGTCGGCGGGCCCCTTGGAGGTGGGGCGCCGGCGCCGCGCCAGTTCCACGCCCTCCACGATCTCCCCGGCCCGCAGCAGCAGGGCCGAGGCCGTTCCTTCCGGTCCGCAGACGAGGTTGGTGCAGTGATGCATTCCGTAGGTGAAGTAGACGTAGAGGTGTCCGGCCGGGCCAAACATGGGTGCATTGCGGGGCGTGGGCCCGCGGTAGGTGTGGGATCCGGGGTCAGGATGCAGGGAATCCTCGGGCCCCAGGTAGGCCTCCACCTCGGTGAGCCGGACGGACACGGCGCCTTCCCGCGACTCGTGCGTCAGGACCGCGCCCAGCAGCAGCGGGGCCAACTCGCGGGCATCCCCGGACAGGAAATCCCGCAGCGAGGCGCCGGCCAGCGGATTTCTGCTCATGGCGAGACTCTATCCAAAGCCGGGCGCCAAAACCGGGAATTCCGGTATCAGCAGGGGAAACGGCCGTGTCTGATTTCCGCTAGCCGGGGCACTGTGCGGCTGGCAGGATGGAGGAATGGACTTCTGGCAGCGCTACCGGGCAATCGATGCCCGGGACACCCGGTTCGACGGGCAGTTCTACACTGCCGTCCGGACCACGGGCATCTACTGCCGCCCCTCCTGCCCGGCCAGGACCCCCAAAGCCGCCAACGTCACGTTCTACGAGACCTCCGCCGCAGCCCACGACGCCGGCTACCGGGCCTGCAAGCGCTGCCTTCCGGAGGCGGTTCCGGGGACACCCGCCTGGAACCTGCGCCAGGATATTGCCGGACGCGCCATGCGGCTCATCAACGACGGCGTGATCAACCGGGACGGCGTGGAGGGCCTCGCAGCCCGCCTGGGCTATTCGTCCCGCCAGCTCAACCGCATCCTCACCCAGGAACTGGGCGCGGGGCCATTGTCGCTGGCCCGGGCAGGCCGGGCACAGACCGCCCGGACCCTGCTGGTGTCCACCACCATGAAGCTCGCGGACGTCGCGTTCGCGGCGGGCTTCAGCAGCGTACGGCAGTTCAACGAAACCATGCTTGAGGTCTTCGGCATGACCCCCACTGCGCTGCGGGCGGCCCGGCAGCCGAAGGCCCCCGCCGGGTCCACGGCCATCACCCTCCGCCTCCCCTACCGGGAACCTTTCGACCCCGGGATTTTCACATTCCTGGCCGTGCGCGCCCTGCCTGGAATCGAAGTTGGAACCACGGCGTCCTACGCCCGAACGCTGCGGCTTCCCCACGGAGACGCGCGGTTCCGGGTGGATTACGACGACGGCGGGCCCGGGCGACCGCTGACCCTCACCATCGGCGCGGTGGACCTCCGCGACCTGCCGGCCTTGCTGAGCCGCGTCCGGAGGCTGTTCGACCTGGACGCTGACCCGGTTGCCATTGACAACGCGCTGGCCGGGGACAACCGGCTTACGGATGCGGTGGCAGGTGCCCCCGGAATCAGGATGCCCGGAGCGCTGGATCCCGCGGAAATGCTGGTCCGGGCGATGGTTGGGCAGCAGGTGACCGTCGCTGCGGCGCGGACCGCACTCACCCAACTGGCCGCCGTCGGACGCCCCAGCCAAAGCCCCGGCGAGGGCCTTGACCGCATGTTCCCCACGGCAGCGGAGATCGCTGCAGACGGCCACGCCCTCCTGCGCGGACCCCGGAAGCGCACCGAGGCGCTCCTCGCAGCCGCTTCCGCCCTCGCGGAGGGTAGGCTCGACTTCGGCTACGGCGACGACCCGGCCAGCCTGGCCGCCAAGCTGCTGCCCCTGGCGGGGGTTGGACCGTGGACGGTGGGCTACCTCACCATGCGGGTGCTCGGCGCCCCGGACGTATTCCTGGCCAACGACGCGGCGGTGCGGAACGGGATCAAGGCACTGAGCGGCATGGCGGAGGCCGCGGCGAATGCGGGACCTGGTCTCCCGGGTGCTGCGGGCCGAACCCCGGACTTCCGCGAGGTCAGCCCGTGGCGCTCCTATGCCACCATGCACCTGTGGCGGGCGGCGGCCCCGTCCACTGCCGGCGCGCGTCCGCGGGCGGCGGCGCTTGCCGCGGCAGGCACCAGCACAGCACGCACCAGCACCGCAGAGAAAGCGAACCGATGAAGGCCCAGTTGCTCCAGATGTCCACCCCGGACGGACCGTTCACCATCCTGGCCCAGGACGGCGTGGTCCTCTCCAGCGGCTGGACCGGCAAGTCCGGCGACCTGACCGGGCAAATCCACCCCTCCCTGCGGCCCGCTTCGGTTGAACTGGTCACCGACCTTGGGGAAATCTCGGCTGCCGTGGAGGCGTTCTACGGGGGCGATCCGGCGCCGGCCATGCAGGTGCCGGTGAGGCAGAAGTCCGGGCCGTTCCGCGCCCACGCCTGGGACGTGCTCCGGCTGGTGCAGCCTGGATCCCCCGTGACGTACACCGAGTATGCCGGGCTGGCCGGCAACCCGAAGGCCGTCAGGGCGGCGGCCAGCGCCTGCGCCTTCAATGCCGCTGCCCTGTTTGTTCCCTGCCACCGCGTGATCCGGACGGACGGGTCGCTGGGCGGCTTCCGGTGGGGACTGCCCATCAAACAGAGCCTGCTGGCGCGCGAAGCCGCCTGACAAGCCGCCTGACGAACGGGAACCCTGCTATTTGGATGCAGGGGTCCCGGCCGGCCAGGGCAGCAGCGGCGGCAGGTCGACGCCGTCGGCCGCGGCGGAAGCCCGCAGGCTCCCCAACGTGGGTGTGCGGCCGGCCAGCCAGGCGGCGATATCGGTGACCATGCCGCTGACCACGGTGGACCGGTTGCCGCTGCCGATAGAGACGGGCGGCAGGCCAAGCGGCTGCAGGACAAGCTTCTCCTCCGGCGGGACGCGGGCTGCGAGGAAGTCGAACAGGTGCTCGCAGAACGGCCGGCTCCAGGTTTCCGGTCCCCTGCCGGTCAGCAGGTCGGAGTTATGGATGACGAGCTCGCGCCAGAGGGCCAGGCCACCGTCCAGGACCACCCCGCCCCGATAGGAAATGGGCGCCCACCAGCCGGTGCGGTTGGCCGAAGAATCCTTGATGCCCGGCAGCGCATCGAACGCCCGCAGGACACGCTCCAGGGCCGCGGCCAGGTCCGTCCGGTGCGTAGCGGCATCGTGGCCCGCAGCCATGTCGATCGCCTTGTTCCGGCCGTCCATGCCGCCGTCGTACAGCTCAATTTTTTCCCCGCGCGCCGCGTACTCAAGCTGCCGTGCCATGGCGTTCGAGATGCCCGTGAGGTGGGCCAGGACGTGTCCGCGCGTCCAACCGGGCAGGGCGGACGGAGCCTTCACGTCCGCATCGGTGAGCTTGGCGGCGTCGGCGGTGACGTCATCGGCAGCTTGATGGATTCCGGCGAGCAGTGCGTCAGGTGCGGGGGCGGTCATGGCGCCCAGCCTAGTCCAGCCGCGCGCCGTCCGCGCCCAGGCGGTGGCGGATATGGTTGCCGTCGTTGCTGGCCTGCCAGAACTCGATCTCACTGGGGCGGATGGCGTACAGCTGCCACTCAGGGTTGTCCCTGCCGTCCGCACGCGGCCGTTCGGCCCAGTCCCTGGCCGAGGCCTCGGCGGACAGCACGACGACGGGACCCGCCACGCGGACCTGCCGGCCCAGCGATGGCCAGTAGAAGTTGAGGGCGGCGTGCGGGTTGCCGCCCAGTTCCCTGCCCTTGCGCGACGCGCGGGACGTGGCAAAGTGCCAGCCGTCGTCGTCGATGTTCTTCAGGATCAGCATCCTGGACGAGGGCTGCTGTCCACCGCCGGAACCGGGGCCAACCGTGGCCAGGCTGCACGCATGCGGCTGCAGCTCTCCCGCCGCCAGGGCCTCGTCCAGCCACTGCTTGAAGAGCAGGACCGGGTCCTGCGGCGACTTGTCCGGATCGAAGCCGGGCAGGTCAGAGGGAAAGTCGGGCAGGGTGCGAAGGAACTTCCGGAAGGTTTCGCTCATGCGGCCATGGTAGCCCGGGCCTCCTCCCCGGCACCGCCCCAACGCTCTCTCACTTGATGCGTGAAAATGGCCAACGCCCTCTCACTTTCTCGGGGAAAGTGAGAGAGCGTTGGCTGGAAAGGCACGTTAAGTGAGAGAGCGTCGCTGTCAGGCTGCGTACTCCCGGGCGCCCGCGAGCTCCGCCTCCAGCGCAGCCAGTTGGCGTTCGACGGCGGCCGGTGCCGTTCCGCCCTGGGAGTTGCGGCTGTTGAGCGATCCCTCAGTAGACAGGACCGTGCGGACCTCCGGCGTGAGGTGCTCCGAGATGGCGGCGTATTCCTCATCCGTCAGGTCCCACAGCTCCACGCCGCGGGATTCCGCCTGCTTGACGGCCGCGCCGGACAGCTCGTGCGCCTCGCGGAACGGGACGCCCTGGCGGACCAGCCACTCCGCGATGTCCGTGGCCAAGGCGAAGCCCTGCGGCGCCAACGACTCCATCCGTTCGGTGTTGAACTTGAGCGTCGCGATCATGCCGGAGACCGCCGGGAGCAGGAGCTCAAGGGTATCCGCGGCATCAAAGACCGGTTCCTTGTCCTCCTGCAGGTCGCGGTTGTACGCCAGCGGCAGGCCCTTGAGCGTGGCCAGGAGCCCGGTCAGGTTGCCGATCAGCCGCCCCGCCTTGCCACGTGCCAGCTCCGCCACGTCCGGGTTCTTCTTCTGCGGCATGATGGACGACCCCGTGGAGTACGAGTCATGGAGCGTGACGAAGGAAAACTCCTTGGTGGCCCACAGGATGACCTCTTCGGAGATCCGGGACAGGTCCACCCCGATCATGGAGCAGACCCAGGCGAACTCGGCGAAGACGTCGCGGGACGCGGTACCGTCGATCGAGTTGTGCGCCGCCGAGAAGAATCCCAGGTCCGCCGCGACGGCCTCGGGGTCCAGCCCCAGTGAAGATCCCGCCAAAGCACCTGAGCCATAAGGCGAAACGCCCGCGCGCTTGTCCCAGTCCTGGAGCCGCTGCACATCGCGCAGCAGCGCCCAGGCGTGGGCCAGGAGATGGTGGCTGAGCAGCACCGGCTGGGCGTGCTGCAGGTGGGTTCGGCCCGGCATGGCAACGCCGTGGTGCGCCTTGGCCTGCTCAACGAGGGCATCCACGGTGGCCAGCACGCCGCGGGCGATGATCCGGGCGTGGTCGCGCAGGAACATCCGGCCCAGCGTGGCAACCTGGTCGTTGCGGGACCGGCCGGCGCGGAGCTTGCCGCCCAACTGTGCGCCGGCGCGCTCGATCAGCCCGCGCTCCAGCGAGCCGTGCACGTCCTCGTCGGATTCGGCCGGCACATAGGCGCCCGAGGCGACGTCCTCATCCAGCCGGGTGAGGGCCGCCAGCATGCCTTCCAGCTCGGCGTCGTCCAGCAGGCCCGCCTTGTGCAGCACCCGCGCGTGGGCCTTGGAGCCGGCAATGTCGTAGCGGGCCAGCCGCCAGTCGAAGTGGGTGGACTTGCTCAGGGCCGCCAGGGCATCGGCGGGGCCGCCGGCGAACCGGCCGCCCCACAGTGCACCGGTATTTGTAGCGCTTGTCACTGACCTGCGACCCGGATGTCGCGGCCGGAGGCAACCTTGGCGGACATGCCCCACAGCTCGATGAAGCCGCGCGCCATGGACTGGTCGAAGGTGTCACCGGTGTCGTAGGTGGCCAGGTTGAAGTCGTAGAGCGACGTGTCGGAGCGGCGCCCGTTCACGATCGCCTGGCCGCCGTGCAGGGTCATGCGGATGTCGCCGGAGACGTACTTCTGGGTGTCCTCGATGAAGGCGTCCAGGGAGCGCTTGAGCGGGGAGAACCACTGGCCGTCGTACACCAGCTCGGCCCAGCGCTGGCCGACGGTTGCCTTGAAGCGGGCCTGCTCGCGCTCGATGGTGATGTCCTCGAGGTGCTTGTGCGCGGTGATCAGCGCCATGGCACCCGGTGCTTCATAGATTTCGCGGGACTTGATGCCCACCAGGCGGTCCTCGACGACGTCGATCCGGCCCACGCCCTGGGCGCCGGCGCGGCGGTTGAGTTCCTTGATGGCCTGCAGCGGGGTGACTTTCACGCCGTCGATCGCCACCGGAACGCCGGCTTCGAAGGAAATGATGACCTCATCCGGTGCCGGCGGGAACTCCGGGGTGGCGGTGTAGTCGTAGATGTCCTTGGTGGGGGCGTTCCAGATGTCTTCGAGGTAGCCGGTTTCCACGGCGCGGCCCCAGACGTTCTGGTCGATCGAGTACGGGTTCTTCTTGGTGGTCTCGATCGGCAGGCCCTTTTCCTCGGCGAACGCGATGGCCTTGTCGCGGGTGAGGGCAAGGTCGCGGACCGGAGCGATGCACTTCAGGTCCGGGCCCAGGGTCTGGATGCCCACTTCGAAGCGGACCTGGTCGTTGCCCTTGCCGGTGCAGCCGTGGGCAACCGTGGTGGCGCCGAATTCACGGGCAGCCTTGACCAGGTGCTTGACGATGACCGGGCGGGAGATGGCCGAGACCAGCGGGTAGTGGCCCTGGTAGAGGGCGTTGGCCTTGAGCGTGGGGACGCAGTACTCGTTGGCGAACTCGTCGGAGGCGTCGGCCACGTAGGCCTCGACGGCGCCGCAGCCCAGGGCGCGCTGGCGGATGGTCTCCAGGGACTCGCCGCCCTGTCCGACGTCGACCGCCACGGCGATGACCTCGGCGCCGGTGGCTTCGCCGATCCAGCCGATGGCTACTGAGGTGTCCAGGCCGCCTGAGTAGGCCAGCACGATGCGTTCAGTCACTTGGATGCTCCTTGGGATTGGGGGGTTGTGGATGTTGTCTTCAAGCTTATTGCCCCGCTTCTTCAGCCAGTTGCAGGAACCTGGCGGCCAGGTCCTGGCCGCCCTCGGGGTCCCGGGAGACCAGCAGCACGGTGTCGTCCCCGGCGATGGTCCCCAGGATGGACGGCATCACCGAATGGTCAATGGCGAGTGCCAGGAAGTTGGCGGCGCCCGGCGGGGTACGGAGCACGGCGATGTTGGCCGAGGCCTCCGCGGTGACCAGCAGTTCACTGCAGAGCCGGGCCAGCCGGGCGTCCAGGATCTCCTGGCTCACCCCGCTTTTAGCGGCCCGCTCGCCGCCTTCACCGGGTACGGCGTAGACAAGCACGCCCTCCTTGCCGCGCACCCGGACAGCGCCGAGTTCCACCAGGTCCCGCGACAGCGTCGCCTGGGTGACCTGCACACCGTCGTCCGCCAGCAGGGCCGCCAGCTCAGCCTGGGAACGCACCGATTCACCCGTCAGGATGGCCGCGATCCGGGCCTGCCGGGCCGTTTTGGTTGCCGGGCTGGAGCCCGGCGACGCCGGTTGGGCAGACACTAGAACGTGCTCTCCCCGGTGCCTTCAACCGGAGCGAGGCCGTCAACGAAGGCCAGGCCGGACCGGTGCATCAGCCATGCCATCAGGGCCTTCTGGGCGTGCAGCCGGTTTTCGGCCTCGTCCCAGACGATTGACTGCGGACCGTCGATGACGCCCGCGGAGATTTCGTAGCCGCGGTAGGCGGGCAGGCAGTGAAGCACGACGGCGTCTTCCGCAGCCTGTGCCATTGCCGCCTCATCGACGGAGTACTCCCGGAACAGCTGGAGGCGGGCTTCCTTCTCGGCTTCCTGGCCCATGGACACCCACGTGTCCGTTGCCACGACGTCGGCCCCCTTCAGGGCCTCCGCCGCGTCACTGGTCACCAGCACCGAACCGCCGGTCTCCGCGGCGCGTTCCTCCGCGGCTGCCACGATGTCCGCTGCCGGGAGGTATCCCTCGGGCCCGGCAATCCGGACGTGCATGCCGGCCGTGACTCCGGCCAGCAGGTAGGAGTTCGCCATGTTGTTGGCCGCGTCGCCCAAGTAACTCATGGTGAGCCCCTTGAGCTGGCCCTTGTGCTCCTTCACGGCCAGCAGGTCCGCGAGCAGCTGGCACGGGTGGTAGTCATCGCACAGCGCGTTGATGACCGGCACCTTGGAGTTCTCGGCCATGGCCACCAGGCCGGCATGGGCGCCGGTCCGCCAGACAATGGTGGACACCATGCGTTCCAGGACCTTGGCGGTGTCCTCCACGGACTCCTTGTGGCCGATCTGCGCCTCGCCCGGGTTGATGATCAGCGCATTGCCGCCCATGTCCGCGATGCCGGTGGCGAACGAAACGCGGGTCCGGGTGGAGGTCTTGTCGAAGATCACGGCCACGGTCTTGCGGCCGTTGCCCTCGGCAGCGAAAGGCTGCACGCTGTACGGCGCGGCCTTCATGCGGACGGCGAGGTCCAGGACCTCGGCCTGCTCTGCGGGGCTGAGGTCCGTGTCCTTGAGGAAGTGCCGGGTGGTGCCGGTGGCTGTTGTCACTGGGCGTCCTTAGCTGCTTGGAGGATGGCCGGGAAGGCGGCCAGGAAGGTGTCTGCCTGCGCTGCGGTGAGGACCAGCGGCGGCGCAAGCCGGATGGTGTGGGGACCCGGGCTGTTGACGATGAAGCCCGCGTCCAGGCCCGCCTGCACCACTGCGGGGGCCACGTCCGCGTCGAGGTCGAAGCCGATGAGCAACCCTTCGCCCCGGACTTCGGTGACGCCCGGGATGGCCCCCAGCGCGGAACGCAGGTGCTCCCCGACCGATACAACGTTCGCCAGGACGTCCTGGCTTTCGATCGCGTGGAGCGTGGCGAGGGCAGCTGCCGTGGCCACCGGATTGCCGCCGAACGTGGTGCCGTGCTGGCCCGCGGACAGCAACGACGACGTGTGGCCGCCGAACGTGACCAGCGCACCGATCGGGAAGCCGCCGCCAAGGCCCTTTGCCAAGGTCACGGCGTCGGGCATGATGCCTGCGTCCTCGCTGGCAAGCCACTTGCCGGTGCGCCCCATGCCGGTCTGCACCTCGTCCAGGATCAGCAGCGCCCCTACCCGGGCAGTGAGCTCCCGAGCGGCCCGAAGGTATCCGGACGGCAGGGGCCGCACGCCCGCCTCGCCCTGGATGGGTTCCAGGAAGACGGCGGCCACGGTTTCATCCACTGCGGCTTTGAGCGCCTCGACGTCCCCGAAGGGGATGTGCACCACGCCGCCGGGCAGCGGCTCAAACGGCTCCCGGTAGGCCTCCTTGGCGGTCAGGGCAAGTGCGCCCATGGTCCGGCCGTGGAACGCGCCTTCGAGGGCGATGATTTTGGTCCGCTTCACGCCGCTCCCACCCGTATTGCGGCGGGCCAGCTTGAAGGCAGCCTCATTGGCCTCGGTGCCGGAGTTGGTGAAGAACACCTTGGAACCGGCCGGCGCCTCGGTGATGGCCAGGAGTTTTTCGGCGAGGGCGATCTGCGTGGGGCTGGTGAAGAAGTTCGAGACATGCCCGAGCGTGGCCAGCTGGCTTGAGATGACGGACGTGACGAAGGGATTCGCGTGGCCCAGCGCGTTGACCGCGATCCCGCCCAGGAGGTCCAGGTACTCCTTGCCGTCCGCATCCCAGACCAGGCAGCCGGCGCCCCGGACCAGCACACGCTGTGGAGTGCCGAACACGCCCATCAGGGAGGTGGAGTAGCGTGCCAGCCACTCGGAGCCGGCGTGGCCCGTGGTCTCCACGAGCTCCGTCACCGCTGACTTTTCCACCGCGTTCATCCGTTGATCTCCTCGTCCGGGACTACCTGCGTGCCGATGCCCGCCGTCGTAAAAGTTTCAAGAAGCATGGAATGGGGCAGGCGCCCGTCCACGATGTGCGCGCGTTCCACACCCTCGTCAATGGCCTTCAGGCAGGCTGCCATCTTGGGGATCATGCCTGATTCGAGCCGCGGCAGCATGTCCCGCAGTTCCGAGGCCGTAAGGGAGGAAATGAGGGAGGACTTGTCCGGCCAGTTGGCGTAGAGGCCTTCGACGTCGGTCAGGATCACCAGCTTGGAGGCGCCCAGCGCCGACGCAACGGCAGCCGCGGCGGTGTCCGCGTTGACGTTGAGGACCTGGCCGGTGGTCTGGAACCCTGCCGTGCCGAGGAAGCCGTCGCCGTCGTCCACGATCTCAGGCGCGACGGTGGAGATGACGGGGATGCGGCCGGCCCCGAGGATGTCCTCGATGCCTGCGGGATCAACGCCCACCACCTCGCCCACCAGCCCGAGGTCCACCTCTTCGCCGTCCACCACGGTCCCGGTGCGGACCGCGCGCAGCAGCCCGCCGTCTTCACCGGACATACCGACGGCGTAGGGGCCGTGGGAGTTGATCAGTCCCACCAGCTCGCGCCCCACCTGGCCGGTGAGGACCATGCGGACCACATCCATGGCCTCGGGCGTGGTGACGCGGAGGCCGCCCTTGAACTCAGACTCGATGCCCAGCCTGCCGAGCATGGAGTTGATCTGCGGGCCGCCGCCGTGGACCACCACGGGATGGATGCCCACGTGGTGGAGGAAGACAATGTCCTCGGCAAAGGCGCGGCGGAGCTCATCATTGACCATGGCGTTTCCGCCGTACTTGACCACCATGGTGGTGCCTGCGAAGCGCTGGATCCAGGGCAGGGCCTCAATCAGCGTCGCAGCCTTGTCCTGGGCGTCGGACGTGCTGGTGGTTTCACGCGTCTGGGTGTTCATGCTGTCACTTTCCGCAACGGTTTCTGCCGGGGGCACGGGACCCTAGCTGGAGTAGGCGCTGTTCTCGTGAACGTAGTCGTGGGTGAGGTCGTTGGTCCAGATGGTGGCCTCGGCGTCTCCGGCCTGCAGGTCGATTTCCACCAGGACCTCACGCGGTTCCAGGTTCACCAGGCTGCGGTCATCCCCGATGCTGCCGTTGCGGCAGATCTGGATCCCGTTCATGGCCACATTCAGCTGGTCCGGTTCGAACGCGGCGTCGGTGGTGCCAACGGCGGAGAGCACCCGCCCCCAGTTGGGGTCCTTGCCGAAGATGGCGGCTTTGAAGAGGTTGGAACGGGCTACGGACCGGCTGACGGTTTCGGCGTCGGCTTCGCTGGCGGCATTGAAAGTGCGGATGGCGATGTCGTGGCTGGCACCCTCGGCGTCCGCAATCAGCTTGCGGGCAAGTTCGGCGCAGACCTTGATCAGGCCCTCGCCAAACGCTTCGGCGGAGGGAACAGCGCCGGACGCGCCGGAGGCCAGCAGCACCACGGTGTCGTTGGTGGACATGCATCCGTCGGAGTCGGCCCGGTCGAAGGTAATGCGCGTGGCGTCGCGGAGGACGACGTCGAGCATTTCCGGCTCCACCGTGGCATCCGTGGTGAGCACCACCAGCATGGTTGCCAGGCCGGGAGCGAGCATGCCCGCGCCCTTGGCAATGCCGCCGATGCTGAATTCCTGGCCGTCGGCGTCGCTGCCGATGAACAGCGCGGATTTCGGCACCGAGTCGGTGGTCATGATGGCCAGGCCGGCTTCGGGGCCGCCGTCGGTGCTGAGTGCGGCGGCGGCTGCCTCCACGCCGGGAAGGATCTTGTCCATGGGCAGCTGCTCGCCGATCAGGCCCGTGGAGCAGACAAACACATCCGTGGCCGAGATGCCCAGCACCTCCGCCACCTTTTCGGCAGTGCTGTGCGTGTTCTGGAAGCCGGTGGGCCCGGTGCAGGCGTTGGCGCCGCCGGAGTTGAGGATGACTGCGTCCACGCGGCCGTCGGAAACCACCTGGCGGGACCAGTGGACCGGGGCCGCAGCCACCCGGTTGCTGGTGAAGACTGCGGCGGCAGCCTTGGACGGTCCGTCGTTGACCACCAGGGCAAGGTCCGGGTTGCCGGAAGCCTTCAGTCCTGCGGTAATGCCGGCGGCCCGGAATCCGGAAGGTGCGGTAATGGTCACGGAGCTACTCCCTGCAGGTCAAGGCCGGCGGTTTCCGGCAGGCCGAGTGCGATGTTCATGGACTGGACGGCGCCGCCGGCGGTCCCTTTGGTGAGGTTGTCGATAACGCAGGTGACGATCACGCGGCCGGTGTGGGCGTCATAGGCAAGCTGCATCGCAGCGTGGTTGGACCCCTGCACGGACTTGGTGGAAGGCCACTGGCCTTCCGGCAGGACGTGCACAAACGGTTCGTCCTCGTAGGCGTCGGTCCATGCCTGGCGCAGCTGTTCGGCCGTGGTGCCGTTGAGTGCCTGCGGCTTTACCCTTGCGGTCGCCGTGGTGAGGATGCCGCGGCTCATGGGCGCCAGGGTGGGTGTAAAGGACACCGTGACCTTCTCCCCTGCCGCGTTGGACAGTCCCTGTTCGATCTCGGGGGTATGCCGGTGTCCGCCGCCCACGCCGTAGGGGCTCATGGAGCCCATCACCTCGGCGCCGATCAGGTTCACTTTTGCGGCCTTGCCCGCGCCCGAGGTGCCGGAGGCGGACACGATCACGACGTCGTCGGGTTCCAGGAGGTGCGCGGCGAACCCTGGCGTCAAGGCCAGCAGGGCCGACGTCGGATAGCAGCCGGGCACGGCAATGCGGCTTGCGCCCTTCAGGGCCTCGCGCTGGCCGGGCAGTTCCGGCAGGCCATACGGCCAGGTGCCGGCGTGGGCAGAGCCATAAAACTTCTCCCAGACGGCAGGATCCTCAAGGCGGTGGTCAGCCCCGGCGTCAATGACGATGGTCCCCTCCGGGAGCTGGGCAGCGATTTCGGCCGATGCACCGTGCGGCAGGGCCAGGAAGACGACGTCGTGGCCGGACAGGTTCTCCACGGTGGTGTCCTCGAGGATGCGGCTGGCCAGTCCGTGCAGGTGGGGCTGGAGCTCGCCGAGCCGGGAGCCGGCGTTGCTGTGGGCCGTGATGGCTCCAATGGTGACATCCGGATGTGCGGCGAGGAGTCGCAGGACTTCTCCCCCGGCATAACCGCTGGCGCCTGACACTGCAACAGAAATAGTCATGGCCTCCACCTTACAGCAAGAATATTCACTAGTCCCGATATTTATGCAGCCGGCCATGGCGATTCGGCTCGGGGCCCCTGTTTCCCTTAGCAGGTTCCCTGCACGCTTTCCCTGCAGCTTTTCCCTGCAAGCTTTCCCTGCGGGGTTCCCTAGGATGGAACCTGCAGCCGGGGCTGGAAAGGCCGGGCCCGGGGAAGGAGAGCCATGACGCATGCAATCGTCGCACGGCAGGCGGGCGGCCCGGAAGTCCTCGAATATGTAGAGGTGGACCGGCCGCTCCCGGGCCCTGGCCAGCTGTTGGTCAAAGTTGGTGCGGCAGGAGTGAATTTCATCGATACCTACAAGCGCAGCGGCGTGTACAAGGTCCCGTATCCCTTTACGCCGGGCTCTGAGGCGGCGGGGACGGTTGCCGGACTTGGCGAAGGCGTGACCGGCTTCGCGGAAGGACACCGGGTGGCCACCGCCGAGGGCACCGCCTGCTACGCCGGCTACGCGCTGGTGGATGCGGACAAGGCCCTGCCCGTGCCGGAGGGACTCGACGACCTCACCGCTGCCGCCCTCCCGCTGCAGGGAATGACGGCCCATTTCCTGATTAACTCCACTTTCAAGGTGGAGCCCGGGCACACTGTGCTGCTCCACGCCGGCGCCGGCGGCGTTGGCCTGCTGATGACCCAGCTGCTCAAGGCCAAGGGTGCCACCGTGGTCACCACCGTATCCACGGATGAAAAAGAACGGCTCGCCCTCGACGCCGGCGCGGACCATGTGCTGCGCTACGAGGGATTTACCGATGCCGTCAGGGACATCACCAACGGCAAGGGTGCCGACGTCGTGTACGACGGCGTGGGAAAGGACACGTTCGACGGCTCGCTGGCCGCCCTGCGCGTCAGGGGGACATTGGTGCTTTTCGGCGCAGCCTCGGGTCCCGTTCCCCCGGTGGACCCGCAGCGCCTTAACGCGGGCGGCTCGCTCTTCCTGACCCGGCCAACCATTGCGCACCACCTGCTGGACGCGGCGGAACGGCGCTGGCGTTCGGACGAAATCTTCGCGGCCGCCGCCAACGGCAGCCTGAAAGTGAGGGTGGGCGGACAGTACCCGCTGGCTGAGGCCGCCCAGGCTCACCGCGACCTCGAGGGGCGCCGGACCACCGGCAAGGTGGTCCTGGTTCCATAGGGCCAGCCGCTTTTGGGGGGGCACACTAAGGAACCGCGATGAACTCATGCCGAACAACGGACGGACGGCCGGCAAACCTGGACACTTTCCGTTCATCTTGCCCCGGGACACTGCCCAGGTGACCGAGCAACAAAGCAGCAGCCGGGCAGCCGACGGCTATGCCGCGGAACAGGCCCCGGACAAGTTCCGCGGGCGGGCCCGTTACCGGCCACAGCTGGCGGGCTCTGCTGCCGCTCCCCCGGCACGGACGCTGGTTGACATCCTGCTGGACACGGCGGAGCGCTATCCCGACGCGTCGGCCCTCGACGACGGCCACAAGTCGCTGAGCTACGCCCAGCTGCTGGCCGAAGTCCGCGCCGCCGGGCGGGAGATGCACCTGGCTGGGCTGGGCGCCGGGGACAGGATCGGTGTGCGGATCCCCTCCGGCACCAACAGGTTGTACGTTTCCATCCTCGCCATCCTGCTCATCGGTGCCGCCTATGTCCCCGTGGACGCGGACGACCCCGAGGAACGCGCCAGGCTCGTCTTCGGGGAAGCCGGGGTGGCCGCCGTCGTCACGGAAAAGGGAATCAGCCTCACCGGCAGCAGGCCCGCCCCTTATCCGGCAGCCCGGACCGCGCACGTGGACGACGACGCGTGGGTGATCTTCACCTCCGGTTCAACCGGAACCCCGAAGGGCGTTGCCGTACGGCACCGTTCTGCTGCCGCGTTCGTGGACGCCGAAGCCCGGATCTTCCTACCTGCGGAACCGATTGGGACGGCGGACCGGGTGCTGGCGGGGCTGTCCGTGGCGTTCGACGCGTCCTGCGAGGAAATGTGGCTTGCGTGGCGGCACGGCGCCTGCCTGGTCCCTGCGCCCCGTGCCCTGGTGCGGACCGGCATGGATCTTGGCCCCTGGCTCATCAGCCACGGCATCACGGTTGTATCCACCGTCCCTACCCTGGCTGCCCTCTGGCCCGCCGAAGCGCTCGAAAACGTCCGGCTGCTGATCTTCGGCGGGGAGGCGTGCCCGCCGGAACTCGCGGAGCGGCTGGCCGTGGACGGCCGGGAAGTGTGGAACACCTACGGCCCCACCGAGGCCACGGTCGTGGCCTGCGCTGCGCGCCTGGGCGGCCCGGGTCCGGTGCGGATCGGCCTCCCGCTGGACGGCTGGGATCTGGCCGTGGTGGACGGCAGCGGGATTCCCGTTCCCCCGGGAGGCATTGGCGAGCTCATCATCGGCGGCGTTGGGCTTGCCCGCTATCTTGACGCGGCCAAGGACGCCGAAAAGTATGCGTCCTTTCCCACGCTCGGCTGGGACCGCGCCTACCGCTCGGGGGACCTTGTCCGCTTTGAAGCCGAGGGCCTCATCTTTATGGGCCGCGCCGACGAACAGGTCAAGCTGGGCGGACGGCGCATCGAACTGGGAGAAATCGACGCAGCCCTGCAGGCACTGCCAGGGATCGCGGGCGCTGCGGCCGCGGTCCGGACGACGGCGGCCGGGAACCAGATCCTCGTGGGGTACCTTGCGCCGGCCGGGCCTGCTGGGCTGGACCTGGCCGCCGCCCGCAGGCTCCTCGCGGACAGCCTTCCAGCTGCGTTGATTCCGCTGCTGGCCGTCGTCGACTCCCTGCCCACCAAGACCAGCGGCAAGGTGGACCGCAATGCCCTGCCCTGGCCGCTCCCCGGCAGCGGAGCCGACGACGCAGGCCCCGCCCTGGTGAACCTTCCCGATGACGCCCAGTGGATCGTTGACCAGTGGGGCGCTGTCCTGGGCAGTAAGGCAACCAGCCTCGACGCGGATTTTTTTGCGGCCGGGGGCGGATCCCTTGCCGCGGCGCAGCTCGTCTCTGCGCTGCGGGTCCGCTACCCCACGATCACTGTGGCAGACATCTACGCCACGCCCCGCGTCGGGGCCCTGATCGATGTAGCCCGTCAGTCACTGCCGGACGGCGCCCCCGCCGGCCCTGCCAAAGCGCGCACGGTCCGGCCCACCGCCCGGAAGTCCCAGGTTTTCCAGACGCTGATGGGCGTCCCGCTCCACATCCTCGTGGGCATGCGGTGGCTGACGTACCTGATGGCGGCGAACAACCTCCTGGCGGGGCTGGCCGGCTTCACCGCTGCGGCCACGGTGTCCTGGTGGTGGGTGGGTGCGTCCTGGCTGGTGTTCGTCAGCCCTGCCGGGCGCATGCTCATCTCCGTTGCAGCGGCCCGGATCCTGCTCCGGAACGTCAAGCCGGGCACCTATCCCAGATCCGGGAAAGTCCACCTCCGGCTGTGGCTGGCTGAGCAGATCCAGGACCTCGCGGGTGCGGTCAGCCTGGCCAGCGCACCCTGGGTGCCCTACTACGCAAGGGCCCTGGGCGCGAAAATCGGCAGCAACGTCAACCTGCACTCGCTGCCGCCCGTCACCGGTCTCCTGTCGCTGGGCACCGGAGCCAACGTGGAGCCCGAAGTTGACCTGTCGGGATGGTGGATCGACGGTGACAGCGTGCACATCGGAGCCATCCGGATCGGCGCAGGCGCCACGGTAGGCGCCCGGAGCACCCTGATGCCCGGCGCCAGCATCGGCGCCGGCGGCCAGGTGGAGCCCGGCTCGGCGGTCCTGGGCAAGGTCAAGGCAGGCCAGGTAGTGGCCGGTTCACCGGCGGAACGCCGCGGCAAAGCGAAGCAGAACTGGCCCGCCCAGCCGGCCACCGGTGCATTGCTGGCCCGGCTCTGGTTCACAGCCTTCGCCGCCGCCAGCGCACTGCTGGCCATGATCCCCTACGTTTCCGCTGGCGCTGCCTGCCTGGTGGCCTTCCTGTTCATCCGGGGCCACAGCTCACTGTCCGAGGCCTGGTTGCCCCTGCTGGCCTCCCTGCCCCTTGCCGCCCTGGTCTGGTTCACCGCCAACCTGCTGCTGGTCCTGGGAACCACGCGCCTGCTTGGGCTGGGCCTGCGGGAGGGCTACTACCGCGTGCGGAGCCGGATCGGCTGGCAGATCTGGGCTACCGAACGTGTCCTGGACCTGGCCCGGGACCTCCTGTTTCCCGTCTATGCCAGCCTCTTTACGCCCGTCTGGCTTCGCCTGCTCGGAGCAAAGGTCGGCAGGAACGTGGAGGCCTCCACCGTGCTGCTGGTTCCCAAGATGACCACCGTGGGAGAGGGCGCGTTCCTGGCGGATGACACGATGGTGGCCTCCTACGAGCTTGGCGGCGGCTGGTTGCGGATCGCACCGGCCAAGATCGGCAAGCGCTCGTTCCTGGGCAACTCGGGCATGACGGGGGCGGGCCGCAATGTTCCCAAGAACTCGCTGGTGGCCGTCCTGTCCGCGACACCTTCGAAAGCGAAGTCCGGAACCTCCTGGCTGGGCAGCCCGCCCGTACGGCTGCGGCGCACGGCCATCGCCTCGGACAGTTCGCTCACCTACCAGCCGCCAGCCAGGCTGAAGCTGGCACGTGCGTTGTGGGAGGCCTGCCGGTTCGTTCCCGTGGCGCTCACGGTGGGCCTCGCCGTGGGCGTGCTGCTGGCCCTGGACTGGCTCGCCGCATCCTTGGGCTACGCCCCGGCGGCCCTGCTGGGAGGCATGGTGATGCTGCTGGCCGGTGCCGTGGCTGCTGCCAGTGCAGTGGTTGCCAAATGGCTGCTCGTCGGCCGCATCAGGGCCGGGGAACACCCGCTCTGGAGCTCGTTCATCTGGCGGAACGAAGTAGTGGATACATTCATTGAAATGGTCAGCGCGCCGTGGTTCGCCCGGGCAGCCACCGGCACGCCGGCCCTTGTCTGGTGGCTGCGCGCCCTGGGCGCCAGGATTGGCTCCGGAACATGGTGCGAGAGCTACTGGCTGCCGGAAGCCGACCTGGTCACCCTTGGGGCGAACTCCACCGTCAACCGAGGCTGCGTCGTGCAGACGCACCTGTTCCACGACCGCATCATGAGCATCGGCCCTGTTACGCTCGAAGACGGCGCAACGATGGGACCGCACGGTGTCATCCTCCCGCAGGCGCGCATCGGCCACGGCGGAACGGTGGGACCGGCCTCCCTGGTAATGCGCGGGGAAACGGTACCGGCCGGAACCTACTGGATGGGCAACCCCGTCAGTCCGTGGGCCGGCCCCGGTGTTCCTGCACCCCGCCTGAAGTAAGTATTCGCCACCGTTTGTGATTGAGGCCCGCGTCCATGAGTCTTCCTGAACCAGCAGCGTCCGGACCCGCCACCGGGACGGCCATCCCGGGGGTGCTGTCCGACCGCTACATGCCGGGCCACGGTACCGACTCGTACCGGGTGTCCCGCTACGAGCTGGACCTCGACTACCGGATGGCCGCCAACCGGCTCACCGGCCGTGCCGTCATCTACGCCACGGCAGCCAGGCAGGCGTCCGCCGTCGTCCTGGACCTGGCGGGCCTTCGCGCCGTCAAAGTGCAGATGAACGGGCGGCGCGTGCGGCGCTTCGCGCAGCGGGCAGAACAACTGGTGGTCCATTTGGACGCCGACCTCGCCCCGGGCGAAACGTTCACAATAGACGTCCGCTATGAGGGCAATCCTGCTCCGCGCCGCGGGCTGTGGGGTGAAGTGGGCTGGGAGGAACTGACCGACGGCGTACTGGTGGCCGGCCAGCCCAACGGCGCGCCGTCGTGGTTTCCGTGCAACGACCATCCGCGGAGCAAGGCAAGCTACCGGATCGCGGTGACTACCGACGCCAATTACCGTGCCGTCTGCAACGGCACGCTGGTGGGCCACAGCATCAGGGCAAGCCGGGAGACCTGGACCTACGAGCAGGAGGAGCCGATGGCCACCTACCTGGCCACGGTCCAGATCGGCCGGTACGAATCCCTGGTCCTCGACCCGGGGGTCGCCCCGGGCGTGCGCCAAACCGCCGCAGTCCCGCCTGCCCTGGCAGCCGCGGCCCGCCAGGGGCTGCGCCTGCAGCCGGACATGATGCGCACGTTCGTCAGCTGCTTTGGGCCCTACCCGTTTTCCGAGTACACGGTTGTGGTGGCGGACGATGTCCTGGAAATTCCGCTGGAGGCCCAGACAATGGCCATTCTGGGCCGCAACCATCTCAGCCTGGACTGGGACGCCCAACGGCTGATCGCCCACGAACTCTCGCACCAGTGGTTTGGAAATTCGCTCACAGTCGGCGGGTGGCACGACATCTGGCTTCACGAGGGGTTTGCCTGCTACGCCGAATGGATCTGGTCCGAGGCGGCCGGCGTGATGGCCACCCACGACAGGGCGGCTGCGGCTTGGCGCAGGCTTTCCGCCGCCGGGCAGGACCTGCTCATCGGAGACCCCGGACCGGCCCTGATGTTTGACGACCGTGTCTACAAGCGCGGGGCACTGGCGCTGCACGCGCTCCGCATGCACTGCGGGGACCTTGCGTTCTTTACCCTGTTGCAGGAATGGACCAGGACCCACCGCCACGGCACCGTCTCAACGGCCGACTTCATCCTGATCGCCAACGGTGTTGCTGGCATTGACGCCGAGGCAGTGCTCCACCCGTGGCTCTTTGAGCTTGCGCTTCCGCCGCTGCCCGCCGCGCGGAGCCGGCTGGCCTAGCCCAGGGCCACGGCAGCAACCAGCGACGCCGGCAGGCCGGTTGCGGTGGACGGCAGGTCCCGCACTCCAGGTTCCTCCAGTGCGGCCACCGTCCTGGGATCCACCCTGAGCCCGTCGCCAGTCATCTTGAGCCAGGCCTCCTTACGGCTCCAGAGCCGGGCCCGTTCCCGCAGCAGCGCCCCGCCGTGAAGTCCTGCAAGGGTGAGCCTCTCGGAGGGGGTCAAGGCCACGGCGTCGAACCCCTCGAAGCCGAACCGTCCCGGATCCTCGGCGTCCACCCCCAGCCGCTCTCCCCTGCCGGGCGGGGAGACTGCCGCCAGCAGGACCCAGTTGCCGGTCCTGGCCATGCTTAGCAGCAGGGGCGCCGGACGGCCGCGATGCAGGAAGCCCGGGCGGCCATGGGAGAGGCCGGGTCCGGAACCGCATTGGGGGCAGGAGTAGGAGGGCTGCAGCTGCGATGCCGGGAGACCGAGCACGTCGCCGGCGAAACGGCGCAGTGCTGCCCTGCCGGCCAGGAACCGCCGGGCCGCAGCCGGATCCATGGCCGCTGCCCGCAGTTGTTCAGCGGGTCCGGGGACGAGCCCTTCCATGAATCCTTCCAGGCAATCCTGCTGCGCCTGCGGGCAGTGGACATCGGTTGCGATGTCCACTGCCCGCAGGGCCAGCCTGGCGTCCATGGGACTTGGGTGATACCGCCTAGCGCTGGACCGCGCCGAAGCGCTCAGCGGCCAGGGCGACGGCGCTCTCGCGTGCAGCCGAGGCCTCGTCCGCCGTCAGGGTGCGGTCGTTGGCACGGAACCGGAGTCCGAAGGCCAGGGACTTCTTGCCTTCCTCGATCCCCTTGCCGGCGTAGACGTCGAAGAGCGCAACGTCCTCCAGCAGTTCTCCGGCACCCTCGCGGAGGGCGGCCAGTACCTCATCGGCCGGAATCCCGGCGGGAACCACCAGCGCCACGTCCTGGGTGGCTACGGGGAACGTGGAGATGTGTTTCGCCACAATGACATCAGGCGCAGCATCGAACAGCGCGTCGGCGTTGAGCTCGAGGGCTACGGAGCGGGGCGGCATGTCCGCGGCGGCCAGCAGTTTGGGGTGCAGTTCACCGGCATAGCCCACCACTTCACCGCTGCGGAGCGAGAGCTTTGCGGCGCGGCCCGGGTGGAACGCCTGGTGCGCGCCCTGGCTGACCACAATGTCCACGCCCAGGACGTCGCCGGCGAGGCGGGCGACGTCCACGGCGTCAGCCCAGTCCCACAGCCGCGGCGTGTGCCCCGGTGCGGCGGGTGAATCATGGCCAGTGAGGACTGCGGCGAGGTGGAACGGCTGGGCGGGGACGCCGTCGTACAGCGCATCCAGCACCTCATCGGCAGGCTTGGCGCCCAGCGGCGGGATGGCGTCGGTGCCCGTCTTCTCGGACGGGTGGAACACCAGGCCCGATTCGAAGAGTGCCAGGTCCCGGAACCCGCGGGAGTGGTTCCGCTTGGCCACCTCGATCAGCCCGGGCAGGATGGAAGTCCGCAGGAAGCCCTGCTCCTCGCTGATCGGGTTTGCCAGCTTGACCGCGGTCCGGGCAGCACCCTGTTCAGGCACGCCGAAGGTGTCGTTGGCCGCCTTGGACACGAAGGGGTAGGCCAGGACTTCGGTGAGCCCGGCATCAGCCAGCGCCTGGATCAGGCGGCGGCGCTGCTGCTGCACGCGGGTCAGGCCGCGGCCGGGAGGTGCCACAGGCAGCGTGGCGGGAATCTGGTCGTAGCCCACCAGGCGGGCGATCTCCTCGGAGAGGTCCTCTTTGGTCTCCAGGTCGTGGCGCCAACTGGGGGCCGTGACGCTCCAGCCGTCGTCGTTCTTCACCACGGCTGCGCCCAGGTCCTCCAGGGAGGTGGTGATCTGCTCTTCGGTGAAGTCGATGCCGATCCGGGCGGCCGCGAAGGCAGCCGGAAGTTCGATGGTGACAGAGTCGGGGGCGGTTCCCACGTCGGTTCCCGCTTCGTCTGCCGTGCCTCCGGCGAGCTCCACCAGGAGGTCCACCACGCGCTGGGCGGCGGTGCCGGCAACCTGCCAGTCCACACCGCGCTCGAAGCGCTTGGACGCTTCGGACGGCAGCTTGTGGCGGCGGCGGGAACGGGAGATGGACACCTCGTCGAAGTGCGCGGCCTCAACCAGGATGTTCGACGTCGAGTCCCCCACCTCGGTGTCCGCCCCGCCCATCACGCCGGCGATGCCGATGGCGCCGGAGTCATCGGTGATCAGCAGGTCCTCGGCATCGAGGGTGCGCACCTTGTCATCGAGGGTGGTGATCTTCTCGCCGGCCGCGGCCCGGCGCACCACGATGTCCCCGGACAGCTTGTCCAGGTCGTAGCAGTGCGTGGGCTGGCCAAGTTCCAGCATCACGTAATTGGAGATGTCCACCGGCAGGGAGATGGAGCGGATGCCGGCCAGGCGGAGGCGGGACACCATCCACGGCGGGGTGGGCCTGGTGGCGTCCACGCCGCGGACGGTCCGGGCCACGAACCGGTCGCAGCCAGGGTTCCCGTAGATGGGGGCGTCGTCGTTGAGCTTGACGCCGTAGCCGCCGGAAAGCTCCGCGGGAGCGTCGACGCGCGACGCGGGATCCGTGAAGGCGGTGCCCGTGGCGTGGGCATACTCCCGGGCTACCCCGCGGATGGAGAAGGCGTAGCCCCGGTCCGGGGTGACATTGATTTCCGCGGCTTCATCGTAGAGGCCAAGCAGTTCCATGGCGTCCGTGCCCACCTCGGGGTCCAGCCCGATCCGGGACAGCACCAGGATGCCGTCGTGGTCCTCGCCGATGCCCAACTCGCGGACGGAGGCGATCATGCCGGCGGACAGGTGGCCGTACGTCCTCCGCGCGGAGATGTGGAAGTCGCCGGGCAGCACGGCGCCGGGAAGGGTGACCACCACTTTGTCGCCTTCCACGAAGTTGTGGGCGCCGCAGATGATGCCCTGCACGCCGGACGGGTCAATGCCGTCGCCGGTGAGCGTCTGCTCCTGGCCCTCGGGGACCACACGGACCTGGCACCAGTTGATGGTCTTGCCGTTGGTCTGCGGTTCCTTGACGATGCTGAGGACCTGGCCCACCACGATGGGGCCCTTCAGGGTGTCCGTGGGACGGTGGACGTCCTCTTCCTCGAAGCCCACCTTGACCAGTTCGGCCATCACGTCTTCGGCCGTTGCTCCGGCCGGTACCTCTGCAAATTCACGCAGCCAGGAAATTGGGATACGCACTGTTAGATCTCCATCCCGAAGTGCTCGCTGAAACGTACATCGCCTTCGATCATGTCGCGCATGTCGCCGACCTCGTTGCGGAACATCAGGGTCCGCTCGATGCCCATGCCGAAGGCAAAACCTGAATAGACGTCGGGGTCGATGCCCGCGGCGCGGAGCACGTTGGGGTTGACCATGCCGCAGCCGCCCCACTCGATCCATGCCGGTCCGCCCTTGGCGCCCGGGTGGAAGATGTCCAGCTCGGCAGAGGGCTCCGTGAAGGGGAAGTAATTGGGGCGCAGGCGGATCTGGGCTTCGCCGCCGAACATCTGCCGGGCGAAGTGTTCCAGGGTGCCGCGGAGGTCCGCCATGCTGAGCTTTTTATCAATGGCGAGGCCTTCGAACTGGTGGAACACCGGCGTGTGCGTGGCGTCGAGCTCGTCCGTGCGGAACACTTTTCCGGGGCACAGCACGTAGATGGGCAGCTCGCGTTCCAGCATGGAGCGGACCTGCACCGGGGACGTGTGGGTGCGCATCAGCAGGTGGGCCTCGGGCGGCTCCACGAAGAAGGTGTCCTGCATTTCGCGGGCCGGGTGGTCCGGCTTGAAGTTCAGTGCGTCAAAGTTGAACCACTCCGATTCCACTTCCGGGCCCTCGGCGATTTCCCAGCCCATGCCGACGAAGATGTCCGAGACGCGGTCCTGGAGGGTGGACAGGGGGTGCCGGGCACCGGCACGACGACGGCGCGGGGCGGCGGTGACGTCCACCGTCTCTTCGAGCAGGATCCGGGCGTCATTTTCGGCTTCCAGCTCGGCGGTGCGGTCCGCGAGCGCCTTGTTGACCCGCCCGCGGGAGGAGCCCATAAGCTTTCCGGCCACGGCCTTCTGGTCCTTGGGCAGCTTGCCGATTTCGCGGTTGGCAAGGCTGAGGGGGGACTTCTCGCCGGTGTGGGCGAGGCGCACCGCCTTCAGCTCGTCAAGGGTGGCCGCGCCGGCGATGGCGGCGACGGCCTGGTCTACAGCGGCAGTGATGGCGGCTTCATCCGTGGGGTTCGGGATGGCGGCGCCCGGCAAAGTTTCAGTCATCTACTGTTCTTAGCTACGAGTCGTGGCTGCCGGTGAATGGCGCAGCCTGCGCGGTTTCCCGGCGGCGCGTCCATCACTGGCAGGTCATGGATGAAAGCCCCAAGGGCAGGGCATTCAATGACCAGGTCAGGGCCCACCGGCAGAACCGGCGGCCACTATCCTCCAGTCTAATTGAACCGTCCGGCTAGCATGGCCTCATGACAGCGCCTCGAAGCCAGCGGGCACAGGAGCGCCTCACGGCCGCCCAGCGGCTGAGGCAGGCCGCCAACCTGGCCAACGGCAGCACGGTCCTTGGCCTCGCCGTCGCCCTTGCAGCGCGTACGGACATCCGCAGCGGACCGCGGGGCCTGGTCCTCGCCGGCGGGTACGGGTGGCGGCTGCCGTTCGCGGGGGCGTTCACCCTGGGCAACGTGGTGCTGTGCCGCTGCCCCGCCGACAACCTGCAGTTGCAGCCGGCCCTGCTGGGCCACGAGGAACGGCACTGCAGCCAGTACGCCTGGTGCCTGGGTTTCCCGTTCCTGCCGTTGTATCTCCTCAGCGCCGGGTGGTCGTTGCTGCGCACCGGGAACCCTGGGACGGCCAACATCTTTGAACGGGACGCCGGACTGGCCGCCGGCGGCTATCCCGAGCACGTGCGCCCCCGCCGCCGGCGCCGCGGGCCGGCTGAAGCGGAGGCGTGACCCATGGCAGCGGATTCCAGCAGCGGCAGGGAGGCAGAGGACGGCTTCGGGGCGGCCGGCTATCAGCCCGGCGGCCCGGGTTTCCCCGGGAATGGTCCGGGCGGCACCCACGCGCCCGGCGGTCCTCCGCGCGGCGCTGACCGGTTCGGCACCGTCACAGTCACCGGGACCGGCTCGGCGGCCGCTGCCCCTGATCTCATGGTGGTGTCCATCGGGGTGGAGTGCCGCGCCGACTCGGTGGAGGCCGCCTACTCCCGCGCCGGCGCCAGCTCGGAGGCCGTTGCGTCCGCGTTCCGCCGGCACGGCGTCGATGGTGCGGACGTCCGCACTGCCGGCCTGAACGTGCGGGCGGACCTCGCGTGGAGGGAAGGGGAGGGCCAGCGTCTGACGGGGTATGTTGCAGCCAGCACCCTCACAGTAAGGTTGCGGACGCCTGGCTCCGCATCCGCCGCGATCTCCGGAGCCGTCGAGGCGGGCGGCAACGAGGTCCGGCTGAACGGCCTCGAACTCACGTTCAGCGACGACGCCGCGGTGCGGGCACGGGCCCGTGAAGCTGCGTGGGTGGATGCGGCAAGTACGGCGCAGCAGTATGCCCGGCTTGCCTCGGCCCGGCTGGGACGGGTGCTTTCCATTGAGGACAACATCCCTGTCCAGGGTCCGGTGCCGCTGGCGCGGATGCAACGCGCCGCTTCGGTGGAATCCCTCGCCGTGGAAACCGGGGATTCGACGGTGGCCATGTCCATCACCGTGGTGTGGGAGCTCCTGGACCTCCCCTAAGTGCGTTGCGGTTCGTCGACGCGGGGCAGGCATGCTTGACTTTGCTTCGAACATAGATTCGAATGGAGGGCATGAGATGGGACGCCCAAGCACTGATGCCCCGGCCCGCAGGAACTGCTCCGGACACCGCTTCCCCACCCCTGCTTCCCTTGGCTGGCCTGGTCCGCTCTGTCACCACACCCGAGTTCGCCGGCATCACTTTCCACGAGGTCACCGCCAAATCGGTGCTCAACAAAGTGCCGCCCGGCTCCAGGATGCCGTTTGAGTGGACCATCAACCCCTACCGCGGCTGCAGCCATGCCTGCGTCTATTGCTTCGCGCGCAAGAGCCACACTTACCTGGATTTCGACGCCGGCCTGGACTTCGACAGCCAGGTGGTGGTCAAGGTCAACGCCGCGGAGGTCCTCCGCAAGGAACTCGCCAAACCATCCTGGGGCCGCCACCAGGTGGCGCTCGGCACCAACACGGATCCCTACCAGCGTGCCGAGGGCCGATACCGGTTGATGCCCGGGATCATCACCGCCCTTGCCGAGTCAGGCACTCCCCTCTCCATCCTCACCAAGGGGACGCTGCTGGCAAGGGACATTCCATTGCTGAAGAGCGCCGCAACCCAGGTGCCTGTGGGCCTGGGCATTTCCCTGGCCATGACCGACGAAGCCCTCTCCGAGGCAGTCGAGCCCGGCACGCCGGGGCCCCGGGCACGGCTCAAGCTTGTGTCCCGCCTTCGCGAGGCCGGACTGCCCTGCGGGGTGATGGCCATGCCCATCCTCCCCTGGCTTTCTGACAGCGATGAGGCCCTTGACGCTCTTTTCGCTTCATTGGCTGCTGCCGGTGCCACGGGCGTCACCGCCGGAGCCCTGTACCTGAAGCCGGGAACCAGGGAGTGGTTCATGAGGTGGATTGCCGCCAACCATCCCGGACTGGCCGGCCGCTACCGCCGCCTGTACGGCTCCGGCTCGTACGCCTCCAAGGAGTACCGGTCCTGGCTTGCCGGCAAAGTACGGTACTTCAAAGCACGCCACGGATTCAGCAATTCTTCCGGCTTCAGCCACAGGGACCTGGAGGACGACCCCCGTGGCGAGGAAGCCGAGTACCCGGCAGGCGCCATTCCGGCAGCGGCAGGCCATGGTGCCGGCCCCGCTACGCCCGGCAAGCCCGGAGTGCCAGGGCTTTCAGGGCCGGAGGGGCTTCCCCGGCTGGCAGGCCAGGGCGGACCAGCAGGACAGGCAACGCTCTTCTAGGAGCGCGCAGCCCCTGCCTGCACTGCCAGGGCGGAAAGAAGCGCCCTGACGATCGGGAAATCGGCGGGTATCCAGGGCAGGCCCAGGACGGCTTCCGGATCAGACAGCGCCACCCACCGCAGTTCATCGTGGTCTTCAAGCGGCCGGGCTTCCCCGCGGGCCACTTCCGCCAGCCACACCCTCATGCTGGCACTGTCGTTCAACGGCCAGCCTTGCGGCGCCTCCGCCGGAAGCTCGGGGCCGAGCCGCACGCCGATCCCGAGTTCCTCGAACAGCTCGCGGGCAAGTGCCGCTTCCGGTTGCTCGCCGGATTCCACCTTGCCGCCGGGGAACTCCCACATGCCAGCCAGCTTTTCAGGCGCGCTGCGCCGCGCCACCAGCAGCAGGGAGGGTTCCGTCAGGCTGTCAACGACGGCTCCGCCTACCACCTGTATCAGTCCAGTCACTGGCTCATTCTATGGGGGACAATGGTGGGGCCGGACACACCGTCCCCGCAGCGGGAATACCCTTCCCCCTTCCCGGGGTTGTTGGCAGGGTCCGGATTTACCAGCCCCACTGCCGCGGCATCGGTCCCATCATCACGTCCTACCCCGAAAAGCAGGCCTATGAGCAGCGTCCTCGAAACGTCCACGGCAGCCCCCACCCGGTCCCCCAACATCGCCATGGCCGTCTTTGCCCTCGCCATGGGCGGCGTGGGCATCGGCGTCACGGAATTCACCATGATGGGCCTGCTGAAGGAAGTTGAGCAGGGCCTGGGGATTTCGACGCCGGAAGCCGGACACCTCATTTCGGCCTACGCCCTGGGCGTGGTGGTGGGGGCACCGCTGCTCGCCGCCGTCGGCGCCAAGCTCCCCCGCAAGCACCTGGCGCTGGGACTCATGCTGTTTTTCACCGCCGCCAACTTCCTGTCCTTCCTTGCCCCTGACTACGGGACCATGCTGGCCTCGCGCTTTGCTGCGGGCCTGCCCCACGGCGCGTTCTTCGGAGTGGCAGCCGTCATTGCTGCCTCGCTGGTTCCGCCAACACGGCGGGGGTGGGCGATCTCCATGGTGATGGCCGGGCTCAGCATCTCCAACGTGGTGGGGGTTCCCTTTGCCACGTGGATGGGGCAAACATACGGCTGGCGGCTGCTGTTCATCATGGTGGGATTTATCGGGCTCCTGACGCTTGCCCTGGTCTGGAAGTTCGTCCCGTTCCACCACGCCCACCCGGACGCAAGCATCCGGCGCGAGCTGGGAGCCCTCAAGCGCCTGCAGGTCTGGCTGGCCATCCTGATCGGCATTGTGGGCTTTGGCGGCTTCTTCGCCACCTACACCTACATCGCGCACACCATGACGCTGGTGGCGGGCATCCCGTCGTCGCTGATTCCGCTGGTGGTGGCGCTGTATGGCCTGGGAATGGTGGCCGGCAACATCGTGGGCGGCAGGATCGCGGACAAGTCGGTGATGGGAACCCTGTACAAGGTGTTGCCCGCCATAGCCGTTGCCCTGGTGGTCTACGCCGTCGCAGTCCACTGGCCGTGGTCCGCCTTCGTCATGGTGTTCGTGGTGGGCGCATCAGGATCCATGCTGATCCCCGCGCTGCAGACCAGGCTCCTGGACGCGTCCCCTGACGCGCCGTCCCTTGCCTCGTCACTGAACCATGCGGCGCTCAACGTGGCCAATGCACTCGGCGCCTTCCTGGGCGGGCTGGTGATCGCCCTGGGCTGGGGATACGTTGCCCCCGCGCTGGTAGGCGCTGTCCTCGCCGTGATGGGACTCGGCGTCGCCATTGCCAGCGGCCTCCTGGAGCGCAGGAAGCCGCTGACCGCCTGATCCTTGGACCGGGCTGGCAGCGGCTTCCGGCCGCCAGCATTTGCCAGGCCGGCCTTACGACTGCGGGGCTGTTGCTGCAGGCTGCTGGCCTGTCCCCGTGGCGTTGGCCCGGTGCAGGTCGGGCTCCAGGTAGATGACGCGTGCAATGGGCACGGCCGCGCGGATCCGTGCCTCCGCTGTGTCGATTTCCGAGGCGATCTGGTCTCCGGTGGCAGAGCGGGTGACGGCGATCTTGGCCGCCACGAGGAGTTCCTCCGGCCCAAGGTGCAGGGTCTTGAGATGGATGATCCGCCCGCCGTCGGCTTCGATCGCCGCGGCGATTTTCTCGACGTCCTCCCTGGTTGCGGACTCGCCCAGGAGCAGGGACTTGGTTTCCAGCGCAAGCACGACGGCAATGGCCACCAGCAGCAGGCCGATCATTGCGGTGCCGGCCGCATCCCAGAGTCCGTCCCCGGTGATGAGCGTCAGGCTGACGCCAATGAGGGCGAAGACGAGGCCCACGAGGGCACCGAGGTCTTCCAACAGGATCACCGGCAGCTCAGGCTGCTTGGCACTGCGCACGAACCTGGCCCAGGACTGCTTTCCGCGGGAATGGTTCGACTCGATGACGGCTGTCCGGAGCGAGAAGGATTCCGCGATGATGGCGCCTACCAGCACGGCGAGGGGAACCCACCAGAAGCCGCCTTCGATGGCGTGCGGGTGCTGGAACTTGTCCCATGCCTCGTAGAGGGCGAAGAGGCCACCGACGCTGAACAGCACGATGGAGACGATGAAGGCGTAGATGTAGCGCTCCCGGCCGTAGCCGAAGGGGTGCTCGGGGCTTGGTGCCCGTTTGGCCTTCTTTCCGCCCACCAGGAGCAGGATCTGGTTGCCGGAGTCGGCCAGGGAGTGGATGGCTTCGGCGAGCATGGACGAGGAAAGCGTCAGTGCATACGCCACGAATTTCAGGGCGGCGATGGTCAGGTTCGCAGCCAGGGCCGCCACAACCGCCTTGGTACCGCCACTTGCAGCCAAGGGCTCCACCTCTTTCCGGTCAGGTTCAGCTGGGAAACTGCGGGTCCTGCCTCGGCTCCGCCCGTAGTTACCGTACCCGCCGCAACGCCCTGCATGCACCAGTGACTAACCGTAAGCCTGCTGACATTGCCGGGGCCTTATGTTAGCTTGAGCCTCATCGGGACCAAGGGATCCCGGCCACTATAAGGAGGAGACATGGGTTTTCTTGCTTGGATTATCCTCGGCCTTATCGTAGGGGCCATTGTTAAGGCCGTCATGCCCGGACGGGTTGGCGGCGGCTGGGTCACCAGCCTTGTTTTGGGTGTAGTGGGCGCCATTGTGGGCGGCTGGATCGGCAGCCTCCTGTTCAACAAGGGCGATCTTGCCTTCTTTGACCTGGGCACCTGGATTCTCGCTATCGTCGGCGGCCTTGTTGTTGCCGGCATCTACGGGGCAATCACCGGACGCGGCAAGGCTACCCGCGCACCCTGATCCGCTTCGATAACTCGACATTTACGCAAGGGCTCCGGACATCCGGGGCCCTTATCTTTTCCGGCAAGGACCCGGCATGGAAGCGCTGCCAGGTCTTGGGCTAGGCGGTCACCGGCGCGGGCAGGTGCTGCGACCGCGCGCTGGCGTAGAGGCAAACCGTTGCCGCAGTACCCAGGTTCAGGCTCTCGGCGGAACCATAGACCGGCACGGCAACCCTGTGGTCTGCCAGCGCCAGCTCCTCCTGGGACAGGCCCTGGGCCTCGTTGCCGAACAGCCAGGCGGTGGGCTGCTCCAGGGCATAGGCGGACTCCGGACCGCCGCCTGTCAGCCGCCGCCGGGCGTTCTCGTCCTGCAGGGTGTCGAGGTTGAGGGAACCGTAGCCGTCCGCCGCCAGGATGCCGATCCCCCGTGCCCGGCACGCGGTTACCAGTTCACCGATGTCCGCGCCCAGCACTACCGGGAGGTGGAAGAGGGATCCCGCGGTGGAGCGGACGGCCTTGGGGTTGTAGATGTCCACGCTCGAGGAGGTGAGGACGACGGCGTCCGCACCGGCCGAGTCCGCCGCACGGAGGACCGTTCCCGCGTTCCCGGGATCACGGACCTGGCACAGCACGGCAACCAGGCGGGGACCGGCGTCGAGCACCTCTTCCAGTGCCACGTCCAGGAAGCGGCAGACTGCCACGATCCCCTGCGGATTGACGGTGTCCGCCATGGCCGCAAGGACGTCATCAGTGGCAAGTCGGGCGTTGACCCCTTGGGACAGTTCCTCAAATTCCGGGAACCGGTCCAGGCAGCTTTCGCTGGCAAAGACCTCGGTGACCACGCCCGGGGCTCCGGCGGCCAGGCGCTTCTGGTGGAGTTTGAGGGCTTCGCGGACAGCCTGCGGTCCTTCAGCAAGGAACAGGCCACGCTTTAAACGCGCCGGGCGCCCGGCAAGCTTTGCCACGTCCCTCACCCGATCAGCTCGGGGATTGGACAGCGGAAAATCTTGCGGGCGCCCGGTTTCGTTCATACAAGAACTTTAGTGGCTGCGGCCACCGGTTCCTGAACTGCCCCTGACGGGAACAGCCAGTTGCTACGCAACTACCTTCTTGGCGGAGGTGTCGGCAGGCAGGGAATCCTTGGCAACCTTGACCAGTGCAGCGAAGGCGTTGGCGTCGGAAACGGCCAGCTCGGCGAGCATGCGGCGGTCAACCTCAACCTCAGCGGCCTTCAGGCCCTGGATCAGGCGGTTGTAGGTGAGACCATTGGCGCGGGATGCAGCGTTGATGCGCTGGATCCACAGGCGGCGGAAGTCGCCCTTCTTCTTTTTGCGGTCGCCGTAGCTGTACACAAACGAGTGCAGCAGCTGCTCTTTGGCCTTGCGGTACAGGCGTGAACGCTGTCCACGGTAGCCCTTTGCGCGTTCAAGGATAACCCGGCGCTTCTTGTGGGCGTTGACCGCCCTCTTCACACGTGCCACGTGCGTACTCCTTCGAAAATCTGATCCCAAGCATCTACTGCCGGTTTCCCGGCGGCCTGAGAAGGCTTTTTGGTAGGTGACCGGCCACCAGGTGGTGGTCAGTCAAAGAACTTGGAAACTAGATGCCGAGCATCTTCCGGATGACCTTGGCGTCGCCCTTGAAGACGATCTTGTCGCCGGCAAGGCGACGGGTCAGCCGCGAGGACTTGTGCTCGAGGTAGTGGCGGCGGTTGGCCTGCTGGCGGCGCAGCTTGCCGCTGCCGGTCAGCTTGAAGCGCTTCTTGGCACCACTGTGGGTCTTCATCTTCGGCATGGGAACCGATCTCCTTACGTATCCGCAGGCTGGGCCTGCAGCTCTCTCGCGCAGCCGCCCCTGCGGGCGGCATGCTGGTTGCTGACTGCCCGGGGACGGAACCCCAGGCAGTTGTGAACTAAGTGGTCTTCTTGCCAGCCGGCTTCGGCACTGCCTTGGGGGCAGGGCGGGCAGCAGGCTTCGGTGCCGCAGGCCTGGCCACCGGCTTCGGCGGAGCAGGAACCGCTGCAGGCTTAGGTGCTGCTGCGGGTGCGGCCGGAGCAGCCGGGGCAGCCGCAGCGGGCTTCTCGGCGGCCTTGGGTGCGGGAGCAGCCTTCGGGGCCGCAGCCTTGGGGGCCGCAGCCTTCGGAGCAGCTGCCTTGGAGGCCGCAGCCTTCGGAGCAGCTGCCTTGGAGGCCGCAGCCTTCGGGGCTTCCTGCTTTGGTGCTTCCTGCTTGGGCGCTTCCGCTGCCTTCGCGGGAGCTTCTGCCGCAGCAGGCTCGACGGCGGCCGGCTCCTGGGCCGGGGCCTCGGCTACTGTTTCCGGCTCCGTAGTGATGGCGAAACCCTCCGGAAGCAGATCCGCCAGCGACTGGGTCAGCGGAGCCTGGTCGTCACCCGAGGTGTCCACGCGGCCCGAAGCCTTGGCTTCGTTCTGCGCCTTCGCCTCGGCCCGCTGGGTAGCGCGGCGGGCTTCCGCCTTGGCCTCGGCCTTGTTCTTCAGGGGGCCAACCACCATGACCATGTTGCGGCCGTCAATGCGGGGGCTGGACTCCACTACGCCAACTTCAGCGACGTCGTCGGCAAAACGCTGGAGCAGGCGGATGCCCATTTCCGGGCGCTGCTGCTCACGGCCACGGAACTGGATCATGGCCTTGACCTTGTCCCCGGCGCCGAGGAAGCGCAGTGCGTGGCCGCGCTTGGTCTCGTAGTCGTGGGTGTCGATCTTCAGGCGGAAGCGGATTTCCTTCAGAACGGTGTTCGTCTGGTTCTTCCGGGCTTCGCGTGCCTTAACCGCGGCCTCGTACTTGTACTTGCCGAAGTCCATCAGCTTGCACACCGGAGGCTTCGCCTGAGGTGCAACTTCAACGAGATCAAGGTCGGACTCGGCAGCCAGACGCAGGGCATCCTCAATACGGACGATTCCTACCTGTTCACCTGCAGGGCCGACCAGCCGCACCTCGGGGACGCGGATACGCTCATTGATTCTTGGCTCGCTAATGTTAAAGCTCCTGTTTTTGTAGTGGATTCCGGCAAATAGAGAAGGCCCCCAATTGCCGGAGCAATCGAAGGCCTCTGAAAGATCGGATGCAGCTCCCGTCAAGGGACTGCCCGCACGGTTCCGGCGGACGCCGGTTCCATGCCCAACCAGGTACCCGGCAACCTTGCGCCCCGAAATGAATCGGAACAGCGGCTGACGCGGGTGGGAGAGAACTCCGCTTGCAAACTGCATGCCATCTTACAGAAAAAATTCCCGACAACGCTGTGCAGCGCCGGAGGGAACCTTGATCCGTGGGATCAATCTCTGAAATAACGACATCCAGTCGGTCTGTGTCAAGCTTACCAGTATGAGCACCCCAGACAGTAATTCACACGTTTTCGAGCCATCAGCCGGCGGTCCCGATGTCTCCCAGCAGGTTCGCGACATTTCCGAAGTGCCGGCAATCGAGGTCATCACCACGGCAGCCGTCCACCTGATGAGCGCAGCCGCCGTCAAGCTGGGGCTGGCGGCCGAGGACAACGCCGAGGAGCTGAAGGACCTGGACGAGGCACGGAAACTGATCACGGCCTTGGCCGGCCTGGTGACGGCCGCCGCCCCGGAGATCGGCTCGCAGCATGCAGGGCCGTTGCGTGACGGCCTGCGGTCGCTGCAGCTGGCATTCCGCGAAGAGTCGCTGATCCCCGATGCGCCCGGCAAGGGCCCTGGCGAGAAGTACACCGGCGCGGTCAACTAAGGCAACTTCTCCCCCAGCAGTCCGCGACGGCGGGCCGACCTCCAAAGGTCGGCCCGCCGTCGCGCTTTCCAGGCTCAGGCCGTCCCATCCCCTTCATCGATTGCTCCGTAACTGCCGTTTTGCGGGACCAAAAGGGCATTTGCGGAGCAATCGATGGGCGGGAGTGCTCACACCGCTGCGCGCCGCCGCCGCTGCTGCAGGACCAGCCCCGCAAAGCAGAGCAGCACCCCTGCAACCCCCACCGATACGAACCCTCCGGAGGGGCCCGTGCCGTCGATAAAGACGCCGGCGAGCGGTGCACCCAGGGCCACGCCTGCCGTCAGCGCGGACCCGTACCAGCCCATGGCTTCCCCACGGCGGTCCTCGGCGACCAGGTCAGCCACTTTTTCTGATGCCGAGGACAGCACGGGCGCGCACAGCAGTCCGGGCAGGAGCGAGGCGAAGGCCAGGGTCCAGGTGTCGTGGGCGAATCCCATGGGGATGGTCAGTGCCGCCATCCCCAGCAGCAGGACGAGTGGCGGGACTGGGCGGTGCATGGCGCCGTACACCAGGCCGCCCACTACCGACGCCGCGCACCAGAAGACGAACACGATGCCGATGTCGCGCTGGTGCCCGCCCGTCTCCAGGGCGGCAACAATGCCCACGTCCGTCCCGCTCAGGACCATGCCGGCACCGGCTGCCACCGCAAAAACAGCGCCGACGGCGGAGGTGAACCATGCGAAATTGTGCGCCACTTTGCCGCGCAGGCCAGCGCTGCCCCGGGCTTCCGCCGGCGCCAGTTCCGCCGCTGCCTCCTGCAAGTGCGCGGGGGCGGCGGTCACTACGGCGGCCTCTGCCGCACGGCATTCGTCGGCAGTGGATTCCCCGGCCTGGTCCGCGCTCCGGGTGGGCGGGTTGAACCACATCAGGAACAGGCCGGCAAGAGACGTGGAGACGCCCACCACGGTCAGGCCCAGCACAGTGAACCCGCTGGTGGCAACGATGGCGCCCGCAGCGGGGCCGATCATGAACACTATCTCGGTGGTAATCGCGTCGAGGGCGAAGGCGGTACGGCGCTGGTCGCCGTCCGCCAGAACGCCCAGGGACTGGCGGACCACGCTGAAGATAGGGAGCGTGAGCAGCCCGCCCACGAACACCAGGGGAAGGAGCCACTGGTACGACACATGCGGAACCACCGACCAGATAATGGTTTCAGAGATCACGGACGGGACCAGTGCCGCGCGCAGGCCCACGGTGTCAACGCGCCGCCCGCGCCAGGGTGCACCAAGGGCAATGCCGATGGTCATGACGGCGGCAGCAGCACCCGCGGCGGCATATCCCTGGTCCAGGGTGAGGACGATGTGCAGGGTCAGCAGCACGCCGGCCGCGGAATGGGGAATACGGGCAACCATGCCCACCAGCAGCAGCCTGCGGACAGGCCCGACGGCGAGCAACTCCCGGTAGAGAGCGAAATTCACGGTGATCCTCACGTCTGCCGCAGTGGGCCGGGGATCACCCCGCCTGACTGCGGCTAGCGGTCTGCGCGCCTCAACTTAACCTCAATCGAGTCGACGCGCTCCCCAAACAATACATTCCGCGACCACTGCGCCTGGAGGCCTGCCACGAGTTCCTGCACTCCGGCCGCATCAAGGCCGTCTTCAAGGTAGAGCACAACCTGCAGTTCAGGCCCCGGGCCGCCGCCGGCAACCACGGTCCCATCGGCGGCGCGGGCGGCCACTCCCCTGCCCGGCACCAGGTCGATGCTCCGCACTGCGGGAAACCCCGCAGCGGCCCGGACCATCTCTTCCGCCAGCTCTCCGTCCTCGTAGGAGGGGACCCACCCGTACTGCTGCGCCAGGGCCCAGACCCCGGGCCGGCGCACCACGAACGTGAACTCGGAGCCCGGATCAAGGACCAGCAGCTCGGCGCCCTCGGCGACGGCCGAGAGCGCCGCGCGGGCAGCGTAGACGGCAACCGGCCTGGCGTCCGGGTGCCAGGCGGCCAGGGCAGCCGTGGTGGTGAAGGCGGGCATTGCCGTCCTTCCGTCGGCGGCTTTGAGGGTTACCAGGGCCATGTCCGCCTGTTTGTCGGAGCTCAGGCCGAGGGCGCCCTCGGCATCCTCTGCGAGCTGGGCGACGATGGGGATGAAGACCCGGGCGCTGGCGAGTGACGCCACTACGCCTGCTTCGTCCCCGGTCCCTTCCCGGAGCGCTGCTATGGCGGCCAGGTAGGCGCCGCTGGCCGTTCCGTCGTCGTCCTCGAAGTTATGGATTTTGGCGTGTTCACCGGCCAGGCTGCGTCCGGCCCACGGTTGCCCGGCGGAGTCGGCAACGCCTCCCGCACCTGCCAGCGCGGCGGCGATATGGCCGGGAAGGTGTCGTTGCTGAGGGACCCCGGGTCCGGTTTCGTTGCTGGCCATCGCTTGCCTTTTGCTGCGCCGGGGCGGCCTAGCGGCGGCCGGCGACGTCGAGCGCTTCGGGCAGCGTGAAAGCGCCCGCATAGAGGGCCTTGCCCACGATGGCACCCTCGACACCCAAAGGCACCAAGGAACGGAGGACCTTCAGGTCGTCGAGGCTGGAAATGCCGCCTGACGCGACCACCGGCTTGCCTGTCTTTTCCACCATCTGGCGGAGGAGTTCTACATTGGGTCCCTGCAGCGTGCCGTCTTTGGTCACGTCCGTGACCACGTAGCGGCTGCAGCCTGCTTCCTCGAGGCGGCCCAGGACGTCCCAGAGGTCCCCACCTTCCTTGGTCCAGCCCCGGCCGGAGAGCGTGCTGCCGCGGACATCAAGTCCGACGGCGATTTTGTCGCCAAAGCGTTCGATGGCCCGGCGCGTCCATTCGGGGTTCTCCAGCGCGGCGGTTCCCAGGTTCACCCGGGCCACGCCGAGGTCCAAGGCCGCTTCGAGGGTTTCGTCGTCACGGAGACCGCCGGAAAGTTCCACCTTGATGTCCAGACGGCCCACCACGTCGCGGAGCAGTTCCGCGTTCGAGCCGCGGCCGAATGCGGCATCGAGGTCCACCAGGTGCACCCACTCGGCACCCTGCTGCTGCCAGTTCAGGGCGGCTTCCAGCGGGGTGCCGTAGCTGGTCTCACTGCCCGCTTCCCCCTGGACCAGCCGGACGGCCTGGCCATTGACGACGTCGACGGCGGGCAGCAGTTCAAGAACCGGCAGATCGGTTGCGGTGGTCATGTCAATCCTTCGGGTCGGGGTCAGTGTGGCCAGCTGCCGGTCAGTTGCCGGGCAGGGTGAGCAGGTAGGCAGCGAGCAGGGACATGCCCGCCAAAACGTAGAACGATATCTGGGTCCAGAGCGGCTTGTGCTGCTGCCTGAATGACAGGGCGCCGCCGATCAGCAGGCCGGCGAGCCCCATCAGGAGGACGGACCACCACATCTAGGCGGTGCCGTCTTCCCTTGATGGGACGCCGGCGGGCGCCGCGGCACCGGCAGCAGGCTTCTTCAGGTTGTGCACCCAGTTGTGCAGCAGCCGGGCGCCGGCGTCACCCGACTTCTCCGGGTGGAACTGGGTGGCACACAGCGGACCGTTTTCGACCGCAGCAATGAAGGGGCCGCCGTGCTCGGACCAGGTAACCAGGGGTGCGGCCATCCGAGGCTGGACAACATCGAAGTTCCATTCCTGCACGCCATACGAGTGCACAAAGTAGAACCGCTCGTTTTCGACGCCGGCGAACAGCTTGGATCCCTCCGGCACCTTCACGGTGTTCCAGCCCATATGCGGCACCACGTCAGCGGGCAGGAGCTCCACCTTGCCCGGCCATTCACCGATACCCTCCGCCTCCGTGCCGTGTTCGACGCCTGCCTCAAAGAGCACCTGGAGCCCCACGCAGATACCCAGGACCGGGCGGCCGCCGGCCACCCGCCTGCCGATGAGGCGGATGCCGTCCACCGCTTTGAGCTCACGCATCACCGTTTCGAAGGCGCCGACGCCGGGAACCACCAGGCCGTCCGCGTTCAGGACGTCCTCGGGCTTGGAGCTGAGGATGACTTCCGCGCCGGCGCGTTCGAGGGCACGCACTGCGGACCGGACGTTACCGGAACCGTAGTCCAGGACCGTCACGGTGGGCTTGCCTTCAGGCGAGGGCAGCTTCCGGGAGGCCGAGGGGTCGACGATGGCGCCGTCCCGCAGGACCTGCCCGCTCACAGCGCACCCTTCGTGGACGGGATTCCCTCAACGCGAGGATCCGGTTCCACGGCTGCGCGCAGTGCCCGGGCGAAGGCCTTGAACTGGGCCTCGACAATGTGGTGGGGATCCCGGCCCGCGATGACGTTCATGTGCAGGCAGATGCCGGCGTGCAGGGTGATTGCTTCGAAGACGTGGCGGGTGAGGGATCCGGTGAAGTGGCCGCCGATGAGGTGGTATTCCTGGCCGGCAGGCTCGCCCCCGTGCACCAGATACGGACGCCCGGAAACGTCCACCACGGCGTGGGCCAGTGCTTCGTCAAGGGGAACGGTGGCTTCTCCGAACCTGCGGATGCCTGCTTTGTTCCCCAAGGCGGTGCGCAGCACTTCGCCGAAGGTGATGGCCACGTCCTCCACCGTGTGGTGGACATCGATGTGGATGTCACCGGTGGCTTTGACGGTCATGTCGATCAGGGAGTGCTTGCAGAGCGCGGTGAGCATGTGGTCGTAGAACGGCACCGACGTGTCGATGTCCGAGGTGCCGGTACCGTCAAGGTTGATTTCCACGAGCACGGAGGACTCACTGGTGGCACGTTCCATGCGCGCGGTCCGGGCCGCGGCAACATTCGATCCGGTGGTACTCATGCTTGGGGTCCTTTTGGGCAGAAGGGGTGGTTCGGGCGTCCAGCGCCGGTTCTTCCAGTCTAGGCGGGAAGCTTGGCCTGGCTGGCAAGGATGCTTTCGAGGGAGGTCAGGAAGGCTGTGGTTTCGGTCTCAGTTCCGGCCGTGACGCGGAGATGCCCGGGGATTCCCACATCCCGGACCAAAACGCCGGCCTCCAGCAGCCCCTGCCACACCTGGTGGGGGTCCTCCAGGCCGCCGAAGAATACGTAGTTGGAGTCTGAGGCGGCAGGCTTGAGGCCCATCCGCGTCAGCTCGGAGACGATGCGATCCCGCTGCCGTTTGATGTCTTCCACATCCGCCATCAGCGCCTCCCGGTGCTGGAGGGCTGCGAGGGCGGTGGCCTGCGTGATGGCGGAAAGGTGGTACGGAAGCCGGACCAGCCGCAGTGCATCGGTAACTTCGGGGGCTGCCGCCATGTAGCCGAGGCGTGCGCCGGCCAGCGCGAACGCCTTGCTCATGGTCCTCGAGACGATCAGCCGTTCCCGGCCTGGCAGCAGCGTCAGCGCACTGGGCGTTCCGTCATGCGCAAACTCGTGGTACGCCTCGTCGACGATCACGATCGTCTGGCTTGCCTCGCCGGCCTCGTAGACGGCTTCCACCACGTCCAGCCCAAGGCCGGTTCCCGTGGGGTTGTTGGGTGAGCACAGGAAGACGATGTTGGGCTGCAGCTCCTTGACCTGCCGCGCTGCGGATTCAGCACTCAGCCCGTAGCCTTCGGCCCGCTCGCCCACAATGTATTCGGTGTCTGTTCCGCTGGCCAGCAGGGGATACATGGAGTACGTGGGAGGGAATCCGAGCGCCGTGCGTCCCGGGCCTCCGAAGGCCTGGAGTATCTGTTGCAGGACTTCGTTGGAGCCGTTGGCCGCCCACAGGTTGGATTCGTCCAGCCCGTGCCCCAGGTACTCCGCCAGCGCCTTCCGCAGGTCCGTGAATTCCCGGTCCGGGTATCGGTTGAGGCCGGCTGCCGCCTCTGACACCGCTGCGCTGATGGCTGCCCTGACGTCCGCCGGGACCCCGTGGGTGTTTTCATTGACGTTCAGGAGAATTGGAACGTCCAGCTGGGGCGCGCCGTAGGGGGTAAGCCCACGGAGGTTGCTGCGGAGGGGAAGCCGGTTCAGGCGCTCTAGCTGGTCATTCACCTGAACAGTTTAGTGCCCGCGCCGGACACCGGAAAATGTGACGGCTCCCTGTTCGCCCTCGGCGTGCTGCGCCCCTTCCGTTGCCGGACAGGCATGATGCCCGGGGGCTAGGTGGCGGGCACGAACAGCTGCTGGCCGGGGAAGACCGCGCCGGCAGGCAGGTTGTTGAGCTGGACGATGTCCGCCACGACGTCCCGGGGGTCGCGCTCGGGTGCGACGCTGGCCGCAATGCCCCACAGCGACTCGCCGGGCTGGACGGTGACCGTGACAGTGGGCGTGGTAGCAAGATCAGCAGCAGACTCCGACGCCTTGGCCGGGGCATTGAAGAAGCCCGCCAGGGAGAGGAGCAGGGCCGCCAGCATGACCAGCGGAATCCCGATCAGCACGATGCGGCCGCGGCGCGTCAGGCGGAGCGGCGGAAGCGGCGCCGGCCGTTCGGCCTGCCGGATCTCGGACTCGGACAGGATTTGCTGCACCGAAAGCAGCTGCTGGCGTGAACCCCGCGAAACAGATGTAGCTGACATGATCTGAGCCCTCCTGGACCGTACTGTGCTGCCCGGACGTCCTCCCCACCACCTGCACCCGGCGGCCTTCCGGCCTGCTCTTCGAATGACCGGGGCGGTGAGTAGAACATATATTCGAACTTTGCTTCCTCAGTTTTAGCACCTATCAACGAATCTTGTCGAGACTCGCTAGAACAAATGTTTGAAAAAGCAATGCGGCTGGCCTAGTTTTGAACCAAAGAACAACCACCTGGACAGTCGACCAGCAGGGTCTGACATTCAAGGACGGGACCTTCCAGGGCCTGGCCGTGGAGCGGCCCGGCGGAAACCGAAAGGCATTGGCGAATATGGCAGCAGCAGCCGCCGGGGGCAGGGGAACCGCGCAACCGAAGAGGACCGCCAAGGGCCTGACTCCACGGCAGAAGAAGATCCTCGAAACCATCCAGCGTTCGGTCAATGAGAACGGGTACCCGCCTTCCATGCGGGAGATCGGCGACACCGTGGGACTGGCGAGCCTTTCGAGCGTCACGCACCAACTGTCCCAGCTGGAGAAACTTGGCTACCTCCGCCGCGACCCCAAGCGTCCGCGGGCCATGGAGGTCCTGATGCCACTCACCCTGGATGGCGGGGCTGCAAAGCCCGCAAGCCAGCCGTCCGCCCCGCGTTCACCGGGCGCAGGCACTGTCACCGAACTGCCCACCGCCCTGGACACAGCCATGGTTCCCCTGGTGGGCCGGATCGCGGCGGGCGGTCCCATCCTTGCTGACCAGCTGGTGGAGGACGTGATGCCGCTCCCCAGGCAGCTGGTGGGGCAGGGCGAACTGTTCATGTTGAAAGTGGCCGGGGATTCCATGGTGGATGCAGCCATCTGCGACGGTGACTGGGTTGTGGTTCGCCGCCAGCAGGATGCGGCCAATGGGGATATCGTGGCTGCGCTCCTCGATGACGAGGCCACCGTCAAGACCTTCCGCCAACGCGACGGCCACACGTGGCTGCTCCCGCAGAACACCCAGTACGAACCCATCCTTGGGGACCACGCCACCATCATGGGCAAGGTTGTCTCGGTACTCCGCTCGCTGTAACGCCCTGCCCAGCCCCGCACCAGGCCATGTTTGCCCTGGCACGGCCTGCTCAATCTGCCTGACGGCTCAGGCGTTTTCCCGGGCCAGCCGCTCCAGGGCGGCAATCGCCGTCGTCCGGTCTGTCGTGGCCCAGAACGGCGGCAGGGCAGCCCGGAGGAACCCCGCGTAGCGCTCGGTGGCCAGCCGGGAGTCAAGGACGGCCACCACTCCCCTGTCGCCGGTGGAACGGATCAGCCGGCCTGCCCCCTGGGCGAGCCGGATCGCGGCGTGCGTGGCGGAAACCGTCATAAAGCCGTTCCCGCCGGCCTGAGCCACGGCCCGTGAACGGGCGGTCATAAGGGGATCGTCCGGCCGCGGAAAAGGAATCCTGTCGATCACCACAAGCCGGCACGAGCCTCCCGGGACGTCCACGCCCTGCCAGAGGGACATGGTTCCGAACAGGCAGGTATCGGGCTCGTCGGCGAACTGCTTCACCAGGCCGGTCATGGTGGAGTCACCTTGGCAGAGGACCGTCATGCCCAGCTTGGGACGCAGTGCCTCGGCCGCTTCTTCTGCCGCCCGGCGGGAGGAGAAGAGGCACAGCGCCCCGCCACCTGAAGCACGGATCAGGGCTTCCAGCTCGTCCAGCGCTTCCGGCGACCCGCCCCTGCCCGGCTTCGGCAGGTGACCGGCCACATAGAGGATGCCCTGCTTTTGGTAGTCGAAGGGCGATCCCACGTCCACGCCCGTCCAGCTCGGGGCCCCGTCACCCACCAGTCCCAGTCCGCCTGCGGCCGGTTCGAACGCCGATCCGATGGCCAGCGTCGCTGAGGTCAGCACCACCGTGTGGCCTGCGAAGAGCCCTTCCCGCAGCCTTCCGGCAACGGACAACGGCGCGATGTTGATCAAGGCGGGGGCGGTCTCGTCCGGCTGGGAGAATCCCTGCGCCGGGTCAAAAGAACTGGCGCGCGAGAACCACACCACTTCGCGGTTCTCCCGGGCTGCGAGGAGCCGTTCGCAAAGTTCCAGGATGAGCAGGAGCCGGGACCGCGCGAGCTGCCTGCCGCCGTCGGCCGTGGTGCTGCTGTCCCCCTTCGAATCCGAGAGGGCAGCACGGCAGGCGTCGCGCAACTGGTCCACGCAGTCCAGCTGTTCGTCGTTGAGCCCGTTCGGCAGCAGGCCGTTCGGCACGCCCGCCAGGGCAAGCTCCAAGTTGGCGGCTGCGGCATTCAGCGCGTCAACGGTAATGGCGGTGTGCTTCCGCGCGCCGGCAGCAGCAGCGTGGACCATGGCCACGGAAAGCTGGCCTGAGACCGCCCCCGTGACCCGGTCCTGAAGTTCATGGGCCTCATCCACCACCACGACGTCGTACTCGGGCAGGACGGCCAGGCCCTCGAACGCGCTGACGGCAAGCATCGCGTGGTTGGTGACCACCACGTCCGCTTCCGCAGCATCCTGGCGCGCGAGCTCACTGAAGCATTCCGCAGCCATGGGGCACTTCTGGGCGCCCAGGCACTCCATGGAAGTCACGGACACCTGCCGCCAGGCGCGGTCCGTCACTCCCGGGAGGAGTTCGTCACGGTCCCCGGTGTGGGTCTTCTCCGCCCATTCCCGGAGCCGCACAACCTCTTTGCCGAGCTGGGACGACGGGCCGCCCACGGCTGCCGCGAAGTGGGGCACGCTGGTGTCCTCGCCCAGGCTGAACAGCTGGCCCTCGGCTGGCTCCTCGCTGGGGAAGCCGCCTTCCAGCTTGTGCCGGCACACGTAATTGGAACGGCCCTTGACCAGGGCCACTTTGACCGGCCTGTCCAAGGCGGGGGTGATCGCTTTGAGCAGCCGGGGCAGGTCCCGGCCCACAATCTGCGTCTGGAGGGCCAGGGTGGCCGTTGACACCAGGGCGGGCTTGTTGCTCTGCAGGGCATGCGCGATCAGGGGGATGAGGTATGCCAGGGACTTGCCGGTGCCGGTCCCCGCCTGGACCAGGAGGTGGTCCCCCGTTTCAATGGCACGGGCCACCTGCCTGGCCATCTCATGCTGGCCGGCGCGGCTTTGCCCGCCCATGCCGGCCACGGCCCGGTCGAGCAGTTCGATCACGAACTGCTCGACGGCCGTTTCCGTGGCTTCTCCTGCCACGGCCTCAGTCATTGCTGACGAAAGGTTCCAGTTCAGCCGCGAAGCCTTCCCGGACCATCACGACAGCCCTGGTACCGGCCTCAACGTGGTCAACGCTGATGATCTCGGCGTCGGAATCGTGAAGCTTGCTCATCAGGTCCCCGCGGTCGTACGGGATGAGCAGTTCCAGCTTGACGCTGGGCCGGGGAATGGCGTCGCTGATTGCCTTCAGCAACTCTGCGATGCCTTCCCCCGTACGGGCCGAGACCACCACGTGCCGCGGCTCGCGCTGCTTGAGCCGTTCCACCACGAAGGGATCAGCGGCGTCGGCTTTGTTGAGCACGATGATTTCGGGCACCTTCCGGGCGTCCACTTCGCTGAAGACCTTGCGCACTGCGGCGATCTGGCCCTCAGGATCCGGGTGCGAGACGTCCACCACGTGCAGGATGAGGTCCGCGTCCGCGACTTCCTCGAGCGTGGAGCGGAACGCCTCCACCAGCTGGGTTGGCAACGAACGGACAAAGCCGACAGTATCGGCCAGGGTGTAGCCGAGGCCGTCCGCAGTTTCCGCTTTGCGGACGGTGGGATCCAGGGTGGCGAACAGTGCGTTCTCCACCAGGACACCGGCGTCGGTGAGGCGGTTCAGCAGCGAGGACTTGCCGGCGTTGGTGTACCCGGCGATCGCCACGGACGGCACGGCATTACGACGGCGGTTGGCCCGTTTGGTCTCGCGGGCGGGCTTCATTGCGGCGATCTCCCGCCGCAGCTTGGCCATCCTTGTACGGATGCGGCGGCGATCCAGCTCGATCTTTGTCTCACCGGGACCACGCGAACCCATGCCGGCGGCCGCGCTGCCCACCTGGCCACCGGCCTGGCGGGACATCGACTCGCCCCAGCCGCGCAGGCGCGGCAGGAGGTATTCCAGCTGCGCCAGCTCCACCTGGGCCTTGCCTTCACGGCTCTTGGCGTGCTGGGCGAAAATGTCCAGGATCAGGGCCGTCCGGTCGATCACCTTAACCTTGACGATGTCCTCCAGGCCCCGGCGCTGGGAGGGCGCGAGCTCGGCATCCACCACAACCGTGTCCGCACCGGTGGACATCACGATGTCCCGGAGCTCCAGGGCCTTGCCCGAGCCGAGGAACGTTCCGGGATCCGGCTTGTCGCGCCGCTGGACCAGCCCGTCCAGGACCTCGGAACCGGCAGTTTCGGCGAGGGCTGCAAGCTCCCGCAGAGAGTTCTCGGCGTCGGCCAGGGTCCCTTCGGACCAGAGGCCGGCCAGGACCACCCGCTCAAGGCGCAACTGCCGGTACTCAACCTCGGTGACGTCTTCCAGTTCAGTGGAAAGGCCTGCTGTGCGGCGCAGGGCGCGGCGTTCCTCGAGGTCCTGCTGGTCGCCGTCGTACGTTGTGTGTTCTTCGTCCAGGCGGGAAATCGCCTGGGCTTTGCCGAGCATAGCCTTCCCGTCACGGCCCTCGTCACCGCCTGGCGTGCTGAGGTTCCTGGCCGGTACATCCTTGGAGAGAATCCGGTCGATGACAGCCTGGATTTCGGCAGGACTCATGTCCTGGGCGGCTGGATCTGATCCGGTGTTGGGCTGGCTGGTCATGGTCTCCTTTGAAGATTCGGCAGTTCCAGAATAGTGCCGAATGATGGTGATTGGTGAAGTATTCGCGCTGGGCTGACGGCCTGCGGTCATCCAAGCCTCCTGGCTTGTTGGGCCTGGCGCTGCAGGAGGCAGCGCCGGCGGACATGCCACGACGTCGATTCGTGGCAGAGATGGACAGCCGGAAAAACGGCGGGAAGTCCAGCGGGAGGCTGACCTTCGAGTGTCGTCCGGCGACCGGCAGGCGGAAATCCGTTGGCCGGTGCACGCAGCGGAAGGTTCAAAACCTGCATCGCTGGGTGGGACATGCTGTCGCTTGAAGACAGGCTGCGGGACGGGCTGGGCCCGTGCCGGCTACTCGAAGATCAGGAACATGCCCACCAGCGTAGCAGAGGGGCCTGCCCGGCAGTTTCCCTTTACGCTGCAAGGGGAACTACTCTGGCCAGTTATGGAGTCCGCACATTATTTCAGCGCAACACCCGCCGGCCCTTTTACCCGCAAGCCGCTGAGTGTCGAACTCGCAGGGCAGGTGCGCAGGCTGCAGACTTCCACCGGCATCTTCAGCCCGGACGGGATCGACAAGGGCACCGCCATCCTCCTCGCCGAGGTCCCGCCCCCCGCGCCGCAGGGGAACCTGCTGGACATCGGCTGCGGCTGGGGCCCGATTGCCCTGACCATGGCCCTGAAGTCGCCCTCAGCCCGGGTCTACGCGGTGGATGTCAACGAACGCTGCATCACCCTGACGAATGAGAACGCTGCGGCGCTGGGACTGGCCAACGTCACCGCCAGTACCCCTGAAGCCGTGGACCCGGACGTGCGCTTTGACACCATCTGGTCCAATCCGCCCATCCGGATCGGCAAGGACGAACTGCACTCGCTCCTGAAGCTGTGGCTGCCCCGCCTTGCGCCGGGCGGAACAGCGTGGCTGGTGGTGCAGAAGAACCTGGGGGCCGACTCGCTGCAACGCTGGCTTGCTGCGGAGCTGGACGAATCCTTCAGTGTCAGCCGGGAGTCGACGTCCAAGTCCTTCCGGATCCTGAAGGTCAGGAAAGCGTCCCGGTTGCCACAATAACGGCCGGGCCACTCAGCTCGACATGTTCATGGCCCGCCGGGCCGGCAAAGAACTTGACGCCAACCACGCCGCCTGGAACGTTAACGCGCCAGGTGTCGGGGGCTTCCGCGCCTGCCCAGTGACGGATGGCCACTGCCGCTGCGCAAGCCCCGGTTCCGCACGACTGGGTCTCCCCCACCCCGCGTTCATGCACGCGCATGGTCACCGTCCCGACGCCGTCGTGCACCAGGGGCTCTGACGGAACCACGAACTCAACGTTGGTCCCGTGGGCCGGGACAGGGTCCACCACGGGCGCCGTGAACAGGCGGGTTGCCGCGAGTTCCGACAGTTCCGCCAAGGCAACGACGGTGTGGGGGTTGCCCATGCTGACGGAGAGTGCAGGGCGGGGAACTTCCAGGCCCTCAGCGGTAACCAGTGAATCCATTGCCTTGGCTGTGGCTTCACCGGGGAAAATGAACTCCCACGGCCCCATGTCCACGGCGTAGTCTTCGCCTGTGCGTACCACGGTCTTGACGCCCGCGCGCGTGCCGATGGTGAGGGCGCCGCCGTCGGGCAGGTCAATCAGCCCCTCGGCGCGGAGGAAATGGACAAAGACGCGGACTCCGTTGCCGCACATCTCGGACAAAGTGCCGTCACCGTTGCGGTAGTCCATGAACCATTCGGCGTCCGGGGCGGCGGCGAGCAGCTCGCGGCCCTCGGGCAGGAAGCGCGACGGGACGGCGCGGATCAGCCCGTCCCCGCCGATGCCGCGGTGCCGGTCGCACAGGGCTGCCACGTCCTGGGCGGCTATGGTGTGGACGCCCTCGGGATCGGCCACCAGGACAAAGTCGTTGCCGGTGCCGTGTCCCTTGGAAAAGCGGAGTCCGCTCAGGGTGCGGAAGGCCGGCTCGGTGGTTTTTGCGAGGGTTGCGTCCATGTTTCCAAGGTTACCGGCCGGGCGGGTCAGCCCTAAATACGCGGCGCTTCGCACAGCGCTGCGGCTTTGGCCACCAACGAAGGGTCCTGCCAGTCCAGCCAGGAGATGCGGGGATCGGCACGGAACCAGGTGAGCTGGCGCCGCGCGAACTGCCGGGTGGCCACGATGGTGTCTTCCGCTGCCTCCGCTACGGTCCACCCGCCGTCGAGCACCTTGAGGAACTGCGCGTACCCAAGAGCACGGGAAGCGGTTTTCCCTTGGCGCAGCCCTAGGGTGTCCAGCCGCTGGACTTCAGCGAGCAGGCCGGCGTCCACCATGCGGTGGACGCGGCTGGCGAGCCGCTCCCTGAGCACCTCCCGGTCCACGCCCAGTCCCACTTGGACGGCGGGCTGGAAATACTCGCGCTGCGGCATAAAGGAACTGAACGGCCTGCCGGTGAGCCGGTGGACCTCCAGGGCACGGATAATGCGCCGGGAGTCGGACAACCTCCCCGCCGATACCGGGTCCACGTCGCGCAGCCGCTCCAGGAGGACCGCCTGCCCGTTCTCAGCGAGCTCAGCTTCCAGCTGTTGGCGCACGGCCGGGTCCGTTCCGGGAAATTCCAGGACATCCAGTGCCGCCCGCACGTACAGGCCGGAACCGCCGGCCAGGATGGCCCGTTTGCCGCGGGCGTGGATGTCCGAGATCAGGGCGCGCGCCTGCTCCTGGAATCGTGACACGCTGGCTTCCTCGGTCACCTCCAGGATGTCCAGCAGGTGGTGGGGCACCCCCCTGCGTTCGGCCTCGGTGATCTTTGCCGTTCCGATGTCCATGCCGCGGTAGAACTGCATGGCGTCGGCGTTGATGACTTCGCCGTCCAGTTCCAGTGCCAGGCTGACGGCGAGGTCCGATTTGCCGGAACCGGTGGGACCGACGACGGCGATGACAGGCGGGGAGCCCAACGGTCAGCGGGTGCGGACGGGCAGCGCGGGCATGCCCAGCGAGACGCCCTTGCCCCCTGTGCCGGCGCCCGGCCCGGGAGCACCGCAGGAGTCCGCCTGGGACCTGTCCCAAGCGTCGCCGGCCCGGGAGCGGCGCAGGCTGTAGTCCTCAAGGGTGGGATCGGCGACGAGGTGGAAGGCTGCGGCCTCGGTGATGGTGACGGTGACAAGGTCTCCCGGCCGCGGAGCCTGGGCACCGTCGGGCACGGAGAAGTGCACCAGCCGCTGGTCCTGGGAGCGGCCGGACAGCCGGTGGGTCTCCCCCGCTTTCCGGCCGGACTGCGCAGTGACCATGACCTCAACCCTGCGGCCCAACTGGCGCTGGTTTTCCTCCGCCGCGATCCTGTCCTGGAGGGCGGTTAGCCGTTCGAAGCGTTCCTGCACCACGGCTTTGGGCAACTGGTCCGGCAGGTCCGCGGCCGGGGTCCCGGGGCGCTTGGAATACTGGAAGGTGAAGGCGGTGGCGAAACGGGACTTTTCCACAACGTCCAGGGTGGCCTGGAAGTCCTCTTCCGTTTCACCCGGGAAGCCCACGATGATGTCGGTGGAGATGGCGGCATGGGGAATCTTTTCCCGCACCTTGTCCAGGATGCCCAGGAACTTGGTAGACCTGTACGAGCGCCGCATGTCCCGCAGGACCTTGTCCGAGCCCGACTGCAGCGGCATGTGCAGCTGCGGCATGACATTGGGGGTCTCGGCCATGGCGTCGATGACGTCGTCGGTGAAGGCTGCGGGGTGCGGGCTGGTGAAGCGGACGCGCTCCAGGCCTTCGATGTCGCCGCAGGCCCGGAGGAGTTTGGAGAAGGCCAGCCGGTCGCCGAATTCGACGCCGTAGGAGTTGACGTTCTGGCCGAGGAGGGTGACTTCGATGGCGCCGTCGTCCACGAGGGCCTGGATTTCAGCGAGGATGTCCCCGGGCCGGCGGTCTTTTTCTTTGCCGCGGAGGGCGGGGACGATGCAGAAGGTGCAGGTGTTGTTGCAGCCTACGGAGATCGATACCCAGCCCGAGTAAACGGAATCGCGTTTGGTGGGAAGCGTGGAGGGGAACACGTCCAGTGACTCGAGGATTTCAAGCTGGGCCTCGTTGTTGTGCCGCGCGCGCTCCAGCAGCGCGGGCAGGGCGCCAACGTTGTGCGTGCCGAAGACGGCGTCCACCCACGGCGCCTTTTTCAGGATGGTTTCCCGGTCCTTCTGCGCCAGGCAGCCGCCCACCGCAATCTGCATGCCGGGGTTCGCCGCCTTCACCGGAGCGAGGATTCCCAGGTTGCCGTAGAGCTTGTTGTCAGCGTTTTCACGCACGGCGCAGGTGTTGAACACTACGACGTCGGCCTGCTCACCGTCCGCCGGTACGTACCCTGCGTCCTCGAGCATGCCTGCCATGCGTTCCGAGTCATGGACGTTCATCTGGCAGCCGAAGGTCCGCACCTGGTAGGTGCGGGGCTTTTGGGCAGCCTCCTGCGGAGCGCCACCGGTCGCTGTGGCGGTGCCGGTACCGGAAAGGGGGGAAGGGATGGTCAAACTCACCTGTTAAGGGTACCGGTTTTACCGTTCGCCGCTGTCGGGTGCGGCTTGGGACTCCAGGACGTCATTAACGATCCGGAACGCCTGGGAAGGCTGGTAGCCCTTGCGCGCGAGCATGGATGCCAGCCGGCGGGCAGCCTTGTCCCGTTCCGCCCGGTCCTGAAGATCCAGCCCGGGGCGGAGCTTACGCTCCACAAGCTGCCTTGCGGAGGCCTCTTCGTCGGCGTCCGACAACTGTTCCAAGGCTGCCGCGGCCGTCTCCTGGTCAATGCCTTTCTCCTCCAGCTCGCGCCGGAGGGCCCCCTTTGCCAGTTTCCGGGACTGCGCACGGCTCCGGACCCACATGTCGGCGAAGTCGGCGTCGTTGATCAGGCGCGCGTCCTGGAACCGGTCCAGCACCGCCTCGGCGACATCCTCGGGGATGTTCCGCTCGGCAAGCTTCCGTGCGAGCTGCCGCCTGCTCTTGGCCGATGCGGTCAACTGGCGGTAGACAATGGCCTGCGCAACCGACACCGGATCAGGCTCGGGATCACCGTAATGGGGTGCGTCGGGGTCGCCCGGCCCGCGCGGCTCCCCCTCTGCAGGGGAAGCCGGGCGGGTCCGCCGTGGGCGGCCCCCGCTGCTGCGGGGCCGCTCCCGTTCAAAACCAGTCAACGGTTAGAACCCGTCGACGGCCTTCAGCTTCGGGGAATCCTTGGACTCGGGCTCCGCCGGCTTCACACCCACGCCAAGCTTTTCCTTGATCAGGCGCTCGAGCTCGGCGGCCAGCTCCGGGTTGTCGCGCAGGAACCGGCGCGAGTTCTCCATGCCCTGGCCCAGCTGGTCGCCATCGTAGGTGAACCAGGAACCGGACTTCTTGATGATGCCGTGCTCAACGCCCATGTCGATGATTCCGCCCTCGCGGGAGATGCCCTGGCCGTAGATGATGTCGAACTCGGCCACCTTGAAGGGCGGTGCCATCTTGTTCTTGACGATCTTCGCCTTGGTGCGGTTACCGACCGAATCCGCGCCCTCCTTGAGGGTCTGGATGCGGCGCACGTCGATACGGATGGAGGCGTAGAACTTAAGGGCCTTACCGCCGGTGGTGGTTTCGGGGGAACCGAAGAAGACACCGATCTTTTCACGGAGCTGGTTGATGAAGATGGCGGTGGTCTTGGTCTGGCTCAGCCGGCCGGTGATCTTACGCAGGGCCTGGCTCATGAGGCGTGCCTGGAGGCCCACGTGGCTGTCGCCCATGTCGCCTTCAATTTCGGCCCGGGGCACCAGCGCTGCGACGGAGTCGATCACGATGACGTCCAGGGAACCTGAGCCCACCAGCATGTCCATGATTTCGAGGGCCTGCTCGCCGGTATCCGGCTGGGACACCAGGAGCGCGTCCGTGTCCACACCAAGCTTTGCAGCGTACTCCGGATCAAGGGCGTGTTCGGCGTCAATGAAGGCCGCGATGCCGCCCAGGCGCTGGGCATTGGCCACTGCGTGCAGGGCCACGGTGGTTTTACCGGAAGATTCCGGGCCGTAGATTTCAACGACGCGGCCCCGGGGAAGGCCGCCAATTCCCAGGGCAACGTCCAGGGCGATGGAGCCGGTGGGGATGACCTCGATGGGGGCCCGGACTTCATCGCCGAGCCGCATGACTGAGCCTTTACCGAACTGCTTGTCGATCTGGGCCAGCGCTGCTTCGAGCGCTTTTGCACGATCCGGGGCTGCCGCCATGGTTCACACCTCTAATGCTTTCTCGCTTTGGAGTGGCCTCAGCGGCCGTTTATTGGTCATCTCTGACGCTAATGGGACCCACTGACATTCCGGCCGGATAACGGCGGCTATGTGGATAACCCGCTAGGAAAAGCATAGCTTTACCCGAACAGGTATTCGAACAGGAGCGCGGCGTGTCAGGAGATTCGGGCTAGTTCGTGCGGGGCTTTATATCCCGGCCCAGCCTGCGCTCGGCCGGGACATCCTGGACGTCGCAGACAGCCAGCCACACCTTCCGCGGTTCTACGCCGGCAGCCAGCGCCTGGTCCGCGGTGCGCCCGCCAACCCCTGCCAGCACAAGCGTGCTGCTGAGGACCCGCGAGTACCCGGCGCCGAATTCGTCGTCCATAAGCCGCCAATAATCGCTGATTCGCACCAGAAAAGTCTCTCACGGTCCGCACCCTAGAATTGTTGCCATGAGCAGCTCCCCCGATGTCCCCTTCCTGCAAGGCCGCCACGACGAAGCTACAGTGGACGCCGCGTTGCAGAACGTGGAGCACCAGATAAGCCTCTTCTGGCGGCGTGCCCGGGCCATCTCCAACCAGCTCTCCCGCCAGGTGCATCCGGACATGGAGCCGGCAGCCTACGGCCTGCTGACGGTGATCCGCAGGGAGGGCCCCATCCGGCTCACCGACCTGGCCATGAACATTGGCGTGGGCAAGCCGTCCGTCAGCCGGCAGATCGCCTTCCTGGAGAGCCTTGGACTCGTGTCCAAGGAGGCCGATCCGCTGGATGGGCGTGCCCAGGCCATCCGGCTGACGCCCAAGGGCGAGGAAAAGATGCACCAGGTCCAGGATGCCCGGCGGCAGGTGTTCCGTGAACGCCTGGGCGAATGGCCGGTGGAGGACCTGGAAGAACTGGCCCGGTACATGGCCAAGCTGAACGCCACCTACGAGCGTGACGGGTTCCCGAAGGACGGCCCCGCGGCCGCTCCTGCTGACGACCGGTAGGCAGATACAACTGAAGCCCCCGGCCGGGGCCGGGGGCTTCAGTGCGTCTTACTTCCAGGGCCGCCTTACAGCGGCGCCCTTACCGGGCGCCGGACAGAAGGCCGGTGGAAAGTTCGTCATTAAGTTCAGTGTTCAGGTCGCGCTCAAGGTCACGGCCATAACGCTGGGAAAATTCCTGCGGAACGGTGTCCGGAACGGCGACGCCTTCGGCAACTGCCACCCGGTCGCTCACTTCGCGGAGCATGCTGGACAACGGGACATCCAGCGCCGAGCAAATTGAAGACAGGAGCTCTGATGATGCTTCCTTCTGGCCGCGCTCCACTTCACTGAGGTAACCCAGGGAGACACGGGCGCTGTGCGAAACTTCACGGAGCGTACGCCCCTGACGCTGGCGGACATCGCGCAGGACATCACCGATTTCGTGACGAAGTACAACCATCTTGCGCTCCTTCTGTTCGCTCTTAGCCTGATCGGCGAGGCCCACATCCTTCCAGCGGACAACGCCGTTTACGGATACGGGCTGCTTTACCATCTGTATCGCCTTGCTCCCTCATTGGTCAGGTCCGCCATATAGCGAACCGTCGTGGTCATTTCATCCTAGGCGCCTCCACTCTCCGGAAGCGACACAATGTAATAACTAATCGGTACCGGCTTTTGTTCCCGCCAACTTTACGTCCGGGTAACTTCGGCCGGACGGGGTCACCGGGACAGGGCCTCGAGAAGCCGCTCCAGGGCAGCTGCGCAGGCCTGCCCGCGGATTTCTGCCCGGTTGCCGGCAAAGGAATACTCGAAGGCCGACGCCCCACCGGCGGTGGCAATCCCTACATACACCGTGCCCACGGGCTTTCCGTCGTGCGCGTCGGGTCCCGCAACCCCGGTGGTGGAGACGCCGATGTCAGCGCGCAGGACCGTCCGGGCTCCAGCCGCCATGGCCGCGGCGACATCGGGGTCAACGGATCCCACGCGGGCCAGCAGCTCCGACGGGACGTCCAGGACCGATTCCTTGACCGAGTTCTGGTAGGCGACCACGCCGCCCTGCAGAATCCCGGAGGCGCCGGGCGTGTCGGCAAGGACAGCGGACACCATGCCGGCGGTCAGCGATTCTGCCGCGGCCACGGTGCGCCCTGTGTCGAGGGCCTTCCTGACCGCTTCCGCAGACAGATGGTGGAGATTGGTCATGCCGGCTCCTGTCCTGTGCTGCTGCCTGCCTGCAGCTTTCCCTTGGCCCGAAGGCGCAATGCCTCAACAACGTATTGGACGCCGGTCCAGACTGTGATGGCCACGGCAGCCATCATCACGGCGAACGCCACCCAGGCAAGCCATGGGGCGATGGCACCCAGTGGCAGGAGGTAAAGGAAGATTGCCGCGGTCTGCACAACAGTCTTGAGCTTTCCGCCCCGCGAAGCAGGGATCACCCCGTAGCGGATCACAAAGAATCTCAGGGCGGTGATGCCCCATTCACGGACCAGGATCACCAGCGTGGCCCACCAGGGCAGTTCGCCGAGCACCGAGAGCAGGACCAGGGCGGAGCCGGTGAGGAGCTTGTCCGCGATGGGATCGGCGATCTTGCCGAAGTCGGTCACCAGGTTCCGGCTCCTGGCGATGTCGCCGTCGAGCTTGTCCGTGTAGATGGCGACGGCGAACACCGCAGCCGCCGCCCACCGCCACGGCCCGGACGCGCTCTGCAGCCCCGGCGCGTCAACGATAAGGAACCACACGAAGAACGGGACCAGCGCGATCCGGATCATGGTCAGGACATTGGGAAGGTTCCAGACCCCGGCACGGCCTGGGCCGGCCGCGGTGGCATCGGTGCTAGTCACCTAACTAGGCTACATTCTTTGGGCTAGCGCCCCGTGAGGGACCAGGCATCTTCGGAACCGTCTTCGTCGTCGTAGCCGCCAGGCGGGGAATCCGAGCCGTCGTAATATTCGACACTCTGCTTCCGTTGGTCGAGGTCCGCGGCCACGAGGTCTTCCGCGTATCCACCCTGGGCGATGTTCGCGTTGGCGTTGTCGCTCAGGGCTGCGGTCTGCGAGTCCGGCGCAGCCGGCGCGTCCTGGCCCTTCATGGCGGCCAGGACGGGAGCCAGGTCGTCCGGCTTCACCAGGACGTCGCGGGCCTTGGACCCTTCGGACGGGCCAACGACACCCCGGGATTCCAGCAGGTCCATGAGGCGCCCTGCCTTGGCGAAGCCCACGCGCAGCTTGCGCTGGAGCATGGAGGTGGAGCCGAACTGGGTGGTGACCACGAGTTCCGTGGCTTGCAGCAGGACCTCAAGGTCGTCCCCGATGTCGTCGTCGATCTGCTTCTTCGGCGCCTCGGCGGCAACGTCGTCGCGGTAGCTCGCCTGGAGCTGGCCCTTGACGTGCTCAACCACCTTGTGGATCTCGGATTCCGTGACCCAGGCACCCTGGACGCGCATGGCCTTGGAGGCGCCCATGGGCAGGAAGAGCGCGTCACCCTGGCCGATGAGCTTCTCGGCCCCGGGCTGGTCCAGGACAACGCGTGAGTCGGTGACGGAGGACGTGGCGAAGGCCATGCGGGACGGCACGTTGGCCTTGATGAGCCCGGTGACGACGTCCACGGACGGCCGCTGCGTGGCAAGCACCAGGTGGATGCCTGCCGCGCGGGCAAGCTGCGTGATGCGGACGATCGAGTCTTCAACGTCGCGCGGGGCGACCATCATGAGGTCCGCGAGCTCGTCCACGATCACCAGCAGGTAGGGATACGGCCGAATGACGCGCTTGGAGTCCACCGGCGGGTGGACCTTGCCGGCGCGGACCGCCTTGTTGAAGTCGTCGATGTGCTTGAAGCCGTAGTTGGCCAGGTCGTCGTACCGCGCGTCCATCTCCCGGACCACCCACTGCAGTGCCTCGGCAGCCTTCTTCGGGTTGGTGATGATGGGGGTGATGAGGTGCGGGACGCCCTCGTAGGCAGTGAGTTCCACGCGCTTGGGGTCCACCATGACCATGCGCACCTCATCGGGGGTGGCGCGCATCAGGATGGACGTGATCATCGAGTTCACGAACGACGACTTGCCGGCACCGGTGGCACCTGCAACGAGGAGGTGGGGCATCTTGGCGAGGTTGGCCACCACGTAGCCGCCCTCCACGTCCTTGCCGACGCCCATCACCATGGGGTGGTCCGTCCGGCGGGCGTTCTGGCTGCGGAGGACGTCGCCGAGCGAGACGGTTTCGCGGTCCGTGTTGGGGATCTCGATGCCGATGGCCGATTTGCCCGGAATGGGGCTGAGGATGCGGACGTCGCTGGAGGCAACGGCGTAGGAGATGTTCTTGGACAGCGCGGTGACGCGTTCCACCTTGGTTCCCGGAGCGAGTTCGATCTCGTACCGGGTGACGGTGGGGCCGCGGCTGAAGCCTGTGACGGTGGCGTCCACATTGAACTGCTGCAGGGTGTCGGTCAGCGCGGCGACGACGGCGTCATTGGCTTCCGTGCGCTCCTTGGGGATGGAGCCGGGCGTCAGGTAGTCCGATGCCGGGAGCGTGTACGTTACGTCGCCGGCGAGGGACAACTGCTCGGTGCGCTGCGGGATGGGAACCGGCGGCGGGGCGGGCGCCACGGGGTTGGACGGCACTGTGGGTGCGGCGGCTGGTTTGGCAGCGGCCGCGGACATGCCGGGGGTGATCATGGGGATGGCTTCGGTTGCGTTTTCACCCGCGGCGGAGGAAGCGCCGGCGCCCAGGCCTTGGGCCGCCTTGATCTTCTCGACGGCGATCTCGGCCTGGGTGGGCCGCCGGATGCCCGGCGCCGGGCGCGCCTCCGCGCTTTCCTTGGGGTCGTCGTCGTCGATCACTGCATGCTCAAACGCCTCGTCCCCAACGTAGCCCTCCAGTCCGGCGTCGGCGTCCTTCTCGTCCTTGCCGAAGAAGCGGCGCTTCTTCTTGGGGCCCTTGGGCGGCGCGGGCGGGGTCCGTTCCAGGTAGCTGCGGTCATGGGCGTCCCGGTCCTGGTCATCCAGGAGGTCGACGCCCATCAGGTGCTCATAGCCGGCGCGCAGCCGCCGCGGAATGGCAGTGAACGGAGTGGCGGTGATGATCAGCAGGGAGACGAAGGCCAGCAGCGAGTAGAGGGCCACTGGAACAACGGGATGGATGGCCGCCAAGGGCGACGCAGCCAGGAAACCGAGCATGCCGCCCGCCTGGCGGAGGCCGTCGAACCCCTGCGCCACAGTGGGCTGGCCGCCCAGGATGTGCGCCAGCCCGCAGCCGGCGAACGCCATGATGAGGAAGCCGATGCCCACCCGGTTGTTGCCCCGCCCGTCGGACGGCTGGCGGAAGAGCCGGAAGGCGCAGACAAACAGCATCAGCGGGAGGAGCAACGAAATCCACCCGAACGTGCCGTTGACAACGGCGTACACGGCATCCGGGAACCAGCCGGTGAGGCCCCACCAGGCGAAGGTGGCGACGAAGATGCCCAGGGCCAGGTTGAACAGGGCTGCGCCGTCCCGCCGTTCCTCCGCGGGCAGGTCGCTGACGTCATGGCCGATGCGCCGCACCCCGCCGCCCACCAGGTGGCCGACGCCCAGCCAGGCTCCGCCCACCACACGCAGCAGCCAGGGCTGGTGATGTTCGACGGCGGGGAGCTGGCGGGTGCGCGCGGTGCTGCCGGAACCACGCCCCGATTTGGCGGCCGTGGAGCCTGAACCGCGGCCGGAGGAGCTGCCGGTTTTGCTTCCGGCGCTGCCCCTGCTGGAGCCATTGGGCGCGGACGTAGTACGAGTGGCCATACCAGCCACGGTACCCGAGTGGGGCTGGTTTTCCGGGGATTTAGGCCCCCTGATCCCCCGGTTCGCGGCCCTTAAATGCCTCCGGCCCGCGGTCCCGCTGAACGGGAACGCGGGCCGGAGCAGGCAGGCTGCTGTTAGGCCTCGAGCACCACGGGGATGATCATCGGCTTGCGGCGGAGCTTCCGGTTGACCCACGTGCCCACCACGCGGCGGACCACCTGCTGGAGCTGGTGGCTGGTGTGGTCGGCGTGGTTGAGGACAGCCTCCTCCAGCGCGGCATTGATCTTGGGGATGATCTCGTCGAACACGGAGTCATCCTCGGCCACGCCGCGGGCGTGGATCTCGGGGCCGGACACCACCTTGCCGGTGGCGCGGTGGATGACCGTGATGATCGAGATGAAGCCTTCGTCTCCAAGGATCCGGCGGTCCTTGAGGTCGGCATCGGTGATCTCGCCGACGCTGGAGCCATCCACGTAGACGAAACCGACTTCCACCTGGCCCACCACGTCAGCCCGGTGGTCCTTCAAGTCGATGACGGTGCCGTTGTCCGCAAGGATGACGCTGGCTTCCGGTACGCCGGACTCAATGGCGATCTTGCCGTTGGCGATCAGGTGGCGGGTCTCACCGTGCACCGGCATGGCGTTGAGCGGCTCGAGGATGTTGTAGCAGTACAGGAGCTCGCCGGCCGCGGCGTGCCCGGAAACGTGGACCTTGGCATTGCCCTTGTGGATCACGTCGGCCCCGAGCTTGAGGAGCCCGTTGATGATCCGGAAGACGGCGTTCTCGTTGCCGGGGATGAGGCTGGAGGCAAGGATGACGGTGTCGCCGTCGCCCACCACCACACGGTGGTCGCCGTTGGCCATTCGGGACAGCGCTGCCATGGGCTCGCCCTGGGAACCGGTGGACATCAGCACCACGCGGTTGTCCGGCAGGTTGTCGATGTTCTTGATGTCCACGATCAAGCCCGGCGGGACATCCAGGTAGCCCAGCTTCTCGGCGATCGCCATGTTGCGGACCATGGAGCGGCCCACGAAGGCCACTTTGCGGTTGTGCTTGGCCGCCGCGTCCAGGACCTGCTGGACCCGGTGCACGTGGGACGAGAAGGAAGCAACGATAATCCGCTTGCTGGCCTGGCCGAAGAGCCGTTCCAGCGTGGGTCCGATTTCCTTCTCGGCCGTGGTGAAGCCGGGAACGTCGGCGTTGGTGGAGTCGGACATAAAGAGGTCCACGCCCTCCTCGCCGAGCTTGGCGAAGTGCCGGAGGTCGGTGATGCGCCCGTCCAGCGGCAGCTGGTCCATCTTGAAGTCGCCGGTGTGCAGGACAGTGCCGCCGGCGGTCCGGATGAACACGGCCAGGGCGTCCGGAATGGAGTGGTTGACGGCCACGAATTCACACTCGAACGGACCGAACTTTTCGACCTGCCCTTCCTCGACCGTGAGGGTGTACGGCCGGATGCGGTGCTCCTGCAGCTTCGCTTCGATCAAAGCGAGGGTGAGCTGCGAGCCCACCAGCGGAATGTCGTTGCGGCGGCGCAGCAGGTACGGAACAGCGCCGATGTGGTCTTCGTGGCCATGGGTGAGGACCACGGCGACGATGTCGTCCAGCCGGTCCTCGATGTAGGAGAAGTCAGGCAGGATCAGGTCGACGCCGGGCTGGGTTTCCTCGGGGAAGAGGACGCCGCAGTCCACGACCAGCAGTTTGCCGTCGATTTCGAACACGGCCATGTTCCGGCCGATCTCCCCCAGCCCGCCGAGCGGGACAATCCGGAGCGTGCCCTGCGGCAGGCGGGGAGGGGTAACAAGGCCGGTGAGGGCGGTTTGGGTCATATTGCACTACTTTCCAGGCGGAAGGGTGCCGGTCTTACTCCTCAGGAAAAGACCAGCCCCGCTTCCGCCAAATCCCCGCGGATGGTTTCGATCTCGGCTTCGTCCGGCTCCACGAGGGGCAAACGGACAATCGAGTTGGGCAGGACTCCCTGCCATTTAAGAATCTGCTTGGCCGCAACGGCCCCCTGGACCCGGGTCATGGTGGCCCGGACTACCGGCTGGAGATCAAAGTTGATCTTCCGGGCAGTGCTGAGGTCGTTCGCGTTGACGGCGTCGATAAGTTCGCGGAAACGGCGCGTGGCCACGTGGGTGGTGACGCCCACCAGGCCGACGGCGCCAAGGGCCATCCACGGAAGGGTCAGTCCGTCATCGCCCGAGTAGAACAGGAGGTCTGTCTCCGCCATGACGCGCGTGGCGGCGACGAAGTCGGCCTTGGCATCCTTGACTGCCACGATGTTCGGGTGCTGCGCCAGCCGGATCATCGTGTCGGGCTCAATGGCGATGGAGGAACGTCCCGGGATGTCGTACAACATAACGGGCACGTCGACGGCAGAGGCGACGGTTTCGAAGTGTGCGCGGACGCCGGCCTGGCTGGGCTTGTTGTAGTACGGCGTCACCAGGAGGAGGCCGTCGACGCCGAGGGCTGCTGCCTGCTGGGAAAGGTGGACTGAGTGGGCGGTGTCGTTGGTGCCCGTGCCGGCGATGATCGCGGCCCGGCCGCCCACGGCGTCCTTGACGGCGCGGAACATGCCGAGGTTCTCCTCGTCCGTCAGCGTGGACGTTTCGCCAGTGGTTCCGGTGACCACCAGCCCGTCGCAGCCGTCGTCCACCAGCTTGGCCGCCAGTTCAGCGGCCTGCTCATAGTCCACTGCGCCGTCCTTGGTGAACGGCGTGACCATGGCGGTCAGAAGAGTACCAAGGGCAGGGAGATGCGCGGAATTGTCAGCCATGGAAAAAACGTTACCCTGTCCGCGGCTGGTTAGGACAATGCCGGGAGCGTGATGCACGTCAAATGGGCGTCTCTGCACCCCATCTCCACCTCATGGCCAACGCCTCCTGCCGACCGTCCAGGCCTTGCCGTCACCACCCGGCCGATAGTCAGGGAGCGGGCTGGCAGTCAGGGAGCGGGCCCGCAGTCAGCCAGGGAGCGGGCCGGTAGGCGGAGCCGGCTGGCAGTCAGGGAGCAGGCTGGCAGCCAGGGAGCGGGCCGGTAGGCGGAGCCGGCTGGCAGTCAGGGAGCAGGCTGGCAGTCAGGGAGCGGGCTGGCCGGCGGAGCGGGGCGTCCCTGCCGGCGGGTGGCAATACCGTCCGACGGCGGCCTGCCGCAGCTCCTCTGCCCATGACGCCAGCCGCTGGGCTGCCCGGACGTAGTGGAAGAGCTCCACGGGGGTCAGGGCGTCAATGTCCGCTTCGGCGAGGCGGCGGGCGAGCTCCGCGCCCTCGGGCTGGGCGGCGAGGCTGAGGCCCTCCTGCTCCCACTGGACATCCTCGGGCGGCCGGCCGGTCACCAGCTGGCGGAAGAGGAAATCAACAACCCCTGGACTCATGGCCTTCATGAGCCCTGCATTGCCGGACTCATGAGCGGGGATTCCGGATGATGGAGTGTGCATGCAGCCTATATTATTCGAACACATATTCGAATACAAGGAGATTCTTGTGACAGCCCGGGCACAGGCAGGTATGAGACGATCTGGTCATGACGTCCCGTAACCCGGCAAGAACGTCCCGTAAGACTGCCGGGCGGCTGGTGGCGGCGCGCCTCTACGGCATCGACGCTGCCCGCGGCCTGGCACTGCTGGGGATGATGGCCACCCACCTGCTCCCCACCTTCGAGTCGAACGCGGACCTGACGCCCACCTGGATTGGCCTCACCTTCTCGGGCAGGGCGGCGGCGCTCTTTGCGGTACTTGCCGGGGTGGGCCTGGCCTTGTCCACGGGAAAGCACAGGCCGCTGCAGGGCCCCGACCTGTCCGCCGCCCGCCGGGGCATTGCCCTGCGTGCGCTGGTGATTGCCGCCGTCGGACTTTCCCTTGGCGGGCTGGAAGTCAACCTGGCCATCATCCTGGTCCACTACGCGGTGCTGTTCCTGTGCGTCCTGCCCTTCCTGGGGATGGGGCTGAAGCGGTTGTGCGCCTGGGCCGGCGGCTGGATCCTGGGGTCCCCGGTGCTGGCGTACCTGCTGCGCCCGTGGCTACTGGCCGCCGAACCACCGCTGCAACTGGGCCACAACCCGTCCTGGGAGGACCTGGCAACACCGTCGAGCCTGCTGGCGGACCTGTTCTTCACCGGCTACTACCCCGTGTTCCAGTGGCTTTCATACCTGCTCGTGGGACTCATCGTGGGCAGGCTGGTGCTGGCCAGGGCGATGGTGCCGGTGGTCCTCCTGGTTGGCGGCACCATCGTGGCAGTCCTGGCAAAGACTTTGGGCGTTACGGCGATGGAGAGCTGGGGCGGCCGGGCTGCGCTGGAGGAAGTGCTGGACTCTCCGGGTTATCCGCTGGAGAGCATCCTGCAGGTCAACCTGACGGGCATCCCGCAGGAGGGCTCCTGGTGGTGGCTGGCATCCGCGGCACCGCACTCCGCCACCACGTTGGACCTGCTGCACACCTCGGCGGTGGCGGTGGCGGTGATCGGCGCGTGCCTGCTGCTGGGCCGGCTGGCCGAGTGGGTGGACCTGGACCTGCTGCTGCCGCTGCGCGGTGCGGGAGCGATGACCCTGACCCTCTACACGGCCCACGTCTGGGTGGTTTCCGGCTTCTACCTCAAACCGCTGCCCGCCGGCTGGACGGAGGACGGGATGTATTTTGCCCACGCCGCCACCGCCATCGTCGTGGGAATGGTGTTCGTGCTGCTCAAGTGGCGCGGGCCGCTGGAGTGGGCCGGGCACGCCGCGAACCTGGCGGGCCGGGGCGAACTCACGTCCGTCCGCTAGCGCCGGGCGGCCGGTTGCCTTGAACCGCGGGCAGCCGGTGCCTCAGGGTGCCACGCGGCCGGTTGCCTGAGAGTGCCGGGCAGCCGGTGCCTCAGGCGGGAACGTCCCCCCGGAAAAGCCTGACGGCGTCCCGCATGGAAGCGCGGGCGCGTTTCCGGTCGCCGGCGGCGTCATAGGCGCAGCTCAGGCGGAACCAGGAGCGCCAGTCATCCGGAGCAGCCTCGGCCTCGGAACGGTACTTCTCGAACTCGGCATCCGCGGCAGCACGGACGATGCGGCCGGCCGGCGTGCGGGGCAGTTCGTCCACCGGCAGCCCGCCCTCCGCCTCGAGCACTTTTGCCATCTGCTCCGTACGGGCCCCGAACATCAGTTCGCGGATGAGTGCCCAGGCCCCGATCATGGGCAGCACAAGGTAAGCCGCCCCGATAGCCTGCGCTGCGAGGTTGCTGTCCGTCAGCAGGAGGATGGAGCGCTGGAAGGACACCACCAGGTAGAAGACCAGCAGCAGCGTCACCGCACCCACCCAGATCTTGGTGCGGTTTTTCCGGAACCCGGCCAGCAGTCCGCCCATGGCCTAGAGCCCCAGGTCCAGGTAGCCGTCCAGGCCCACGGTCAGTCCGGGGTGTGCCGCCACGTTGCGGACGCCAAGTAGCACGCCGGGCATAAAGGAGGCGCGGTCAAAGGAGTCATGGCGCAGGGTCAGCTGCTCACCCCAACTGCCGAGAAGGACTTCCTGGTGCGCCACGAGCCCGCGGAGGCGCACGCTGTGGACCCGCACGCCGTCGACGTCACAACCGCGCGCCCCAGCCAGTTCGCTGGTAGTGGCGTCCGGGCTGGGCGGCACCTGCGCCGCAGCGCGTTCGGCGGCGATCAGCTGGGCGGTCCGGACCGCCGTGCCTGAAGGCGCATCCACCTTGTCAGGGTGGTGCAGCTCGATGATCTCCACCGATTCAAAGTACTTGGCGGCCTTGGCCGCGAAGGCGGACGCCAGCACGGATCCGAGGGCAAAGTTGGGCGCGATCAGGACCCCCGTGTCAGCGTGTGCTGCCAGGAGGCTTTCCAGCGCGGACAACCGGTCCGCATCCCAGCCCGTGGTTCCCACAACAGCGTGGATGCCGTGTTCCACGGCGAAGCGGACGTTCGCTTCGGTGCTTTCCGGGACCGTCAGGTCCACCACATACCGCGCACCGGCAGCCGTGACCTGGTCCAGCGAATCGCCGCGACCCAGGGCCGCCACCAGCTTCATGTCCGGTGCGGCTTCGATGGCTTTTACGGCTTCGGCGCCCATGCGCCCGTTCGCGCCCAGCACGGCAACGGGCATGGGAGCAGGGAGTTGTTCGGTCATGGCGTTAAGCCTACCGGTGGGCCCGTGCCGCACAGGAACCGGGGAGTGTGCGTTACCTCGCAGGAACCAAGGTCCTGGGCGGCGCCAGCGGGAGCTTCAGCTGCCTGCTCCCACCCATTCCACTGTGCCGTCCGTGAAGAATTGTTCCTTCCAGATGGGCACCTGCTCCTTGATCCGGTCCACCAGCTCGGAGCAGACGGCGAAGGCCTGGCCGCGGTGTGCTGCGGACACGGCGCACACCAGCGCGGGGTCGCCGATTTCCAGCATGCCGATCCGGTGTGCCGCCCAGATGCGGACCGGCTGCGAGGACCCGCCCTCTTTCCCGCCGGTTCCGGCCGCCTGCTCCTCGGCAAGGCGCGCGACGACGTCGGCCATCACCTGGTGCGCCGTGGGGTGCGCGCTGTAGTTAAGGCGCTCAACCGGCTTTCCGCCGTCGTGATTGCGGACCACGCCGCTGAAGCTGACCACCGCCCCCGCAGTGTCGCTCTCCACCGCCGCGATAGCCCGGTCAACGGAGATCGGCTCCGCGCTCAGGACGGCGTTGACTACTTCGAAAACTGCCTCAGTGCCCATGTCCGCCTTCCAGCTGGTCGCAAAGGTGCCCGATCAGCGGGTCCAGGACGGACAGCCCGTCCATGACCCCCTTGGGTGATCCGGGCAGGTTGATGATGAAGGTACTGCCGGCAGCGCCGGCATAACCACGGCTCAGCGCCGCCAGCGGGGTCTTCGCGGCGCCGGCGCGGCGGACCGCTTCCATGATGCCCGGGATCTCGCGGTCCAGCAGGGGCAGCGTAACGTCCGGGGTGCGGTCGTCCGGGCTGAGGCCCGTGCCGCCGCTGGTGATGACGACGGCGGGGTGCTGGGTGAGGAGCGCACGGACGGCTGCTCCTACGGGCTCACCGTCCGGAACCACCATGGCGGGAAAGACGTCGAAGCCGTGTTCGGTCAGCCAGTCGGTGATCACGGGGCCGGTTTCGTCGTCGTAGATACCGGCGGCGGCACGGGTGGAGGCGATCACGACGCCGGCCTTCCGGCCTTGGACGTCGCCGTGGCGGTGGGGTTCGGGGGCGTTGAGGGTGCTGGGCGTGCTCACAGTGTCCAGTCCCCGCTCTTGCCGCCGCTCTTGGCAACCACTTTGATGTCGGTGAGGACGGCATGCTTGTCCACGGCCTTGATCATGTCGTAGACGCTGAGCGCCGCAACGGACACTGCCGTGAGGGCTTCCATCTCCACGCCGGTGACGCCGCGGGTCTTGACGGTGGCGAGGATCGCCACTGTCCCGGTGCCAAGTTCAAAATCCACGGTTACCTTGGACAGCGGAAGCGGATGGCAAAGGGGTATCAGTTCGGGGGTTTTCTTGGCTGCCATGATCCCGGCGACCCGTGCCACGGCCAGGGCGTCCCCCTTGGGCAGTCCGCCTGAGCCGAGCAGGGCCATGACCTCAGCCGTGGTGTGGACGGTGGCGGTGGCGGTGGCCTCGCGGGTGGTTTCGGCTTTGGCGGAGACATCCACCATCTGGGCGCTGCCGTCCTGGCGCAGGTGCGTCAGCGCGGCCGGGGTTTGTTCTGCATTCACAGCATCCATACTTCCACCTCCGCACCGGCCGCGAGCGCGGCCACTCCCACCGGGACGTGGACCAGCACGTTGGAGCCGGCGAGCGCGTGCATCAAATGGGAGCTTTCGCCGCCCTGCAGCTCCACCGTGCCGTCGGGCTGCAAAGTGCCGCGGCGGACCTGGTGCTTGTGTTCGGGAGACGTGAGCTGCTGGGCGAGGCGGGCGCGGACAGGCAGGCGCGGTGCGGGTGTGCCCAGGAGCCCGGCCAGGACCGGGCGGAGGAACATCTCGAAGGACACCAGGCAGCTGACGGGGTTGCCCGGGAAGCCCAGGAAAGGAATCCCTTCGAAGCTGCCGATCCCCTGCGGACCTCCCGGCTGCATGGCCACGTGCAGGAATTCCACCGGCTGGTCCTCCATGGCCTGCCGGACCACCTCGTAGGCGCCTTTGCTGACCCCTCCGGTGGTGACGATCAGGTCCGCAGCCCCGCCCTCTGCACGAAGCAGCGTGCGGAGGGCGTCCGGGTGGTCCGTGGCAATGCCTGCCCGCCGGACCAGCAGGCCCGCCTGCCTCATGGCAGCTTCCAGGAGCGTGCCGTTGGAATCGTAGATCTTCCCGTCGGGCAGCTCCTGGCCCGGCTCCACCACTTCGTCGCCGGTGGTCACCAGCAGGACCGTCACGGCCTTGTAGACCGTCACGTCCGGGATTCCCAGTGCCGCGAGCAGGCCCAGCTGGGCCGGGCCGAGGAACGTGCCGGCTGCCAGCGCCGTCTCGCCGGCAAGGATGTCGCTGCCTGCTGCCCGCACAAACGTTCCGGGCACTGCCGGTGGCAACTGCACCGTTGCCTGTTGCGTCGTTTGTCCCGTGGCTTGTCCCGCTGCCGGCACTACGGGCGGCAGGAAGCGGTCCGGAACGGCCCGCTCAATGGGGACGACGGCGTCGGCTCCGTCCGGAAGCATGGCTCCCGTCATGATCGGTGCGGCCGTGCCGGGCCTGAGTCCGTCCGGACTGGCACCGGCGGGGACGGGAGGCATAACGCGCAACTCTCCGCCGCCGTCGGGCACGTCAGCGGAACGGATGGCATAGCCATCCATCTGCGAGTTGGGGAAGGGCGGCAGGCTGATGGGAGCGGGGATGTCGTGGACGAGGCCCCGGCCCAGGGCCACGCGCAGCGGCAGGTGTTCCGTCCGCTCCGGTGACCGCAATGGCCGCAGGAGATCCTCGACGGCGGCGGCGTGGTCAGCCACGGACCGCGCGTGGTGCCCTGCCTGGTGCCGGGCGGAATGCGGGGCCGCGTGCCGGATTCCGTCCACAGGCATTCCATGCGGTTCGGGGCTGGTCATGGTTCCGCCTTCGGTGTCAGCCTTCAGGGTTTCACGTCCACTCTAATCGTGTGGAACCCGGTTGCTCCGTTGGGGGCGGCGGGGCGGTTCTGCTCGTCCTGGACACGGCCGGAGAGGTCCGTGGCCCTGACCTGGACTTCGTACTGCCCTTCCGTCAGGTCCAGTCCAAGCTTCCACTGGCACCAGGTGTCCAGCGAGATGCTTTGCGCCAGCCCGGTTTGTTGCCACGGTCCGCGGTTCACCCGCAGTTCCACCTTCCCGATGCCGGTGTGCTGCGCCCAGGCCACCCCACCGAAGAGCACCGTTCCGGCTTTCACGGGGCGGCCGCCACGCGGCACGTCGATCCTTGAAGAGGTCTTGATGGGACCACGTTCCGACCAACCACGGGGCGTCCAGTAGGCCACATCATCCTCGAACCGGGTGACTTTGAGCTGAGTAACCCATTTGGTGGCCGACACGTAGCCGTAGAGACCCGGCACCACCAGCCGCACGGGAAAGCCGTGCTCAAGGGGCAGTGGCTCCCCGTTCATTCCGACGGCGAGCAACGCATCCCTGCCGTCGGTGAGCACCTCAAGGGGCGTTCCAGCCGTCCAGCCGTCGGCGCTCCTGGAGAGGACCATGTCCGCGCCGGCCTGCGGGCCTGCCAGTGCCAGCAGTTCGCGGACCGGCCACCCGAGCCAGCGCGCGTTGCCGATGAGGTCGCCGCCCACGTTGTTGGACACGCAGGCGATGGTGACATGGCGTTCAACCAAGGGTTTGGCCAGGAGTTCGGCGAAGGACAGTTCAACCTCCCTGTCCACCATGCCGGTGACCTTCAGGACCCACGTCGCGGGATCGACGGCTGGGACCGACAGCGCGGTATCGATGCGGTAGAAGTCGGTGTTCGGGGTGACCAGCGGGGTGATGCCCTCGACTCCTGCCTCTGCGGCTGCCGGTATGGCCGGCGCTGCTGAGGCGGGAACCGGCAGCGCCACGCGGCCCCGGGCTTCGCTTGCGACCGCGGCGGCCCCCCGCCAGGCTGCCGCGAACGCGCCGCCGACTGCCGTGAAGGCGGCTCCCCCGGCCAAGGCCTGCAGGAAGCGGCGCCGGGCAGGGGCATGCCTTGGGTTTGGGGTCGGCGATGGGTATGCGGTTGGCGTTGGGCTTGCAGCTGGGGATGGGGTTGCAGCTGCGGTGGCCGGCTCCGCGGCCTGGCTCCCCCACTCCTGAAGCCTGCGGACCAGTAACCTGAGCAGGACCACCGCGACGACGGCGGTGAGTACCGCCAGCACCAGTGCGTTGGCACTCGCTTGGGCGCGGGTCAGGACGGCTGCCAGGCCGGCCAGGCCAAAGACGCCAACCACTGCTATGCCGGCAAAGCGACGGCGGTCCTCCACGACTCCTGCCAAAGCGGCCAGGCCGGCAATGACCAGCGCCATGCCCACCAGGAGCGCAACTTTATCGGCCGTCCCGAACAGCGCGACCGCCCAGTCCTTGACACCGGGAGGAACGGCATCAATGACGGCACCACCCACAGCGGTCATGGGTGACAGCGATGGACTGAAGATGCCCGCCAAAAGTTCCCCAAGCACTACCGCGCTGCCCACCGCCACTGCACCTGCTGCGGCTGCCAACCACGCACGCCGCCCGAGCGCCTGCCCTTGACCCTGAGCCTGCCCCTGCCCCTCCCCCTGCGGCAGGGAAGGCGCCGGGCGCTCCGGAACCCGCGTTCCGCCGTCGTGCGTTGCCTCCTGTTGCTCGGAGCTGTCCACACCTCCAGCATAGGTTCGACGGATACCCGCGGCGCCGTTCCGGCTGCACATTCTGCGGCGGCAACCCGCGTGGACCCGGGTGTGATGCAGAGCCCATCGTGGCGTAGCCTGAATTCATGAGTGTCCAGCTAGGTATGCCGCAGCCACGGGAGGAAGCGGCCACAGCGCTGCCATCCGTCCCCGCGGCCCGCCCCGCCGACGCTCCCGCCGGGCTCGTGGACCGGTACGGCCGCCGGGCCACGGACATGAGGCTGTCCCTGACGGACAAATGCAACCTCCGCTGCACGTACTGCATGCCTGCCGAAGGCCTGGAATGGCTCGCAAAGCAGGCGGTGATGTCGGCGGACGAGATCATACGGATCGTGCGGATCGGCGTGGACAAGCTGGGGGTGCGCGAACTGCGGCTTACCGGCGGCGAACCACTCGTCCGGCACGATCTCGTGGAGATCATCGCCGCTCTCCGCCGGAACCATCCCGACCTGCCCATTTCGATGACCACCAACGGTGTGGGGCTGGCGAAGAAGGCAGCAGCGCTGAAGGCGGCCGGACTGACCCGGATCAACGTGTCCCTGGATTCGCTGCACGAGGAAACCTTCACGCAGCTGACCCGGCGGCCGTTCCTGGACCAGGTGCTGGCCGGGGTTGATGCAGCCTGGGCGGCAGGTCTTGGCCCGGTCAAGCTCAACGCGGTCCTGATGCGTGGCATCAACGATACGGAGGCGCCGTCATTGCTGGCGTGGGCGCTGGGGCGCGGCTACGAGCTGCGTTTCATTGAGCAGATGCCACTTGACGCCGACCATGGCTGGACCCGGCGGAACATGATCACGGCCGCGGAGATCCGCGAGCTGCTGTCGTCCGACTTTGTACTCAGCTCCGATCCCCGCGCCCGGGACGGCGCCCCGGCGGAACGCTTTGAAGTACGACGGCGGGAGGCTGGGCCTGACGGTTCCTCCGGTCCCGCGCTGGGCACCGTAGGGATTATCGCCTCGGTGACCGAGCCCTTCTGTTCAGACTGCCGGCGGACGCGGATCACGGCCGAGGGCAAGATCATGAGCTGCCTGTTCTCCCGCGAAGAGTTCGACCTGCTGGGATTGTTGCGGACGGGCGCCAGCGATGACGATCTTGCCCAGCGGTGGCAGGACGCCATGTGGATCAAGCCAAAAGCCCACGGAATGGACCACGTGGGACTTGACGCACCGGACTTCGTCCAACCGGACCGCAGCATGAGCGCCATCGGGGGCTGAAACTTTTGAACGTACGTTACTTCGCTGCCGCACGCGCTGCGGCGGGCGTGGAGGAAGAGCGCTTCGAGCTGGGGGCAGGCGCCACTGTTACCGATCTGCTGGAGGCAGTTCTTTCCGTGGAGCGGCCTGAACCGCCTGCCGGCACTCCCCCGCTGGCCCGCATTTTGTCACGCAGCAGCTTCCTGCTTAATGAGGTGGCGGTGAGGGACCGCGCCGTTGTGTTGAAGGCTGACGACGTGGTGGATGTGCTGCCTCCGTTTGCCGGGGGCTAGGCGAGACGGCCCATTGGTGGCGTTCCGCCCGCCCCAACAGCCACCTTGTTCAGCAGCCGCCTGGAAGGATCACCCTGGGCGGGCTTGTTGCCTCTAAAGCGTTCGCCGCTGGCGGTTGGTTCGTCGCCCGCTCAAAATGTCGGTGCCTCGATGGATGATGTCCGTATGGAAACCAGCCCGGGCACGGCACCGGCGATGGAGGGCATTACGGCCTCCATCGCCCGCATGAATGCGCTGTTTCTTGAAGACGCCGCCCTGGAAGTCGGCACTGGTGCGGGAGCTGGAGTCGATGTGCTGCAGCGCAGGTATGAGATCCGTTTGGAGCGGATGGCCGTGGCGAAGCAACTTGAAGCGCAGGTCGCCGCAGTGAAGGCCGGGGACGCGGCAGAGGCCATCGGGATCCAGCACGCCATGACCCCGCCGGACGCGCCCGTGCACGAACGGACCTACACCGAGATGTCGGCGATTGAGGAAATCGCAGGGGTCCTGACCCTCAGCTCCCCCGCCGCCGGGGCCCTCGTCACCCAAGCCCGCCAGCTCGCGGCACTCCCGCTGGCCATGGGCGCCTTGGCGGCCGGGACCATCTCCTGGCAGCACGCCAAAATCCTCGCCGACGAAACCGACACCCTCGGCCCCGCCGGCGCCGCCGCCCTCGTCGCGCACTTCCTCGATCCCGACGCCCCTAAACCGGCCCGGGGAGCCGCCGCCGGTGAACTCGTGCCTCACCGGTTCCGCGCCAGGGTCCGCGCCTGGCGTGAACGCCACCACCCCGAGACCCTGGAGAAACGCCACATCAAATGCGCCGCGGACCGCCGGATGAAATGCACCCCGGACCGCGACGGCATGGCTTGGCTCTCGCTCTATCTGCCAGCCGACACCGCAAGCGCCATCTGGAACCGCACCACCGCCCTCGCCCGTGGTCTCCAGGGCCCCGAAGAAACCCGGACCTTGGCGCAAATGCGGCCCGACGTCGCCGCCCACCTGCTCCTCAGCGCAGGACCGGCCCTTGGCCACGCCGCGGGTACTGACACAGGAGCGGGTACCCGCGCAGGAAGAACCGGCACGGCAAGAGCCAGCGGTGTAGAAGGCAGCACAGTAGAAGGCAGCGCTGCAGAAGACACCGGCACCCCCATTGGGCTGGCTTCCCTGTCTGTCAATGACCAGCCAGATGCCACTGCCAGAACCAGCGGCACAGACGCTGCCGGGGTAACGGTCGGGGATGTCGCTGCGGGGGCTGGCGCTGAAACCGGCACCGCGTTCACCAATCTCGGTAACGTCCCGGTCCCGAACGCCCAAGTCCTCGTCACCGTCCCGGTGTTCTCACTCCTTGGCCTCACCGACGAACCCGCAGACCTTGACGGTTACGGGCCTATCCCTGCCTCGATGGCCCGCAAACTCCTCGCCGACGGAGCACACTCGTTCCATCGGGTCCTCGTCGCCCCCCGGAATGGCGCACCCCTCGAAATCGGCCGGGCCGGCTACCGCCTCACCAAAGCCATGAAAAAGGCCCTACAGCTCAGGGACGGCAAATGCACCTTCCCTGGCTGCAACAACCGGACTTTGGACACCGAGGCGGACCATCTACAGGCCTGGCAGCACGGCGGCAACACCGGGGTCAGCAACCTGGCCCTTCTCTGCCCAAAACATCACCGCCTGAAACACAACAGCGGTTGGAAACCCACCCCGGCCACCAAAACCGAACCGCCCGGCTGGACCTCACCTACCGGCAGGCTCTACAAGGCGGAACACCACGACCGGGAACCAGCACAATGGCCTCCCGGGCTCCTTCCCGGTGCACCGGAAACACCTGGATTCCAAGGCGGGGAACCTCCGCTTGAAGAACCAGTCGCTGGCAATCTTGAGGATCCCGAGGTCTTTTCGCCCGACGATCCCGTGTGGGTCGACTTCTATGCCAGGCCCCCAAAGCTGCCCGAGGACCCGCCCAAGGAGTGGGAGTGGGACGTGCTGCTCTGCTGAGGTCGCCTGGAACCTTACTGGGAATGCGGTAAATGAAACGCGTTGTATGAGGTGCAAATGCAGCCTGTTGTGTCAGATGCCGTTCCGTTGTGCAGTCACCTGAAACCGTCAGCCCGCTGGAACGATGACGTCAAAAACGGAACGTAAGCCGAGCCCGTCCCGTCGGGCATGCCGGCGCCTTGTTCTGCGGACTTCCCGCCCCGTGTACGGAGCTCTGTCACGTGCGTCAGCACACCGCCATCGACCCTCAAGGTGTGCCGGGTCCACCCGGCACCGCCCTCGCGTTCCACCCTGAGGGCGCCATGCTGCCACGTGCAGCGGGCTGCAGCGGCGGGTGCCGGGCCCGCGTTGTCCACGTAGTACCAGAAAACGTCCTGGTGGTCGGGATCGACGGTGAAGATTCCGTGACCTTCGAAATGCGTGCCGTCCGGCTCCAAGTGGCGGTAGCTCTGGACCACGGCCGATCCGCCGGCCACCGGGGTGTAGGTTACTTCGGCGTCGACCGCCCGTTCAGGACCCCAAGGACCGGCGGCGAAGCGGGTGATCCCCCGCCAGTGGCCCAGGAAGCCAGCCAAAGCTTTCGGCGCGCGGCCAGGCGGGGTCCGTTCCACTGTCCGCTCACCTCCAGAGCCAAGTCCTGCCGTTGACGAGCCCATCCTGCTGTTCCGCCGTCAGAGGCCGAACGTTTCCGTCTCCTCGAAAGGTCCGACCACGGTCACAGTCCGGGGAGCGGCAGCGAGTTCGGCCGCAAGTTCCTGGACCTGATCGGTGGTTACAGCCTTGATCAGGCGCAAGGTCTCGTCAATGTCCTGGTACTCACCGGACACAAGCTCTGCCCGGCCAAGCCTGGACATCCGCGAACCAGTGTCCTCCAGGGCCAATACGATCCCGCCGCCCAGCTGGCCCACGGCCTTACGGAGTTCGTCCTCGGAGATGCCGTGCTCCGCCAGTTTGTCCAGCTCAACTGCGAGCAGGTCCAGTACCTGGCGCACCTTGGACGGCGTGCACCCGGCGTACATACCGAAGTAGCCGGCATCCGCGTAGGAGGACGCAAAGGAGTACGTGGAATAGACCAGGCCGCGCTTCTCGCGGATCTCCTGGAACAGGCGTGAGGACATTCCCCCGCCCAGCACGGCGTTGAGGACGCTCATGACATAGCGCCGTTCGTCCGTGGCCACGATCGTCGGGCAACCCATGATGATGTTCGCCTGCTCGACGGCGCGTTTGACGACGTGGAGCCCGGCCGTCCCGGTGATGAGGGCACGTTCCGTGGACCGGCGTTCCACTGGCGCAGCGTCGGACTCAAGGGACCAGCCCGCAGACTCAAGCGCTTCCACCACAAGGCCGCAGACGACGTCGTGCTCCAGGCCCCCGGCGGCGGTAATCACCAGTTCATCCGGCCGGTAATAGCGCTGGTAGTGCTCCCAGACGGAATCGCGGGCCACCGCCCGGATGGCGTCCGGCGTGCCGCCGATGGGGCGGCCCAGGGGATGGCTTCCCAGGACGGCCGCAACAAAGTTCTCATGGGCGACGTCCGTGGGGTCATCGCTGTCCATCGCGATTTCCTCAAGGATGACGTCGCGTTCCTGCTCCATCTCAGCAGGATCAAGGACGGCGCCGGTGATCATGTCCGCGATGACGTCGATGGCCATCGGCAGGTCGGTATCCAGGACCCGCGCGAAGTAGCAGGTGCTTTCCTTGGCCGTGGCCGCATTGGACTCGCCGCCAACCTCGTCAAAAGCCGAGGCGATCTCCAGTGCGGTGCGGCGTTTGGTGCCCTTGAAGAGCAAGTGCTCAAGGAAGTGGGTGGAGCCGTGCTGGCCGGGCGCCTCGTCGCGGGAACCGACACCCACCCAGAACCCGATGGTGGCCGACCTCTGCCCGGGCATCGCCTCGGTAAGTACCCGCACTCCGCCGGGCAGCACCGAACGCCGGACTTCGGAGCCGCCGTCGGCCCCGTGGACCAGGGTATCGCCGCGGTGGTTCTGCTCAAGCGGCAGGGGTACAACAGTCATTGAGGCCTTTCGAAAGGGGCAGCCGGGATCTGGCTGCCATCGTAACAGCGGCGGGGCCGGTGGATCATCCACCGGCCCCGCCGATTCATGCTTGCCGCGGGCTGCGCCCGCATGGCGGAATGCTAGATGTCAGCGCCTTCAGCGGGCTCCGTGGTGTGGGCGCGCTCGGTCTCAACCTCAACCTCGGCGCCTTCTTCCTCGGCAACCACCGGGGCGAGCGAGAGCTTGCCGCGGTCGTCGATCTTGGTGATCTCCACCTGGACCTTCTGGCCCACCGAGACAACGTCGTCAACGTTGTCCACGCGCTTGCCGTTGGCCAGCTTGCGCAGCTCGGAGATGTGCAGGAGGCCGTCCTTGCCCGGGGTCAGCGAAACGAAGGCACCGAAGGTGGTGGTCTTGACGACCGTACCCAGGTAGCGCTCGCCGATTTCCGGGACCTGCGGGTTCGCGATGGCGTTGATGGCGGAACGTGCTGCTTCTGCAGACGGGCCATTGGTGGCGCCAATGTAGACCGTGCCGTCGTCCTCGATGGAGATGTCGGCGCCGGTGTCCTCCTGGATCTGGTTGATCATCTTGCCCTTGGGGCCGATGACCTCGCCGATCTTGTCCACGGGGATCTTCACGGCGATAACGCGCGGTGCGAACTCGGAGAGCTCGTCCGGGGTGTCAATGGCCGAGTTGATGACCTCGAGGATGTGGAGGCGTGCTTCGCGGGCCTGCTTCAGGGCTGCTGCCAGCACGGAAGCGGGGATGCCGTCGAGCTTGGTGTCCAGCTGGATGGCCGTGACGAACTCGGAGGTACCGGCAACCTTGAAGTCCATGTCACCGAAGGCATCTTCAGCACCAAGGATGTCGGTCAGCGCAGCGTAGCGGGTCTGGCCGTCCACCTGGTCAGAGACCAGGCCCATGGCGATGCCGGCGACGGCGGCCTTCAGGGGCACACCTGCGTTCAGCATCGAGAGGGTGGAGGCGCAGACGGAACCCATCGACGTCGAACCGTTGGAGCTGAGAGCCTCAGACACCTGGCGGATGGCGTACGGGAATTCCTCGCGGGACGGCAGGACCGGCACCAGCGCGCGCTCGGCCAGCGCACCGTGGCCGATTTCGCGGCGCTTCGGCGAACCGACGCGGCCGGTCTCACCGGTGGAGTACGGCGGGAAGTTGTAGTTGTGCATGTAGCGCTTGGTCTTCACTGGCGACAGCGAGTCGATCTGCTGTTCCATCTTCAGCATGTTCAGCGTGGTGACACCCATGATCTGGGTCTCGCCGCGCTCGAAGATGGCCGAACCGTGGACGCGGGGCAGGACCTCAACCTCGGCGGTGAGCTGGCGGATGTCCGTCAGACCACGGCCGTCGATGCGGATCTGGTCCTTGAGGATGCGCTGGCGCACAACGTGCTTGGTAACCGAGCGGAAGGCAGCGGACAGCTCCTTCTCGCGGCCTTCGAACTGGCCGGCCAGGGAAGCGGTGACCTCGTCCTTCAGGGCGTCGGACGCGTTGTCGCGCTCCTGCTTGTCGGCGATCTGGAAGACAGCGGTCAGCTTCTCGGCGGCAGCGGCCTCAACGGCGGCGTAAACGTCGTCCTCGTAGTCCAGGAAGACCGGGAACTCGACGGTCGGCTTGGCAGCGCGGGCGGCGAGGTCGGCCTGGGCGTCGCAGAGTGCCTTGATGAACGGCTTGGCAGCCTCGAGGCCCTCGGAAACAACCTCTTCCGTGGGGGCGGTGGCGCCCTGTTCCTTGATGAGGTTCCAGGAGTTGTCCGTGGCTTCGGCTTCGACCATCATGATCGCGACGTCGTCACCGGCAATACGGCCGGCTACCACCATGTTGAAGACGGAGTTCTCCAGCTGTGAGTGCTTGGGGAACGCCACCCACTGGGATCCGTTTTCGTCGGCAACCAGGGCAACGCGGACGCCGCCGATGGGGCCGGAGAACGGCAGGCCGGACAGCTGGGTGGACATCGAGGAGGCGTTGATGGCCACCACGTCGTAGAGCTCGTCCGGGTTGATCGCCAGGACGGTGACCACGATCTGGACCTCGTTGCGCAGGCCCTTGATGAAGGCGGGGCGCAGCGGGCGGTCCATCAGGCGGCAGGCCAGGATGGCTTCGGTGGACGGGCGTCCTTCGCGGCGGAAGAACGAGCCCGGGATGCGGCCGGCAGCGTACATGCGCTCTTCGACGTCGACCGTCAGCGGGAAGAAGTCAAAGCCTTCACGCGGGTGCTTGCCGGCGGTGGTGGCGGACAGCAGCGCGGTGTCGTCGTCGATGTACACCATCGCTGCGCCGGCTGCCTGCTTGGCAAGGCGGCCGGTTTCGAAGCGGATTACGCGCTTGCCGAAACGGCCATTGTCAATGACTGCTTCCGAGAACTGGATTTCGGGACCCTCCAAGAGAGTCACCTCCGTTTCATTTTTACGGAAGTCCAGCCGCATCAACCCAGCCAGCATCTGTCTACTGGCCCTGCACCCGGTCATCGATCGAGACCCACGGGCCGGGGCTTCACTCAAGGAAGCCGTTCCCGGGGATCACTACCGAGGACCGCGAATGCGTGATGCGGTTGATCCTCCTGTTTAGTTTTTCATTTGAAGAAGGCGGCCCGTTCCGTGGTGGAAGGGGCCGCCCCTAAGTCCGACTAGCGGCGCAGGCCGAGGCGCTCGATGAGCGAACGGTAGCGGGCGATGTCAGTCTTCTTGAGGTAGCTCAGCATGCGCTTGCGACGACCAACCATGGCCAGCAGACCGCGCTGGGTGTGGTAGTCGTGCTTGTGCTCCTTCATGTGCTCAGTCAGATCCTTGATCCGCTGGGTCAGGACTGCAACCTGGACCTCCGGTGAACCGGTGTCGCCTTCGCCGGTTGCGTATTCCTTGATGATGGACTGCTTTACAGCGGCGTCAAGTGCCACAATAACTCCTTGGGATGTGCCGTGAGGGCCCAGGTCAGTAACTCACTGCCGGGTCTGCTGCTGCGGCCCCTGCCGGAAAACCGGTGCGGGCCGTACGCAACAGGAACCAGCCGCCACGGACTGCAGCCGGATCCATCGTTCAGTTTACCGGCCACTGCCTAATGTTGTCGAAACAGCACTCCGTCGGTCGCTGCTGGGGGCGTCGTTATCCCTGCAGGCGGTCCCGCATCGCCTCCATGCCCTGGAGAACCTCCCGGAAGCTGGTGCTCAGCGGCGACAGGCCTACGCGGATACCGCGGGGGGCGCGGAAGTCCGGGATGACGTCGCCTTCCCACAGCGCCTCCACCGTTGCCTTGGTGAAATCCGGATGGTCCACCGTAATGTGGCTGCCGCGTTCTGCGGGATCCCGCGGTGAGGCAAGTTCAGCTCCCAGCGGCGCCAGCCAGGCATCAAACACCTCGACGGCGAAGGCTGTGAGCTTCTCCGATTTAGCCCGAATGGCAGCCATGGAGGCTTCCTCAATCAGGTCCAGGGTTCCACGCATCGCCAGCATCCCGAAGATCGCCGGCGTCCCGCTGAGGAACCCCCGGATCCCCGGCGCCGGCTCATAGCCGGCAGCCATCCCGAAGGCGTCCTTCCGCCCCATCCAGCCCCAGATGGGCTGGTTCAGCGCGGGCAGGTGCCGGGCATTGACGTAGGCGAAGGCAGGCGAGCCGGGACCCCCGTTAAGGTACTTGTAGGTGCAGCCGGCCGCGAAGTCCACGTCGGCACCGTCCAGGTCGATCTCCACCGACCCCGCCGAATGGCAAAGATCCCACACCACCAGGGCCCCGGCGTCGTGCACTGCTGCGGTGATGGCGGGAAGGTCCGCCAAATGGCCCGAGCGGTAGGCGACCTGGCTGAGGAGTACGACGGCGGTGCGCTGCCCCGTTGCCTCGCGCACCTGGTCAACGGTCACCCCCGCGGCCGGATCCGCCTGGATCCAGCGCAGGGTCAGGCCCTCTTCAAGGGCAATGCCCTCGACGAGGTACCGGTCCGTGGGAAAGTTTTCAGTGTCAAGGACCAGTTCGTTGCGGTCCGGATCCGCTACAGCGGCAAGGGCTGCACGGATCAGCTTGTAGAGCACCACGGTGGTGGAGTCGGCGATGATGGTCTGGCCCGGCGCGGCGCCCAGCACTGCCCGTCCCAGCTGGTCGCCGATGGACTGCGGCAGGGCCAGCCACTGCTCGTCCCAGCCGCGGATGAGCCGCCCACCCCAGTCGTCGCGGATGAAGGCGGCGATGTCCTCGGCAGTGCGCTTCAGCGGCCGGCCCAGCGAGTTTCCGTCCAGGTAGGACAGGGGTGTGTCCGTGCCGATGAAGTGACCGCGGCAGTGCCCCAGCGGATCCTCCCGGTCGAGGTCGGCGGCGCGCTGCTGCAACGGCGCCTCCGCTGGTGCAGCTGGGTTCTCCCCTTGGATGGTCATTGTCCGATCTCCGTCCTGACTGCGAAAAGTTCCGGGAAGAAGGTCAGCTCGAGGGCCTTCTGCAGGAACGCGGCGCCGCTGGATCCGCCCGTTCCGGATTTCATCCCGATGGTCCTTTGGACGGTCCGCAGGTGCCGGAAACGCCACAGCTGGAAGTTGTCCTCAAGGTCCACCAGTTCCTCGCACGCCTCGTACGCGCCCCAGTTGTCCGCGGCGTTCTCATAGATGTGCTTGAACAGCGGCACCAGTTCCGGGGTGTACTCGTGTGCCTTCGTGACGTCCCGTTGCAGGACCGACGCCGGCACGTCGAAGCCCTGCCGGGCGAGGTAGGCGAGGAATTCGTCGTAGATACTGGGTGCTGCCAGCAGTTCCTCCAGCATGGCGTGCGCCTCCGGGTCCGACTCGAACACCGGGAGCATCTTTCGGTTCTTGTTGCCCAGCACGAACTCCACAGCGCGGTACTGGCTCGACTGGAAGCCGGAGGAATTGCCAAGGAACCCGCGGAACTGGGAATACTCGGTGGGGGTGAGGGTGGCCAGCACGGACCACTGCTCGGTCAGCGTTTTCTGGATGTGCTTCACCCGGGCAATGCCCTTGAGCGCCGACCCCAGGTCATCTGCGCGAAGCCACGCCGCGGCGCTGCGCAGTTCATGCAGCACCAGCTTCAGCCACAGCTCGGTGGTCTGGTGCTGGATGATGAAGAGAAGTTCATCGTGGTGTTCGGGCTTGCTGACCGGCTGCTGCGCGCTCAGGAGGGTTGGCAGCTGCAGGTAGGACGCGTAGCTCATCCGTGAGCTGAAGTCGCGGACAATCCCCTTGTCCAGCTTCCGGGTGTTCTTCTCGACGGACACGGGTACAGCCTTTCGTTGGTGGCGCCCTAGCGCCTGGCCAGCAGCCCGTGGGCCTGGATGACGTCCAGGCGCATCTGCTCCACGAGTGCCTCCGGCCCACGGTAGGCCACCATGCCCCGCAGCCGGGCTACAAATTCCACGACTACTGTCTGGCCGTAGAGATCGAAGTCCTCCACGTCCTCCTTGGGCCGGTCGATCACGTGGGCCTCCACCTGGCGACTGACGCCGTCGAATGTGGGGTTGGAACCCACGGAGATTGCCGCAGGCCACCGCGTTCCAGCCTGGTCCACCAGCCACCCGGCGTAGATCCCGTCGGCAGGGACCAGGCCGCTGGCGTTGCTGGCAAGGTTGGCGGTGGGGAAACCAAGGGCACGGCCGCGGGCGGCCCCATGGACAACCTCGCCGCGCATGCGGTGCGGACGGCCCAGCACGGCGGCAGCCGTGGCAACGTCTCCCTCCTGGAGGGCTTCCCGCACCCAGGTGGAGGAGCAGCGGCGGTCCGTCCCGTCGTCGTCATGCAGGGGGTAACCCTCGGAGCCGAACTCGCTGATCACCTGCACCTCGAACCCGAACTTCTGGCCGAGGGCCTTCATGGTGTCCAGGTCCCCTGAGTTGCCGCGGCCGAAGCGTACGTCGTGGCCGATAACAACATGGCCGGCGTGCAGGCAGTCCACCAGGTACTGCTCCACAAATTCCTCAGGGGTGAGGCTGGCCAGGTCCAGTGAATACTTCATGACCAGGATGGCGTCCAGGCCCAACTCCCCCAACGCCTCCAGCTTGTCCTGCAGCCCCATGATCAGCTCGGGCGCGGACTCGGGGCGGTGAACCAGGGCAGGGTGCGGATCGAAGGTGACAACAACCGCTTTGGACTTTGTGATCCGTGCCGTGCGCACCAGCTCGGACAGGACCTGCTGGTGTCCCCGGTGCACGCCGTCGAAGTTTCCGATGGTGACCACAGATGGGCCGAAGTCCGCCGGGACCTCGGACGGATCGTTCCAGATGTAGACCATCACCCTCGCCTTAACCGCTTGCAAGTATCAGTGTCCGGGCCGGTGCCGGCCGCGGAACTCTCTAAGATTACCTGCATTCGGCGGTCCGGCCGGACGCCGGCAAAGCATGCAGGTGGTGGCTGTTACGGTTCCGCCCGCGCCGCCGGACCACCGCCCGGCGCACGCTCTGTGAACAGGCGGATCAGGCCGTCCACTTCCTGCGCCGCAGTGGAGGGATGCCGGAAGTGCTGGTGGGGCCGGATGGTGTAGTGGGTTCTGCGCCCTACCCTTGTCCGTTGCAGATAGCCCGCAGTTTCGAGGTCCTTGAGGATCTGCAGGGCGGCCCGGGTGGTGATGCCCACCCGCTCCGCGATATCCGTAACCAGGATGTCGGGCTCCCGTGCCACGGACAGCAGGACATGCCCGTGGTTGGTGAGGAAGGTCCAGGCGGGCCGGGCAGGCCTGCCTGGACCTGGCGCCTCCTGACGGCTCGCGGCGGCACGTTCAGCTGTCATGGACGCTCCATTGGTTCGGTGTCACAGATGCTCCGACCTGTTTGGCTCCCTGCGCCGCCACAGCGGTTCCAAGGCCTCCAGGTCCTCGGGGGAGGCGGTTCCAAACGGCGCGCGCTCAGGCCGGGGCAGGGCCCGGCGCTCCTGGCCCCGTGTCGCCCACAGGCTGGCCGCTACCGACACGGCAAGGATCGCGGCAATCACTGCGAGGGAAACCGGAGTGGGGATGTAGAAGACATCGATCTTCAGGAACATCTTGATGCCCACCCAGATCAGGACGAGCGCCAGGCCGGTCTTCAGGTAGATGAACCGGTGGATCAGGTCCGCCAGGAGGAAATACATGGCACGAAGGCCCAGGATGGCGAACGCGTTCGCAGTGAACACCAGGAACACGTCATCGGTAACGGCGAAGATGGCAGGAATGGAGTCAACGGCGAAGATGATGTCCGTCACCTCGACGAGGACCAGGACCGCAAGCAGCGGAGTGGCCAGCAGGACCCCGCGGCGCCGGATCAGGAACCGCTGCCCGTGGAAGTCATCCGTCATGGGCACATGCCGGCGGAAAAACATCAGCGCCCGGGACTTCTCCGGATCAACATGGTCGTTCCGGTGCCGGATCATCCGGTAGCCGGTGATGAGCAGGAAGGCTGCGAACAGGTAGAGCACCCATCCTGCGCTGGCGATAATCGCCGCACCGGCCGCAATGAAAATGCCCCGGAACACCAGTGCCCCCAGGACGCCGAAGAACAGGACGCGGTGCTGGTACTCCCGCGGTACGGCGAAGTACGTGAAGATGATGGCCCAAACAAACACGTTGTCCACGGCGAGGGACTTTTCAATCAGGTAGCCGGCAAAGTACTGCTGGCCGAACTCGGCACCGAACACCTGCCACACCATGACACCGAAGCCAACACCAAAGGCCACCCAGACGGCGGACCAGAGCGCTGCTTCCCGCACGCCGATCACGTGTGCTTTGCGGTGGGCAAAGAGGTCAATCGCAAGCATCAGGACGATAAAGAGAAGGACAGCCAGCCAGCCCCACAGGGGAACGTTCATCAGGGAACCCACTTCCAGTCAGATTAACCAACCGGAGGTCTTTCCCGGCTCCCGCAGGAGCCTGCTTCGCCGGGCCGCTCAGGGGCGGCCGGACTGACGACGAAGCATTCGGGGATACTCCCCTCCACACGCAATAGTGAAGCAGAGTTCATGTATTTCGGCAAGCTTCAGCATCAAACGCACCCAAAGCGTCCATTCGGGGCGCAGGGAAGCCTGAACGAAGACGGCCAAGAGTCACGACGGCAGTCCTCCTTGTCGCAAGCCACCGCTTCCGCTGGCATCGACAGGCGAGGGCGCCCAGGTGCAGCGGTCCAGGGTTTCAGTTCAGTTACTGTTGCACTGAGCTAGCGGAGCCCTGGTACGGGTCGCGCACACACATAGATTTGGGGGCCAATCGTGGATGCTATGGAACGGGCGCAAAAGAGGGTCCGCATGCTTACGGCACAGCATGGCCCGGAACACCCCGATGTGTTCACCGCCCAAATTGCGCTCCTTACCGTCACCAGTGAAGCCGGACTCAGGCACACGTTGGTTGCCCCCTCGAAACAGCTCTTCAGCCTGGCAAGGGAAGTGCTGGGTGCGCAACACCCGCTCACCCTTACTTTGGGCAATGAACACGCTGAAGCCCTGGGTGCGGTGTCCCGCGACGTGGAGTCCTTGAAGCTCCACCAGGAGATACACGGGCTGCGCATGCAAGCGCTCGGCCCGGACCATGACGACACCTTGGAGAGCCTGGACAGCATCGGCGCGCGGCACCGCGCCCTCTCCGATGGCCCGGCTGCTCTATCCATTTATGAACAGCTCTACCACGCCCGACTTCGGTTGAGCGGTCCCGGACGCCGGGAAACCCTGCTTGCGCGCAACGGCGTGGGAATGGCTCTTTCCGCCCTTGGCCGGAACGACGAAGCCATTAGGCTTTATGAGGATTTGCTCCTTGCAGCCGTCGGCATTTATGAACCTGATTCCTCTGCCCTCTTGAGCTTCCGCAACAACTACGCAAACGCCTTGGGCGCCGTTCGGCGGTATGCCGAAAGTGCAGCACTCCATCGGGACGTGTACGGTGCCCGGCTGCGGACATCCGGCCCCGGGCAGTTGTCGACTTTGAGATCGGCCACAAACCTCTGCCTCCAACTGAGGGAAATCGGGGAATACCGCGAGGCTATGGCCATCCTCCAAGAAGCCATTGACGCCGCGTCCGGCATCCTGGGCGGCAGGCATGCGCAGGTGACGGAGGCGAGGCTGGAGTTTGTCGCGCACCTTTGGCTGTCGGGCTCAAAGCAGGAAGCCTTGGAGTTCCATGCCAAAATCAGCGAAGACTGCGTTGAAGCGTATGGTCATGCGCACCCCACTACGCTGTTTTGCCAGGAGTCACTGGCCGAACGGCTCGTCGAGACAGGCCAGATACCAGCCGCAACAGTGCTGAGGCGCAGGATTCACGGGACGGCAATGGACGCTTTTGGTGACGGGCACCTGATGAGGTACTGGGCCCACCACATCCTGGCCGCCGGCCTGAGTTGGGCGAAGGAACATCAAGAGTGCCTGGAATTTGCCCTCCTCGCTGCGGATGGGCGCCGGCGCTTCCTGGGTGATGATCACCAGGCAACGGTGGATTCAGAGACAGTGGTGGCCCACGCCCTTGGCTGGTTGAAGCAGCACCGTCAAGCGGCCGATCAGTACAGTTACGTTGCGCGCCTCTTAGCCAGGAAGCGGGGGAAATCGGACCGGGCAGTCATTAAGAACAGTTGGAGCGCAGCCCGGCAACTTTTCAAGGCCGGGGAGCACGAAAGTGCGTTGCCCGCTTTGCGCAACGTGCTGCAAACCCAGATAGCTGCGTACGGCGAAGGTGATGCCGAAAGCCTCCAAATGCTCTCGCTCTACGCCCGCAACGTATACGAGTCGGGCGATTGGGAATCGGCACTGGCGCTGACCACATGCTGGGTAGATCGGGTTGAGTCAGCCTTCGGTGCATCTGCCCGGCAGACTATCGACGCGATGAATGACCTGGCTGAGTGGTGCGAGGGTTTGGAGGTTCCGGAGCAGGCATTGGCGGTCCGGCACCGTCTGCTTCAGGCATGGCGTTCAGCGAGCGGTCCGGACAGCAACGAGTCGATTGACGCCGAGACCTCCGTCATTGCGGCGCACATAATGTTCGGGGAGACCCGGGCGGCCACGCAGGAAGCCACCAGTTTCAACGAAGACCGCCGACAGCGGCTTGGCTACCTCCACGAGAAGGCACTTGAATCGCAGGCAACCCTCGCCAACCTGCTTGAGCTGCAGGGCGAGTGGGAAGCCCTGGTCTCGTTGCGGCGCCAGGCCTTGGACCGGGTCCAAATGGAATCGAGTGACAGCGCGATTATCGCCGACCATCAGTTTGCCCTAGCCGACACCCTGGCTTCCGCCGGCAAGGACGAGGAAGCCATAATACGCTTCAGCCTGCTGCTCGCAGGCCAGGAGGCGGCGGTGGGCTTGGCGCACCCGCAAACCGTCCCCATCCGGCAGTCCCTGGCCCGCTTATGCCTTCGGTCCGACAAACCAGGTGATGCTGTGGCCCACTATGAGGCCCTGATCGCTGCGCAGGTGGACATTGACGGAGCCGACACCCCTGAATCCCTGGAATCGCGCATGGAATTGGCTCACCTCCAGCAGGAACTGGGAAGCCTCGAGGCGAAAAGTTCGTTCCGCTCAAACTACGAGCTGGCCCAACAGCTTGTCCCCGACGATGTGAGGCTTCTGGCGGCTCGTAACGACTATGCCGGCAGCCTCTACGAAGAGGACCGGCGCGAGGAGGCTTTCGAATTGCTGCGGTGGAACGTTGTGGAGTCGACCCGGCTCTTGGGAGCGGAACACAGCGACACCATACGAATCCGGTGCAGCCTCGCAACAGCACTCCTCGACGATGGTCAGGCACGGGAAGCCGGGGAGATCCTCGAGGCTGCCGTCGACGACCATGCCCGGACCGGCGGTGGACTGAACAGCGTTCTCCCTATGCTGCAGACACTCGCGGAAGCCCTGCGCGACGGCGGGCGGCCTGAACACGTACCCGCAGCATACCGACACGTGCTTGGCATCCTGTCGGAACAACTCCCGTTCCCCGACCACCTTAGTGACCTTGAGCTGGGCAGAACCTTGCCGGATCCCTTCCGCTACGAAGACGCTATCGAACTTGAGAGGTTGAATGTAGCCGAACTGCACAGCACCTACGGACACCACCACCCGGAATCCCGCGCCGCGACCGACCAGCTGTTGAAGACCCTTCAGGCCGTTCTGTGGGCCCTGACTGAGAAATAGGCGGAACGGCTTCTAGGCAACACGGTCAGGGCGCCGCCGGTACAGCCACACCAGGCCCAGGATCGGCAGCAGCAACGGAATGAAGGCGTAGCCCCTGCCGAACAGCGACCAGACGGTTTCGTGCGGAAACTGGACGGGATCGAAGAGGCTCAGGGCGCCCACCACCAGCACGCCCACCAGTTCAACCAGCACCGCGGCCACCGAAACCTTGAACCAGGTGCTTCCGGCCTTCGCGAGCGAGATGGTGGCCACCACGTATACAAGGGCCGCGAAGGCGGACAGCAGGTAGGCCAGCGGAGCTTCGGAAAACTTGGTGAGGATCTGGTATCCGGCACGGGCGGACGCCGAGATGGCGAACACGGCATACACGGCGATCAGCAGGCGGCCGGGGCCGGTGTTGCGGCTGTTGGCGGCGGCTCGGCTGTTGCCCGTGGTGTTTTGTCCGGCGTCTGTTGTTCGCTGGTCTTTCATGTTGCGTGCTTCTTCCACTTCAGTACCAGATCTGGTTCATGCGGGCGGCCATCACCAGCGCGGTGACGCCGACGGCGGCCAGGACAAAGTTGCTCCATCTGGTCCGCTCCAGGATGGACCAGTAGACGGCGGCCGGCGGCAGGAGCATTGCCGTGACCAGGTAGCCCCAGAATTCCCATGCCTCACCGGCGATGGGTTCGCCGGCGATGACCCGGATAATGGAGCCCACCAGGTACACGAGGAGGGCAACCTCCACCGCGGCCACGGACAGGATCGTGACGTCGTTCGGCGCCTTTTTGAGGATTCCTGCCGCAAGGCACACGCCCGTGGACAGGAGCCCCACCACCAGGATGATGTAGAAATACGCGTCCACGGTCAGCGTTCACCGAGGTCCTGGACCGTGGCACTGCCGTTGCCGGGGGCAAACACCAGCACGGGCTTGGCGAAGTTGCCGGCATCGGCCAGGAGCGCTACCAGGCTTCCGTCTGGCGCGAAGGCGGCTGCGGGGTGGTCGGCGGTGGCCGCGGCGGGGCTGCCGGGGGCGGCGCCGGCAGCGATCCGCCGTCCGAACGAGATTTCGGTGGTTTCCTCAGGGCTGAGCTCGCGGTTGGGCATCAGCGCCCGTGCGGCGTCGGCCATGTCCAGGACGTTGAGCTCCTCGGCAAGCTGTTCCAGCGTTCGCGCCTGCTCCAAGGAGTACGGGCCCACGTGCGTCCGGCGGAGCGCGGTGAGGTGTCCGCCCACTCCCAGCGCGTTGCCCAGGTCGCGGGCAAGGGCGCGGATGTAGGTCCCGGAGGAGCATTCCACGGTGATATCCAGGTCCATGACGTCCGCTTCCCGGTCCCGGCGGATGGCGTGCACCTCGAAGCGGTGGATGGTGACGGGGCGGGCGGCAAGCTTCACGTCCTCACCGGAGCGGACCCGCGCATAGGCCCGTTCCCCGTTGACCTTGATGGCGCTGACGCTGCTGGGCACCTGCTGGATGTCCCCGGTAAGCGCTGCGACGCCGTCGTGGATTGCCTGCTCGCTTACCGCCGATGTGCCTGCCGTCGCGGTGACCTCGCCCTCGGCGTCGTCCGTGACTGTGGACTGGCCCAGGCGGATGGTGGCGGTGTAGGTCTTGGAAGTGCCCACGATATACGTGAGCAGGCGGGTGGCTTTGTTGATGCCCACTACCAGGACGCCCGTGGCCATGGGATCCAAGGTTCCGGCATGCCCTACTTTCCGGGTACCTGCGAGGCGCCGCATCCGGCCAACCACATCATGGCTGGTCCATCCCTGCGGCTTGTCCACTATCACCAGTCCAGAAAGCACGCCTCCCAGTATATCGGCGCTGGTTGGCGCCCCCGCGCACCCGCGACGCCAGGGCCGTGCGGCAAACCTGGCGCCAGCTAGGATGGCAGGCATGCCTGAGCTTGCCGCCCATGTCCGCGACGTGCCCGTCAACCAGATCCGCGAGATTACCGAGGCCGCGTGGCGGACTCCCGGTGCCCTGGTGCTCAGCATCGGTGAACCCGGCTTTCCGCTCCCCCGCCACGTCCTGGACGCCGGCATGGCCTGCCTGGACCGGGACGAGACCAACTACACGCCCAACGCGGGCATCCCGGGGTTGCGCGAGGCCTTCGCGGCCCGCTTCCGGGAGCAGCAGGGCATTGATGTTGCCGCTGACAGGGTCTACGTGGTGGACGGGGCGCAGCAGGGCCTGCACTTCGCCATGAGCCTGCTGCTCTCCCCCGGTGACGAAATCCTGGTCCCCAATCCTGGCTACCCCACGTTTGCCATGACCAGCCGCCTCCTGAACGCTGTTCCCGTGGGCTACCCGCTGTACCCGGAGCACGGATTCCAGCCCAGGCCCGGCGACATCGAGGCACTGGTCACGGACCGCACCCGGGTGCTGGTCCTCAACTCCCCTTCCAACCCGCTCGGCGCCGTGCTGGCCGAGGACCTGACCCGCGACCTGATGGTCCTGGCACGCCGGCATGACCTGTGGGTCATTTCAGACGAGTGCTACGAGGCGTTCACCTACGACGTGCCGCACATCAGCCCCGCCAGGTTCGACGGCGACACGCCGGCTGATGCGCGCGTGTTCACTTCGCTGACCCTGTCCAAGACGTACGGGCTCACCGGGCTGCGGATCGGGGCGCTGATCTGCCCGCCGGGGATTAAGCAGGAGATGGATAACGTGATGGAGGCGATCGTCTCCTGCGTTGCATCACCGTCGCAGTACGCCGCGCTCGCTGCCCTGACCGGGCCGCAGGATTATGTCCAGCACGCGCACCGCCATTACCGGGCGAACCGGGACGCCGCATGTGCGGTTCTCGATGCCAAGGGAATCCCCTACCTGAAGGCACAGGGCGCTTTCTATTTATGGGCGGATGTTTCCCACGCCAGCGGAGGGGACGTCCGCAGTTGGGTCCGCCGCTTCCTCGCGGACGCGGGCGTTGCCCTGGCGCCCGGGACTGCATTCGGTTCCATCGGCGAGGGCTGGGTCCGGGTTGCTTTGTGCGGAAAGCAGGAGGACCTTGTGGAGGGCCTGAACCGGCTGCCCGGCCGCCACGGCTGAAGGGCCGGGCAGTGCAGCCCGCTAGCTCCGGGTCCCGGACAGCGCCCCGTCCAGCCACGTCCGCAATACCTCCGCGGGGGCTGCCCCGGCCTGGCGCGCTGCCACCTTGCCGTCCACCAGGACCATCAACGTGGGAATGGCCTGCACGTCGAACCTGCGGGACAAGCCCGGTGACTTGTCAACATCCACCTTGACGAGCTTGATCCGGCCCGGCCGTTCCCTGGCCAGCTTGTCCAGCGCAGGACTGACCATCCGGCAGGGGCCGCACCAGTCCGCCCAAAAGTCCACCAGCACCGGAACGGGTGACTGCTCCGCGACCGCGGCAAAGTCCGCGTCCCCCGCCGCCACGATCCACGGCAGGTCCGCTTTGCAATTGCCGCACCGCGGCCGGCCGGCCGCCTGCGCCGGGACCCGGTTGGTCTTCCCGCAGGCCGGACAGGTGGTGAGTGCAACGTCCATTCCTAGTACTCCTTTTTGTCTGCGAACGCCCCCCACGCCTGGAACGGCGCGTCCGACGACGTGATGTCGCCCCTGGTGACCGGCAGCAGTTCCGGCCGGGTCCCGTTGAAGTAGTCGTAGAAGACGGCGTCGTCGAAACCGGCCGCCGCGGCGCCATGGCGGTCCGCGGCGAAATAGACGCGGTCGATCCTGGCCCAGAGCGCGGAGGCCAGGCAGAGCGGGCAGGGTTCGCAGCTGGCATAGAGCACCGCGCCGTGAAGGTCATAGTTGGCGATGGCCGCGGCTGCAGCCCGAATGGCCACCACTTCGGCATGCGCGGTGGGATCGTTGTCGCGGGTGACGCGGTTGACGCCTTCGTGCACGCGCCCGTCCGCCGTGACCACCAGCGCACCGAAGGGCCCTCCTCCTTCGCCGACGTTCCGGGTGGCCAGTTCCACGGCCTGTTCTAAGTACTTCGCGGTGTGGTCAGTGTCATTCGGCTGGGTCATAGCTAGATCCTAGCCAAGGGGCTGGCGTTAGGGGACGAAATAGGGGGCGGAATAGGGGGAAATCGCGGCGACAAACCGGCTGGAGGAGGCATACTCTGGCGGCCAGGGGTCCCCGAATTATTACCTCTACCGAGGCTTCTTAACCCGGCCCGCTACTGGGCGCCAACCCCGGAGTACTCAATGAAGAGAAAGCTAGCCATCATCGCCTGCGTGGCGGCTGCAGCCGTCATCGCACCGGCGGCTCCGTCCTGGGCCCGCGACGAGGCCCAGGACTATGACACCCTGGCAGACAGCCTCGTTTCGCCCCTGCATCTGGCCGTAGGAACAAACAAGTCCGTCTATGTCACCCAGGACTTCGCAGGGAAGCTCAGCCGCATAGGCCGGGACAAGACGGTTGAAACCGTTTACGAGGCTCCGAAAGGCTGGGGCGTGGCGGGGGTGGAAACACGCGGCGCCACGGCCTTCTTCCTTGAAGCCAAGGGCGCCGGCCGAGGTGTACCTGCCGAATTGGGAGGTTACCTGAAGTCGATCAGCCCGCGGGGCGAGGCAAAGACAATAGCTAACCTCGCAGAGTACGAGCGGAGCACCAACCCCGACGCAGCCCAGCACTACGGCTTCGCCCCGGGCACGAGCGAGCAATGCCTTAAGGAAGCCGCAGGAATCCCGGACGCCCCACCGCCGCAGTACACAGGCGCGCTGGATTCAAACCCGTACGCAACCTATGTCCAGGCCAACACGGCGTATGTCGCCGATGCCGGAGCCAACGCGATCCTGAAGGTCAACATCAGCTCGGGCGACGTCACCACGCTGGCGGTCCTGCCGCCCCGGCCCGCAGTGCTTACGGCAAAGGCTGCGGATACCTTGGGCGCACCAGCCTGCGCAGGGTTCGAGTACGCGTTTGAACCTGTTCCGACGGATGTGGAGATGGGGCCGGATGGCTGGCTGTACGTTTCGTCCCTGCCCGGCGGCCCCGAGGTTCCATCGCTGGGTGACCGCGGCGCGATCTTCAAGGTCAATCCGTGGACCGGCAAGACGAAGCTCTGGGTCGACTACATCCTCAGCCCGACAGGGCTGGCGGTGGCGAATAACGGCGACGTGTATGCTGCATCGCTCTTCGGCAACCAGATCCTGAGGTTCATCGCATCGAAGGGACACCGGACCGAATTCCTCGCTGTGGAATCGCCGGCCGACGTCGAAATCCGCGGCGGCACGCTGTACGCCACAGCCAACGCACTGAGTGGCCCCCCACCGGGTCCCGGCGGGGCGCCCGCAGGGCCCCCGGCCGGCAAGGTCATCGAAGCTGACCTTCGCTAGCCGGCGGAACAGTTTTCTGGGAAGCAGAAGGCCCGGACCACGTGGCGGTCCGGGCCTTCTGCTGTGCTGACGGTTACTTGTGGCCGTCTTCGTCGAGTTCCCCGCTGTCATTGAGGTCGAGGTCCTCTTCGTCGAAGTCGTCCTCGTCGATCTCCACATCGGCGGACGCGTCACTCTTGTACGGATCGGCGTCGCCGGCGTGCTTGGCCTGGGCAGCCAGTGCGGCAACCTCGGCGTCACGCTTCTTGGCCTCCCGCAGCAACTCCTCCAGGTTGGAGGCAACCACGGGAACCTGGTCGGCCACGAACTCAAGGCTTGGCGTCAGCCGGACGGTAATGTTCCGCCCGACCTCCTGCCGAAGCACACCCTTGGCCTTCTCCAGTCCCTTGGCAGCATCAGCCTGGACAGCCTGGTCGCCGAAGACGGTGTAGTAGATGGTGGCATGCTGCAGATCGTTGGTCACCCGGGCATCGGTAACAGTAATGCCCTCCAGCCGGGGATCCTTAACCTTCCGGCCCAGGGCCTCAGCAACAACAACCTTAATCCGCTGCGCCAACTTGGCAGCACGTGCCGGATCAGCCATGAACAACTCCTAAAAGAAGAAAAAATATGGGACGTACGACGGCGGCAGGGACAGTTCGGCTTGTACGTTGCCGCCGCGGCCGCGCACCGTGGTGAGCCAGGGACGATGCCGGAGAGTTTGGGGGGCGCCCGGGAGTGGCATCGGGCCTGCCGAAGCTGGGCGGCAAGGGATCGCAGATCCGTTGCCGCCCAGCGTAGGGGCGGGGCGCCCCCCAAACTCGGAGGCAGCCCCGCCTAAACGAACAACCTAGACGCGCGGCTTCTCACGCATCTCGAAGGTCTCGATGATGTCGCCTTCGTTGATGTCGTTGTACGATCCAAGGCCGATACCACACTCGAAGTCCGTGCGGACCTCGGTGGCGTCGTCCTTGAAGCGCTTGAGCGTCTCAACGGTGAGGTTGTCACCGATGATCTTGCCGTCGCGGCTGATGCGGGCCTTCGAATTGCGTCGGATAACACCCGAGCGGACGATCGAGCCGGCGATGTTTCCGAACTTGGAGGAGCGGAAGACCTCGCGGACCTCGGCGGTGCCCAGCTGGACTTCTTCGTATTCCGGCTTGAGCATGCCCTTGAGCGCCATCTCGATGTCATCGATTGCCGAGTAGATGACGGAGTAGAAGCGCATGTCCACGCCTTCGCGGTCTGCCAGTTCGGCAACGCGCTCGGCAGGCTTGACGTTGAAGCCGATGATGACGGCGCTGTCCACTGTTGCCAGGTTGACGTCGTTCTGCGTGATGGCACCAACGCCGCGGTGGATGACGCGCAGCTGCACGCCTTCGCCGACGTCGATCTTGAGCAGGGCGTCTTCGAGGGCTTCCACGGCACCGGACACGTCACCCTTGAGGATGAGGTTGAGGGTGTCGATCTTGCCTTCGGCGACGGCCTGGTCGAAGTCTTCCAGGCTGATGCGCTTGCGGCGCTTGGCCAGGGCGGCGTTGCGGTCCGCAGCTTCACGCTTCTCGGCGATCTGGCGGGCGGTGCGCTCGTCAGCGGTCACGAAGAATGTGTCGCCTGCACGCGGAACGTTGGACAGGCCCAGCACCTGCACGGGGCGGGACGGGCCGGCCTCGGTCAGGGCGCTGCCGTCGTCGTCGAACATCGCACGGACGCGGCCGTGGGCCGTGCCTGCCACGATGGTGTCGCCGACGCGCAGGGTGCCGGACTGCACCAGGACGGTGGCCACGGAACCGCGGCCCTTGTCCAGGTTGGCTTCAATCGCGATGCCGCGGGCGTCCTTGTTCGGGTTGGCGCGCATGTCCAGGGCAGCGTCCGCGGTGAGCAGGACTGCCTCGAGCAGCTCATCAATGTTGAGGTTCTGGCGTGCAGAAACCTCAACGAACATGGTGTCGCCACCGTATTCCTCGGGAACCAGGCCGTACTCGGTCAGCTGGCCGCGGACCTTGTCCGGGTTGGCGCCTTCCTTGTCGATCTTGTTCACGGCCACGACGATCGGCACGTTGGCCGCCTGAGCGTGGTTGAGGGCTTCAACGGTCTGGGGCATCACGCCGTCGTCCGCTGCGACCACCAGGATGGCGATGTCGGTGACCTTCGCACCACGGGCACGCATGGCGGTGAACGCCTCGTGGCCCGGGGTATCGATGAAGGTGATCTTGCGGTCGCTGCCTTCATGGTTGTGCGTGACCTGGTAGGCACCGATGTGCTGGGTGATGCCGCCGTGCTCGCCCGCCATGACGTCGGACTTGCGGATGGCGTCGAGCAGCCGGGTCTTACCGTGGTCAACGTGGCCCATGACGGTGACAACCGGAGGACGTGCCTCGAGGTCTTCATCGCCTTCGGCTTCGAGCTCTGCATCAAAGTCGATGTCGAAGGTGGAGAGCAGCTCGCGCTCCTCGTCCTCCGGCGAGACGACCTGGAGCTTGTAGCCAAGCTCCTCGCCGAGCAGGGCAAAGGTCTCTTCATCCAGCGACTGGGTGGCCGTGGCCATTTCGCCGAGGTGGAAGAGGACAGTTACCAGCGCGGCGGGGTTTGCCTCGATCTTGTCGGCGAAGTCCGTGATGGACGAGCCGCGGCGCAGGCGGATAACGGTGTTGCCGTCGCCGCGGGGTACGCTCACGCCACCCAGCGACGGTGCACTCATCTGCTCAAGTTCCTGGCGCTTTGCACGCTTCGACTTGCGCTGCTTGCCACGTCCGGCGCCGCCCTTGCCGAAGGCACCCTGGGTGCCGCCGCGTCCGCGGCCGCCCTTGCCGAAGCCACCGCCCGCGGGAGCACCGCCGCCGCCACCGGGACCACCGGTTCCGGGAGCGCCGCCCGGGCGTCCGGGACCACGGCCACCGGCACCGGGGCGTCCTGCACCGGCGGGTGCCGGACGCTCAGTGCGGTTGGGCATCATGCCCGGAGAAGGACGGTTGCCACCGGCACCACCGGGGCGCGGTGCACCGGCACCGGGGCGCGGGCCACCGGCACCTGCTGCGGGACGCGGCCCACCGGCACCTGCTGCGGGGCGGGGACCGCCGGGACGGGGGCCGCCGGCACCTGCTGCGGGGCGCGGACCGCCGGGACGGTCGCCGTCAGTACGGCTTCCGCCCGGACGGGGCATGCCTTGGGAGGTGGCAAACGGGTTGTTGCCGGGACGGGGAGCGCGCTCACCGTCGCCGCCACGGCCGCGGGGCATGCCCTGGGACGTAGCGAAGGGGTTGTTGCCCGGACGGGGGCCGCCGGGACGGGGTGCAGAACTGCCCGCCGAACCACCCTGGCCTGAGCCGGAGCGGGTGGGCGCAGCAGGGGTTTCAGCCTTGGGGGCCGGCCGGGCACCGGGCTTTGCCCCGGTGGACGGAGCTGCCTGGGCAGGGGCGGCCGGAGCTGCGGGTGCGCTGGCAGCGGGTGCTGCCGGGGCAGCCGGCTGTGCCGGTGCTGCCGGAGCAGCGGGGGCCTGTGCCTGCGCCTGCGGGGCGGGCGCTTTGGGGGCGGCCGGTCCGGGAGCGGGGGTTGACGGGCGTGCTTCTGCCGCCGGGGCCGGAGCCTTGGGGGCGGCTGCCGGTGTTGCTGCCGGAGCTGCCGCCTTGGGGGCTGCATCCGGGAAGGCGTTGCGCAGCTTCCGCACAACGGGGGCCTCAATGGTGGAAGAGGCGGAGCGAACAAATTCGCCCAGTTCCTGCAGTTTTGTCACTGCATCTTTGGAAGTAATACCGAGCTCTTTGGCGAGCTCGTGTACGCGGACCTTGGCCACATTTCTCCTGTCTCGGTCCGCACCGAGCCAGGCACGAACCGTCTACTTCTTACTGCGGGCCCCAGCCGCGTTTACTGCAGCAGGGCCCATTGCAGAGCGCAACAAAGTTGTCATCGTTACGCACTCATCGCTGGGAACTCATCGGGTTTCCATCAGATTTCTGACCCGCTTTCAGGTTGGACGGTTGGTGTTGCAGTTGCCGGAACACCTGCAACGGCCGCACCTGACTTGATCCGGCGTTCGACGGCGGCGGTACCGGTTGCGCCCCCCAGGGCACGTCCGAATGCACGCCGCTTAATGGCCAGAGCCAGGCACGATTCGCTGGGATGCAGCCATGCACCCCGGCCAGCCATCCGGCGTCGTTCATCCACCAGGACAGCGGTTGATCCACTGCCTTCGGCGACGAGCCGGAGTAACTCAGACCGCAGCCCCTTCTTTCGGCATCCGATGCAGGTACGCTCCGGTTGATTCCCGCTTGCTACTGGCACGGTCATCTTCCTGACGTTCATACTTGCTGGCCGCGAACGGGCCTCCTCCGCGGTGAACGGAATGGGCACGCCCAAGGCGCACGGCTGCCGGCCGTTAGGCGCGGTCTTTACTATTCTAGCCCCTCCCGGCCGTTCTGCCCGAAACTGCGGGGGCGTTTCCGGCGCGGGAGGGCCCTCGGGGAACTGCTTAGTTGTCCCGGGCCTGGGCGGCGTCGGAGACGATGTCGATGCGCCAGCCGGTCAGCTTCGCCGCGAGCCGGGCATTCTGGCCCTCCTTGCCGATTGCCAGGGAGAGCTGGTAGTCCGGAACCACAACACGGGCAGACCGGGTCGCCTCATCGGTGATAGTGACCGAATTCACTCGCGACGGCGACAGCGCGCTGGCAATGAAGGTAGCCGGATTTTCGCTGAAATCGACGATGTCGATCTTTTCGTCGTTGAGCTCATTCATGACGGCGCGGACCCGCGAGCCCATCTCGCCGATGCAGGCACCCTTGGCGTTGATGCCGGGGACGTTTGCCTTGACCGCGATCTTGGTGCGGTGGCCAGCTTCCCGGGCCAGCGCCACGATTTCGACGGAGCGGTCGGCGATCTCCGGCACCTCCAGTTCAAAGAGCTTGCGGACCAGGCCGGGGTGGGACCTGGACAGGGTGACGGACGGGCCCTTTGAACCACGGTGGACGTCAATGACCAAGGCGCGCAGCCGGTTGCCGTGGATGTATTTCTCCCCGGGAACCTGCTCGGGCGGCGGCAGCAGCGCTTCGACGGAGCCCAGGTTGACCTGGATCATGTGCGGGTTGTTGCCCTGCTGGATGGTGCCGGACACCAGTTCGCCTTCACGGCCCTTGAACTCGCCCAGTACGTTGTCGTCCTCAACGTCGCGCAGGCGCTGCAGGATGATCTGGCGCGCGGTGCTGGCGGCGATCCGGCCGAACCCCTCAGGGGTGTGCTCGAACTCACCAATGGGGGCGCCGTCGTCGTCTATCTCCACAGCCCAGATGGTCACGTGGCCGCTCTTGCGGTCCAGTTCGGCACGCGCCTTCTCGAAGGCGCCGGGCGACTTGTGGTAGGCCACCAGGAGCGCCTGCTCGATGGTGGGGATCAGGAGGTCCAGCGGAATTTCACGCTCACGCTCCAGAAGTCTCAGTGCGCTCATGTCAATATCCATCAGGCCTCCTCAGAAGGTCCATTGTGTTCCGGTTCCAGACCGTCCCCAGAGAGGTGGCTGAATTCGATCTCGACTTTTCCGTTGCGGATCCTGTCGAAAGGAAGCTTGATGGGATCGCCCTGCTTGGGCTTCATCCCCTTTTTCACGGCGATCTCCGGGATGATCGTCACTCCGTCGTCGTCCACCGACTGGATGCGGCCGGTGACGTTGTCCCCCTGGACAACATTGACCTTGACCATGCGGCCCTTGGCGCGGTGCCAGTGGCGCGGCTCGGTCAGGGGGCGTCCCACGCCGGGCGAGGAAACCTCGAGATCGTACGGGCGGCCGTCGTCATTGGGGTCGTTGTCCAGCACGTCGGAAAGCACCTTCGAGATGTCCGCAATGACATCCAGGCCGACGCCGCCGGTTTCCTCCTGGGGCAGGTCCACCACAACGTGGACCACCCGGTGGGAACCCGCCACGATGGCTACGTCCTCGAGGTACAGGCGGTTCGCCTGCACCGCGGGTTCAAGGAGCGCGCGGAGCCGGGCAGCTTCCGGGTTGTTTGCGGGTGAAGCATCAGCCTTACCCGTTCCGGTCAGGTCCGATGAAGCCGTAGCTTCTGAATTGCTCACGATGCCCGCCGCCTCCCTATAGATGATGTTGTGTGTACTAGCGTAGCTATTTTACCGGTCCGGCGGGACGAGGATTCCCCCTCGACGTGACACCATGGTCTGTTGTGAAAGACGACAATCGGGAAAACCGCCCAAAGCTGCGCTATTTCCGGTACGCCGTTATTTCGTTCACAGCCCTCCTTGTCCTCAGCCTTGGATTTGCCCTGATCCCCGCGGAACCGCCGCCGCCCGCGGATCCGCCGTTCTCCGAGCAGGCCAGGAGGGCCGCCCTGCACGATGCGCTGGAGCTGCGGGCAGCCGCCGAGCGGCTGGGGGCTGCGGCCGCAGTGGGCGCGGCCCCGGATGCTGCCGGAAAAACAGCCGCCGTGGACTCGACTGTGACTTTGCTGACGCTGCAGGCACGCGCCCTCCTTTCGCCGTCGGAATCCTCCCCCGCACAGGAGGCACCAGCCCCCGCTTCGCCCTCCGGTCTCCCCCAACCCTCGACGGCGTCCCCAGCGCCGGCGCCTCCCGCGGCCTCGTCCCCAGCGACGGCGTCCCCGGTTGCGCCGGCAGCGGCCCCGCCGCCCAGCCTTGCAAAGCTCGCCTCCGCGCTCTCCGCCAGCGGAGTGCAGCGCCTCGCCGACGCAGCAAAGGCCGACGGCGGCATGGCACGCCTTTTGGCGGGTGCCGGCACCGCCCAGCTGCTGGCCGCGGAGGACGTGGCCGCCGCCGGCGGCATCGCAGTGGAGACGCTGCCCCACGGAGCCGCAGGGACACCCGGCAACGCCCCAACCACCGACCCATCCACCACAGCAGCCGCACCCGCGGCCAGCCCCACGTCCCCGCCCACTTCCTCCGCCTGCCCGTCCCTTCTAGAGGCGCCCGCTGGGCCTCCCACGGCCCAGGTTCCGGCACCAGCTGGAGTTCCTGCATCTGCTGGGCAGGGAACTACGGGGCAGGGAACAACTGCACAGGGCACACCCGGAACCGGGATGGGTGCAGCCGTTGCCACTGCGCTCTCAGCAGCCGTGGCAGCCGAACAGCAAAGCGTTTATGCCTACCAGGCGGCACTGCCCCGGCTCACAGCCAACGACGCCGGTCCGGCGGGAGCCTTCCTTGCTGAGCATGAGGACCTGGCTGAAGAAGCCGCGGCACAGTCCCTGGCCGCATGCGATGCCGCGCAGGCACAGCAGCCCGGCTACGTACTGGCCCCCGATTTCCTCGCCGTCCCGAGTGCCGGGCTTGCCCGCCTGGAGCTGGCGTCGCTGCCTGCCTTCGGCGACGTCATTGCCCTTGCCGGCGGCGGCACGCGGGCCTGGGCCATAGCCGCGCTACAGTCCGCGGCACGGCGCGCCGCCCACTGGGGCGGCGATCCGGGCCCGGTTCCGGGCATCCTCCTCGAGCAGGACCAACTGCCGGATCTTCCGGCCAGCCCCACACCCGCGCCGGCAGCGCCCTGACCTCCAGCCCCACCCTGAAACTCCGGCAGGGCCTGGCAATACTCCTTCCAATTACGGGACTCCAAGGCAACCTCCGCAGCCCCCGAAGCCGCCGGACCGGCCTGCAGCGTCGCTTCCTGTCCGGGCCGGGTGGCCCCGGAAGGCTTCTGATGGTTTGCTGAAGAGCATGGACGCACACGAACCGGCGGAGCAGGGAGCAACGGAGCAGGGAACAGCGGACGCTGGGAGCCCCGGACTTCGCCGCCATATGGAGACCGAGCCGCACGGCAACGACATTGCCCAAAGGCTGAACTGGCTGCGGGCGGGTGTCCTTGGTGCCAACGACGGCATCGTCTCGGTGGCGGCGATTGTGGTTGGCGTGGCAGGGGCCACTGCCGAGTCCGGTCCCATCCTCGCCGCGGGGGCTGCGGGGCTGGTAGGCGGAGCGGTCTCCATGGCACTGGGCGAGTACGTCTCGGTGAGCAGCCAGAGCGACAGCCAACGGGCGCTGATAGAGAAGGAACGCCGGGAGCTGGCTGAGGAACCGGAAGAGGAGTTGGCAGAACTTACCGCCATCTACCTCGCCAAGGGGCTCAGCCCCGAAACTGCCGGCAAGGTCGCTGAAGAGCTCACGGCCCACGATGCCCTGGCCGCGCACCTGTCCGCCGAACTCAACATCGACGAAACGGACATCGTGAGCCCCTGGCATGCGGCCTTCGCTTCAGCCGCGGCTTTCATCATCGGCGCGGTCCTCCCAATGCTGGCAATCCTCCTTCCCCCGCCGGAAATCCGCGTCCCCCTGACCTTCGCCGCTGTCCTGGTGGCGCTGGCCCTGACAGGAGCCCTGGGCGCTTGGATTGGCGGCGGCTCAAAGTCCAGGGCTGCGGTCCGGGTGGTGGTGGGCGGCGCCCTGGCCCTCGCGGCCACGTTCAGCATTGGCAGCCTGCTCGGCGCTACGGGCGTCGTGTAGGGCCCACCCTCTTCCGGGAGGGCAGGGCCGTGCCCGTAGGCTGGACGTGATGAGCCAAGCAACGGAACTTCCCATCCCTCCGGACCTCGCGGCGCGCTACCGCGGCACCGCTGAAGGCCGGACCTGGCTGGCTTCCTTGCCCGGCATCGCCGAAAGCCTCCTGGCCCGGTGGCGGCTTGCCTCCGGCCTTCGTCCCGGCGTTGTGCCCTGGAACGGCCACGGCGCGGTGGTCATTCCGGTGGTCCGGGAGGACGGTTCCCCCGCTGCCTTGAAGATCGCCTTCCCCCACGACGAAGCGAGGGTGGAGCGGCACGCGCTGGAACTGTGGAACGGGAAGGGCGCGGTTGCGCTGGAAGCCTCGGATGCTGCCACGTGTTCCATGCTCCTCGAAAGGCTCGACGCCGGGCGCCCGCTCAGCAACGCGCCGATGGCTGACGCCATGGTGGTGTGGGGCGGACTGGTCAAACAGCTGGGTATCCTTCCCGATGACCGGCCACAGTGGCGGGAATTCGAGCACATCGCCGCGCGTGCCGAGCAGTGGAGCGATGACCTGCCGGCGGACTGGGACCTGCTGGGACGCCCTTTTCCACGCTGGCTGCTGGAGGCGGCCCTTGAAGTCTGCCAGACCCGCGGCGCGGTGGGCCGCCGGTCGGCGCGGGACGTCCTGGTCCATGCAGACCTGCACTACCTGAACATCTTGGCCAGGCCTGGCTTGGGTGGAACCGACGGAAAGCCGACGCCGGACGGGTTCGCGGCCATTGACCCCCAGCCGATGATCGGCGAGCCGGAGTTCGGCGTGGCACCGCTGTTATGGAACCGCCTGCAGGACCTGCCGCTGAACCAGCCCGAATCCGGCCTGCGTGACCGCTGCGCGGACTTCAGCTCCGCCGCCGGCCTGGATCCCGAAGTTGCCCGGCAATGGGCCGTGGCCAGGGAAGTGGCCAATGCGCTGTGGTACGCAGGGAAGCCCGGCCACCGCGGCGACCTGGCGAGATCACTGTGGGTAGCCAGCACCCTTGCCGGGCGAACCCTGGAAGGACTGCCGCCAGCCCGCGCCCTGCCGGAGCCCGGCGCAGCGGTGGGTGCCGGCTGACTCCGGCTCTGCCATGTGGCGTAACCGCATGCGACGCCGCGCCGTCCCGCGGCCACGCGGCTCCCCGCTACCCCTGTTGGGCGAAGTTTTCCTGCCAGACGTCGTGGCCAAGCTTGATGATGAGGGCGGACACGACCAGGAGGAAGACCACGCGGACAAAACGGCTCCCCTGCTTCACGGCTGTCCTGGCTCCCAGGTATCCGCCGGCCATATTGGCCGCCCCCAGCAGCAGGCCCAGGCCCCACAGGAGGGAGCCGTGGGGCAGGAAGAACAGCAGTGCGCCCGCGTTGGTGGCCATGTTGACGATCTTGGCTTTGGCGCTGGCTTCGATGAAGGCGTAGCCCATCGCCGAGACCAGGGCGATGACCAGGAACGAGCCTGTCCCCGGGCCAATGAGGCCGTCGTAAAAACCAATGACGGCCCCGATCAGGCAGGCAACCACGTAGTGCGTGCGGCCATCATGACGCAACGCGGTGACGCCGCCAACGTCCGGCTTCAGTGCCGTGAAAAGCGCGACGGCGACCAGCGCCGTGACGATGATTGGCTTGAAGACAGTGGCGGGCAGGGTAGCTGCCAGGACGGCGCCGCCGAAGCTTCCCGCCAAGGCGATCACGGCCATGGGCAGCGCCGTCCTGAGGTCCGGACCCACCCGCCGGTAGTAGGTGGCAGCACTGGTGGCGGTGCCAAAGATGGACCCCATCTTGTTCGTCGCCAGGGCTTGGACGGGGGTGATCCCCGGGACCAGCAGCAGGGCCGGGAGCTGGATCAGCCCGCCCCCGCCCACCACTGCATCAACCCACCCGGCGGCGAAACCGGCCAGCACAATCAAGAGGAGCGTTGTCAGCCCGAGGGATTCGAGTCCGGACTCCACTGCCGGTCAGCTGGTGCGGACAGCGTTGACTACGTAGTCAACTGCCTTGTCCACCGCCACGTTTTCCGCGTCACCGCTACGGCGGTCCTTGATCTCGACCACACCGTCCACCAGGCCGCGGCCAACAGCCAGGATGGTGGGAACGCCTACAAGTTCAGCGTCACCGAACTTGACCCCGGGCGAAACCTTCGGCCGGTCGTCGAGCAGGACATCCAGGCCCGCTGCCTCAAGGTCGGCTGCCAGCCGCTCGGCGGTGGCAAAGATCTCCTCGCCCTTGCCCACGGCCACCACGTGGACGTCTGCGGGCGCAACAGCGCGCGGCCACACCAGGCCCCTGGCATCGTGGTTCGACTCAGCCAGCGCCGCCACAGCCCTGGTGACACCCACGCCGTAGGAGCCCATGGTTACGGTGACCTGCTTGCCGTTCTGGTCCAGGACCTTCAGCTCCAGGGCCTCCGCATACTTGCGGCCAAGCTGGAAGATGTGCCCCATCTCGATGCCCCGGGCGGTCTCCAGCGGGCCGGAGCCGTCCGGGGCGGGATCGCCTTCGCGGACCTCGGTGCACTCAATGACGCCGTCCCACGTGAAGTCCCGGCCTGCCACCAGGCCGAAGACATGCTTGCCGGCCTCGTTTGCGCCGGTGATCCACGCTGTGCCGCGGACCACCCGGGGATCCACCAGGTACAGGAGCTTCGTGGTGCTTTCGGCTCCCAGCAGGGGCTCGTCCAGCGACAGCCCCGGGCCAAGGTAGCCCTTGACGATGAGCGGCTGCTTCTTGAGGTCGTCGTCGTTGGCCGCTTCCAGGCCGATCTCGCCGCCGATGGGGAGGAAGGACCCGATGTTCGCTTCGACGCGCTTCAGGTCCACGGCGCGATCGCCAGGTACCCCGATGACCACCAGCTGGCGCTCCCCGGTGGGCAGGGTGACCGCGAGCACCACGTTCTTCAGCGTGTCGGCGGCAGTCCAGGCGCCGCCGTCGGCATCGCTGCGCGGGGCAAGGACATTGGACGCTGCCACCAGGGTGTCGATAGTGGGGGTGTCCGGGGTGTCGAGCACCTCGGCTGCCGGAGCGCCGGTGAAGTCGATCTCAGCCGGGGCCACGGTGGTCACGGCTTCAACGTTGGCTGCATAGCCGCCCGCCGAGCGGACGAAGGTGTCCTCGCCGATGTCGGTGGGGTGCAGGAACTCTTCGCTCTTGGAGCCGCCCATGGCGCCGGCCGTCGCGGTGACCGGGATGACCTCCAGCCCGAGGCGCTCGAAGATGCGCAGGTACGCCCCGCGGTGGGCGGCGTAGCTGGCGTCCAGGCCGGCGTCGTCCACGTCGAACGAGTAGGAGTCCTTCATGATGAATTCGCGGCCGCGCAGGAGGCCCGCGCGGGGGCGCGCCTCATCACGGTACTTGTTCTGGATCTGGTAGAGGCTCAGCGGCAGGTCCTTGTACGAGGAATACAGGTCCTTGACCAGCAGCGTGAACATTTCCTCGTGCGTGGGGGCCAGCAGGTAATCGGCCCCCTTGCGGTCCTGGAGCCGGAACAGGCCCTCGCCATACTCTGTCCAGCGGTTGGTGGCTTCATAGGGCTCCCGCGGCAGGAGCGCCGGGAAGTGGACCTCCTGCGCTCCGATGTTGGCCATCTCCTCACGGATGACGGCTTCCACTTTGCGCAGGACGCTCAGTCCCAGCGGCAGCCACGTGTAGATGCCGGGGGCCGCACGGCGGATGTAGCCTGCGCGGACCAGGAGCCGGTGGCTGGCCACCTCGGCGTCGACGGGATCTTCGCGGAGCGTGCGCAGGAATAGCTGGGACAGTCTTGTAACCACGGGTGGATATCCGTTTCTGGGGAAGTGCTGGAGAGCAGGGCCGGGATTTCGTCTGGTACTAATCTACCGGCTGGCAGGACCACTCCCGGCTGTCAGGCCCACTCCCCGCCGACGCATGTGGGCCACCGGGCGCCCGGGGGCAGGCACTGCGTCCTGCCAACAGGCACTGCGTCCTGCCAACGGGCACTGCCCTCCCGCCAACAGGCCCGGGAAACAGTTGAGCCACGCCCGGACATGCAAAGCCCCTGGCCCCCCATGAGGCTGGTCATCGCATCCGGGCGTGGCTCGACGCCGTTATCGCCTAAGTACTGGTGAGGACTGGTGAGACCGCCCACGCCACTCCAGCGCAGCTAGATCGAACCTATGTGATGACAGCCACGTTTACAAGTGTTTCCCATTTCTTGCTGTGGACCCGTTCCTGCTGTTGACCGGCCCTTCCCGGCGTCCTAGCTTTAATTCATCAGGTGATGAATTACGGTGCCAGCAGGTGCCGGCAGCCTGCTCCTGACAATGGAGGGCGATCATGTCCCATGCGGCAGCACTAACCGGACTCCAGGGCGGCGCGGCCGGAGACGCTATTGCCGCCGCCGGCCTGAATGTGGTGCGCGGTAAAGTTTCCGTTCTTCGCTCACTGGACTTCACCATTCCGGCCGGCAGGATCACGGGACTGCTGGGACCGTCCGGCAGCGGAAAAACGACCCTCATGAGGGCGATCGTCGGGGTGCAGCGGCTGGCCTCCGGAACGGTGCAGGTCCTGGGCCTGCCCGCCGGGAGCGCTGCCCTGCGGCACCAGGTGGGCTATGTGACCCAATCACCGAGCCTGTACCCGGACCTCACGGTGGAAGCGAACGTCCGCTACTTCGGAGCCATGCACCGGAAAAGGAAGGCCGAGGCAGCGGAGGCGATTGCCGCCGTCGGGCTTGAACGCCAGGCCCGGCAAAAGACGGCCGACCTGTCCGGGGGCGAACTCAGCCGCGCCTCCCTCGCCTGCGCGCTGGTGGCGCATCCCCCGCTCCTGGTGCTGGACGAACCCACCGTAGGCCTGGACCCGGTACTGCGGGCGGACCTGTGGAGCCGGTTCCAGTCCATGGCCGAGGCCGGAACCACCCTCCTGGTCTCCAGCCACGTGATGGAGGAAGCCGGCCGGTGTGACGGCCTGCTGCTCCTGCGCGGGGGAAAACTGCTCGCCCAGTTGACGCCCGGGGAACTCAGCCGGCGCGGACACAGCAGCGACCTCGAGAAGGCATTCCTCCACATCATCCAGGAAGCGGCGACGGCGGCGGACGATGCCACCACGGGGACGGAGACTCAAAGGTCCGGGAAGCCAACTGCCGCCATCGGGGAAACCAAGGCACGGACAAGGAGCGTGCGGTGATGGACGTCCGAATGATGCTCGCCACGACGCACCGGGTGCTGGACCAGCTCCGCCATGACCACCGAAGCATCGCCCTGATCCTGGTGGTGCCTGCGCTGCTGCTCACGGCGGTCTACTTCCTGTATGAAAACGAGACGCTGCCCCCGGGGGTCCCCCGCACCTTCGACAGGGTTGGACTGATGATGCTGGCCATCTTCCCGTTCGTGGTGATGTTCCTGGTCACTTCCATCACCATGTTGCGTGAGCGCACCTCCGGAACGCTGGAACGGCTGCTCACCACGCCCGTGCACAAAGCCGACCTCCTTTTTGGCTATGGCCTCGCGTTTTCGATCATGGCCGCCCTGCAGTCGCTGGTGGCCACCGCCGTGGCCTACTGGATTTTCGATCTTGATATCCAGGGGTCCCCCGGCTACGTGGTCCTGATCGCCGTGATCAACGCGGTCCTGGGGGTGGCGCTGGGACTGCTGTGCTCAGCCTTCGCAAGGACGGAATTCCAGGCAGTGCAGTTCATGCCCGTCGTCGTGGTGCCCCAGATCCTGCTGTGCGGACTGTTCGTGGCCCGCGACCGCATGAATGACGTCCTTGAGGCAATCTCCAACGTCCTTCCCCTGACGTTCTCCGTGGACGCTCTGCAGGAGATAGCCGCCAACACGGAAGCCACGGAACAGCTGTGGCAGGACGCCGGGATCATGGTGGCGATTGTTGTGGGAGTCCTGGTGCTGGCCTCACTCACCCTGCGCAGGCAGAGCGCGTGAGCGCAGCGGACGGACAGCCACCGGCTGTACGCCGGGGACGCCGGGGCGGGACAAACGCGTCGCGCGGCCACATCCTGGAGGCGGCCCGGCGGCTGTTCGCCGAGCACGGCTTCGAGGGGACCAGCCTGCGGCAGGTGGCCCGGTCGGCAGGCGTGGACCCGGCCATGATCCACCATTTCTTCAACGGCAAGGACGAACTCTTCGCCCTCAGCGTGGAGCTTCCGGCCAACCCCGAGGAGGTCTTGGCCGGCGTGGAGGATGCTCCCCCCGGGGAGCGGGCCGAACTCATCGTCCGGGCCGTGCTGCGCCTGTGGGAGAGCCCTGCCCAGCCAGGCCTGGTGGCCTTCCTGCGCGGGACTATAGGCTCAAAGCCGAAGACCGCCCTCCTGCGGGAGACCGTCACCCGCGCCATCATCAGCCGGATCATGGTGGGGGTGCCCGGGACAAAGGAGGACGTGGCGCTCCGCGGCGACCTGGTGGCGACCCAGATGGTGGGACTGATGATGGTCCGCTACGTGGTCCGGCTGGAACCGCTGGCGTCCGCCGCCCCGGAGGATGTGGTGCGGCTGGTAGCGCCCAATGTGCAGCGCTACCTCACGGGAGACCTGGGCGGCTGGAAGCGGGAGCAAGGCCGGAAGCGGGAGCAAGGCCGGAAGCGGGAGCCCGGCGGGGATGGGCAGTCCTAGAAAAGAACGGTGGCGAAGGTCCCCACCTGCTGGAAGCCGACCCGCTCGTAAGTGGCCCGTGCGCGGGTGTTGAAGCCGTTGACGTAGAGGCTGGTGGTGGGCGCCACCTTTTGCGCCTGCTCCACCACCGCCGCCATGTATCCGGAGCTCAGCCCCTTGCCGCGGTAGAGGGGGTTCATCCAGACGCCCTGGATCTGCGTGACGTCAGAGGTGACGGCACCGAGTTCGGCCTTGAACACCACCTCGCCGGCGTCGTTCAGGTGCACGAGGGAATGGCCCTGCCGAATCAGGCTTTCCACCCGGCGGCTGTAGAACTCCCGCCCGCCCAGGAAAGGGGAATATCCCACTTCTTCCTCGAACATCGCGGCGCACGCCGGCAGGATGCGGTCAAAATCAGCTAGGTTTCCGAGCCCCAGCCCGGGGTTCGGCTCAACGGACGGGGGCCCGCCGATAGTCATCAAAGGCTGGTCCGGGCGCACCTCGTGGGCCCGGTGCCCCAGCTCAACCAACTCGGCATGAAGGGCCAGCACGGAATGGGCGGGGCCGAAGGCGGAGGCGTAGCGGCGTCCCGACGCACTGGCCGCCGCAGCCACCACGCCGGCCAGGGCCGGGTCCAGCTGGACGGGGACCAGGTTGGCCCCTGCCCAGCACGCACCTGCCAGGACGCCGTCGTCGAACACGCCCAGGACCCCCGCGCCGCCGCTGGTGGCCGCGGCGGAACCCGCAGTACGCAGGTGCGCCAGGATGAACACGTTGGTCACCGGATCACGCTGCGCCAGGACCCTCAGCGCCGCAGTGTCCTCCCGCTCCAGGGCGCGCACGGAAATCCCCGGCGGGTCGGGGACATCCTTACGAGACGCTAACCACGGGGCTACCCTTGACAGCATCTTCGCCATCGGTTTCCCCCATCTCTTCCGCGATACGCATGGCCTCTTCGATCAGTGTCTCAACAATCTGGCTTTCGGGGACAGTCTTGATGACCTCGCCCTTCACAAAGATCTGGCCCTTGCCGTTGCCGGAGGCAACGCCAAGATCTGCTTCGCGGGCCTCGCCCGGGCCGTTGACCACGCAGCCCATGACCGCCACGCGCAGCGGGATCTCCATTCCTTCCAGCCCGGCTGTGACCTGCTCGGCCAGCGTGTAGACATCCACCTGGGCGCGGCCGCAGGAGGGGCAGGAGACGATTTCCAGCTTGCGGGGACGCAGGTTGAGGGACTGCAGGATCTGGTTGCCTACCTTGATTTCCTCCACCGGCGGGGCGGAGAGGGATACCCGGATGGTGTCGCCGATGCCCCTGGACAGGAGCGCGCCAAAGGCGGTGGCGGACTTGATGGTGCCCTGGAAGGCCGGTCCGGCCTCGGTGACCCCAAGGTGGAGGGGCCAGTCGCCTTTTTCTGCCAGCATCTCGTACGCCGCCACCATGATGACGGGGTCGTTGTGCTTCACGGAAATCTTGAAGTCGTGGAAGCCGTGCTCCTCGAACAGGGAGGCCTCCCAGACGGCAGACTCCACGAGTGCCTCCGGGGTGGCCTTTCCGTACTTCTTCAGGATTCCGGGCTCCAGGGAGCCGGCGTTCACGCCGATGCGGATGGAGGTCCCGTGATCGCGGGCGGCCGCTGCGATCTCCTTGACCTGGTCGTCGAACTTGCGGATGTTGCCGGGGTTGACCCGCACCGCCGCGCAGCCGGCCTCGATGGCCGCGAAGACGTACTTTGGCTGGAAGTGGATGTCCGCGATCACGGGAATCTGGGACTTCCGGGCAATGATGGGCAGCGCCTCCGCGTCGTCAGCGGACGGGCAGGCCACGCGGACGATGTCGCAGCCCGAGGCCGTGAGTTCGGCGATCTGCTGGAGGGTGGCGTTGATGTCCGTGGTGGGCGTGGTGGTCATGGACTGCACGCTGATGGGCGAATCCGAACCGACTCCGACGGAGCCAACTTTGATCTGCCGCGTCTTGCGGCGCGGGGCAAGGACGGGTGGCGGTGCTGAGGGCATTCCCAGGCTGACCGAGGTCACGAGGACTCCTAGAGATTCGAAAAGTGGAGGCGGCTTATGCGGCGAGGCCGGCCAGCATGCCGGTAACTGGTGACCATTCGGTGATGCGGGTTCCGGCGATGACTCCCGCTGCTGCGAACGGATCCTGCTTCAGGATCGAGTTGAGGGCGGCCTCATCAGCGGCCTTGAAAATCAGCAGCGCCCCGGCACCGTCACCGTACGGCCCGCTGGCCAGGATGGCGCCGTCCTGGGCCAGGCCCGCGGTCCATTCACGGTGCGCCGGCCGGACGGCATTGCGTTCTTCAGTGGATTCGGCGGCATAAACGTACTCAACGGCAAAAACTGTCATACCGCTACCCTATCGCCCCGCCTGCCTTCGCACGCATCCGGCCGGCAGCCTGCCATGGATCCGCCGCCCCTTTTTCATCACGCCAGGAAGGTGACCTTGACGGCCGCCGCCGTTCCGGCGGCCCACAGCATGGACGTCAGCGTTCCGATGATGAACCGTTCGGCGGCCACGGGGGTTTCCTTCAGCTCCGCGAACCTGCCCAGGCCCTTGATGGCCACGATGTAGGCGATGGCCACCGGCTGGCCGGTGAGAATGGCAAGGCATACTCCCAGCCGCTCAAGGATTCCGATGATGGCACCACCACGGAGGATCCGCTGGGTGGGAGCCGCGGGCTCGGAGCCAGGACTGCCCGACGGCGGCGTGCCGGCCCGGGCGGTCAGCTCATCGTCCACACTCTGGGCCCCGGGTGGAGTCGGGGGGTCGACGGTCACGTCCGCGGACGGATCATCGGCTGCCCTTCCGGCTTCTTCGGCCGCCTTGGCGGCGTCTGCCTTGTCATCAATGGTCTTGGCGAGCCGGAACACCAGTGCTGTCACAGGCCAGCCGGCGAATCCTGCCACGAGCAGCGCAACCGTGATCCAGAGTGCGTTCACTGGTTTCCTTCTGTCGGGGTGCGGGCAATCAGGGACTGCGCGTGGTCAAGTAGCATGGCCGCTGCGGGCCTCGCCGCCCATTCTTCCTGCCATCCGGACCTCAGCACGGCACGGCTCACCGACTGCTCGGTGATTCCCAGTTCCTGGGCCACCTGCTTCTGGCTGCCGTGCCTTCCCTCCCCCTGCGCACGCAGATGGTCCACCACCCGCCACTGGGCCTCCGTGCGCTGCTGCACCAGACGCCCGATCAGCCGAAGCACCGCCTGGGCGTTTGAGCAGGCCGTGATGCCCTCCTGTGCTGCATTCTTCTGTTGCGGGGACCGGATGTCCTTGCCACGAACCATGGTGCCGGGTACCACTGACAACGGGACCTGGCCTGCTGCGCCCTTGGCCAGTTCCACCGCCCTGCGCGCCGCCACGAAGCCGCTTCCGGACCCTTCGCGGGGACTGGCACCCGGAGCGAGCTGGACGCCGCCAATGCCGATCCCCACGTACCAGTACCCGCTGCGCAGTGCATGCAAGGCGATGTCCACCACGTCCGCAGCGTGTTCCACGACGCCCTGGAGTTCGTCACCCACTGAGCGTTCGAACGGAACCGGTGTCAGGTTCCGCAGCGCGGCGATCAGGTCCGGGACGCGGTCCACGTCCGAGGTGCTGCCCCGCTGGTCAATGGTGAGAACGTACATGTTCCCACCCTAGGCAGCTGATCCCGCCGAATCAACCATCAATGGCTGATTAGTAAATATCAGCCGTATTAGGCTGATAGACGCCGATCACCCTGGACAGCATCAGGACCTGCCACCTGACGGGTGCCGCTTAGCGCGAACCATCCTCCGGCCACCGCCATCGCCACGGCTCCTGCGGCCTGGGTAGGCAGGCTGCTCCCCGTGGTGGCCTGGCCCAGGACAACGCCGAGGGCGTAGAACAGCACAGCCCCGGCAACCCAGAGCGCCGCGGCCGGACGGGGCAACCGTTGGGAACGCCACGCTGCGATGCCCAGTAATACCGTTCCCACAAACGCGAGCACGAGGCCCAGCAGGAAAGTCCCGGTCATGGAGCCAGGAAATTCCAGCTGCATCACCTGCTGGTTCCCTGCAAGATAGGCCCTTCCAACAGCGGGTGTGACAAAGGTAGAAATTACTGCCGGCACCAGCAGCAGGGCGGTGCCCATGGCAGCAGTGACCATCGCTCCCAGCGCCAGCCGTCCCGCCCGGCTGTTGGCCAGGCAGCAGCCCAGGGCGAAGATCCCGAAGATTGCCACGACGGTGCCCAGCGTGCTGCCCACGAGGTGGCCGGTCTGGTAGGAGTCGGAGCTGACAAACCGGGCCCAGGCGGCCGGGTCCTTGTCCTGGTCCGGCTGGGGCTCCAGGCTGGACCACGCGGTGACCAGCCACGCCGCCGGCAATGCCCAAAGTCCCGCCCGGATCCAGTGTCCGATGTTCCGGGAGTTCATGTGTTCATCCTTTCTCGAGGTGGCTGCAGGGCCCGCCTCTCGATGGAGTCACAGGCGTCAGCCGAAGAGGTTCACCGGCTTCACGATGTCGGCATAGATGAGGAGCGCGCTCATGCCCATGAGCAAGGCGGCCACTACGTAGGTCGCCGGCAGCAGCTTCGCAATGTCGAAGGCTCCCGGGTCAGGTTTGCCGAGCAGCCTGGCCACCCGGCGCCGCGCGCCCTCATACAGGGCGCCGGCAACATGTCCACCGTCCAGGGGCAGCAGCGGGACCAGGTTGAATACCGCCAACGCGAAGTTCAGCCCTGCCAGGAGGCCGATCAGTGCTGCCAGGCGGGACTGGACGGGGATTTCTTCCATGGCGGCCACTTCACCGGCCACCCTTCCCACGCCCACCACGCTGATGGGGCCGTTGGGGTCGCGGGGCTCCTCGCTGAAGGCAGCCTTCGCCACGCCCACAACGCGTGCGGGCAGGTTGAAGACCACCCCTGCCACCTGGCGGATGTTCTCCCCCGCCATCGGAAGAACGGACGACGCCGGCTGGGCCACCAGTTCAGTCCGGGAACCGATGCCCAGGAAGCCGACATCCTGGTAACGAAGGTTGCCGGCGTCGTCCTTTTCCTGGCGTCCGTCCGCCCCAATAACGGGACGGGCCGACAGCACCGGAGTCACGTTGGTGGACACCTGGGCGCCGTCCCGCTCCACGGTGATGGTTACCTCGCGCCCCGCGGAGGCCCGGATCCATTCCGTCAGCTGGTCCCAGCTGTCCACGGCCTTTCCGTCAAAGGCGATGACCCTGTCACTGGGCTTGAGTCCTGCCGCGGCGGCGGGCGTGAGCCGGCAGTCCGCGGAATCCGGGTCCACGGTCTCCCCTGCCGCCACCTGGCACTTGGAGACGTCGGAGATGGTGGTGGTGGCCGTGGCGACGCCAAAGCCCATCAGCAGGACGGCGGTGAGGAGCACGCCGAGCACCATGTTCATGGCAGGCCCGCCCAGCATCACGATGATCTTCTTCCAGACAGGCAGCCGGTAGAAAACCCGGTGCTCGTCGCCGGGACCCACTTCCTCATGGGCCACGGACCGGGCTTCAGTAGCCAGTGTCTGGAACATGCCCGTGCTGGAGGGGCGGACCGAGCCGTCTTCCTTGTTGGGCGGGTACATGCCAATCATGGACACGTAGCCGCCCAGCGGAATGGCCTTGACGCCGTACTCTGTTTCGCCTTTCCGCCGGGACCAGAGCGTGGGGCCGAAGCCGATCATGTACTTGGTGACGCGGACCTTGAAGAGCTTGGCCGGCACCAGGTGGCCCACTTCGTGGAGCGCGATGGAGGCAGCGATGCCGATCGCCACAAAGACGACGCCGAGGACAAAGAGGAGAACGGGGGTCATTGTCGTGCTGCTGCTTCCTAGAGACTGCTGACTGCTAAACGTTCGTGGGCGCGGGAGCGTGCCCAGTCCTCAGCATCCAGCACTGACTCCACCGTGAGCCCGGAGGAGCCTGAATGTTCGCTGAGGACGGACTCGATGGTGTCCACGATGTCTGTAAACCTGATGCGCCCGGCGTGGAAGGCTGTCACCGCTTCCTCGTTGGCTGCGTTGAACACGGCGGGGAACGTGCTGCCCTGCTTCGCGGCGTCCTTGGCGAGTCCGACGGCGGGAAAGGCCTCCCTGTCCAGCGGCTCGAACGTCCACGTGGCGGCTTTTGTCCAGTCGCAGGCTGCGGCCGCTTTGGGCACCCGGTCCGGCCAGCCCAGCCCCAGGGCGATGGGCAGGCGCATGTCCGGCGGAGAGGCTTGGGCAATGATGGACCCGTCGATGAACTGCACCATTGAGTGGACCACGGACTGCGGATGCACCACGACGTCGATCCGGTCCAGGGGAACATCGAACAGCAGGTGCGCCTCGATGACCTCCAGGCCCTTGTTGACGAGGGTCGCCGAGTTGGTGGTGACCATGACGCCCATGTCCCAGGTGGGATGGGCCAAAGCCTCCTGCGGGGTCACGCCGTGCAGCAGGTCCCTGCTCCTGCCACGGAACGGGCCGCCGGAGGCGGTGAGGATCAGTTTTTCCACCTCCGCGACAGACCCGGAACGCAAGCACTGGGCGATCGCCGAATGTTCGGAATCCACGGGCACGATCTGGCCTTCGCGGGCAGCGGCCTTCACCAGTGAGCCCCCCACAATAAGGGACTCCTTATTGGCAAGCGCCAGCATGGCGCCGGATTTGAGCGCCGCCAAGGTGGGCGCCAGGCCGATGGAACCGGTGATTCCGTTAAGGACCACGTCGGCCTCTACACCGGCAATACGGGTGGACGCGTCCGGGCCGGCAATGATTTCCGGCCGGTAACCCTGCTTGCCGGCCGCTGCTGCGGCTTCGGCCACCAAGGAGGCCAGCTGTCCGGGGTCGCCGCCGGCGATGCCAATGACAGGGGCCCCCGTGTGCACCGCCTGGCGCGCCAGGAGTTCCAGGTTGCCTCCCCCGGCACTGAGGGCCACCACTTCGAAAAGGTGCGGGGCGCCGTCGACGACGTCAATCGCCTGGGTGCCGATGGAACCGGTGGATCCGAGGAGGACGATTCTGCGTGGCTGCATTGCTTAAGTATCCCGCACCGCGCTGCCGGACAACCGCTCGCGGACACCCTCTGCCGCAAGAAGGGCAGGATGAGCGGGGCTGGACACGCAGCGCAGGCACGGTCACGGCTGGCGGCACCGCTTAGGCTGCTCCCAGTTCCACCAGGCCCTTGGCCAGGGTGGACACAGCTCCCAGGTAGGCGATGGCCGTGACGATGCGCCGGGCGGAGGACGGACGCACCCGGCCGGAGAGCAGGTCGCCGGCAACGATTCCGGTGACCATTGCCGCCAGGATCGCCAGCCACTGCCAGCCTTCCAGGGCGGGAACGTGACCGCCGGACAGCACATATTTGCTGGTCAGCGAGGTAAAACCGGTGGTGATGAAGTACGGCTGCAGCGTGGCGCTGAAGCTCTTCTGCTCCCAGCGGGTGGCAATGGCATAGGCCGTAGCGGCAGGCCCGCCTACTCCGGCGGCGGCGTTCATCAGGCCGCTGGAAAACCCCAGGGACATCATGGGTACCGGGCCGCTGGCACGCCATGAACTCCTGGTCAGCCGCTGGGATGCGAGCAGGGCGGCGATGAGCAGGAGGCCGATGCAGATCTCCAGTGGGGCTTCGGGCACGTTGCTGGCCAGCCAGGCCCCGGGCAGGACGCCCGCCAGGGCGGCGAGCGCCAGGCCGAAATACTTCTTCCAGGCCACGTGCCGCCAGACCCGGGAAAGGATGAGGAGGGACGATGACGCGCCGCAGAGGTTGATGATCATGACGCCGTCGAAGGGGCCAAGGAGCACCACCAGCACCGGGGACACGAGCAGCCCAAAACCCAGGCCGGCAATCCGCTGGGCCAGGGCGCCTGCAACAACGGCGATCAGCACCAGCACAAACATCCCTCGATCCTAGTGGCAGGTCCGTTGGGAGCGGGCGTAACGTGGACTGCGTGGACTGGCTCTCCTGGTTTGATGCGCCGGAATACGAGTTCGCCCGGCAGGTGCTGCAGCGAGGCGTGGCGGCACTGTATTTCGTTGCGTTCCTGTCCTCGCTGAACCAGTTCCCGGGTTTGTTGGGTGAGCGCGGCCTGCTTCCGGTGCCCGAGTATCTTTCCGGCTTCAGCCGCCTGCGCCGGCCCTCCCTGTTCCGTTGGCGGTATTCTGACCAGCTGCTGCGGTGGGTCTGTACCGTCGGGCTGCTGGTATCGGCGCTGCTCGTGGCCGGCATCCCGCAGCAGGGCCCGCCGTGGGTTCCCCTGGTCGCGTTCCTTGTTCTGTGGCTGCTGTACATGTCCATCGTGAACGTGGGCCAGACGTTCTACGGTTTCGGCTGGGAGATGCTGCTCCTGGAGGCCGGGTTCACGGTGGCCTTCCTGGGCTCGGACCAGACAGACCCGCCGCGCACCATCCTGATCCTGGTTGTGTGGCTGGTGTTCCGGCTGGAGTTCGGTGCCGGAATGATCAAGATCCGCGGCGGCCGGGAATGGCGCGACCTGACTGCCCTCTACTACCACCACGAGACTCAGCCCATGCCGGGGCCGCTAAGTCGGCAGGCGCACCTGCTGCCCAAGCCCCTGCATAAGGTGGAAGTGCTGGGCAACCACTTCGCCCAGCTGGTGGTGCCGTTCTTCCTGTTTGCTCCACAGCCTGTTGCCAGCGTCGCGGCAGGCATTGTCATCGCCACCCAGCTCTGGCTGGTGGCCACGGGCAACTTCGCGTGGCTGAACTGGATTGCCATCGTGCTGGCCTTTGCCGCGGTCAGTGACCCCGTGGCCCACGCCGTCCTGCCGGCCATTCCGCTGGACTGGCACGGAGCGCCGGGCGTGGACCGGGAAACGCCGCTGTGGTGGCTGGCCATCACCCTGGCCGCCACACTGCTGCTGGTGGTGCTCAGTTATTGGCCGCTGCGCAACCTCTTCTCCCGCCGGCAGCTGATGAATGCCAGCTTCAACCGGTGGCAGCTGGTCAACACCTACGGCGCGTTCGGCACGGTCACCAAGCAGCGGATTGAAATTGTTGTTGAAGGTACCCTCGACGAGGAGCCGGACGACTCCTCCGAGTGGCGCGAGTACGGCTTCAAGGGCAAGCCTGGCGACGTCCGCAGGCTCCCGCGGCAGTGGGCGCCCTACCACCTCCGCCTGGACTGGCTGATGTGGTTCCTGCCGCTGCGGACTGTCCACGAGGAGTGGTTCTACGCCTTCCTCGGCAAGCTCCTGGAGGCGGACCGGCAGACGTTGCGGCTCCTCCGCCATGACCCGTTCGACGGCGCCGCGCCGCGTTGGGTGCGCGTGCGCAGCTACCATTACCGGTTCGCCAGCCGCAAGGAGTTCCGGGAGACCGGGGACCGATGGGTGCGGCGGCTGCTGTACGAGCCGATCCCGCCGCTGTCTTTGCGGCGCTCGCCGGGCCGGCTGGGCTGAGGCTCGCCCGGGCGGCTGTGATGAAACGGTCAGCTAACCCAGGGCCTGGGCGCGGCGGATGATTTCCTGCGCGTGCTTGATGATTGGACCGTCGATCATCTTTCCCTGGTACTGGAACACTCCCGAGCCTGCTGACGCCGCAGCCTCAAGCAGGGCTTCAGCCGCGGCCACTTCTGGACCGGATGGTGCGTAGGCAGCACGGACCACGGCCGCCTGGCTGGGATGGATGCAGGCTTTTGAGCTGAAACCGGAAGCCACGGCGTCGGCAGCTTCCGCTGCGAGGCCGGCCAGGTCCGGGATGTTGGTATAGACGGCGTCCACAGCTTCCTTGCCGTGGGCACGCGCGGCGAGCAGCACCGACGAACGGGCGTGGAGGGCCACGGCCCGGTAGCCGCCGTCGTCCTTCCTGCTGGAGGTCCCGCCGAGCGTTGCCAGCAGGTCCTCGGCTCCCCACATCAGTGCCACGACGTTGGGGGCGGCGGCAATGGCGGGGGCATTGAGCACCCCCAGTGCTGTTTCGCACAGCGCGATCACCTGGTAGCCCTCAAGTGCCTCAAGCTGCTGGGCCGTTTCCGTCTTGGCCAGCATGACAGTGTGGTACGGCGTGTGCTTCAGGCAGTGCAGGTCCTTCTCGAATTCCTCGGTTCCTGCCGGGTTCATCCTGATGATGGTCCTGCTGGGCTCCAGCTCCGGCACGTCGCCCGTTGCGCCCACCTGGGCAAGGATGGCGCCCCGGGCGCGCTGTTTGTCCGCCGGCGCCACGGCGTCCTCAAGGTCCAGGATGACGGCGTCGGCACGGTCGGCGGCCTTCTGGTAGCGCTCCGGCCGGTCGGCAGGGCAGAACAGCAGGGCGGAGCCCATCACAAAAGTCATACCGGCATTGTCTCCTGTCCGTCGGCTTGTCCACCGCGGAGGTGCGCCTGGTGGGCTTCCCGTGTCCACATCAGGCAGCTCCGCGTGGCCAGTGCCACCACCGTGCCGTCCTGGTTCCGGCCTGTGTGCTCCATGGTCACGATCCCCTGCCCCGGCCGCGATCCGGACAGCCTCTTGCCGCTGATCACGGTCTCGGTGTACAGGGTGTCGCCGTGGTACAGCGGATGCGGGAATGAGGCGTCGGCCAGGCCCAGCTGGGCAATGATGGTGCCTTGGGTCAGCTGGGAAACGGACTGGCCCACCATGGTGGCCAGGGTGAACATCGAGTTCATGAGCCGCTGGCCGAACGGCTGGCCGGCACTCCAGGCGGCATCCAGGTGCAGTGCCTGTGTGTTCATGGTGAGCGTGGTGAACAGGACATTGTCCGCTTCCGTCACCGTGCGCCCGGGGCGGTGGGCGTACGTGACCCCCTCTTCCAGTTCGTCGAAATAGAGCCCGCGCTGCTCAATGACGCGCGGCTCGCCCTGGGCGCCGGTCATACGGTCAGTTCCCGGTCCTCTTCGAAAAGGTCCGCGCCGGTGGCGGCTGCCACGTCCTCCACGGAGACGTTGGGCGCCAGTTCCCGCAGTACCAGCCGGGAACCGGACTCGTCCGCGACGACGTCGATAACCGCCAGGTCCGTGATGATGCGGTCCACGCAGCCTTTGCCTGTCAGGGGCAGGGAGCACTGCTGGACAATCTTCGGGTTTCCGTTGCGGTCCACGTGCTCCATCATCACGATCACCTTCTTGGCGCCGAACACCAGGTCCATGGCGCCGCCCATGCCCTTGACCATCTTGCCCGGGATCATCCAGTTCGCCAGGTCGCCGTTGGCGGCAACTTCCATGGCACCCAGGACTGCCACGTCCACGTGGCCCCCGCGGATCATCCCGAAGGATGACGCGGAGTCGAAGAAGGCGGCGCCCTTGTTGACCGTGACGGTTTCCTTGCCGGCGTTGATGAGGTCCGGGTCAACGGCGTCCTCCGCAGGATAAGGTCCGACGCCGAGGATTCCGTTTTCGGAGTGGAGCACCACTTCCACGCCGTCGGGGATGTAGTTGGGGATCAGCGTGGGCATGCCGATCCCCAGGTTGACGTACTGCCCGTTGCTGAGTTCCCTGGCCACGCGGGCGGCGAGTTCGTTCCGGGTCCAGCCTTTGGTGCCGGCGGCGTCGCCAGTCATGTCGTGCTGTTGGGCGGCCGCCCGGCGGTATTCTGGGCGGACGCCTTCGGGCCGTGGAGCGTAGGGGCTGTTGGGATCCATGGCTATGCTCCTGCCTGCCGGTGGGTGCCGGCCTCGTTCCCGGATGTTCCACTGCCTGGCCGGGGAAGGGCAACGGTGCGTTTTTCAATGCGCTTTTCCGCGTTGGCGGCCAGCACCACCCGCTGGACGAAGATTCCTGGAGTATGGATGTGTTCCGGGTCCAGTTCGCCCGGCTCCACCAGTTCCTCCACCTCGGCGATGGTGATCTTTCCTGCCATGGCGCAGAGCGGGTTGAAGTTCATTGCCGTGGCGTGGAACACCAGGTTTCCGTGGCGGTCGCCCTTCCAGGCGTGCACCAGCCCGAAGTCCGGCGTCAACGATTCCTCCAGCACGTAGTCGACCCCGGCGAAGGAGCGGACCTCCTTTGGTGCCGATGCGATCGCAATCCCGCCCTCGGCGTCGTACTTCTGCGGCAGTCCGCCCTCGGACACCTGCGTGCCAACGCCCGCCTTGGTGTAGAAAGCCGGGATGCCGGCGCCGCCGGCGCGCAGTTTCTCGGCCAGGGTGCCCTGCGGGGTGAGCACCACCTCGAGCTCGCCGGCCAGGTACTGCCGCGCGAACTCCTTGTTCTCGCCTACGTAGGAGCTGATGGTGCGGCGGATCCGGCCGTCCCGGAGCAGGATGCCCAGGCCCCAGTCGTCCACACCGCAGTTGTTGCTGACGGTTTCCAGCTCCGCTGTTCCGGCCCGGTGCAGCGCGTCGATCAGGGTGACCGGGATGCCGCAGAGACCGAACCCGCCCACCGCCAGGGAGGCACCGTCCGGTATGTCCGCGACAGCTTCGTCAGCGCTGGCAACAACCTTGTCAATCATCAGTGATCCTCTCAGGCCGGCTAACTCCGAAGTTACTACAGACCCGTTGCTACAGGCCCAGCTCGCGGGCGATCAGCATCAGCTGGACCTCCGTGGTGCCCTCCCCCACTTCAAGGATCTTGGAGTCGCGGTAGTGGCGTGCCACGGTGAACTCGTTGATGAAGCCATAGCCGCCGAATACCTGGGTGGCATCCCGCGCGTTGTCCATGGCTGCCTCGCCTGCGACCATCTTAGCGATGGCCGCCTGCGTCTTGAACGGCTTGCCGGCAAGCATGCGGAACGCCGCATCATAGTAGGCCAGGCGGGCGGTATGGGCCCGGGCTTCCATGCGCGCAATCTTGAACGAAATGGCCTGGTACTTCCCGATGTTCTGCCCGAAAGCGCTGCGTTCGCTGGCGTACTTGACCGACAGGTCCACGCAACCCTGGGCTGCACCGGTGGCCAGTGCCGCGATGGCGATGCGGCCCTCGTCCAGAATGGACAGGAAGTTGGCGTAGCCGCGCCCCTCCACCCCCAGCAGGTTGGCCTCCGGGACGCGGACATCCTTCAGGGTCAGCGGATGGGTGTCCGAGGCGTTCCAGCCCACCTTGTTGTAGGGCTTCTCCGCCTTGAAACCCGGGGTATCGGTGGGCACCAGGATGGTGGAGATTTCCTTTTGCAGTGTGCCGTCACCGCGGTCCTTTTGGCCAGTGACGGCGGTGACGGTGACAAGGCGCGTGATGTCCGTTCCGGAGTTGGTGATGAACTCCTTGTTCCCGTTGACCACCCACTCTGTCCTGTCGCCGGCAGTCTCCCGCAGGGCGTGGGTCTTGGTGCCGCCCGCGTCCGATCCTGCCTCAGGTTCGGTGAGGCCGAAGCCTGCGAGTGCCTGTCCCGACGCCAGCATGGGCAGCCACTCCTGCTTCTGCGCTTCCGTACCAAACCGGTAGATGGGCATGGCGCCCAGGGAAACCCCCGCTTCGAGGGTGATGGCCACGGACTGGTCCACCCGGCCCAACTGCTCCAGGGCGAGGGCCAGGGCGAAGTAGTCGCCGCCCATTCCGCCGAACTCCTCGGGGAAGGGCAGGCCGAACAACCCCATCTCCCCCATCTGCTTCACCACCTCGTAGGGGAAGCTGTGCTCCTCGTCGTGCTTCGCGGAAACGGGTGCCACCACGGTGTCCGCGAAGTCCCGGACGGTGTGGCTGAGGTCCTGGTATTCCTCGCTGAGTTCAAACCCTGCCATGTCTAGGCTCCTTCGCCGTTGGGATCGTTAGGGGTGTTTGTATCTATCAGGGGATGGACCGTGGCCAGGACCTGGTCCGCCTTCACCAGGTCTCCGGGACGGATGCTCAGGTGTACCGTCCCCTCCAGGGGAGCCAGCAGCTGGTGCTCCATCTTCATGGCCTCCACCGAAACCAGCACCTGGCCGGTCTTCACCATGTCCCCGTCGCTGACCGGGACGGACACCACGGTTCCCGGCATGGGTGAGCGCACGGCCGGATCGGCAGCGCCCTCCTCCCGCTGTATCGCCGCAAGGACCCGCTCAAGCCGCGCTTCGCGGGTCAGGACTTCCAGCCGGCAGGACCAGCCTTCATGGCCGAGGAAGAGCTCCGACGGAGCGCCGGGCAGCGGGTTGGTCCACGTGGGGCCCGCCGGTCCGGTGTAGACCGGGGCCAGCGAGTACTCCCTGGCCTCGCCGTCGAGCTCCAGCCGGAGGCTGCTCCGTGATGCGAGGGACAGTGAGACGCGGCGCAGGCGCCCGCCGTCCACCTGGACGGATGCCTGGATCGGCTCAGAGGCCCGGGCCAGGCCCTCCGGCACCTCCAGGCCGCTGACTGCCACGGTGGCCACGCCGCCGTCGGGCGTTCCGATGCTGATGCGCCGCGGCGCTGCCTGGCCCACCCGCCAACCGTCCTGCCGCTGCCAGGGGCCGGCCGGCGGGAGCGGTGTGTTTTGGCGTTCCAGCTCGGCCGCATAGAGCGCGGCTGCCACGAATTCGAAGGCGCCTGCCCGGCGGAAAGCGAGTTCGGGCATCCTGCGCCCGATCAGGCCGGTGTCCAGCCGCCCGGCCCGGACGTCGCCGTCGTTAATCAGCAGGCGAAGGTACTCAACGTTCGTGTGCACGCCCAGGGCCGTGTATCCGGTGAGGGCCTCGTCCAGCGTATCCAGGGCATCGGTCCGGTCCTTGCCCCAGGCGATGACCTTGGAGATCATCGGATCGTAACTGGACGAGAGCTCCAGTCCTTCGATCAGCGATGAGTCCACGCGGACCCTGCCCCGGGCGGCCACCACTTCGGTGCGCTCCGGCGCGCTGGGCCGCTGCCGCGGGCCGGGCAGCTCATGCAGCAGGAGCACCCTCCCTGTAGAGGGCAGGAAATTCCTTTCCGGCACCTCCGCGTAAACGCGCGCCTCCACGGCGTGGCCATTAAGTTCGACGTCGTCCTGCCGGACGGTGAGTTCCGCGCCGGCGGCGATCCGCACCTGCCACTCGACGAGGTCGATGCCGGTGACCATTTCAGTGACCGGGTGCTCCACCTGCAGCCTGGTGTTCATCTCCATGAAGTAGAACTGCTCCGGTTCGTCGTCTGAGACGAGGAACTCGACGGTCCCGGCGCCGCTGCAATTGACGCTGCGGGCGGCATTGCAGGCGGCCTCGCCGATGCGGGCACGGAGGGCAGCACCGTCCGGGTGCGCTTCGAGCAAGGGCGACGGCGCCTCCTCGATGACCTTCTGGTGCCGCCGCTGCAGCGAGCATTCACGCTCGCCCAAGTGGATGACGTTGCCGTGGGTGTCCGCCAGCACCTGCACCTCGATGTGCCGCGGAGTGGATACCAGGCGTTCCAGGAACAAGGTGTCGTCGCCGAAGGCGCTGGCGGCCACGCGCCGGGCGGTGGCCAATGCCGCAGGCAGATCCTCCGGCCGTTCCACCACGTGCATGCCCTTGCCGCCGCCGCCCGCAGAGGGCTTGATCAGCAGCGGAAACCCTACGGCGTCGGCTGCCTGTACCAGCTGCCCATCCGTCATGCCGGGCTCCGCCACGCCTGGCACCACGGGGACGCCGTAGCCCGCCACGTGGTTCTTGGAGCGGATCTTGTCCCCCATCATGTCCAGCGCGTCAACGCCGGGGCCGATGAAGGCGATGCCGGCCTGGTCCAGCGCGCGGGCGAAGTCCGCGTTCTCGCTCAGGAAGCCGTAGCCCGGATGCACAGCTTCCGCACCGGCCGTGCGGCAGGCCTCGATGATGGCTTCGATCTTCAGGTAGCTCTCCGTGGCCGCGGCGGGGCCGATCCGCACGGCAGCGTCAGCCTCGCGCACGTGGCGCGCACCGGCGTCGGCATCGCTGTAAACGGCCACCGACCGGATTCCCAGCGCGCCGAGTGTGCGGATCACGCGGCAGGCGATCTCACCGCGGTTGGCCACCAGGACAGTGCTGAACAGGGGCCTGTTTGCCGTGGAGATACCGGCGAAGGAAGGAGTAGTCATGTGCGGGCTCACATCCTGAAGAGGCCGAAGGAGGTTTCCGGCAGCGGCGTGCGGGACACGACATCCAACGCCAGCCCCAGCACGGTGCGGGTATCGGCTGGATCAATCACGCCGTCATCCCACAGCCTTGCCGTGGAGTAATAGGGGCTGCCCTGGTCCTCGTACTGCTGGCGGATGGGCGCTTTGAAGGCCTCCTCGTCCTCGGCGGACCATTTCTGGCCCGCGGCCTCGAACTGGTCCCGCTTCACGGTGGCCAGCACGCTGGACGCCTGGTTGCCGCCCATGACCGAGATCCGGGCTGCCGGCCACATCCACAGGAACCGGGGTGAGTACGCGCGGCCGCACATGGAGTAGTTGCCGGCGCCGAAGGAGCCGCCGATGACCACCGTCAGCTTGGGCACCCGGGCGGTGGCCACGGCCGTGACCATCTTGGCGCCGTTCTTGGCGATGCCTCCTTGCTCCGAGTCCTTGCCCACCATGAAGCCGGAGATGTTCTGCAGGAAGACCAGCGGAATGCCGCGCTGGTCGCAGAGTTCGATGAAGTGCGCGCCTTTGAGGGATGACTCGCTGAAGAGCACGCCGTTGTTGGCCACGATGCCCACAGGGTGGCCGTGCAGCCTGGCGAAGCCGGTTACCAGGGTGGCGCCGTACTCCTTCTTGAATTCATGGAACCGGCTGCCGTCCACCAGCCGGGCGATCACCTCGTGGACGTCATACGGGGCGTTGACGTCCGTGGGCACGGCACCGTACAGCCCGTCAGGGTCTGCTGACGGTTCGACGGCGGCACTTACGTCCCACGCCGGCCGCGCCGGCGGCGGGAGGGTGGAGACGATGTCGCGGATGATCTGCAGCGCGTGTTCGTCGTTTTCGGCAAGGTGGTCCGTCACGCCCGAAATCCTTGAGTGGACGTCCCCGCCGCCAAGCTCTTCCGGAGTGACGATCTCTCCGATCGCGGCCTTTACCAGCGGCGGCCCGCCCAGGAAGATGGTGCCCTGGTTCCGGACGATGACCGTTTCGTCGCTCATGGCCGGCACGTAGGCGCCGCCGGCGGTGCAGGAACCCATGACCGAGGCGATCTGGGGAATCTTGGCCGCGGACAGCCGTGCCTGGTTGTAGAAGATACGCCCGAAATGCTCCTTGTCCGGAAACACCTCGTCCTGCTTGGGCAGGAACGCTCCGCCGGAATCCACCAGGTAGATGCAGGGCAGCCGGTTTTCGAGGGCGATCTCCTGGGCCCGCAGGTGCTTCTTGACGGTCAGCGGATAGTAGGTGCCGCCCTTGACCGTGGCGTCATTGGAGATGACCAGCACGTGGCGCCCATGGACCAGCCCGATGCCCGCGATGACGCCGGCACCGGGGGCCTCGTTGTTGTACATCCCGTTCGCGGCCAGCGGGCCGATTTCGAGGAAGGGGCTGCCGTCGTCGAGCAGCTGGTCGATGCGCTCGCGGGGCAGGAGCTTTCCCCGGGCCACGTGGCGCTGCCTGGACTTCTCCGGGCCGCCCAGGGCTGCGTCCGCAAGCCTTTTCCGCAGGTCCGCCACCAGCTGCAGCTGTGCTTCGCGGTTTTCCACGAAGGCCCCGCTCGAGGGATCGAGCCGGCTGGCAATGGTCTCCATTGACGCATCCTGTTCATGTTCGGACCGGCGGGCGAAGCCAACTCGGTTAGTGCTGAGTAACTGAAATTCAGGTTAGTCTCGATTAACTGTGATGTCCAACACAGGGCTGCCTTGCTAGACTCACCGGGTCCGAGGAGGAATTGTGCCAAGCACCAACGCCGCGCCGGCTGGCGAGCGCAGCAGTCCAGCGCAGCCCAGCAGTACCCAGCAGCGCGGCAGTACAACCCAGTCCAGCAGTACAACCCAGCGCAGCAGGGCGAAGGAGAACCGCCGCCGGGCGCTGCTGTCCGCTGCCGCTTCGCTGTTTGCCCTGCACGGCTTCAACCGGGTTTCCCTGGAAGACCTCGGTGCTGCCGCGGGCGTCAGCGGCCCGGCCGTATACCGCCATTTCCCGGGCAAGCAGGCGGTGCTGGCCGACCTGCTGGTCACCGTCAGCCAGGAACTGCTGGACGGCGGGCGCCGGGTGGTGGCGGCCAATGCGGACCCCCTGGCCGCGCTTCGGGGGCTGGTGGAGTTCCAGGTGGATTTTGCCCTGGGCAAGCCGGACGTGATCCGGGTCCAGGACCGGGACTTCAGCAGCCTGTCTGAACAGGACCAGGACGCGGTGCGGACCCTCCAGCGCAGTTACGTGGAGGTCTGGGTGGATGTCCTGGCGAGGCTCCATCCCGCAACCGACATTTCAGAGCTCCGGATGCGTGCCCATGCCACGTTTGGCCTGATCAACTCCACCCCCCATTCGGTCCGCAGCCACGGCCGGAAGGTGGCAGCCGGAACCGCCCGCCCGCTGCTCGAGAGCATGGCACTGGCCGCGTTGCTGGTTGACGCCTCCCCTGGCCCCCAGCACGAACGGCCTTGGACCGCTTAAGCGGTGCCGGGCAGCAACGCTCAAGCGGTCCAGGGCCGCCCCTGCAGGTAACCGCTGGATTTAGACCATGGTCAGGACCATGCCTGGATCGGCCAGGATGGCACCCACTCCTGCGAGGAAACGCGAGCCCTGTTCGCCATCCACCAGCCGGTGGTCAAAGGACAGGCTCAGGGTCATCACCTGGCGCAGGGCAATCTCGCCGCGATACTCCCACGGCATCTTCCGCACGGCCCCCAGGGCAAGGATCGCCGCTTCCCCGGGATTCAGAATGGGCGTGCCGGCGTCGATCCCGAAGACGCCGATATTGGTGATGGAGATGGTGCCTCCGGACAGGTCCGCGGGCGGGGTCTTGCCGGCGCGGGCGGTTTCCGCGAGCGCTGTCAGTGCTTCCGCCAACTGTGCCAGGGACAGAGAGTCCGCGTCCTTGATGTTGGGCACCGTGAGGCCCCTGGGGGTTGCAGCCGCTATGCCGAGGTTCACGTAGTCGAACGTGACAATCTCCTGGTTTTCCTCGTCCCAGCGCGAATTGAGCGACGGATTGTGCCGGAGGGCAACAAGCACTGCCTTCGCAGCGAGGGTCAGCGGAGTCAGCTTGCGGCCCGCGAATTCCCTGCTGTCCCGGAGCCTGGCCAGCAGTTCCATGGACGGAGTGACGTCGACAGTCAGGAATTCCGTGGCATGCGGCGCGGTGAACGCACTCTGCACCATGGCAGCAGCCGTGAGTTTCCGGACGCCCTTGATGGGGGTCCGGCTCTCCCGCCCGCCCGGCCGCGCGGCCGCCGTAGGAGCAGCTGCTTCGTGGCCCACGCCAGCGACTGCACCGACGCCAGCGGACGTGCCCTCCACGAAGTCCTGCACGTCCTCGCGGGTGATCAGCCCCTGCGGACCGGTCCCGGCGACATCCGCCAGGTCCACCCCGAGATCCTTCGCCAGCTTCCGGACCGGGGGCGTGGAACGGGGGCGGTCAGCAGCAACCCCGGCAGGCTTGGTTTGGACGGGGCCTGTTTCGGCAGGCTCCACCACCAAGGGCCGGGTTTCGGCAGGACTGCTGTCGACTCGCCTGGATTCGGCAGGCTGGGCCGCCGGGAAGTTCCGCGGCCGCCGCGCGGGCCGGCTGGTGCTTTCGACGACGGCGCCGTACCCCACGAGGTTTGGTTCCCTCTTCGGCGGCCCGGACTCCGCCCCGGACGCAGCCTCGCCCGTTCCCTCCGAAGGTGCCGTCCCGGCGTCGTCCGCTACCTCGAACGAGACGATGGGCTTGCCCACCTCCACGACGGTGCCCGGCTGTTCGTGCAGTTCCTTGATGACCCCGGCGAACGGGGACGGTAGCTCCACCACTGCCTTGGCCGTTTCAACCTCGGCAATCACCTGGTTCAGGCTGACGGTGTCGCCGACTCCCACCTTCCAGCTGAGGATCTCCGATTCGGTGAGTCCCTCGCCCAGGTCCGGTAACCGGAATTCCTTGATCATGGTGGCGCTCATCCTTCCAGCCCGCTGAGGGAGTTCGGCCGGCCAAGGGCACGGTCCACGCCGTCGAGGATTCGGTCCAGGCCGGGCAGATGGTGCATTTCAAGTTTTGAGTAGGGGTAGGGAATGTCGAAACCGGTGACCCGGACCGGCGCGGCTTCCAGGTAGTAGAAGCACCGCTCGGTAATGCTCGCTGCCACCTCTGCGCCCAGGCCGCCCGACTGCCCGGCCTCGTGGGTGATGACCAGGCGCCCGGTACGGCGGACGGAGGCCACAACGGTGTCATAGTCCACCGGCGCCAGGGACCGAAGGTCGATGACCTCGATGGAAATCCCTTCGTCGGCGGCCGCGGAAGCGGCATCGAGGGCCGTCTTGACCAGCGGGCCGTAGGCCACCAGCGTGACGTCGCCGCCCTTGGCCAGCACGCGCGCCTGGCCCATGGGCACCGCGGCGTTGGGGTCAACGGCCTCGTCCACTTCGCCTTTGTCGTGGTACCGGCGCTTGGGTTCAAAGAAGAGTACGGGGTCGTCACAGGAAATTGCCTGCTGGATCACGGTGTACGCGTCCTGGGGGTCCGCAACCGTCACCACGCGAAGGCCGGACGTGTGGGTGAAGTAGGCCTCCGGCGATTCGGAATGGTGCTCGGGTGAGCCGATGCCTCCGCCGAACGGAACCCTGATGGTGATGGGCATCTTTACCGCTCCGCCGGTGCGGTAGTGGATCTTGGCCACCTGGCTGACGATCTGGTCGAACGCGGGGTACACAAAACCGTCGAACTGGATTTCCACCACCGGGCGGTAGCCGCGGTAGGCGAGGCCGACGGCGGTGCCCACAATGGCCGATTCCGCCAGCGGCGTATCAACCACCCGGTGCTTTCCGAAGTCCTTCTGCAGCCCGTCGGTCACACGGAACACGCCGCCGAGGGTGCCGATGTCCTCACCAAGGAGGACCACTTTGGGATCGTTCTCGAGGGACTTCCGCAGGCCGGCGTTGATGGCGCGGGCAAAGGTCATCTGGGTCATCAGCGTGCACCTTCTTCTGAAACGGCCCCTGCGGGATCACCGAAGGAGGCCAGGTAACGGGCGTAGTGGTCCTGCTGCCGGTCCAGCCAGGAATTGGGTGTGCTGTAGACGTGTTTGAAGACGTCCATGGGCTCCGGGTCCGGCATGGTGGTGCACCCCGTGCGGATCCCCCGCGCCACGGCGTCGGCCTTGTCCTTCACCTGCTGCTGCAATTCTTCGGTCAGCAGGCCCTTCCGGTCCAAAAGGGCGGCAATCCGGCTGATGGGGTCCTTGGCAGCCCAGTCCTCAAGTTCGTTGGCGTCGCGGTAGCGGGTGGGGTCATCCGCCGTGGTGTGCGGGCCCATCCGATAACTGACCGCCTCGATGAAGGTGGGGCCGCCGCCGCGCCGTGCCCGGTCCAGGGCCACCCGCGTTGCCGCCATAACGGCCAGGACGTCGTTACCGTCCACGCGCAGGCTGGGAATACCGAACCCGGCAGCCCGGTCCGCGAGGTGGATGTGGGACTGGAGCCGGACGGGCTCGGAGATTGCCCAGTGGTTGTTGGTGCAGAAAAACACCACGGGCACCTGGAAGCTCGCGGCAAACACCATGGCCTCGTTGACGTCGCCCTCGCTGGTGGCTCCGTCACCGAAATAGGTCATGGCCACCGAATCAGCGCCGTCGTTCTGGATGCCCATGGCGTAGCCGGTGGCGTGCAGCGTCTGGGCGCCAATGATGATCTGCGGGGTGGCCATGTTGACGGTGTAGGGGTCCCAGCCTGAGGAGGCATTGCCGCGCCACACCCGGACAAGGTCCGTCAGGTCCACTCCACGGCAGTAAGCCACCCCGTTCTCGCGGTAGCTTGAAAAAACAAAGTCATCGCTGCGCAGCGCCCGGCCCGAGCCGATCTGCGCTGCTTCCTGTCCCAGCAGCGGCGGCCACAGCCCGAGTTCTCCCTGCCGCTGCAGGGCGGTAGCTTCGATGTCGATCCGCCGGATGACGGTCATGTCCTCAAAAAGGGAACACAACTGCTCGTCGGTGATGTCCTTGACCCAGTAATCGAACTCCGGATGGCTGACCCGTTCCCCGGATGGGGTAACCAGTTGGACCAGGTCCCGTCCCTGGCCATGGGGGTGCCCCGCGCTGGTGGAGGCGGCTGATCCGCCCTGGCCCGTTTCGTCTGTAGACACGATAGCCCGCAATCTTCTCACGTGGTTGACCCGCAGTTTTGGGACTTGTGGTCCCGCTGGCCGCTGGCCGCCCGGGCACCTTTGCCCCGGATATTTGTGACCCTACTCACAATGCTCAGGAGGTACAACCACCGGCGCGATCATTGAGCAAAATGCTCTGCGGGGCGGTACTGGACCGTGCTAACGTTGCGCATTATGCAAGCCTTGGATGGCACCGATACCCGCCTGCTCTCGGTCCTGGCCCAGGACCCCCGAAAGACAGTGGTGGCGCTGGCCCAGAAGCTTGGCCTCTCCCGTAACACCGTGCAGGCGCGCATGGCGCAGCTGGAGAAGAGGCACGTCTTCCTGTCCTTCGAGCGGCGGATTAATCCGGCCGCGCTTGGCTACCCGCTGATGGCGTTCATTTCCGTCCACGTCCAGCAGCAGCGGCTCACCCAGCTGGCGAAGGAACTGGCCGATATCCCCGAGATCCTTGAGGGCTACGGCCTGACAGGTTCGGCGGACCTGCTGCTGCGGGTGGTTGCCTTGGACGCCGAAGACCTGTTCCGGATCAACGGGAAGATCCTGGCGTGCGCCGGCGTGGACAGGACAGACACGGCGCTGGCCATGGGAGAACTCATCCCTTTCCGCGTGCAGCCCCTGCTGGACCGCGGTTCCGAACGCGGCTAGCAGGCTGTCCCGCGTCAACGGAAGTACGACGGCGGGAAGCGGGCTGGAGTACGACGCCGGCGGCCCGCGCTATAGGCTGGTGCCAGTTAACTGGCGGGACCGGCACCACGATCCCCGCCACCAAGCGGTGCGAAGCACCACTTTTCCCGAAAGGCTCCATTTTGAGCGCTCCTCAGGAACCGTACCAGCCGGGCCACTCCAGCCTCGGGTCCCGGCAACTGCCGCAGCAGCCCCCCTTCGGTCAGGATTCGGAGCCCGCACCCTTCGGGCTTCCGGGACAGCCGCCGCCTAGGAGCCGGCGGAAACTGTGGATTATCCTGGCCAGCGTCGGGGGTGTCCTGCTGCTGGTGATCCTTGGGATCGTCATTCTGGTCAACATAGCGGGCAGCGCCACCAACCAGGCGCGAGGCCTGGCTGACGGGTTCACCAGGCTGGTCCTGGCTGGGGAGAACTCCCGGGCTTACGACGAGTACCTTGATCCGGCCCTGCAGGAGCAGCTGTCCAAGGAGGCCTTCATTTCCGGCGTCGAGAGCCTGGAGATGGACAAGAACTGCAAGCCGGACTACCGGGACCTCAAGGTGGGCACGGAGAACGGAATCAAGTCGGCAGACATTGCCGGACTCATCACCTGCGAAGGCAAAGTGGTGGACCTGGCCTACCGCTTCGAGGGACCCGACGAGCTCAAGATGACCAACATCAAGCTGCGGCCCGCAGGCTAGCAGCGCCCGAAGGCCTGCAGGGAACGGAAGAGCCTCCGTACCGGGAATGACGTTCCCGGTACGGAGGCTCTTCGCTGTTCAGTGGCCCACCAGCGGTTGCTGCAGGTCAGCGGTTGCTGCAGGTCAGCGGTTGCTGCAGGTCAGTGGCTGGTGGCCTTTTCGGCGCCGACCCCGGTGAGGGAGCGGACTTCCATTTCGGCCTGCTTGGCGGTGTCCTCGCGCTTCTTGTCGAGGACAGTTCCCAGCCAGCCCAGGAGGAACGCCAGCGGGATGGATACGATGCCGGGGTTGCTCAGCGGGAAGAGCGCGAAGTTCGCGTCCTTGATCATCGAGGTTGCTGCGCCGGAGACCACCGGCGAGAAGATGATCAGGACAATCGCCGAGCCCAGGCCGCCGTACATGCTCCAGACCGCGCCCTGCGTGGTGAACCTCCGCCAGAACAGGGAGTAGATGATGGTGGGCAGGTTGGCGGAGGCTGCCACGGCGAATGCGAGCGCCACAAGGAACGCCACGTTCTGTCCGTTGGCGAGGATGCCGCCCAGGATGGCCAGGACCCCGATGACCACAACGGTGCGCCGGGCCACTTTCACTTCCGTGTCGGCGTCGGCCTTGCCCTTGGCGATGACGCTGGCATAGATGTCATGGGCGAAGGAGGCGGCAGCGGTGATGGTCAGGCCGGCCACAACGGCGAGGATGGTGGCGAACGCCACGGCCGAGATGAAGCCCAGAAGCAGCGGCCCGCCCAGGTAGAAGGCCAGGAGCGGGGCAGCGGAGTTGACCTTGCCCGGGGCGGAGTTGATGGTTTCGGCGCCAACCAGAGCGGCTGCGCCATAGCCGAGGACCAGGGTGAAGAGGTAGAACAGGCCGATCAGCCAGATGGACCACACCACGGACTTGCGGGCTTCCTTGGCCGTGGGGACGGTGTAGAAGCGCATGAGCACGTGGGGCAGCGCGGCAGTGCCCAGCACCAGGGCCAGGCCAAGCGACATGAAGTCGAGCTTCGAGGTTTCCGTCTTGCCATACTGCAGGCCGGGGTTGAGGACGGCCGGGTTGTTGGCGGTCTCAACGGCTGCGCCGAGGAGGCTGGACAGGTTGAAGCCGTAGATGGCCAGGACCCACAGGGTCATCACGGCGGCACCGGCGATGAGCAGGATGGCCTTGATGATCTGCACCCAGGTGGTGCCCTTCATGCCACCGATCAGGACGTACATGATCATCAGGGCGCCAACGACGATGATCACCAGGGCCTGGCCGCCCCAGTCGCTGATGCCAAGGAGGAGCGAAATCAGGCTGCCGGCGCCTGCCATCTGGGCCAGGAGGTAGAAGAAGCAGACGGCGAGGGTGGAGATGGCCGCGGCAATGCGGACCGGCCGCTGCTTCAGCCTGAAGGACAGGACGTCGGCCATGGTGAACTTGCCGGTGTTGCGCAGGAGTTCGGCAACGAGCAGCAGCGCCACGAGCCAGGCCACCAGGAAGCCGATGGAGTACATAAAGCCGTCATAGCCGTTGATGGCGATGGCGCCGGTGATGCCCAGGAAGGAGGCGGCCGAGAGGTAGTCGCCGGCGATGGCGGTTCCGTTTTGGGAGCCTGTGAAGGAACGGCCGGCCGCGTAGTAGTCAGCCGCGGTCTTGTTGTTCCGGCTGGCGCGGAAGACGATCACCATGGTCACGGCAACAAAAAGGCCGAAGATGCCCATGTTCAGCAGCGTGGTGTCCTTGAGGGCGGCAACGTCCACCGCTGTAGCGATAGTGATCATTTGGTGGCTCCGCCTACTCGGTTTCCGTGCTTATCAAATTCGTGGCCCTCGATCTCGTCCCGGATCTCCTTGGCGATGGGGTCAAGCCGCTTGTTGGAGTAGTGGACGTACCAGCCAGTGATCGCGAACGTTGACACGAACTGGAGCAGGCCGAGGATCAGGCCAACGTTGATGTTGCCCCAGACCTTCGTGGACATAAAGCCCACGGCGTAGTCGGCGAGCAGGACGTACGCGAAGTACCACAGCAGGAATGCTGCTGCCATGGGAAAGACAAAGCTGCGGTGACGCTTGCGCAGTTCCTTGAACTGCCCGGTCGACTGGACTTGCTCGAAGTCCACGGACGCCGCTGCGTCCGGAGTGTGGGCATCGTTACCCATCGTTCCTCCTCGTTGAGACTTGCCTGGACACACCAAACGGCAGTCCCGGGAATGGGGTACCGCAAATGTGACTGCAATCACTCTGCTGCGTGGGGGTCCCACATTCCAGACTTTGCCTGCCGGCGGTCGCTCAACGGTTGGGATGCTGCGACAAACGGCACCCGCGGCTACGCTGGGCACCATGCCGGACTCCCCCCTCCTGACTGCCGCGGCCGTGGCCGTCATCGCCATGGCCATCGCCGTCGTCGTCGGCGTGGGACTCAAGGTGCTCCGCTCCTTCAGGGACCTGGGGACCGACGCCGAGCGGGCCACCTACCACACGCTGCACGCCGCCTCCCAGGCGGGCCAGCACCTCCGCCGCGGGCTCAACCCCGCCGGCGCCGCCAAGGCCAGCCGCCAGTTGCGCGGCCTCCTGGGCTGCGACGCATTGGCGATCATGGACACCTCCGGCGTGCTGGCCTGGGACGGTGCGGGGGAGGACCTGAAACCCCGGATGATGGACCTTGCTGCCGGTGTCCTGGCGAACGGCCGGACAGCCGTGCTCCCCGCCGGGGACGCCGGCCCCGCAACAGACACTACCGGGGGTCCGCTCGCTGCTGTGATCGCTCCGGTGCGGGCCGGCACCCGGGTGGTGGGCGCCGTCGCTGCCTTCGCCCCGACCGCGGGTGCGGGGCTTGTCCGGGCCACCAGCGAAGTGGCGGACTGGGTGGCTGTACAGGTGGAACTCGCGGAGCTGGACGCGTCCCGCACCCAGTTGATGGAGGCCGAGGTGCGGGCGCTCCGCGCCCAGATCAGCCCCCATTTCATCTACAACTCACTGAACGCCATCGCATCGTTCATCAACACGGACCCGGCACGCGCCAGGGAGCTTGTGGTGGAGTTCGCCGACTTCACCCGCTACTCCTTCCGGCGGCATGGCGACTTCACCACGCTCGCCGAGGAGCTCCGCTGCATCGACCGGTACCTGCTCCTGGAGCGGGCCAGGTTCGGCGAGCGCGTCCAGGTGAGCCTCCGCGTGGCGCCGGAGGTGCTCAGCACCGTCATCCCGTTCCTGAGCCTGCAGCCGCTGGTGGAGAACGCCGTCCGGCACGGGCTCGAAGCCAAGGAGGGGCCCGGGCACATCAGCATCACGGCCAACGACGCCGGTGCCTTCGCCGAGGTGACCATTGAGGACGACGGCGTGGGCATGGACCCCGGCCAGCTCCAGTCCATGCTGGCCGGGCACACCGACGGCGACCATGTTGGCCTGCGGAACGTCGATGCCCGGCTCCGCCAGGTCTACGGCAACGACCATGGGCTGGTGATCGAAACCGCTCCCGGAGAAGGAACCCTGATCACCATGCGGGTCCCCAAGTCGCAGCCGGGCCACGATGCGTGACCCTGCCCGGACTGCGCCCGGTGCTTTAGGCAGGCTCCGGAAAGCTACCCTAGGAGCATGATTAACGTCCTCGTCGTTGATGATGAGCTGCCCGCCGTTGAGGAACTGGCGTTCCTGCTGGGCAGGGACGACCGCGTGGGAACGGTCCTCCGGGCCACCTCCGGCAGCGAAGCCCTCCACGCACTCTCCTCCGCCCCGGTCGACGCCGTCTTCCTGGACATCCACATGCCCGCGATGTCCGGCCTGGACATTGCCCGCGCCATCGCAGGGAGCAGCCGGCCGCCCGCCGTGGTGTTCGTGACGGCGGACGAGGACCACGCGCTGGACGCTTTCGAACTCGCCGCGGTGGATTACCTGCTCAAGCCGGTGCGGGCGGAGCGCCTGGCCCGCTGCGTGGGGCGAATCAGCGAACTGCGCGACGGCGGCGCCGCCCCGGAGATGATCACGGTTGACCAGGGCGGGACCACCCGGATGATCAGGCGCGACGACGTCACGTACGTCCAGGCGCAGGGCGACTATGCGCGCCTCCACACCGCCGAGGCCAGCTACCTGATCAGGGTTCCGCTGGCTGACCTTGAGCAGCAGTGGGCTGACGCAGGATTCATCCGGACGCACCGCTCCTACCTGGTGGCCCTGAAACATGTGACCTCCATGAAGCTTGCCGCCGACGGTCCCAGCGTCACGGTGGCGGGCGCGGGGCTGCCCATCAGCAGGCGCCACCTGCCCCTGGTGCGGGAGAAGCTCGAGGCCACCCGGATCAGGCCCATTGCATGACCAGGGTGCGGGTAACGGCGCCGCGGACTGCGGTGCGTCCGGCGAAGGAGACGCGGGAAGCCGCCCAGGATTCCGAAGTCGGCCAGGTTTTTGTGAGGTCCCTCATCCGGTCCCAGCTGCGGCTGGCGCTGGTGGTGGCCGGGGGGTTCCTGGTGATCCTTGGCGCGTTTCCGCTGCTGCTCACCGCGGTCCCGGGGCTGGCTGAAACCCGGGTGGCCGGCATTCCGTTCGCCTGGCTGCTGCTGGGGGCAGGCATCTACCCGGTTATTGGGCTGAGCGCCTGGCTGTACATCCGGACGGCCGCGCGCAACGAGGCCCGGTACCGGGACCTGGCCGAGGACCAGTGAGGCAGGCGTGAACCCTGGCATTGCCGTCGCTGCCCTGCTGGGCGTCTCCCTGGCCACCGCCGTGATCGGCTTCTACGGCCTCCGCATTTCGCGGACCACGGGTGATTTCTACGTCGCGTCCCGCACTGTACGGCCATGGTGGAACGCGTCCGCGATCGGCGGCGAGTACCTGTCAGCCGCCAGCTTCCTGGGTGTCGCCGGGCTCATCCTGCTGTCCGGAACCGATGCACTGTGGTTTCCGGTGGGGTACACGGCAGGCTACCTCATGCTGCTGCTCTTCGTGGCGGCCCCGCTGCGGCGGTCCGGCGCCTACACCATCCCCGACTTCACCGAGGCAAGGCTTGACTCGCGGCCGGTCCGGAAAGTCACCAGCCTGGTGGTGGTCTTGGTGGGCTGGCTGTACATCGTGCCCCAGCTCCACGGCGCCGCGCTCACCATCCGCATCACCACGGGGCTGCCGTCCTGGGTTGGGTCCGTTGCAGTAGTGATTGTCGTCTGCCTCACTGTGGTGGCCGGCGGCATGCGCTCCATCACGTTCGTCCAGGCGTTCCAGTACTGGCTCAAGCTCACAGCGCTGGCCGTGCCCATCCTGTTCATCATCTTCGTGCTCGCGGGCAACGGGGCCCCTGCGCTGGCGGCACCTGCGGTCAACCCCACCGGCGTGCCCCCTGCCGGGCTGTACCAGAACGTGTCGCTGCTGGTGGCCCTGCTTTTTGGAACCCTGGGGCTGCCGCACGTGCTGGTCCGGTTCTACACCAACCCGGACGGCCAGTCCGCCCGCCGCACCACGCTGATCGTCCTGGGCCTGCTGTCCGTTTTCTACCTGTTTCCCACCGCCTACGGGCTCGTGGGGCGGATGTTCGCGCCCGGCCTGGCCCGGGCCGGGCAGGCGGATGCCATGGTGCTGCTGCTGCCGGGGGAACTGGTGGGCGGGACGGCGGGAGACCTGCTGTCCGCGCTGGTGGTGGCGGGAGCGTTCGCCGCGTTCCTTTCCACTACCTCCGGGCTGGTGGTTTCCCTGGCCGGCGTCATCAGCCAGGATGTCCTGGGCGCGGGCGTGGGCAGTTTCCGGCTGGCCGCCGTCATTTCCGCCGTTGTCCCCCTGGGCTTTGCGTTCATGACCGACTCGTTCGCCCTGGCCGGGAGCGTCGGGCTGGTCTTCGCCTTCACGGCTTCCACCGTGTGCCCGGTGCTGCTGCTGGGGATCTGGTGGCGGGGGCTTACGGACGCCGGCGCCATCGCCGGCATGCTGACCGGCGGGGCCCTGTGCGGCGGGGCAATGATCGTGGGCGCCCTGGCCGGGGCAGCCAACACGCCGGGCTGGCTCGCCCAGCCGGCAGCGTGGACTGTGCCCACGGCCTTCGCGGTGATGGTCATCGTGTCCCGTGCAACGGTGCGGCGGATTCCGGGAACCATGGCCAGGGTGATGACCCGGCTGCACACGCCGGAGCGCCCGCTCGCCACCGAACGCTGAGCTCCGCTCCCCTGCCGGCGGACAACGGAGCCATGTCCGCGGGCGGCTGTGCGGCGTCAGTCGATGGCAGCCATCAGCTCGACCACGCGGTCCAGGAACGCGTCCACCTGCGATTCCTCGTACCCGTCCGTGCCCACGGCAGGGCGGAACACTGCCCGGCGCACACTGTCCACGCTGAGCGGCTTGTCCTGCTCAAGGTAGGCAATCAGCTCGCGGCACAGCCGGTCGACGTCGGCCGTGTTGTAACTGCGCGCCTTCTTCTTGGTGGGGCGGCGGAAGCGGTCGCCATCAGGTCGGTGCAGGCGCCCGCGGAGGATGCCGGAGAGGTTCCCGATCTCGCGCAGCCAGGCCTCTTCCCCGCGGGCTGCGATCAGTTCGTCCCGCTCCCGCCGGGCGAAGGCGTCCTCGAGCCGGTCCAGGGCGGCATCCACCACCGTGGCCGAATACCCGCCTTTGACGGGGTCGAAGGAGACAGCCCTGACATCTGAACTGTTGACGGGCTGGGCCGCGGATTCCGGAGTCTCCAGTGACACCCTGGCACGTTGCAGGAACTGGTCCACCTGTTTGGCGTTGTAGCCATACTCACCGCGCTGCACGCGCTCAAAGGACGCCGGGATCTGCCGATGAAAGTCCAATGCCACTTTTGCTTCCTTCAATGCTCTTCAGCCGTAGTACTTCCGCACCAGCTTATTTGTGCTGGGGGTGGTCCGCCTTTCAGGCGGCGTTTGTGTCAGGCACCGGCCACCAGTCCGTAAAGGACAAAGGCTGCCGGCGATGCAAAAACGATCGAGTCAAGCCTGTCCATGACTCCGCCGTGCCCTGGCAGGATGCTGCTCATGTCCTTGATGCCCAGTTCGCGCTTGACCATGGATTCAGCGAGGTCCCCCGCCGTGGAGGCGGCAACCAGGCCAACCGCCAGGACAATGCCCACCCACCACGGCCTGTCGAGCACGAACAGGCAGGCAAGGATGCCGATGAGCATGGCCCCGCCAATGGACCCCGCGAATCCTTCCCAGGACTTCTTGGGGCTGATCTTGGGCGCCATGGGGTGCTTGCCCAGGGACGCCCCCACAAGGTAGCCGAAGGTGTCGTTGGAGACCACCAGCAGGAGCATCACCGCCACCTGCCAGGCGCCCTGCGGGATTGTTCCGCCCGGCCACAGCCCCAGCGGCGTTGCACCTCCCGCGGCGTGCAGGGGCAGGACGGCGAAGCTGATGAAGAACGGCACCCAGCCCAGGGTGAAGACGCCCGCGAAGATGCTGTTGGCCGAGCCGGCGGCACTCTCGATGGACCGCCACAGCAGGACGGCCACCGAGCTCATCAGCATGGCAAACAGGAGGCTTTCAATGCCCCCGAGGTACGCGGCGAACGGCATGGCCACCGTGCCGGTCATCACCGGCACGATGGGCATCCTGGTCCCGTTGGCCTCCAGGGCGCGGTAGATCTCCCACACCCCGAAGATGGCAAAGGTGGTGGTTACCGCAACGAAGCCGAGCGGGAGCAGCAGCAGGCCGCCCAGCACGGCAAACAACATGGCCAAACCCACCACGACGGCGGCCGGAAGGTTACGTCCGGCCTTTGGCGTCGGGTTGCTCCTGGGCTGCTTCCCCCGTGTGCGCGCCCTTGCTGCCGGGGCCTGATCTGCCTGGCCCATCAGACTTCGAGCAGCTCTGCTTCCTTGCGCTTGAGCAGCTCATCGATGCCGTCGACGTGGGCCTTGGTGAGACTGTCGAGCTCCTTCTCGGCGCGGGTGCCCTCGTCCTCCCCGGCCTCGCCGTCCTTGACCAGCCTGTCCAGGGTTTCCTTGGCCTTGCGGCGGATGTTGCGGATGGACACCTTGGCGTCCTCGCCCTTGGTCTTGACGATCTTGACGTATTCCTTGCGGCGTTCCTTCGTCAGCTCCGGGATGGTGATCCGGATGACGTTGCCGTCGTTGGAGGGGTTGGCGCCCACCTCGGAATCGCTGAGGGCCCGCTCAATGTCGCGCAGGGCGGTCTTGTCGAACGGGGTGATGAGGATGGTCCGGGCGTCCGGGATGGCGAAGGATGCCAGCTGCTGCAGCGGGGTGGGCGAGCCGTAGTACTCGACCAGGACCTTGTTGTACAGGCCCGGGTTGGCGCGGCCGGTGCGGACGGAAGCGAAGTCTTCCTTGGCTACCTCTACTGCCTTGTCCATCTTTTCTTCGGCCTCGAGCAAGGTTTCTTCGATCACGGTCTCTCCTGAAGGGTCCGGTGCAGTCCGGGTACCCGGGTCCCTGCACACAACATGGTTCTCTGTTGCTGTCCGTCCCCGCCACTAGAAGCGCGGACAGAACTGTCCTGAAATCATCCTAGCCGCAGCTAGGTGGTGACCAGCGTGCCCAGCTTTTCGCCGAGGATGGCCCGGGTGACGTTCCCTTCGCCTTCCATGCCGAACACCACCATGGAAAGGTTGTTGTCCTTGCACATGGTCATGGCCGTCTGGTCCATGACGCGGATGTCGCGGCGGAGCGCGTCATCGTAGCTGAGGGTTTCCAGCCGCTCGGCTGTGGGGTCCTTCTTGGGGTCCGCCGTGTAGACGGCGTCCACGCCGCTCTTGGCCATCAGGACGACGTCGGCGTGGACCTCCAGGGCCCGCTGCGCCGCGACGGTGTCCGTAGAGAAGTACGGCAGCCCGGCGCCCGCACCGAAAATGACCACGCGCCCCTTTTCCATGTGGCGGATGGCACGGCGGGGAATATAGGCCTCGGCCACCTGGCCCATGGTGATGGCGCTCTGGACGCGGGTTTCGACGCCGGCCTGTTCCAGGAAGTCCTGGAGGGCCAGGCAGTTCATCACGGTGCCGAGCATGCCCATGTAGTCGGCGCGGGAGCGGTCCATGCCGCTCTGGGAAAGTTCGGCGCCGCGGAAGAAGTTGCCACCGCCAACCACGATGGCCACCTCCACCTGCGGGACGGCTGCGGCGATCTGCTTGGCGACATCGCGGACGGTCTCAGGGTCAACGCCCAGCTTCCCGCCGCCGAAGACCTCACCGGAGAGCTTCAGGAGGACCCGGCGTCGACTTTTCTCTGGCTGGATTACAGTGTTGACGGCTTCCATGATGCCTTCCTGTTGGTGAACTCTAAAAAGGTTATCCTGCTGCGCGGCCAAAGGTCCCATACGGGACCTGTCCCGTATGGGACATCCCCCGCGCATGCAAAAGGGGCGGCCACCGAAGTGGCCACCCCCTTGCTGTTTCGGCTAGGAGCCGACGCGGAAACGCGTGAACGCGGTTCCCTTGACACCGGCCTCGGTGAGGACCTGTGCCACGGACTTCTTGGCGTCCTTGGCGAATGCCTGGTCAACCAGGACCTCACCCTTGTAGAAGCCGGTAACGCGGCCTTCCACGATCTTGGTGAGGGCGGCTTCGGGCTTGCCCTCGGCCTTGGCGGTCTCTTCGGCGATGCGGCGCTCGGACTCAACCAGGTCGGACGGAACGTCCTCGCGGGTCAGGTAGTTCGGGGCCATGGCAGCGATGTGGACTGCGACATCGTGGGCGGCGGTGGCAGCAGCTTCGCCTTCACCGTCAACAGCGAACAGCACGCCAACCTGGGCCGGCAGGTCCTTGGAGGTCTTGTGCAGGTAAGCGTCGACCGTTGCACCCTCGATGCGGGAGATGCGGCGGACAACAACCTTCTCGCCCAGGACAGCGCCTTCTTCGACGACGACCTCGGAGAGGGGCTTGCCGTCAACATCGGTGGCGAGCAGGGTCTCGAGGTCGGCTGCGCCGGACTCGACGGCAACGGCCAGGACCTTGTCGGCCAGCTGGATGAACTTGTCAGCCTTGGCGACGAAGTCGGTCTCGCAGTTGACCTCGATCATGACGCCGACGCCGTTGCTGACCTTTGCGGCCACCAGGCCTTCAGCGGTGGAGCGGCCCTCACGCTTGGTAGCGCCCTTGAGGCCCTTGATGCGGATGATCTCGATGGCCTTCTCGGCGTCGCCGTTGGCCTCGTCAAGAGCCTTCTTGACGTCCATCATGCCGGCGCCGGTGCGCTCGCGCAGGGCCTTGATGTCCGCGGCAGTGTAGTTCGCCATGTGAACCCCTCTGTCTAGAAATTTGTTGTGGTGTACGGACCGACAGGACGGCAGCCCGTGGTGGGCCGCCATCCTGTCAGCAGCTCCGGCAACCGCAGGACGGCGCCGGAGAATCCGCATTTACTTGTGTTACTTGGCTTCTTCGGAAGGAGCAGCAGCTTCCTCCGCCGGAGCAGCAGCTTCTTCTGCGGGAGCAGCAGCAGCTTCTTCTGCCGGAGCAGCAGCTTCAGCCTTGCTGCCTTCAAGGAGCTCGCGCTCCCACTCGGCCAGCGGCTCTTCCGGAGCTTCGGTAGCGCCCGTGCCACGGTTGTTGCGCGCGATGAGGCCTTCGGCAACGGCGTCTGCAACAACGCGGGTGAGGAGGTTGACGGAGCGGATGGCGTCGTCGTTACCCGGAATCGGGAAGTCGACCTCGTCCGGATCGCAGTTGGTGTCCAGGATGGCGACAACCGGGATGTTCAGCTTCTTGGCCTCGTCAACGGCGAGGTGTTCCTTCTTGGTGTCCACGATCCAGAGCACGGACGGTGCCTTGGTCAGGTTGCGGATACCGCCGAGGTTGGACTCCAGCTTGGTGAGTTCGCGCTTGAGGAGCAGCAGCTCCTTCTTGGTGTAGGCGGAACCGGCGACGTCGTCGAAGTCGATCTCTTCGAGTTCCTTCATGCGCTGGATGCGCTTGGCGACCGTCTGGAAGTTGGTCAGCATACCGCCGAGCCAACGCTGGTTGACGTAGGGCTGGCCAACGCGGGTAGCCTGCTCGGCAATCGCTTCCTGGGCCTGCTTCTTGGTGCCGACGAAGAGGACGGTGCCGCCGTGTGCAACGGTGGCCTTCACGAACTCGTAGGCGCGGTCGATGTAGGACAGCGACTGCTGAAGGTCGATGATGTAGATGCCGTTGCGCTCCGTGAAGATGAAGCGCTTCATCTTCGGGTTCCAACGGCGGGTCTGGTGTCCAAAGTGGACGCCGCTGTCAAGCAGCTGGCGCATAGTTACGACGGGCATGCCGACGCTCCTTCCGGCAGGTCATTCATGAGAGAGCCCGGAGGCTTCTTACCCTGCCACTAGTTGACGGTTGATTAGCGTGGCCCGGACGGGCCGTGCTCCTGGCATCCATCAGGCTTCCCATCAGGACCGGGGTCCTGACCGCAAGAGGCCTGATCCTCCGCCAGCGAGGCCTGGGCGTCGCTTCTGGAGGGCTGGATGCGCGTAGTCAGCCGCCGCTCCCCCACACTCCTGAATGAGATGTGCCGACGCCGCCCGGACAGGACCATGTAACCCTTGGAAGAACCATTGGATAGTCGCTGGACGGAAAGCGTTGAGGGCGCAGCAAACTGCTCCATCAAGTGTACTACAGGCGACCTCGGCCAGAGGACACTGACCAGGACAGGAACGACGCCGCCACGCGCCTTATCCACATAGCCGCGCCTGGCACTCGCCGCACCATTTGGGGCGGGCGCACGCTGGTGGCATGAGACCATCCTTGCTGCTCGCGGCGTTCCTCCTGATGCCCGCCTCGCTGGCCCCGGCCGGGGAACCCCTCGCCCCGGCGCCTGCCCAGGCTGCGCCCCTGGCAACCGTGGGCGGCGCAACGCCGGCCGCCACGCCAGGTGTGGCCCAACCCTCCTGGCAATGGCCCCTCGCGCCCCGCCCCCGGGTGTTGCGGGATTTTGATCCGCCACCCAAGCCCTGGCTGAGTGGCCACCGGGGCGTGGACCTTGGGACAGCGTCCGACGGCGCACACGTCGCCTCGCCGGCCGCGGGCACCGTCAGCTTCGTCGGGGTGGTGGTGGACCGGCCCGTCATCACCATCGACCACGGCAATGGCCTGCGGAGCAGCTTTGAACCCGTTGAGAGTACCCTCGCTGCCGGCAGCAGGGTAGCAGCCGGGCAGTTCATCGGCTCCGTCATCCCTGGGCATTGCCCTGCCGAATCCTGTGTCCACTGGGGCGTGCGCCGCGGTGATGACTACGTCAATCCGCTGCAGTTCGTCATGGACCTCCGGCCGTCCATCCTGCTGCCGCTCGGAGCGCCGCGTTAGCCCCCCCGGTCCGCGGGCGCCAGGTCGGCCGGACTGGCTAAACGATCGCAGAGATGCCGGTGATGGCGCGGCCCGTGACCAGGGTGTTGATCTCGTGGGTGCCTTCATAGGAGTAGATAGCTTCGGCGTCGGCGAAGATCTTCGCCATCTCGAAGTCCGTCACAATGCCGTTGCCGCCCAGGAGGCTCCTGCCGATGGCTACGCTTTCGCGCATCCGCGCAGTGGTGAACGCCTTGGCCAGGGCCGACTGTTCGTCCTTTGCCAAGCCTGCGTCCTCCAGCTGCGACAGCCTCACCATCATGCCCATGGAACTGACGGCGTTGCCCAGGATCTGCACCAACTGGCTTTGGATCAGCTGGAAGGACGCGAGCGGCCTGCCGAACTGGTGGCGTTCCACGGCATAGCGCCGGGCAACGTCGAAGGTTGCCAGCTGCTGGCCCACCGCCTGCCAGGCGACGCCGAGGCGGGTCACTTTGAGTACCTTGTTGGTGTCGCGGAAGCTGTTGGCGTGGGCGAGCTTGAAGAAGTCCGGGACCACAACGCCATCCAGGGTGATGTCGGCATTCTGGACGGTGCGCAGGGAGATCTTGTTCTCGATTTTGGCGGCACTGAAGCCCTCCAGCGTGGTGTCCACCAGGAAGCCCTTGACCTGGTTGTCGTCAACGTCCCTTGCGTAGATGACCACCCAGTCGGAGAACGTCGCGTTGCCGATCCAGCGCTTTGCTCCATTGAGGATCCAGTTGCCGCCCTCCCGGCGGGCGGTGGTGCGGGTGCCGCCGGCCACGTCGCTGCCGCCCAGGGGTTCGGTCAGCCCGAAGGCGCCAATCTTCTTCAGGGCATAGACGTCCGGAAGCCAGGCGTCCTTCTGCTCCTGTGAAGCCAGCGCCTCAATGGAACCGGTGAAGAGGCCGTCGTGGACGCCCATGAACGTCGAAATGGAGGTGTCGGCCCGAGTCACTTCGGCGTGCATCAGGCCGGCAAAAAGGTTGGAGTGCCCCTGCCGCCTTACCGGACTGACAAGGTCGATCTCCGCAAGTTTCGGAATGAGGTCCATGGGGAACTCACCGCGGTTCCAGCAGTCCACGGCGATGGGCTTAACCTCCCGCGCCAGGAACTCCCGGACCTCCGCCAGCCGGTCCTGTTCCTTTCCGGTGAGCAGTTGCTCGAAGGCGAAAAAGTCGCCGTCGGCGTAGGGAAGGTCGTTCAGGCCGGTATGAGTGGTGGACATATCTACCTCACAGGTGGTCAGCGGTGACCGGCGTTCCATGAAGGAAGCACGGTAAGTTACTGATGAGTAACATACCGCAGTTTCGGCGCTTAAGGAAGAAGACCGCGGCCGACATGATCGTCGGCCGCGGTCTTCCCGGCGTAGGGCTACTCGGACTTGAACCGGGGACCTTAGGATTAGCAATTCCTGCCTTTCGTCAGTTTCCGGTGGATTCCAGTACCCCGGAGACCCCAGGCAATATCGCCCCTCGAGCGATTCCAACTGATCATTACCTTTTGATCCTGCTCGTTGTTTCCGGTGGGTTAGCGGTGGACGAGCCACCGAATGTGTCTACCCGCAGCCCATTCGATGGAGGGCTGTCGGCAAGGATCTCGGTGGGCGGCGTCACACGGCCGGGGAGCCTGGCACCCAGGTCGCCCGTGACCTCGGAAGGTCCAGGGCGACCCTGTACCGGCGGTCCGAGAGTTGCCGCAAGCGACGACCATCTGAGTTCGCCTTCTGCGGTGGATGGGTGGCGGTCTACGGGCATCTGCTGCGTCCCTCCGGCCCGCCTACAAGCAAGACAGCTCAGGCTGTCATCTATCGGTGCCTCAGTCACCAGCGCGCCAACGTCGCCACACCCTCCAACGACGTTGAGCAGCGGTTTTGTCAGAGGTGCCGTGCATCCTGATCTTACGAGACCGGACGCACGTAACTAGGAGAAGACAGATGGCTGAGGGCCGGATTACCCAGCAGGACCTGGATTGGTGGCTGGAGTTTGCAGCCTCCCGGGAGTGGACGTTCGCTAAGACCTATGCCGAGACGGCACCCCACCACTACATCATCGAAGGGCGCACCTCGGGCGTGACCCACGAGGACATGGTTCGCGCGGCGCGCGTGATCCACACCTTCGGGCAGCCGGGCAAGTACTACTCGCTGACCAAGATCTATCTCCTAAGCCCCGACGGGAAGTACCGCTGGTGGACCGAGGACAACCACTTCACCGACACCACGCTGGTCAACCGCGCAACCACTCGGCTGTTCTACGGAATCCAGAACGCACCCTCCACGGTCAGCGACATCGAGTCGCCGTACGACGCGGTCGCCACTATCTGGGACGCCGAGCACCCCATCGGCTCCGGGGAGTCGAACCGTGTCAAGCGGCTCCTCGATGGTGTTCGGGGAAAGCACCCGCCCCACGTTCTCGACATCGGCTGCGGCACCGGTCGAGTGCTCGATCTTGGGCTCGCAAGTGCTGACCGCTACGCGGGCATTGACTCCAGTCAGGCGATGCTTAACCTCCTGATCCGCAAGCACCCGGAGGCCGCAGCAATCTACCCGGTCGATTTCCGCGATGCACTCACCGCCAACACGTTCTCCGCGGGCCAGTTCGACTGGGTCTTCCTCGACACTGCGGTCGAGATGACGGCCGAGCAGCGCGCCCAAGTAGAGCGCATCGCCCGACTCGCGATGATCATTGTCGACGGGCACGAGTGGACTCTTCGTAATGTGAGAGAGAACTCTGCGGAGCGCATCCGCGCGGAGTCCAACTCGATGAGGGCCGCGCCATGAACCGGACATCGGAGCCCTCATCGCCGTAGACCCTAGGGCTTACGGTTGGGGTTACACCCATCTCCCGCCGCCGGTATCTCCGTCACGGTGCGCCATTTTGGAGCGAAGGACGCAAACGCTCGGCTGGGGCGTCCTGCAATGACCGTCAGAGGCCCTCATCTGCTAAGGCGCGCACCAGTCGCACGCAGAGCTGTATTCGGTCCTCGCTATCCGCTAGCCGGCCGCCTTGGGGATTCTGCTGGACCAGAACCCGCAACTGGTCATTAGAATCGAACGCCGTCAAGGCCTTGGCGACCTTGGTCTCGACGGTCTCACGGTCGTCTGGAAGGACGAGTTCGAAGGAGTCGTCATCACAGCGAATCTCGATGCGGGACTTCTTGAGCGTGAGGCCTGGGTCGTCGCGGCGCCACCAACTTGGTTTCTCGGCATAAGAACCAAGCGAGCCGTCTATCCAGGCCGCATGTAGCAGTGCGTCGCTGAAATAGGCGGTGTAGTCGCTGCCGTGAAGCATCCGGAGGCGCTGATAAGCGAACCCGCCGATCGTCGTGTCGTAGGTGCCGTGGTAGTAGCCATCACCCTTTGAGCTGCGGGCGCCGGAGTAGCGGACGAGGTAGTAGCGCCAGTCGTAGAAGTTGCGGGACTCGCGTTCAGCGAGCCACTGGGCGCGGATCGCATCGAGGGCGTCGCCCGGCTGGTTCCTGCCGGTCGCCGCCCGCGTGGCGACGTTGTCCAACAGAGCCATCAGCGGCTCGCGGATGTTCGCGAGATTCGCCCGAGACCCCGTGGTGAGCATGTCAGTCCAGGAGTCGTCCTTCTGGGAATTTCCGAGCTGGCGACGCGTTCCCTTCCAGCCAACATCGCGTGAGTAGTCCCCTTTCGTGAGCAGCGCGGCGCCGAGCAGGTCGCGCAGTTCCGGTCGGCTCACGTCTGCGAATGCTTCAGCCCGTGCTTCCAGCGTGGCTGCATCGAGCACGAACGCCATGATGCGTCCCCGAACCAGTGGGTGGTCTTCGAGTTGATGCACGGCGTCAATGGCTTCTGGGTGCTCGTCCAGAAAGGACCACTTGAGGACCTCATCAGCGACCCAGTCGCTTCGGAAGGCCCCTGAATCCTCCAGTTCGCCGTGAACGATCAGCTTCTCGGTCTGTGCGACGTAGGCAGGCATGCGCTTGGAGTCGAGGAAGGCGGCAGTGACATTGCGTAGAGAACGCAGGCGCTTGGCGATCTCGTCCTGACTGATCGTGTCGCCGGCCTGTCGCGCGAGCAGGACTCCGAAGAGGAGCAGCGTCTCTTGTGCCGTGAAGTCGGACCCGTACCGGACTATGCAGCCACCGAACAGGTCAGGAGTTGTGGAGAAGAGCGGAATCGATCCTTCCCCGGCGCCGCCGGCGGTGAACAGCCTGCTGAACTCGGCGCTCGGGTCGAGAGGAACTCTGATATGGGTGACGGGATCCGCACCAACCCACGTGTCGAACGCGTGGAAGAAGAAGTCTCGATTCCGATCGGCATGTTCGTTGTCGGGGTCGGCGAGGGCGAGTCGGGCTCGTTCCTCGATCGGCCAAAGCCTTCGTGCCTGCTTGTCGTGCCACTTTCGGTCGGACTTCCCGTCGCGCCACTCGCAGATTTCGATGATGAAGGTGAGGTACCGCTCAAACTCGTCGTCGATCTTGTAGTCGCTCGCCGCTCGCTTCTCGTACTCCCAGAGCAGGTCGGCCCACACTCCGTCGATGCTCTCGACGAGGTGCTGGTGCCGGTCGGGCTCGGCTGACTTGATGATGCTTTCGAAGTCCGCCTTGAAGACCTCAAACGTCGTCAGTGGCTTCCCGCGCGAGTTCATCTTGATATAGAGGTCTTCCCCGTGGGCGATATCGACGACGGGGAGGAACAGGAACCAGATGGCACTGTTTTGGACGTCTGCGGGGAGAGCTGCGAGCCGGTCCCACACGGCGTCGATTTCGTCGGCGTGCGGGTCGAGCCGTCGATGGATCCCGTCGAGGACGACGAGCATCGACGCGATGGTCGGGTCGTGGCGCCACGGGTAGACGTACCACGGCTGGTCGCTGATCCAGTCCGATGGAGAGGCCGGCCCGCCTGGATACGGGTTCTTGGCGATCGTCTCGGTGAAGTCCCGGGCTGTCGGCCGCGTCGCGTAGGAGAAGCACAGCCAAGGGGCGGCCGGGTGGAGTTTGTCTGCGCGCGAAGCGACGTACCAATGCAACAAGAACAGGGTAGTGAGGCGTTGTTGACCGTCGAGTGGCTGCAGGACTCCGTCTCGAACGTCGCCGTACACGAAGTCGAGACCCATGTGCCTGTCAGTCGTGGCGGCTTCGATGACCTTGTCGAGGAAGCGGTCCCGGAGTAGGCTGACCTCTTCCTCAGCTCGGCCCTGCGCGAAGTCACGCTGGATGATCGGGATCTCGATCTCAGTGATGCGGGGACGGTCTCCGGCGGGTTCGTCGAATAGGCCGAGGAACGTGGTGGGGTAACCCTTCATGCGTGAACCTTGTCGGTGGGAGAGCTGTTGGCAAGCAAGAACGGCTCGACCTTAGCGATCAATGCAGTGCGGTAATTGTCTAAGTCTTGGGGACCCCACAAGGAGATCTGCTGGTCGGCTGCCGCCGTGTAGTACTTCAGGAAGACGTTTCGTGTGCAGGGCAGGATGTAGGCCCCGTCCTGGTCCAAAGCTATGACTTGTTCACGTTTCAATGCGAAGACCGCGTTGTTCAACTTGCTGTTGAGGTCCCTTTGCAGCAGTGCCAGGTTGCCTAGTCCGTGCATGTCTTCATCTGTGGTGTCAGTGCCCGGAGCACTGAATAGTGCTAGGACACGGCGGAAGATCCAGTCGAAACTCCGCTCATCGGTCTTACCGTCGGCCATGGCCAGATGGGCGTTGATCTTGTCGATGATCTCCTCCACGTCGGCCCGCTGATCCGGCGGCCAGTCAGACTCTTCGATCTTCTTCTTGTGTGTCCGGAGCCAGTCTCGTCGCTCGGCCTCCTTCTCGAACGCTTCCGAGTTCTGAGCGTGGATGTGTTCCAGCGACCAGTTATCGACGTAGGCGTGGAACGAGAAGCGGCTCCCGATAACGCTGCTGCCGAGCACGGTCTCGACATTCATGAGGAGCAGGACGTGGGTGCACTTGCTGTTGTCCTTGCCGTAGCGCAGGAGCGAGACCTTGTTAGCAGTGAGATCAAGGCGCTGGCGGGTGCGGTCCACCAACGCCTCGCGGAAGGTCGAGTGGGTCTGAGACCTCGACAAGTCGATGAGGTCCTGGATCGAGTCGCCAATCTGGATGAGGTAGCCGATCCGGTGGTAGAGACATCGGTCTTGGAACCACCCAGTCAGCAGTCCGTGGCGCTCGACGACGTCGCGCCAGAAGGCGGCCGTCGCTGTCGACCGACCATTCCTCATCTCGGCAGTGCGCCGCGCAATGTCCTTCGAGACTCGCTCAATGTCCTCTTGGACTTTGCTGAAGGTCCAGTAGCGGGGCCGTTCACGGAGGCCCGCCTTTGGCGTCATGGACTCGAAGAGGAAGTCGATGTGGGTCGACCTTTCGGTGGATGAGCGCGTGAGGAAGGCCCAGAACTGCGGATCACGGAGATCCCTCTCGAACCTGTCCCATTGGGCAGCGATCTCCTGTTGCCGCCCCGACTTGCCGCCGGCTGCGCCGCTATTTGATAGCACCAAAGCCTTGATCAACTCGGAGTCCGTGAGCGGGATATGATCACGGTTCAGGCGCGTAAAGAGTGCGGAGGCGTCGGTGCCCGGCGGCGCCTCGTACCAGATGACGTACACCCAGTTAACAAGCGCCGTGTGAAGATCGATGGCGGCCTGTCTGGCGTCCGGCTGTTCGTCGAACCACTCTCCGATAACCTCGTACGCCTGGGCGATGTGGTAGAAATCGATGTTCTCGTCACGGCGCGAGAAGTCGAGAGTCTCCAGGAAGTCGCGACTACCTGGTCGGGTTTCATAGGTGAGCAGGTAGTCCAACTTGGAGGCGGCGATCTTCTTGGCGACATACTTCGTGATCAGGAACAGAGTTGTTAGGCGCTGCTGGCCGTCGACGAGCTCCCAGCTCCCACCATCGCGCTTCAACACGACGATCGGCTGGAGGTAGTAATCGGTGGGCTCTCCCCTGCCGGCTTTGCCCTTGTGGGCCTTGATGTCCTCCAGAAGTTGGCGCACTTCCTCGCGTCCCCACCGGTAGCCGCGCTGGTACGCGGCGACGAAAAACTCGCCCTGGATGAACGGCTTGGCGCCGTCGCCCTTCATCACGAGCCGGGGCTCAATCGTCGCCTCTGATCGAGCTGGTTGGTCAGCGTGTTTCCCCATGAGATAAGACTGTAGTGGGATGCTCCAACAGATTGGTAGATTGCGATGACGTGGGTGCCGATGGCGGGGCGCAGCGCATGCGTCATGACTGAACCCCGCGCACATCTGTTGCATAAGATCGGCAAGCGACCCCAATGCAACGTCTAAGCACTACGTCCAGAAGACCCACGAGGCACCGGACAACACGACTCTGCTGGAGGCGTTCGGCCAGCGCATGGAGTGAATCCGGTGGGTTTCCGGTGGATGCCTACCTCAGAACTTCAAAAGCAAAGAGCCCCTGATCTGCGTTTCCGCAGTTCAGGGGCTCTTTCCGGGTAGGGCTACTCGGACTTGAACCGAGGACCTTAGGATTATGAGTCCCGCGCTCTAACCAGCTGAGCTATAGCCCCTAGCGCCCCGGACCTCCCGTGATACGCGCACGGTGGCAGGGCAAAAACACTCTAGCAAACCCCGGAAAGCGTTCAGACCACTTTGTCCTCGAACCGCGCGCCCCGGTACAGGTCCTCAAAGGTCTGCAGCGTTCCCTGGATGCTGTGTGGCTCCACCATCTGCCGGCTGGCTTGGCCCATGGCGGCGCGCTCAGCGGCAGGCAACTCCAGGATCCGCGTGATCTTCTTGGCGAGGTCATCGCTGTCATTGGGGGTAAAGAGGTACCCGTTCTCGCCGTCGCGCACCAGGTGCGGCAGTGCCATGGCATCCGCCAGCACCACCGGAGTGGACGCGGACATCGCCTCCAGCGTGACCAGCGACTGCAGCTCGGCTGTTCCCGGCATGCAGAACAGGTCGGCCTGGATATAGGCCTTCCGCAGCTCCTCGTCGGTGGCAAGCCCGAGGAACTTGACCCGGTCACCCAGGTCCAGCCGATGGACAAGCTGCTCCAGTTCGGAGCGCACCTCGCCGCCGCCAACAATTTCCAGGTGCACGTTCAGCTCCGGCGGGGTCTTGCTGATGGCCTCGATCAGCACATCCACGTGCTTCTCCTCGGCCAGCCGGCCGGCGAACATCACCGTCGGGTACGGATGCGGGTCGATCTGCTCCCCGGGCTGCAACTCATACGCGGCGGAGTCGATGCCGTTGGACAGCGGCAACACCTTGCGAAGGAAGGCGTGCTGGTGCATAGCCTTGGCTGCAAGGGGCGTGGGTGTGGTGACCACATCCGCCTTGCCCATGACCTTGCCCATGTCCTTCCACGAAATACGTCCGATGATGTCCTTGAACCACTGCGGAAACGGCAGGAACGGGTTCAGGTTTTCCGGCATGAAGTGGTTGGTGGCAACGATCCGTACGCCGCGCTTCACTGCCTCGTACAGGACGTGCTCGCCGATCATGTAGTGGCTCTGGATGTGCACCACGTCCGGCTGCACGCGGTCGAAAAGAAGGCTGATTTCCTTCTTGATTTCCCAAGGAAAGCAGATCCGGAAGTATTCGTGGGTGGGAACGCCATGGGAGCGGAGCCTGTGGACCGTTCCTTCCGGGCGGAACTCGGTGAAGCTCTTCCCGTTGTCCGCGCGACAGGCCAGGACGTGCACGTTGTGTCCCCGGCCGGTCATTCCCTTGGCCAGGCGGTAGCCGAACTGGGCTGCTCCGTTGATGTGGGGCGGATATGTGTCCGCGGCGATCAGGATGGTCAGGGGACGCTGGTCGGCGGGCGTGGTCACGTGGAGAGCTCCTGATGGTCACGGTGCAGACAGCATGAACTGGCAGCACGGCTGGCCGCTGCGCCGGTGGCGCCTGGCCTCGTGGTGAATTTTGGCTTGACGGGATCTTGGATGGAGTGTGCTGGACAGTATTCGGTGGACAGCGGGGCTAGCGTGCCGCCCGGCCCACGGCCTTCCGCGCGTCCTTCTTGCGCTTCGTGACCTCGGGGTGGTGCCTGGACAGGGCGATTACCCCAACGATAGCAAGGGAGGCCGCAGTTCCCATGGCAATGGCCATCACGGCGTGGACATCCGGACGCAGTTCCCCGAGGATCACAATGCCGATGGCAATGCCCACGATGGGGTCGATCACCGTCAGCCCTGCGATCACCAGGTCCGGCGGACCGGTGGAGTAGGCGTTTTGGACGAACCAGGACCCCAGTCCCCCCGCTGCGAGGAGGGCCACGACGGTGTACCACTGCACATTCAGCAGGAACAGCCCGTTGGGATCCAGCAGGTGCTTGCCGATGATCCGGGTGAGGACTGCCACGAACCCAAAGAGGACCCCGGCACCCAGGATGTAGACGAACGCATTCATCCGGTGCCTGAACATGGCGGCGAGGGTGCCGAAGAGCCCCACGGCAAGGGCCAGCAGCAGCACGATGGTGAGCTCGTCTTCCAGGCTCACGTGGTGGTTTTCCTGTGTGACGTTGACTGCCAGCAGGACGAAGAGCGCAGAGCCGGTCACGCAGGCACCAATGGCCACCACCGTTGCCCGATTGATGGTGAGGTCCTGGTCCTTTGCATTGATGATGGTGGTGATGACCAGCGCGATGGCACCGATGGGCTGCACAACCGTGAGCGGGGCGGACACGAGCGCCACCGCGTTCATGGCCATGCCGGTGCACAGCAGCAGGAGGCCGAACACCCAGCGGGGGTTCCGCAGCAGGCGCAGGAAGCCGTTGGAGCTCAGGGCGAGGCCGCCGGTGTCCGCTTTGACGGCGCTCCCCTGGCGTTGGGCACCGAGGGCCAGGCAGAAGGCGCCAAGCAGTGCAAGCACAACTGCCAGCCACACCATCAGGTGGTCCCGTCGTCGTGTTGTGCCTGCAGCCGGCCCTTACGCAGGATGGCCCAGAAATAGTTGTAGGCAGCAACCCAATGACCAACCAGGCCAAGCCCGAGCACTATCCAGGCGGCCACGAACAGCTCGGCCGAGAATCCTGTGTCCAGCCGTGAAAGGACCAGCATCGGCGTCCCCAGCAGCAGCAGTCCGGTGCGCACCTTGCCCACCACGCTGACCGGGAGGTCCGGGTGGCCCCGGAAGAAGGACAGCGTCAGGGCCAGCAGGACCGCGTCCGGGACCACCAGCGCGGCCAGGTAGAGCCAGTGGACGACGCCGGCGATCACCAGCGTGACAGCAACGGCAATCATGGCGAGGCGGTCCGCGATCGGGTCCAGGACCCGGCCCAGCCTGGAGGCCTGGTCGAAGCGGCGGGCGATGTAGCCATCGATCCAGTCGGTGCCGGCCATGACCGCCAGGACCACTACCCCCGCACCGTATTCCTTCTGCGCCAGGACAAGCCAGATGAAGAGCGGGACCCCCATGAAGCGCACCACGGTGAGCAGGTTGGGAATGGTGAACACCAGGTCATGGTCCACCTGGGGGCGTCCAGGTCGGGCGCCGGCACCAATGAACTTCACCCCGTGCCCCTTTCCTTCCTGCCGCCCCTGCGGGCGCCTTGCCGTTCCAGCCGTGGACCTTCTGTTGGTTTCCGGGACGGGCCCGGCACCCTGCCCTAATACGTTCGCAGGAGCTTACGGACCAGCACCAGGAAGACCGTCCCTGCGGCGATGAAGGCCGCCAGCGGCTTCCAGCGCTTGTCGAGGTCAGCGGATCCGGACAGGGCTGCGAACTTCTGCCCCGCAACGTCCCGGCCGTGGCTGGCCAGGGCCTGCCCTTCGCGCAGTTTGTCCTGGGCGGAGGCCAGCAGGTAGCGGGCCTGGGTCTTGACGTCGAGCTCCGTGCCGAGTTCGTCGCGCACTTCGGTGAGGTGGTGGCGGCGCTGGCCAAGGCGGCGGACCAGCTCCGGCTCGGATGCGTGCGGAAATTCCTTGTCGTGCTCGGCCGCCTTCGCCGCCTTCTCAGCCTTGGCCTTTGCGGCGGCTTCATCCTTCGCGGCTTTGGCGGCCTTGGCTTCCGGACTCTGGGGGTCCAGGACTGCGGCGTTGAAGGCTGAACCTTCCTTGGCAACACCGATATCGTGCTTGATGCCGCGGATGGTCTCCTCCGGCATGAGCGGCATGGCCTTCTTGAACTTCCGCGCGCCGATCAGGCCGCCGATAAGTGCGATCAGCAGGAAGGCCGCCGACACCAGGAGCGCGGCCAGCCAGGCGGGCATGATGGTTGCAAGCCCCATGATGGCCGCCACGATGAGGCCCACCACCAGGAACATCAGGAACACCAGGGCTACGGCAAAGAACGCAGCGGCTACTCCAACCTGGATTCCCTTGCGCTTGAGCTCGATCTTCGCGAAGGCGATTTCGTCATTGAGCTGGCGCGGCGCCAACCGGAAAAGGAGTTTTAGCGTCCTGGGAAGCGCAGTGATGCGCAATCCCTGGCTGGTACGCCCGCTGTGACGTCCGCTCATCGGTTCCGCCTTACTGGTTATGGGTCGAATCGGCTTCCGTGTGCTGCGGGAAAGTGCAGCCGCACAGTCCCCGCACCAAAACTATCATTCAGGTTAAGGACGAACTTCGGGGCTTGCCGGGCGGCAGTACCTACAACGCTGCAAAGTTAGTCTCTGCGGGCCTAGGATTGATCTCCGTGACCATCCCCAGCAATCCGGGCGACCTGCTAAGCCGTCGCCGGAAACTCCTGTACATCCTCCTCCTCGGCGCCCTGACGGCACTGGGCCCGTTCACGATCGACCTCTACCTGCCTGCGTTCCCCGCCCTGGAGGCGAGCCTGGGGGTGACCGAGGCGCAGGTCCAGCTGACCCTGGCGGGGACCACCGTGGGCTTTGCGATCGGCCAGCTCGTGGTGGGCCCGTTCAGCGACAAGTTCGGCCGCAGGACGCCCCTCATCCTGGCCACGGCGCTGCACATCGCGGCGTCCTTGGGGGCCGCCCTGTCCGCGGACATCACCGCCCTCGGCATTTTCCGGGTCCTCATGGGCGTCGGGGCTGCCGGCGGCGGTGTGGTGGCCATGGCCATGGTCCGGGATCTGTTCTCCGGCTACGCGATGGTCAAGATGTTTTCCCGCATGTCCTTGGTCAACGGCCTGGCGCCGATCCTGGCACCCGTGATCGGCTCGCAACTGCTCCTGGTGATGCCGTGGCCCGGGATCTTCGTATTCCTTGCCGCCTACGGCACCCTGGTGATCATCGCCTCGCTGTTCCTGGTGCGCGAGACTCTTCCGCCGGAAAACCGCCGGCAGGGCGGCATGACTGTCCGCCAGCGTTACCGGATCCTTTTCGGAGACCGCGTCTTTGTTGGGCTGCTGCTGGTGGCCGGCCTGAACTTCGGCGGGCTGTTCACGTATCTTTCGGCCTCGCCGTTCCTGTTCCAGGACATCTTTGGCTTCTCGCCCCAGCAGTACGGCCTGCTCTTTGGCATCAATTCACTGGGCATCGTGGCCGGAATCCAAACGAGTTCCCGCCTCATCCGGCGGGTGCCGCCGCAGTGGATCCTCGCCGGTGCCACCGCCTGGATGTTCGTGATGGCCATGCTGATCGTGGTGTTCGACCAGCTGGGGTTTGGCCTCTGGGGAGTCATGGTTCCGCTGTGGTTCTACATCATGGGCACGGGCTTTATGTTCCCCTGCGTGCAGGTGCTCGCCCTGGCCGGCCATGCTGCCCAGGCGGGCACTGCTGCCTCCCTGCTGGGGTTCTCGACCTTCATGATGGCCGGCCTCATCTCCCCCGTGGTTGGCTGGCTGGGCATCACCAGTGCCGCTCCCATGGGCGCGGTGCAGGCGGTGTGCATCCTGCTGGCCATCGCGGCGCTATGGCTGGTGGTGCGGCCGCGCACCGTTCCATCGATCCACTGACGCCATGAAGAACGCCGGACGAAAGCCGCACCGCAACCCCCGGGGACTGTTCCTCGGGGCGGTGCTTGGCGCCGTCGCAGGCTATTTCGCCGGCCGCGCGCTGGGGAATCCCGCCATGGGCATTGTGCTGGGGATGGTGGCCGGGTCCGCCCTGCTGTACCGCGTCAACCCCGGGCCCTGGAACCGTCCGTAGCCTTTCCGCACCCGGAGCCACCGCCTGTGCGCCGAATCCGGGGGATTCGCCGGGGCCCGGCATCTGCCGCCGAACCCCGCTGCCGCGATAAAATGTTGTCCGTGCCCAACTGGCAGGATCAACCCCCGCTTCCGGCCACGTGGCAACGGTGCGATAACCGGATACTGCCACTGTGGTGGGACCGGTTGTGCGCCCAGAGCGGCAGCCAGTCGGCGGCCCTCTACGCCGCGGGCCTGTTCACTGAGGACCGCCGCCGTCCCATCGCCCAGTGGTACAACCCGGCCTTCAAGGCGGCGCTGTTGGTGGCCCCGGAAACCTCCCCCGAATGGCCCGTGCAGCGCTTCGGGATCTTTTACGCCCCGCCGGACACCGGCTTCGTCCGGATCCACTCGGCACCCCATGAGTGGAACCCGCGGCAGCCACGGAAGTCACCTACCGAGCAGGAGGCGTTCATTGCCGCCATTGCCGAAGCGGAACGCTTCCTGCAGGTGGAAATGGACTTCGTCTAGGACGACAAAAATCCCCGTCCCTCCACAGGAGGAACGGGGATTTTTCGGCTGGCTCCTCCTGCTGGACTTGAACCAGCAACCCTTCGATTAACAGTCGAATGCTCTGCCAATTGAGCTAAGGAGGAATGAAGCAGGTATGACATTAGCAAAGGTTTCCGGCCAATGCGAAATCGGCGTTGCCGCCCGCCCGGGACCGCGTCCCGGGGCATAAAAAATCCCCGTTCCGGAGGCCCGGAACGGGGATTGTGCGCTCCTCCTGCTGGACTTGAACCAGCAACCCTTCGATTAACAGTCGAATGCTCTGCCAATTGAGCTAAGGAGGAATGAAGCGGGTATTAGCCTAGCAAAGACCCGCGCTGGAAACGAAATCGAGCAAACGGCCGGGGTGCCAGGGCTACGTTTCCGCCCGAAGCGAGCGGCGTTCCATTTCCAGCATCATCAGTTCCCGGTTGAGTCGCTGGTACGTTTCGGGGTCCGCTGCAGGGTCAAGCCGCTGAAGCTGGCCCATCTTGTCCGCCTTGACGCGCGTGATCTGAAGCTCGAACAGCCGTGACAGGATGTCGCGGCAATACTTCCGGACGGCTTCCTCTGTGCTCGCGGGCAACGGCACCACGGCCAGTTCGGACACCAGGGGCCGCAGCGGTTCGGGGACCTCGTGCATCACCTGCTCCACCCACCGGACGGGGTCCCCGGTCAGGGCAGGGTCCGTGGCACGCATGGCGTCGTGGACGGCCTGGAAGGCAGGCGTGACGAACCGGGCGGCCGAGAAACGCTCCCAGATCCCGCCGGCAAGAAGCGACGGTTCCTGCAGTGCCACCTCGAGCGCCTGCCGCTCCATGGACGCCACCGGGTCCCGGGGGTCCGGCCGGTGGTAGGAAGGAACGGCGCCCGACGGCGGCCCTGCAGCAACACCGGGTCCGCCGGGTGGGGCGGTGCTTGCGGCAGTCCGCGCAGCGGGGCCGGGAGCCCCGCCCGGGTCGCCGCGCTTCGCGGCGTTTTTCACTTCGGCGTTGACCAGCCGCAGCACCTCGTTGGGGTCGGGCATGCCCAGCCAGCCGGTCAGCGCCTGGCAGTAGCCTGTCCGGGTGGACGCGTCGCGGATGGCCGCCACCACTGGGACGGAGGCCTTCAGCCCCTGTACCCGGCCCTCCACCGTGTCCAGGTTGAACTGCTTCAGGGTGGTGCGGATGGCAAACTCGAACAGCGGCCGGCGGGACTGGACCAGGGCGTGCACGGCTTCGTCGCCCCTGCTTTGGCGCAGGTCGCAGGGATCGGCGCCGGAGGGCTCCACGGCCACGTACGTCTGGGCGGTGAACCGCTGGTCCTCCTCGAAGGCGCGCAGTGCGGCCTTCTGCCCTGCGGCGTCGCCGTCGAAGGTGAAGACGACCTCTCCCCCGGTGCCGTCGTCGGACAGCAGGCGGCGGGCGATCTTGATGTGCTCGGTACCGAACGCGGTGCCGCAGGTGGCCACCGCCGTCGTAATTCCCGCAAGGTGGCACGCCATCACGTCGGTATAGCCCTCCACCACCACCAGCTGGCGGTCCTTGGCGATGCTGCGTTTGGCGAGGTCGATCCCGTAAAGCACCTGGGACTTCTTGTACAGGGTGGTTTCGGGCGTATTGAGGTACTTGGGGCCTTGGTCGTCCTCGTAGAGCTTGCGTGCGCCGAAGCCGATGGTGTCCCCGGCGATGTCCTTGATGGGCCAGATGAGGCGGCCGCGGAACCGGTCGTAGATGCCCCGGTTGCCTTCGGAGAACATGCCCGTCAGTTTGAGCTCGGCGTCCGTGAAGCCGCGGCCCCGGAGGTGCTTGAGCAGGGCATCCCAGCCCTGCGGGGCATAGCCAACCCCGAAATGCTCGGCTGCAGCCCGGTCGAAGCCACGGCCGTGCAGGAAAGTCCTTCCCTCGGCGGCTCCCGGCGTCAGGAGCTGGGCGCGGAAGAACTCGTCGGCGATCTTGTGGGCATCCAGCAGCCGCTGCCGCCGGCCCACTTCCTCACGGTTGGGGCCCGTGCCGCCGTCCTCGTACCGCAGCTCGTAGCCGATCCGGGCTGCCAGCTTTTCGACGGCTTCCTGGAAGGAGCTGCGGTCCTGTTTCTGCACGAACGCGATGACGTCGCCGTCCTCGCCGCAGCCGAAGCAGTGGTAGCGGCCCACCTGCGGCCGGACGGTGAAGGAGGGGGAACGTTCGTCGTGGAAGGGGCACAGGCCCTTGAAGGTGCCAAGCCCGGCGCCCTTGAGCGTGACGTAGCCGTCAACCACTTCCTTGATGTCCGTGCGCTGGCGTACTTCGTCGATATCTTCGCGTTTGATCAGCCCGGGCACAGAGCCATCCTAGTGCCCGGATACGACATTGAAGTTGGGGACGTTACCGGGGTCACCACAGGGACGGAAGGCTCCCCACCAGGCGTTCGTACATGGCCAGGGCGGAGCCGTCGGTCAGCGAGGCCACCTGGTCGATCACCACTCGGAGGCGTGCGCCGTCGTCGGGCGCGTCCCGCCAGTCGGCGGCAAACATCGGCTCCAGGTGCCGGTCACCCGTAGCGCTGAGCGCCGTGACCAGGGCGTGGAGCACCTCGCGCTGCCGCTCGTAGATGGGCTGGCGGTGCTCGGTGGTCATAACGAAGGTGGTGGCCAGGCCCTTCATGACGGCGATTTCCATGACGGTCTCGTCCGGAACCATCAGCTCGGCGTTGTACCGGGTGAGGTTTTCCGGGCCGTAAACCGCGCGGGTGGTTTCCAGGGCACTTTGGCAAAACCGGCCGATCAGCTGGCTCGTCATGTTCTTCAGGGCAGCCATGGATTTGCGGCTGCCGTCCGCCTCGCGGACCCAGACGTCCGTGGCCTCGAGCCGGGCCAGGGCGGCATCGATGGCGGCGGGATCATTGTGCGGGAGGTACCACTGCTTGGCGTACCCCACCACGCGGGCACGGTGGTCCGGGTTGTCCATCCAGCGCAGCTGGAAATGCCCGGCCACGATCGCGTCCTCGACGTCGTGCACCGAGTAGGAGATGTCATCGGCCAGGTCCATGACCTGGGCTTCCAGGCAGGACCGGCGTTCGGGGGCGCCCTCCCGGAGCCAGTTGAAGATGGGGAGGTCGTCCTCGTACGCTCCGAACTTGCTGGTCCGCTGGCCGTGGATCACCGGAGCTTCAAGCGCGGACCACGGGTATTTTGCCGCCGCGTCCAGGCTGGCGCGGGTGAGGTTCAACCCCGCCGGCTGCCCGTCCGGGGTCAGCACCTTGGGTTCCAGCCGGGTCAGCAGCCGCAGGGTCTGGGCATTGCCCTCGAATCCGCCGATGGCGTGGGCCACCTCATTGAGGGCCGATTCGCCGTTGTGCCCGAACGGCGGGTGCCCGAGGTCGTGGCTGAGGCAGGCGGTGTCCACGACATCCGGGTCGCAGCCCAGGGACCGTCCCAGTTCCCGGCCCACCTGCGCGACCTCAAGGCTGTGGGTCAGGCGGGTGCGGACAAAGTCGTCCGTGTCCGGCGCCACCACCTGGGTCTTGGCACCAAGGCGGCGGAGCGCGGAGGAGTGCAGCACCCGGGCGCGGTCCCGCTCAAAATCGGAGCGGTAGACGTTCTTGGGCGGCTCCTCCACCAAGCGGGCGGAATCGTGCGTGTCATACCCCGGCAGGACCGGGGCGGCAGTGCGGGTCTCAGCCACCGGAAACGTCCAGTTCCGCCGCGGAAATGTCCCGCGACTGGTCAGCATTAAGGGCCCGGGATTCCAGCCAGTCCTTCGGCAGCGCGGGCTTCTTCGGTGACCCGGCGCGGCCGCGGGGACCTTCCGCGTCACCGCCCGGGTAGGGCGAGTCGACGTCGAGCTCGGCCAGGGCGGCGCTCAGTTCCTCGAGGCTGTTCACCAGCGCCATCCGCGTGCGGAGTTCGCCGCCCACCACGTAACCCTTGAAGTACCAGGCAATGTGCTTGCGGATTTCCCGCAGCGCCTTGCCTTCATCGCCGAAGGTCTCCACCATCAGCTCCGCGTGCCGGTAGACGCCCTGGGCAACCTGGCCCAGGTTGGGCCTGTGCCGGGTGTCGCTTCCCTCGAACGCTGCCTGCAGGTCACCGAAAAGCCACGGCCTGCCCTGGCAGCCGCGGCCCACCACCACCCCGTCAACGCCGGTTTCGCGGACCATCCGGACCGCGTCCTCCGCGGACCAGATATCGCCGTTGCCCAGCACCGGGATATCCGGCAGCGCCTCGCGGAGGCGGGCGATGGCGGACCAGTCGGCCTGTCCCGAGTAGAACTGCGCGGCCGTCCTGCCGTGGAGGGCGACGGCGGCAACGCCGGCATCGCGCGCAATGCGGCCGGCGTCGAGGTACGTGAGGTGGTCGTCGTCGATGCCCTTGCGCATCTTGATGGTCAGCGGGACATTGCCCTTGGAAGCTTCCTTGACGGCGGTCTGGACGATCGAGGTAAAGAGGTCGATCTTCCAGGGCAGGGCCGAGCCGCCGCCGCGGCGGGTGACTTTGGGAACGGGGCAGCCGAAGTTGAGGTCGATATGGTCCGCGCGGTCCTCCTCGACGAGCATGCGCACAGCGGCGCCTACTGTCACCGGGTCCACGCCGTACAGCTGGACGGACCGGACTTTTTCGTCGTCGTCGTGGGAAATGATCCGCAGGGACTCAGGGGTCCGCTCCACCAGCGCGCGGGAGGTGACCATCTCTGCCACGTACATGCCGCCGCCGTACTCCCGGCACAAACGGCGGAACGCCGAGTTGGTGATCCCGGCCATGGGTGCCAGGATCACCGGCGTGTCCACGGTGATGGGACCCAGCTTCAGGGGCGGGAGTTCCAGCTTGGGGGCGGGAGTAGTTGCTGCAACAGTCACCTGTCTATTGTTGCAAAGCCGGGCAAATCGGGAATCCGCGCTGGTGCGGAACCGGTCTGCCCCGGTCAGCCCCGGTCCGCCCGGCGGCCCCGCCGCGTGGGCAGCCCGCTGTCCTCCCCTGCAGCCGACCGCCGGGAGCGCCCCTCCAGCGCGGCGGCTGCGAGGGCGCCGGTGTCGTCGACGTCATCCACGATGTTGTGTCCCGTGCTGCCGGTGGCTGCGCCTGCCGGCGTCCAGCCTGGCCCGTCCGCTGCCACGGCAGGGGCGGCAGGCACGGCCGGTTGACCGGCTCCCGCCTGGACGCCGGTGGCTTTGACCACCAGGACCGCGATCAGCGTGGTGACGGGGATGGCCAGCACCAGGCCGATGGAGCCCACCAGGGTACGGATGACTTCCTCTGACAGTTCCGCGCTGGTGAGCGTGTCAGCGAGCGGGCGGTCGTACAGCATCACGATGATCAGGATGGGCAGGGCTGCGCCGGCGTACGCGAAGGCGATGGTGTACACGGTGGAGGCGATGTGGTCGCGGCCGATCCGCATGGCCGAGGTAAACAGCTTCCGGGCACTGCTGCCCGGTGCCAGCTCGTAGAGTTCCCAGACGGCGGAGGACTGCGTGATGGTCACATCGTTGAGGACGCCCAGCCCGGAGATGATGAGCCCGCACAGGATGACGCCGGAGATGGAAATGTTGGCAGAGGTGTTCACCAGGGTGGTGGCGTCGTGGTTGCCCACCCCGGCGAGGTTCGCCGCGCCCGTGGCCCAGGCGGCCAGGAGCGCCGTGATCCCCAGCCCGAACATGGTGCCCAGCAGCGCGGTGGAGGTTCGCGCCGAGAAGCCGTGGGCGAAGTACAGGACCCCGATCATGATCACCGTGGATCCCACCAGGGCCAGCAGCAGCGGCGGCTTCCCCTCCACCAGCCCCGGAAGCATAAAGCTGGCCAGCACGAAGTAGGCGCCCACCAGACCGATCAGGGCGCGCAGGCCCCGCCAGCGGGCCACCGCGATCACCACCGCCGCATACAGCAGTGCGAGCAGGACGATCGGCAGGGTGCGGACGAAGTCCACGAAGATGAAGGCCGGCGAACCCTGGGAGGCCGAGGCGCCCTGGGCGTTGGACAGGTTCAGGTACCGGATCTGGTCGCCGGGCTTCACCCCATGGGACTTTGCGACGTCCGGGTTGATGACCACTTTGACCGGGCTTCCGCCCTTGTCCGGCTCGGTGAAGGCGAAGGTGCAGTCCGATCCCTGCTGGGACTGCTGGCCTTGGGCCTGCCCGCCCGAGCCCTGCTGGCTTTGACCCTGTTGGCTCTGACCCTGCTGCGACGCGCCCTGCATGCAGTTTTCCACCACCACGCTTTGGATGGTGCCTGTGTCGAAGGTGACGCCGGGGGCCGCGGAGTAGGGGTTGGCCAGGGAGATGCCTTCCTTGCTGCCCGAGGGCCAAAGCATCGCCATTCCCGCGAGGGTGAGCAGCGTCAGGGGGATGAGCACCGCCGCCAGGATGCGGTTGGCTTTTCGACGGGCGGCCATCGCTTCCGGCGTCGGTTCCGAATGGCCTGTGGAAGCGTGGGAGTGACCGGACCCCATCAGCAGTAGAACCTCATACATTGAACTCTACGTCCGGCACCGTAGGGTTGATAAATGGATCTTTGGGGACTGGGAGGTACCGGGCATGGTTAGCAGCAGTACTGAGGAAAACGGCGGATCCCGCCACGCGGGTGCACCCGCGGCTGCCCGGCAGGCAGTGCTCAGCGTCCTTCAGCCGGCGGCTCCCACCCGTGGTATTGCCCTGGTGCTGCACGGCGGCAAGTCGCAGAGCCGCGAGCCTGTGGAGGCCAGGCACCTGAGTCCGGCGAGGATGGTGCCCTTCGCACGGCACCTGCACCGGGCCGGCCGGAAGCACGGCCTGGCTGTGTGGTCCCTGCGCAACAGCGTCCGCGGCTGGAACGGATCGGAGATGACCCCGCTGCAGGACGCCCGCTGGGCACTTGGCCAAATCCAGGAGCAGCACCCGGGCCTGCCGGTCTTCCTGGTGGGCCATTCCATGGGCGGGCTCACCGCCGTCTGCGCCGCGGACCAGCCCGGGGTGGAAGCCGTCGTCGCGCTTGCTCCCTGGCTCAACCCGGGAACTCCCGTCTCCGCCGTTTCAGGCCGCAAGGTGCTGATCGTGCATGGGACCAAGGACAGGTGGACCAGCCCCTCCGCGTCGCTGTTGTTCGCCCGGCGCGCTTCGGCCAACGCCGCCAGCATGCAGTACGTTGCGCTCAAGGGGGCAGGCCACTTCATGCTCCGCAAGATCGGGCTGTGGCAGACGCTCACTACGGGGTTCGTGATGAAGGCTTTCGCCGAAAGCACCGGCGCCGACGTCGCCCTGCCCGAGGGCTTCACCCGGCTGCTCCCGGAATCAGCCGTCCAAGTGACCCTGTAATCCCCCGGTCCTAAATACCCGCACCAACCTCCCCAACCAGGTAGCGCCAAGTGTCGTTTTGGGGCCCCAAAACGACACTTGGCGCTACCTGGTTGGGATTGGCGGGGCTAGTCCGAGACGATGAGGGTTTCCGGGCCGGCCAGCCGCGCCTTGCCGCTTTCCAGCAGGGGTTCGACGGCGGCACGGAGGGCCGTCATGGAGTCGTCCAGTTCGAGCATCACCGGGTGCTGGTAGGCGATCAGCGCGAGCATGTCGCGGACCGCCTCGGCAGCATCATCCGCGGCGAGGGCGGGTTCGTGGCCGACGAACACGTCGGTGGGAGCCTCTGCGCCCTCCGCACCTGGTGCCGCGTCCGGGTGTGCCGGCGCCGCGTAGCTAACCGCGAAGGCACGGATCCGGCCTTTTTTGGTTGGCGCAACGCCGGCACCGAAGGCCGACTCGGGCCGTGCGCGCAGCACGATGGCGCCGTGGGCCCCGGTGAGGTCGTCCAGGAACAGCTTCTGCACCTGCCCCATGGACAGCACGCCGGGCGAGTCCCAGCCGTGGATGGAGGTGTAGTACCTGCCCACAACGTCCGTCAGCTCAACGGACCCGGTTGCCAGGTCCATCACCACGTCGGAGCCGGCGTTCTCATCGTTGGCCGGCCTGCCGCCGTCGTCCCCGGCAGGAAACACCGGCAGCCGCAGGGCTCCCGGCTCTATGACCACCAGCCGCGAACGCTGGATGGGCCCAAGCTCGAATGCCTCCGCGAAAGCGGCACCCGGGGTGCCCGGCTCCACTTTGGCGCGGAGCCTGGACACGCCCGACGGCGACTGGCCGGCTTCGCGGCGCAGCATGGTCAGGAGGGTGGCACCGATGCCGGAGCGCCGGTGGTCCCGTGCCACCTCGATGTAGGCCCAGAGCCGTTCGGGGTGCAGCGAGGCCTCGTACACCACGCCCGCCGCCACGGGGATGCCGACGCCGTCGATCACGTCCTCGGCCACGATGCAGCGGCGCCAGGGCGTGCCCCCGCCCCCGTCAGAGGAGAGCGTCAACGCGCCCCGGAACTGCCGGTCCTGCTGGGTCTCCGGGTCGCCCCAGATCTCCAGCAGGGCGAGGTCGTCGCCTTCGCGCCACTCGCGGTATTCGATGGCCATGGCTAGGCGCCGATCAGGCGTGCGGCCAGGTAGCCCTCCACCTTGTCCAGGGAAACGCGTTCCTGGCTCATGGTGTCCCGCTCCCGGATGGTCACGGCCTGGTCCTCAAGGGTGTCGAAGTCCACGGTGATGCAGAACGGGGTGCCGATTTCGTCCTGGCGGCGGTAGCGGCGGCCAATGGCGCCGGCGTCGTCAAAGTCGATGTTCCAGTTCTTGCGCAGCTGCGCGCCCAGGTCCTTGGCCTTCGGAGACAGGTCCTCGTTCCGGCTCAGCGGAAGCACGGCGGCCTTGACCGGGGCCAGGCGCGGATCCAGCTTCAGGACGGTACGGACATCGACGCCACCCTTGGCGTTGGGGGCCTCGTCCTCGGTGTAGGCGTCCACCAGGAAGGCCATGAAGGAGCGGGTCAGGCCTGCGGCGGGCTCGATCACGTACGGGGTGTAGCGCTCGTTGGTGGCCTGGTTGAAGTAGCTCAGGTCCTGGCCTGAAGCCTTCGAGTGGGTGGAGAGGTCGAAGTCGGTGCGGTTGGCGATGCCTTCCAGCTCGCCCCACTCTGAGCCCTGGAAGCCGAAGCGGTACTCGATGTCCGTGGTGCCCTTGGAGTAGTGGCTCAGCTTCTCCAGTGGGTGCTCGAAGAAGCGCAGGTTCTCCTCGCGGATGCCCAGGCCGGTGTACCAGGCCATGCGCTCGTTCATCCAGTACTTGTGCCATTCCTCATCCGTGCCGGGCTCCACGAAGAATTCCATCTCCATCTGCTCGAACTCGCGGGTGCGGAAGATGAAGTTGCCCGGCGTGATCTCGTTGCGGAAGGACTTGCCGATCTGGCCGATGCCGAACGGCGGCTTCTTCCGCGAGGTGGTGAGGACGTTGTTGAAGTTCACGAAGATGCCCTGTGCCGTCTCGGGGCGCAGGTAGTGCAGGCCCTCTTCGCTGGCAACCGGACCCAGGTAGGTCTTCAGCAGGCCGGAGAACTCCTGCGGCTCCGTCCATTCACCGCGGGTTCCGCAGTTGGCGCAGGCGATGTCCTTCAGGCCGTTCTCTGCCGGGCGGCCCTTCTTTTCCTCGTACTCTTCCTCGAGGTGGTCGGCGCGGTAGCGCTTGTGGCAGGAGAGGCACTCCACCAGGGGGTCGGAGAAGACCTCAACATGTCCGGAGGCTTCCCAGACCTGCCGGGGCAGGATGACCGAGGAATCCAGGCCCACCACGTCCTCGCGGCCGCGGACCATGGACTGCCACCACTGGCGCTTGATGTTTTCCTTCAGCTCGGCGCCGAGGGGCCCGTAGTCCCAGGCAGAGCGCGAACCTCCGTAGATCTCACCGGCCTGGAACACGAATCCCCTGCGCTTGGAGAGGGAAATGACCTGGTCGAGAACGGACTTTGCTGCCATGGGGGTAACTCCAATTTCTACAGGGCCGCTGGGTGCGGTCCGCGGGTTTCAGGCCCTGCCCGAGCCAGCGGCGGGGTGCCGGTGGCTTACAGGCGGGGCGGATGAAGGAAAAATGCGAAAAGCTGCGTGTCCTAGCCTACCGGCCGCTGCCTGGCCGGGTGTTACCCGGGCAGGCGGCCGGATGTTTGCCGCAGCCTGCCCGGACGTTACCGGGACAGGCAGCCGGATGTTGCCGCGGTAACACCCGGATGTTACCGGCGCAGCGCGCCCCGAGGCCATGGCAGGGTGGCAAGGATGATGGCGGCAAGGGTAAGGATGGTGCCCAGCACCGTGGCCGGCGCCACCACGGTTCCCGGGGCCGGCAGCACCACATCCAGGGCGAGCGAGCCCAGCAATTGCCCGGCGATCATGCCCAGCCCGGTCACCAGGACGCCCAGGCTGCGGACCAGCAGTGCGCCCAGGCCTATGAAGACGCAGCCCATGGGACCGCCCACGTAGTACCACCACTCCCCCGGCAGCGGGTTACCCCATCCGGCCACCGAGACTTTGATGGCGTAGGCGATCCACAGCACGGCGGAACCGGCCACGAAGTTGACCAGGGTCGCGGCGATCGGCGTGCCGTAGTGGACGGTGGCTGTGCCATTCATTGCCTGCTGGAAGCTCATCAGGAATCCTGCGGCAACGGGCAGCAGGAGCGGGACCAGCAGCGACGCTGCCCCGCCGCCCGGCCCTGCGCCGCCGTCGGAAGCCACCGCCGCCGACCCCGCGAACCGGGGAGACACGGCCCAGGCGACGGCGGCGATGGTCAGCAGGCAGCCGATGACGCGGATGCCGGTGACGGGCTTCCGGCCGGCCGGTCCGATGCCCAGCCGGTCCACCAGCAGCCCGCTGACTGTCTGCCCGGTGACCGTGGCGACGGTAAACAGCGCAACGCCAAGGATGCCCACCGTGAAGGACTGGGCGAAGACAAAGAGCGCACCGATGCCGCCGGCAAGGACATACACCGGCGGAAAAGCCCTGCTGCGGACTGCGGGCAGGATCCGGGCCAGGCCGGCCCGACCCCGGGGAAGGACCAGCGAGATAAGGATCATGAGGGCGAGGCCCGTGCTGAAACTCACCACCGCGGCGGCGATGCCGTCGTTGAGGCGTGTTCCGAGGGCCCCGTTGATGCGGCCCTGCACAGGAATGGCGAGGCCCGCGCCCACCGCCGGTGGAAGGCCTGCGAGCAGCGGCAGGCGGGGGCTGGGGGTCATTGAATCCACTTTACGTCAGGCATCATTGCTTCTATGAGCAATGTTGAAGAGATCACCATCCGCGACAGCATGATCCGCCTCGGCCAGCTCCTGAAGCTCGCCAACCTCGTGGAGGACGGAGTGGAAGCGGCTGAGCTCATCAAGAACGGGCTCGTGAAGGTCAACGGCGAGATCGACGACCGCCGCGGCCGACAGCTGCACAACGGGGACACCGTGACGGTGAACGGGCAGACTGTGCGCGTGGTGGCGCCCGCAGCCTGACGCCGCAGCGGCCCGGCCACCCAGGCCGCCGCCCGCCGTCGTACGTCCTACTTCTTGAGGACCTCGTGGGTGAGGAATTCGCCCACGTGCCCGATCTCCTGCTGGTTGATCCCGTGCCACATACCCGTGTACAGCACCTTGGTGAGCTTGACGTGCTTCCGGACCCAGCCCATGGTGTATTCGATCTTGTCCGGGGTGATCACTGGATCCTGCTGGTCGCGGCCCCAGAACATGGGAATGGTCCCGTCCAGCTCGGCATCCCTGAAGCTGGGATCGTCGCCGGCATCCACCACAAAGCCTGAGAGTCCGACGACGGCGGCGAAGTCCGTGGGCCGCTGCCGCAGGAGCGTGGTGGCCATGGCCATGCCCATGGAGAAGCCGAGCAGCGTCACGGAGGGGTGACCCACCCGGATGGCGTCGATCCAGTCCAGCACATAGGACGAGGCCGCCTTGACCCGTTCCAGTGAGTAGTCGATGGACGCTGTGAGCGGGAACCAGGTGAACCCCGGGCCCATGGCGATCGGCGCCCGGACGGAGGCGACGGCGAAGTCCCCCGGCAGCAGGTCAGCCAGGCTGAGCAGGTCCTGCTCGTTGGCCCCGTAACCGTGCAGCAGCACCAGCAGCGGCTTGCCGTCGCGCTGGTCCTCTGGATGGGACCACAAAACAACAGGGGCAGGAAATACTTCAGCTTCAGTCATGGTTTCCATTCTTACCAGTTACTTCGAGGTAACAACCTACGTTCGCGTAGCCAGAGAGGCGAAAGGCAGGATAGGGACCGTGACTGAAGCAAGTGCCATCCAGACCCCGCCCGCGCATTCCGGATCCCACCCCTGGACCCGCTACGTGGCGATGGGCGATTCCTTCACCGAGGGCATCGGCGACCCCGAACCCTCAAGCCCGGGCGGGTTCCGCGGCTGGGCTGACCGGGTGGCGGAGGAACTGGGCAGGACCCAGCCGGACTTCGCCTATGCCAATCTCGCAGTACGCGGCAGGCTGCTGCAGCAGATCGTGGACCAGCAGCTGGCACCGTGCCTTGCGTTGAAACCGGATCTTGTCACCCTCTCCGCCGGCGGCAACGATCTCCTGCGTCCTGGCGGGGACCCTGACGTCCTCGCTGAGAAGCTCGACTCCGTAGTCCAGATCCTGGCCATGGGCGGTGCAACCGTGGTGCTGTTTAACGGCCCGGACACCGGCACTTCCGTGCTCGGCAGGATCCGCAGCAAGGTGGCCATCTACAACGAAAACCTGCGGACCGTCGCGGCCCGGCACGACGCCGTGATCGCTGACATGTGGTCCCTGCGCCAGCTCGGCGATCCCCAGATGTGGGACCAGGACCGGCTGCATTTCTCCCCCCTGGGCCACCACACGATCGCCGCCATGGTGCTGGACTCACTGAACGTTGAGCACACGCTGGAACCCCTGCAACCCAAGCCGTTTCCGCCCCGGACGTGGCGGGAGGCGCGCTCGGGCGACCTGGTGTGGGCCCGGCAGTACTTTGTGCCGTGGGTGCTGCGGCGGCTGCGCAACCAGTCCTCCGGTGACGGCATCACGGCCAAACGGCCGACGCCGGGTCCCGTCTTCGGGCCGGGTGTTCCGTTGGGATCTGGCGAGGGTCCGCTGGGCACCGCCGAGGCTGCCCGCCGCTAGCGCTGGTCCGGCTTCCGGGACAGGACAGCGTGCAGCGCAAGCGGTGAACGGACTGACTGGCCATGGGTAGGGAACCGGAGCGTATGGAACCGGAGCGTATGGGACGGGATGCGGCAGTGCGGCTGCGGCTTCACGCGCAAATGCTCCGGGAACCCGCCGCCGCCTCGGCGGAGGCAGCGCTGCGGCGCCTGCTGGCCGTGCAGGCGCAGGAGTTTCCCTACGCGAGGTGGAGCCTGGCACAGCGTGTGTCCCGTTCCATTGCGCCGGCAGTTACCGCCGCGGACATTGAGGAGGCAGTGGCCGACGGCCGGATACTGCGGACCCACATCCTGAGGCCCACCTGGCACTTTGTGCACCGGGACGATCTCCGCTGGCTCATGGCGCTTGCGGCGCCCCGGCTTGAGCAGGCCAATTCCTTAACGTACCGGCGCACCGGCATTGACGCGGCACCAGCCGCCCGGAGCGCGCAGGTCCTGGCCAGGGCCGTCGCGGACGGTCACCACCTTCCACGGGAAGCCCTCGCGGAAAAACTGCGGGAGGCCGGGTTCGCGGCGAAGGGCCTGGAGCTTGCCTACCTGGTGATGCACGCTGAAATCAGCGGCGTCCTGGTGAGCGGCACGCCGGTGCGCAGCGCGGGCGGTGCCCTAAAGCAGACGTACGCACTCTTTGACGAACGGGTTCCGGCCGGACCGCGGACGGGGCCGACCCGCGCGGAAGCGTTGGCTGAACTTGTCCGCCGCTACTTCGCCAGCCGCGGCCCCGCCACCGTTAAGGACTGCGCGGACTGGTCGGGAATGACCATGGCGGACGTCCGGCAAGGCCTGAAACTCACCTTGGCGGCAGAGCCGGCCACCCTCGCCGAAATGGCGATTGACGGCGTCGTGCACTATTACGGTGCTGGCGATTCCAGTGCCGGGGATCCCGGTGCCGGCGCCGCTGCCCGCCCGGCCGGCGGCACTGCATCGGAAGCCGGCCCGCGGGTGGACCTGGTCCAGTGCTACGACGAATACATCATGGGCTACTCCGCCACCAGGCACTACATAGGCGGCGGCGCCCCGGCGTTCCCTTTCCAAGGCCAACCGATGCACGTGGTCTTGCTGGACGGGCGCCTGGCTGGGTCCTGGCGCCATACCCTGCTCCCCGGCAGGTGCGAGCTGGATATCCGGCTCCACGGTTCCGCTGACGCTCCGGGTTCACCCTTGGCGGCGGCGGTCCAGGAAGCCGTGGACCGGTACGGCGCCTTCATCGGGCTTCCGGCCGTCCGTGTGCAGTACGGGGCTAAGCTGGAAGGACACACATGAGAGGCACGGCACCGTGAGCAACTTGTTTTTCTGGATCATCATTTTGTCATTCCTGATCCCGATGGCCATGCGGATGTACCGGAAGTCCGTAGCCCGCCGGGACCAGGAGCAAAGCTTCACCGGACGGTACCCCGAACAGTTCCCGGGCGGCGGAATCTTCCCCGGCTCCAACGGCCCGCAGAACAAGCAGCCCCGGGACGGCTTCACCCAGCAGGACTACTTCAGCGGCGGATTCCGCCAGCTTGACCGCCCCGCGCCGCTCCAGCCAGGCCAGCCCCTGCCGCCCGTACAGCCGGTCCCGCCGATGGACCAGCAGTTTCCGCCGTACGGGCAGCCCCACCCGGGCAACACCCAGCAAGGGCCCCGCGAAGAAGCCCCGCAGCAGCCCGCAGCACCTGCAAGTCCCCCGCCGCCGTCGGCCCCCCAGGGCTACCGCGCACGCAAGCTTGCCGAACTCGATGAGAAGTACAGCAACGGGGAACTTTCCGTGGAGGAGTACATGACCCGCCGCGGCGAGATCATGAACGGCTAGCCTCCGTCAGTCCACCTGCGGGAAGCCCAGGTCGATCACGGACGTTGCGGGGTCCGGCCACCGCGTGGTGACCACCTTGCCCCTGGTGTAGAACCGGATGCTCTCCGGCCCGTACATGTGCGTGTCCCCGAACAGCGAGTTCTTCCAGCCGCCGAAGGAGAACGTGCCAACGGGAACCGGGATGGGCACGTTGACGCCCACCATGCCTGCCTCGACGTCGAACTCGAACTGCCGCGCGGCGCCGCCGTCGCGGGTGAAGATGGCAACCCCGTTGCCGAACTCGTTGTCGTTGACCAGGCGGACCGCGTCACTGTAAGTGTCCACGCGGACCACGGACAGGACGGGGCCGAAGATTTCGTCGTCGTACACCTTCATGCCCGGCTTCACGTGGTCCACCAGGCTGACGCCGATGAAGAACCCGTTTGAATCGAACTGCTGCGCACGCCCGTCAACAACCACCGTGGCGCCCTCGTTTTCGGCGCCCGCCACATACGACGCAACTTTTTCGCGGTGTTCGGCGGTGATCAGCGGACCCATCTGCGACGCCGGGTCCGTGCCCGGGCCGATCTTCAGGGTGGCCATCCGGCTCTTGATGGCCGCAATGAGGTCGTCGGCGATGTTCCCGACGGCGACGAGCACGCTGACCGCCATGCAGCGCTCGCCCGCCGAACCGTAGGCTGCCGAGATGGCAGCGTCCGCAGCCATATCCAGGTCCGCGTCCGGCAGGACCACCATGTGGTTCTTGGCACCGCCCAGGGCCTGGACGCGCTTGCCGTGGTCCGCTGCGCGCTTGTAGATCGACTGCGCGATGGGCGTCGAGCCGACGAAGCTGACGGCTTTGACGTCCCGGTGTTCAAGCAGGACGTCCACCGCCTCCTTGTCGCCCTGGACCACGTTCAGCACGCCGGCAGGCAGGCCCGCTTCCGCAAAGACTTCCGCGATGAACACGGCTGACGACGGATCCTTTTCGCTGGGCTTCAGGAGCACGGTATTGCCGCAGGCCAGGGCGCTGCCGATCATCCAGAGCGGCACCATGGCCGGAAAGTTGAACGGCGTGATGCAGGCAACGACGCCCACAGGCTGCCGGACGGAGTGGACGTCCACGCCGCTTGAGACCTGCTCCGAGCGCTCCCCCTTGAGCATGTGGGACAGGCCGGTGGCGAACTCAATGTTCTCGAGGCCGCGGGAGATTTCCCCCTCCGCGTCGGAGAGCACCTTGCCGTGTTCGCTGGTGAGGATGGCGGCAAGTTCGGACTTGCGCTGGGTCAGGATTTCGCGGACGCGGAAGAAGATGTTGGTCCGCTTCGCCAGGCTCGTTGCCCGCCAGGCCGGCAGCGCTGCCTTGGCCGCAGCGATGGCTTCCTCTACCCGGGCCGCGGAAGCCAGCGCCACCTGCTTATCCTGCTCTCCGGTGGCAGGGTTGAAGACGGGGCCGAAGCGCTCGGCATCGGCAACGCGGCTGCCGTTGATGTAATGCGGAATGGTCTGCATGGTTGTCTCTCTTCTACTTGGCTGGCTTCTAGTTGGCCGGGTCGAGGGAACCGTCGACCAGCTTGATGATCATGGAGCAGTCCTTGCCGGACTCGCCCGCGTCGATGAGGCGCTGGTAGAGCTGCTGCACGTGCTTCCCGATCTCGAGCGGCGTTCCGGTGTCCTCCGCAGCGCTGATGGCCAGGCCGATGTCCTTGTTCGCCAGCTCGGCGGTAAACGTGGGGGCGAAATCGTTGTTGGAGGCCGCGGTGGGGACCACGCCGGGAACGGGGTACCAGGTGCGCAGGGCCCAGCTGTCCCCGGAGGACACGGAGGCGATGTCCCAGAACACCTTCTTGTCCAGGCCCAGCCGGTCCGCCAGCACTGCACCCTCCGCCGTGGAGGCCAGGTTGATCAGGAGCATCAGGTTGTTGCAGATCTTGGCCGCCTGGCCGGTGGTGGCTCCGCCGGTAGGGATGATGTTGGCGGCCATCGGCCCGATGTATTCGGTTGCGTCGGCAACGGCGCCTGCTTCACCGCCCACCATGAACGTCAGCGTGCCTGCCTTGGCACCGCTCATCCCGCCCGAGACAGGTGCGTCGACGAAGCGGAAGCCGGCGGCAGCAGCGGCGTCGTGCAGTTCCTTTGCTGCGGCGATATCGATGGTGGAGGAATCCACCAGCAGCGTGCGCGTATCGGCATGCGCCAGCACCCCGTCGGCACCCAGGTAGACGGCCTTGGCGTGCTCGCCCTTTGGAAGCATGGTGAACACAACGTCCGCTCCCGCCACCGCCTCGGCGATGCTTCCCACCGGCTTCACCCCTCCGGCCTCCGCTGCGGCGAGCGCGGCGGGGTTGAGGTCAAACCCCCGTACGTCGTGCCCCGCCTTTGCGAGGTTCCCGGACATGGAACCGCCCATGTTTCCCAAACCGATCCAACCGATGACTGCCATGGCATTAGCTCCTTTGCTGTGCATCCGGCCGAGGGCGGCCGGGAGGTCTGTGTCCACCATCACACCCTGCTACAGTGCAATCAAGGGGAAAAATCACAGACAGTATGTGCACTGATGCACACGAATGAAAGGCTTGCGGTGGCACGGCTTCCCAGTCCGGACGACCTGCTGATTTTGTTGACCGTGGCCCGGCTGGGACGTTTCAACGCCGTCGCCGAGACGATGGGCACCACGCACACCACCATCTCGCGGCGGATCCTCGCCCTGGACAAGCAACTGGGCGGCCGCACTCTCGAGCGCAGCCCGCACGGCTGGGAGTTGACGGAACTCGGGGCCTCGGCCGTCGCCGCGGCGGAGGCGATCGAGGAAACGCTCGGGTCCCTGGCCGCGGTAACGGGGCAGGACCGGGACGCCCTGTCCGGCATGGTGCGCATCAGCACCTCGGACGGCTTCGGCGCCGAATTCGTGACGCCTGCCCTGGTCAGCCTCCAGCATCGGCACCCGATGCTGAACGTGGAGATGCTCAGCGCCACACGCAAAGTCAGCCAGAACCGCTCCGGGGTGGACCTGGAGGTGGTGGTGGGCCGCACCGACGTGAGCAACGCCCAGGCCATCTTCCTGACCAACTACTTCCTCAGGCTCTACGCCAGCCCCGCCTACGCTGCAGAGCGTGGCTTGCCGGAAACGCCCGACGGCGTGGGGCAGCACGGCTTCGTCTCTTACGTTGAGTCGGCCCTCCAGGTTGCCGAGCTGGGCCACCGGTCCTCGCAGCTGCCCATGCCGAAGTCCAGCTTCCAGGCAACCAGCATCTTTGCCCAGGTGGAGGCAGTGCGCCGCGGCGCCGGCATCGGGCTGCTTCCGAACTTTATGGTGGCGGGGAACCCGGAGTTCGTTCCGGTGCTCCCGGACGCCTTCGAACGCCAGGTGCCCATCTGGGCGGTGGCAAGGCCGGAATCGCTGCGGTCCGCCCGCGTGCAGGCCGTAATTGCCGCCCTCAAGGAGGAAGTGGCGGGACGCCAGGACGTGCTGGCAGCCTAAGGCCCGGGCACCCCGAACCTAGGCCCGGGAGCCGGCTTAGGCCCGGAAAAGCCGCCTGACCACCTGCCCGGCGGCGAGCGCGTCGAGGCCTTCGTTGATTTCGTCAAGCGGCCGGGTGTCCGTGTGCAGCAGCTCAACGGGAAGCCTGCCCTCGCGCCAATACTGCAGGTACAGGGGAATGTCCCGGTCCGGCACGGCATCGCCCATGTAGGAACCGAGCAGCCGCTTGCCCGCCCCTGCGAACTGGAGGGCGGGCACCGTGAGTTCCGCGGTGGGGTGCGGCAGTCCCACCGAGACGACGGCGCCGCCGCGCGTCACGTGCTCGAGGCACGACGCGATGACCCGCGCTGATCCCACGGCCTCGACGGCGGTGTCCACTCCGTCACCGGCGGCCTCGGCAATCAGCCGCGGGGCGTCGTCGGGAGTTCCGACGGCGGTTGCGCCGCACTTCAGGGCGAGCCCGTGCTTGCCCTCGTTGGGATCGATGGCGATCACGGAGGAGGCACCGGCGAGCGCTGCGGCCATTACGGCCGAAAGCCCGACGGCGCCGAGTCCGAAGACGGCCACCGACTGGCCTGGCTGGACAGCAGCGGTGTTCAGGACAGCGCCCATCCCGGTGAGCACGGCGCAACCGAACATTGCCGCGACAGTGTCCGGGACGTCGTCGTCGATGACCACCACTGATTCCCGGGCCACCACGGCGTAGTCGGCGAAGGCCGAAACCCCCAGATGGTGGTTGATCCGCTCCCCCGCAGGCGTCCGCAGCAGGGCTTCGCCATGCAGGAGGTCGCCAGACCCGTTGACCTCCGCCGCGCGGTGGCAGAGTGCGGGACGCCCAGCCCGGCAGGCCCGGCAGGCACCGCAGCTGGGGACGAACACGAGGACCACGTGGTCTCCGGGGGAAACGTCCGTGACACCCTCACCCACCGTGGCAACCCGCCCCACAGCCTCATGCCCCAACGCCATGGGAAGGGGCCGAACGCGTGAGCCGTCCACCACTGACAGGTCTGAGTGGCACAGGCTCGAGTAGGTGATGGTGATGCCCAGTTCGCCGGCCCGCGGTTCGGGCCGGTCAAGTTCCTCGACCCGGAGGGGATGCGCTTCGGTGTAGCTGGTTTCAGACGGGACGGTGGCGTAAAGGACGGCTGCTTTCATGGGGATCCTCACTTCAGGTGTGGTGCTGACGCCCAACTGCCCGGGCCTGCGTTGCGGCAGGTCCGGGCAGTTGGGGTGATGCCTGGCCGTATGGGGGCTGCCTACTTCTTGGCGGCGGCGAGCAGGTCTGCCGTGCCCTGGGCGTCGGCCGCGTCCACATCGTGGAGCGAGATGCCGCGGGTTTCCTTGAGGAAGAACACAGAGATGGCGGTCACGATGCAGGCGGCCAGCAGGTACAGCGCCACCGGAGTGGAGGACTTGAAGGACCCCAGCAGCGAGCTGGCGATGATCGGCGCGAGCGAGCCGGCCACGATCGAGGTCACCTGGTAGCCGAGGGAAACACCCGAGTAGCGCATCCGGGTGGGGAACATCTCAGCCATGATGGACGGCTGCCCGGCGTACATCAGTGCGTGGAACAGCAGGCCGATGGTGATGGCTGCGAGGATGATCAGCTCGTTGGCGGTATCCATCATCGGGAAGGCGAAGAAGCCCCAGGTTCCGGCAAGGACGGCACCGGCCATGTACACGGGGCGGCGGCCGAATGAATCGGACATCTTGCCCACGAGGGGTACCGCGCAGAAGTGGATGAAGTGAGCCACCAGCAGGAGAAGCAGGATCCGGGACGTGTCCGTCTGGACCACGACCTTCAGGTAGGTGATGGAGAACGTCACCACCAGGTAGTACAGGATGTTCTCCGCGAAACGCAGGCCCATCGCGGTGAAGACGCCGCGCGGGTAGCGGCGGAAAACTTCTGCGACGCCATAGCCCTTGTGCTCAACGGTGACTTCCTTGCGGGCCTCGATGAAGATGGGCGCGTCCTGGACCTTGGTGCGAATGTAGTAGCCAATGATGACGATCACTGCGGAGAGCCAGAAGGCAACGCGCCAGCCCCAGCCAAGGAAGGCTTCCTGGGAGAGGGTTGAGGAAAGGGTGAACAGCACGCCGGTGGCGAGCAGGTTGCCCATGGGCACCGCGGACTGCGGCCAGCTGGACCAGAAGCCGCGGGACTTGCTCGGGCTGTGTTCGGCGACCAGCAGGACGGCGCCGCCCCACTCGCCGCCGACGGCGAAGCCCTGGACGAAGCGGAGGAAGACCAGCAGGGCGGGTGCCCAGTAACCGATCTGGGCGAATGTCGGCAGGCAGCCCATGAGGAAGGTGGCAACACCCACCAGGATGATGCTCAGCTGCAGCAGCTGCTTGCGGCCGAACTTGTCACCGAAGTGGCCGAAGACGATGCCACCGATGGGGCGGGCGACGAAGCCGACGGCGTAGGTGACGAAGGCTGCGATGATGCCGTCCAGCTCGGTTCCGGAATTAGGGAAGAACATCTTGCCGAACACCAGGGTGGCGGCGGAGGCGTAGAGGAAGAACTCATACCACTCAACCACGGTGCCGGCCATGGAGGCCGTAACAACTTTCCTCAGGCCCGAGGCCTTGACGTCGGTTTCCTCGGGCCGCCGTGCGGCGGACTTTTCCGTACTCATTGATGACTCCTTCGGCGTCTTCTTCGACACCACTGGGACAGGCTGTGGCGGATACGTGTGATTTTGGCCACGAACCGCCGGGTCCCAACGAGTATGGTCCGCCTGAACGCTGAGCTCAACGGCGAATCATGCAGAGGCCATCTGCAATAATGCACATCTGGCTGCCCGCGAGGGCCGGTCCTATGCCGAAAGGTGCTCCCGCAACTGGCTCCCCAGCTGGCCGATTTCGGTGAGGAAACCGTCGTGCCCGATGGGCGCCTCAATGAGGTGGACGTCCACCTCCCCCGGGAGTGCCCGCGCCAGCTCACGGGACTGGGACGGGAAATAGAGCCGGTCCGAATCCACGGCCGCCACAAAGAAGCGCGCCTCGGAGCGGGCCAGGGCCTGCTCGAGGGGTCCGCGCCCCCGGCAGACGTCATGGCTCATGAGGGCCTCGGTGATGGCAATGTAGCTGTTGGCATCAAACCGCTGGACGAGCTTGGTGCCCTGATGGTCCAGGTAGCTCTCCACCTGGTAACGCCCGCGGGCAGCGAGTTGTGCAGCCTGGAAGGGAGACTCGGGGGCCTGCGGCGCGCGGCCGAACCGCCCATCCAGCTCCCCCGGGGAGCGGTACGTGATGTGGGCGATGCGCCGTGCCAGGGCCAGGCCGTCCTCCGGGAAAGGGCCACCGTAGTAGTCGCCACCCTTGAAGTTCGCGTCCTGGCGGATCGCGAGGGTCTGTGCCTGGGCGAAGGCGATCTGCTCGGCGGTGCTGGCTGCCCCCACCGAGATAACCGCACAGCGCTGGACGCGTTCCGGGAAAGTGACGGCCCATTCCAGGGCGCGTGCCCCGCCCATGGAGCCTCCCAGCACGGCAAACCAGCTCTTGATCCCCAGCTGGTCGGCCAGCCGCGCTTCAGCCACAGTGCTGTCGCGCAGGGTGACGAGCGGAAAGCGCGAACCCCAGGGCTTGCCGTCCGGCGCGGGCGAGGACGGACCGGTGGACCCGTAGCAGCCGCCCACAATGTTGACGGACACCACGAAGAACCGGTCCGTATCCACCGGCGCGCCGGGGCCGGCAAGCTGCTCCCACCAGCCTTCTTCATCGGTGTCGCCGCGGGTCACGTGGGTGCTTCCGGTCAGGGCGTGTTCGATCAGGACGGCGTTGCTGCCGTCCTCATTCAGGGTGCCCCACGTTTCATAGGCGAGGACGACGTCCGGGAGGTAGCCGCCGGCCTCGAGCTGCAGCCCCCCGATGGGGGCATAACGGACAATCCCATGTTCGGGAGCGGTGGTACGGGTGACGGTAACCGTCATGGCAAGACCTCTTCTACGCGCTTGCCCGCCGTCGAATGACCGGCAGGCCAGGTCTTCACCCGGGGCACCCCACCGCGGAAGGAGGGTTGCCGGCCAGCAAGCCGGGGCTGTCACTGGCACTCATGACCTGGTTCGAGTGTACGAAACAGCCCCTGCCTGCTGCCAAGAGTGTGACTGGTTGTGACTTCCCCGGCCCGCCTCCGTGTATTGCGCCCCTCTGCCTCCGGCTAGGCTCCGATTGCCTCCTTGGCGGCACGGAAACCGGCTTCCAGGTCCGCCAGGATGTCGTCGATGTGCTCGATCCCCACCGACAGCCGCACCAGGCCCGGGGTGACGCCGGCTACCGCCTGCTGTTCAGGGGAGAGCTGGCTGTGGGTGGTCGACGCCGGGTGGATGACAAGGGAGCGGACGTCGCCGATGTTTGCCACGTGGGAGTGCAGCTCCAGTGCATCCACGAAACGCTTGCCGGCTTCGGCTCCCCCGGCGAGGTTGAACGAGACGATCGCGCCGGTCCCCTTGGGACCGTACTTGCGCCCGCGCTCGTACCAGGGGCTGGAGGGCAGGCCGGCATAGGCGACCGATTCGACGTCGTCCCTTCCTTCCAGCCAGCGCGCCACTTCCGTGGCGTTGGCAACGTGCCGTTCCACGCGCAGGCTCAAGGTCTCAAGGCCCTGTGCGATCAGGAAGGCATTGAACGGGGAGACGGCGGAGCCCAGGTCCCGGAGCAACTGGACGCGGGCCTTGAGGATGTAGGACAGGTTGGCGCCCAGGGCACCGTCCTTGCCGAGGTCCCTGGCGTACACCAGCCCGTTGTAGGTGGGATCCGGGGTATTGAAACCTGGGAACCTGGCCGGGTCCTTGCCGAAATCGAAGTTGCCTGAGTCCACAATCACGCCGGCGATCGCGGAGCCGTGGCCGCCCAGGTACTTGGTGGCGGAGTGCACCACGATGTCTGCACCCCATTCCAATGGCCGGATGAGGTAGGGCGTGGACAGGGTGTTGTCCACGATGAGGGGCACACCGGCCGCGTGGGCAACGCCGGACACGCCCTCGATGTCCAGGACGTCCTGGCGGGGGTTGGACACCACTTCGGCGAAGAAGAGCTTGGTATTGGGCTGGACCGCATCCCGCCACTGGTCCAGGTTGTCCGGGTCCGCCACGAAGGTGACGGAGATGCCGAACTTCTTCAGGGTGTGGGCGAACAGGTTGTAGGTCCCCCCGTACAGGCTGGGGCTGGCAACAATGTGGTCCCCCGCCTCGGCGATATTCAGGACGGCGAAGGTTTCCGCGGCCTGTCCCGAGCTGAGCAGCAGTGCTCCCAGGCCGCCTTCGAGGCTGGCGATCCGTTGTTCCACGGCGTCCTGGGTGGGGTTGCCGATGCGGGTGTAGATCGGGGCCAGTTCGGCGAGCGCAAAGCGGTTGGCGGCGCTCTCCGCGCTGGGGAACACAAAGGATGTTGTCTGGTAGATAGGGAGGGCACGGGCACCGGTGGCGCTGTCCGGCTCCTGTCCTGCATGGATCTGGCGGGTTTCGAAAGACCATCCGTTGGACAACTAAGGCTCCTTTGACATGGGCCCGTCATGCTTGAAGCACCGCGGGCCGCGCTTGCCACCCGGCCGTTGCCGGACAGCCAGGTCCTCACCCGGGGCACCCCACCGCGGATGGAGGGTTGCCGGCCAGCGAGCCGGGGCTTGGAGCTGGCACTCATAACCTGAACCCAGTGTAGGAACGCGCACGCCGCGCCGGACAGGATTATGACGAACATGGTCCCCGGATTTCCGCGCCGGAAGCGGCTGAAATCAGGTGCCGCCGATGGAAATTCCGAGTAAGGGTACCCTTAGCTGAGAGGCCGATCACAAAGTGCCAAGATGTTGGCATGCGCATGGATCACGTCTCTTACGCCTGTGAACACGATGGCCTGGCTGCCACCACCGAACGTATTTCCTCTGCCCTCGGCGTTGAGGCAGTGAAGGGCGGGGTACACCCGCGGTTCGGAACCCGGAATATGATCATCCCCCTCGCGGGGCACAAATACCTCGAGGTAGTGGAGGTCCTGGACCACCCCGCTTCTGACAAGGCACCCTTCGGGCAGGCTGTGCGTGCACGGTCTGCCGCGGGCGGCGGCTGGATGGGCTGGTGCGTCGAAGTGGACGACCTCGCCCCCTTTGAGGAGCGGCTGGGACGCTCCGCGGTCAACGGAAACCGCAAGTTCCCTGACGGCCGTGAGCTGGTCTGGAAGCAGATCGGCATATTGGGCCTGATTGCCGACCCCCAGGTTCCCTACATGCTCAAGTGGGAAGGGGACCCGTCCCTGCACCCCTCCAACGCCTACGAGAGCAACGTCAAGATGAGCTGCCTTACCATTGCCGGTTCCGCGGCCCGGGTGACGGAATGGCTGGGCGAACCCGTCGAGAAGCCCTTGGAGGACGTTGCTGTGGAGTGGGTGGCGCCGCACGGAACCCCCGGGATCCTCTCGGTGACCTTCGAAACCGGCAACGGAGCAGTCACCATCTGACGCCCCCTTGATTGCCGTCCCGGTAAGCCCGGCACGGCGTGTGGCCCGGTGCCCCCTGGTCTTCGGCCGCCATCAGCATGTGACAACGGCGTCACCTGCCGATGGCGGCCGAATCCATGTTCCAGCGACTTTGGACCCGATGGCCCGCGGTTAAATGTCGTACCCTCCCGCAATCATATTGGTATGGGGAAAGCGGCGGTGGCGAAGGCGTTTGAGGACATCAACGCGGCTGTTGCTGTGCTCAGGGCGGAGGCGGTTGGGTGCGGTTCGGAGCCGTTTTCGGCAGCTGACCCGTTGGCCGGGCTGGCGGATGGGTGCCTGGACATCCTTGCCGGGGTGCGGGAAGTGGAGGCCGGGTTCGCGGGTTTGAAAGCCCGCGCTGCAGTCACGTACGCGGACACCGCCCACGCTCTCGCCGCTCCCGGTATGCCGGTGCAGGCGCAGGAAATGGCCATTGCCGCGGAAATCGGCGCCCTGCTGGCCCTTGGTTCCCGCGCGGCAGGTGCGTTCATGGCCGCCTCACATTCCCTGGTCAAGGAACTGCCGCTGACATTATCGGCACTGCAGTCCGGGACGATTTCCTGGCAGCACGCCGTGGTGATGGTGGACGAAACGGCCACCCTTGACCTGGCCGGTGCCGCGGCACTGGAGACACACTTCCTGGACCAGACTGTGCCGAGGCCGCCTGCTGCCGCGGTGATCGGGGAGATCCCGGCGTACCGGTTCAAGGCCAAAGCCCGCACCTGGCGCGAACGCCACCACGCCGAAAGCATTGAGAAACGCCATACCAAGAGTGTGGCTGACCGGCGGGTCGAGTACCGGCCGGACCAGGACGGCATGGCCTGGCTCTCCGCCTACCTGCCCGCCCACCAGGCCACGGCGATTTGGAGCAGGCTCACCGCCACCGTGCGGAAATCACAGGGACCGGAGGAGAACCGGACCCTCACCCAACTGCGGGCGGACCTGTATGCCGGATGGCTCCTCGGCGGCAATGCCGCGACAGCCACCCGTCCCGGAACCAGTGACACAGGCGCAGCAACGGGTGACGCCACGGGTCCAGGAACCGGTGCGGGCAATTCCTCGGGGATCGGGGCGCAGGTCCTGGTCACGGTGCCGGTGTTCTCCCTGCTGGGCCTGACTGACGAACCCGCGATGCTGGATGGGTATGGCCCCATCCCGCCGTCCATGGCCCGCCAACTCGTCGAAGGCCGGGCTGCTTCGTTCTACAGGGTACTGGTGGATCCCCGCGACGGGGCCCCGTTGGAGATCGGCCGGACCAGCTACCGCCTCACCAAAGCCATGAAAAAGGCGGTGCAGCTGCGGGACGGCAGATGCACCTTCCCCGGCTGTAACAACCCCTCGCCGGACAATGAGGCGGATCACTTGCAGGCCTGGCAGCACGGCGGCGCAACCGGAATCAGCAACCTGGCCCAGCTCTGCCCAAAGCATCACCGCCTCAAACACAACACCGGCTGGAGACCCACGCCGGCCACCAAAACCGAGCCGCCCGGCTGGACCTCACCCACCGGACGGCACTACAAAGCTGAACACCACGACTGGGAACCAGCCCACTGGCCAGAACAGGCAGTACCTGAAAACGTCCGAGCCTTCGAAGACCTCCTGGAACTCTGGCCACCGCCGGACGCCCTATCCGAACTTCTGCCCCCACACCGCGAAGCCAACACCCACATCACCTGACGGCCTATGAATGAGACGGAGTTCCTGCACACCCAGCAGGGCGAAAGAGTCATGCAGGTTCGGTGGCAGCGACAGGGCGCGCCCGCCTCAGCCCAAGCCCACGGCCTTGCCAAAGAGGCTGAAGCCAACGAACGCCACGATGTCCAGCAGGGCATGGGCGATCACCAGGGGCATCACCCGCCGCGTCCGGGTGTACAGCCATGCGAAGACGACGCCCATTACAAAATTGCCGATGAAGGGCCCAAACCCCTGGTACAGGTGGTAGCTGCCGCGCAGCAGCGAACTCGCCAGGATGGACAGCGGCACGCTCCAGCCGAACTTTCCAAAGCGGTCCATCAGATAGCCCACCACAATGACCTCTTCCACCACCGCATGGCGCATCGCGGACAGGATCAGCACCGGCACCGTCCACCAGTAAGCGTCCAGGGCACTGGGGATGATGGCGGTGGTGATTCCGAGCGCCCGGCCTGCCGCATACAGAGCCAGGGACGGGATGCCGATCAGTGCCGCCAGCCCCAGCCCCTGCACCAGGTCCCGGCCGGGGCGCGCGAAGTTGAACCCGAGCTTCTGGAAGGCTGACCGCGGGTGGCCGTCGCTGGAGCCGGACTGCCGGTGATCGGTCAGGAAGTAGATCACCAGCAGCACCGGCACCAGCGCAAAAATGATGTCCAGCAACTGGTAGGTCAGGTCGAAGTACTCGCGGGTGCTCTGGGAGCGGTTCAGCGTGGAGGTGCCCTCAGCCAGCGGCGCCCGGGTCATCTTGTCCAGGAGCTGCACCACCGAGTACACGGCGGACTGGCCCAGGGACAAGCCCAACACGATCCAGACTTCGAACCTGAGGCGACGGCGGGAGGGAACAAACATGTTCCCATCTTGCCTGCAGTTTCTGGATCCGGGCTGATTGGCCTTCAAGTGTCCCCGGACGCTCAGTGCGGCCCGGGACGCGCCCGATCCCCGTGCGTCAGCCGCCTGCGACGATCACTTCAGTGCCGTTGGCCTCGAACGCCGCCTTGTCCCGGGCGGAAATTCCAGCGTCGGTGATCAGCCGGGTGAAGTTGTACCCGTCCATGGTGGCGAAGGCACGCACCCCTACCTTGGAGGAGTCAGCCAGCACGTAGGACACGCGCGCCCTGCTGGCGAGCAGGGCGTTGACCGAGGCCTCCCCCTCCCCCGTGTTCGTGGGTCCCACTTCGGGGTCGATCCCGTTGACGCCAATGAAGGCGATATCCAGCACCACCTTCTGCATGATGATGTCCGTGTATGGCCCCACCAGTTCGTACGAGCGGGGGTTGAGGACGCCGCCGGTGACCATGACTTTGATGTTGGGCCGGACCGCCAACTGCCCCGCGATGTTGATGGCGTTGGTCACCACTGTCAGGGTGGGCTGGTTGGACGGCGCGTTGAGGTCCTCGCGGGTGGCCAGGATCTGGGCCAGGGCCGTGCTGGTGGTGCCACCGCACAGACCGATCACGGCCCCGGGGGAAATCAGTGCCGAAGCCGCCTGGGCAATCTGTTCCTTGGCTTCAGCGTGATCGTCACGGTTGTACCGGCCCGGCAGGTCGTAGGCAAGGGCTCCGGTGGTGGCGCCGCCCCGGGTCCTGGTGAGCAGCCGGCGCTTGGCAAGGCTGTCCAGGTCCCGCCGCGCGGTGGCAGGCGATACATTGAGCGTAGTGACGATCTCTTCAACCTCCACCTGGCCGGTCTTGGCCAGGAGGTCAAGGATTGCCGTCAGACGGTCGGTGCGGGTCATGCAAGGCCTCCAAACGCTCCCGCCACCGGCTTTGATGACGTTTTCTGATCATAACAGAACCCTTATGATCAACTTACGTCAATTAAGGGGTGCGGTTACCGTATCCGGCGGCCAGCCCGCCATACAGCGTACGTCAGGGGCATGCCGGGCCGGTAGGCAAGGTGCGTGGCCGAGGGAGCGTTCAGCAGGTGCAGGTCCGCGCGGTGGCCGACGGCAATCGACCCCACCGCACGCTCGCCGTCGGCGTCGTGCCCTTGGTCCTTGTGCAGGGCGAGGGCGCCGCCGTACGTCGCAGCACGGACGGCTTCATGGACACTGAGCCGCATCTGCAGCACCGCCGTGGTGACGCAGAACGCCATGGAACTTGTGTAGGACGTGCCCGGATTGCAGTTGGAGGCGAGGGCCACCTGCACGCCCGCATCCAGCAGCTCCCGCGCGGGCGCAAGCGGCTGGCGCGTGGAGAGGTCGCAGGCGGGCAGGCACGTTGCCACGGTTCCCCGGCGGCCTGCTCCGCTGCCGGCATCCCAGCCGGCCCAGGTTCCGGCCAGTGCGTCCACGTCCTTGTCCGCGAGGTAGTTCACGTGGTCCACGCTGGCGGCGTCCAGTTCCACGGCAAGCTGGACGCCGGGTCCTTCGCTGAGCTGGTTGCCGTGGACGCGCAGTCCCAACCCTGCATCGCGGCAGGCCAGCAGGACCCGGCGGGACTGCTCCGCCGTGAACGCCCCCGTCTCGCAAAACACATCGGCCCACTGCACGTATGGCCGGACGGCGGCGAGCATGGGGCCGCACACGAGATCTGTGTAGTCGTCAGCGTCCTGCCCGGCGGGGACCAGGTGCGCCCCCAGATAGGTGGCCTGGTCCGCCACTGTGGACGCGATGCGCGCGCTCCGGGCCTCGTGCTCGACGTCCAGGCCGTAGCCGGTCTTCGTCTCGAGGTAGGTGGTCCCCTGTGAAACAGCTTCGGCCACGCGGCCCAGCGCCAGGCGGGTGAGGTCGAAATCGGACGTGGCCCGGGTGGCGCCCATGGTCACGGCTATCCCCCCTGCCGAGTAGGATTCCCCCGCCATCCGGGCCTCGAACTCTGCCGTCCGGTCGCCGGCAAACAGCAGGTGGGTATGGGAGTCCACCCAGCCGGGAAGGAGGGCCCGGCCGCCGGCGTCGACGGCGTCATCCGCGGCGGGAGCATCCGCTGCACCACCGATCCAGGAGATCCGTTCGCCTTCAATCACCACGGCGGCGTCTTTGAGGACCCGGTGCTCCAGGTCCTGCGTCATCAGCTCGTCGATATTGGTGATCAGCGTACTCATACAGCCATTCTTCAGCGCCGGACGGACCAGCGGGTGGCCGCCAGCGCCTGCGCTGTCCGGGATGCCGGACCCGTCCCCGCCGCGCCAGCGCCTCCCGCCGCCTCGTCCCCGCCCTTGCCGGCCAGGATCTGGGCTGCAGCGAGCTCAGCCATGGCTGAAGAGGTCTGGAAACCGTAGCCGCCCTGGCCGGCGAGCCAGTAGAAGCCAGGCGCTTCGGCATCGAATCCTGCCACCGGGACGCCGTCGGCCGCTTCTGTCCGCAGCCCTGTCCACGCCCGGCGGATGTCCTTGATTCCAAGGGTGGTTAGCCGGTTCAGCCTTTCCACCAGTCGCTCAATGTCTCCCGGCCGGGGACGGGCGTCCTCCGGCCCGCTCGGCTCCGACTCCGACGGCGAGATGAGGACGTCGTCGCCGTCCCTGCGGAAATAGAACGTGTTGTCCGCTGCCGCCACCATGGGGCTGTGCTCAGGCAGGGGACGTCCGACGGCGGCAATCGCCGCAGTGCGCCGGTACGGCTGCAGCCCGAGCTTCTCCACGCCGCTGATGACGGCGAGTTCGTCCGCCCAGGCGCCGGCCGCGTTGACCAGGACGCCGGCCTGGAAACCCTCCGTCCCGGCCCCCACCTGCCAGCCGGAGCCGAGGCGCTGCGCGGTGTGCACCCTGGCGCCCGTGATGATGTCCGCCCCGGCAGCCGCAGCTCGCTGCCGGTGGTCGTCCAGGAGCAGCGGCGCGTTGCAGCCGAAGGAGCCGGAGTCCAGTCCTGCCGCTTCGAATGTGCCGGGGACCAGCGCCGGACACAGCTCCAGGGCTTCAGCAGGGGTAATACGATGCATGTGCCCGCTGGCTTCGGCTGCCACTGCGTCCTCGGAGCCAATCAGCATAAAACTGCGCGGCGCCAGGACGGGTTCAGGCAGCTCGGCATCACGGGCGGCAATCAGCTCGAGGGTCCGCACCGTCAGTTCCTGGACAACCGGGGGTCCGTAGCTGGGGATGAACTGGCGGGCCGAGCGGGACGACGTGTGGTATGCCAGCTCCTGCTCCGCCTCCACCAGCGCCACGCTGCAGCTGCCCGCCAGCGCGGACGCCAGGGACAGGCCGGCAATGCCGCCGCCCACAATCAGGACATCGTAATGTGCTGCCATTTCTCCATCCTCGCAGAGTTGGTGCCCGGTGTTTCGTGTCTTTAGCCTGCCACCCCGGCACGGCTGGCGACGAAGGCACGCACGCAGGCTTCGACGTCGTCCGCTGAATGCGCAGCTGAAAGCTGCACCCGGATCCGCGCGGCACCCCGCGGAACCACCGGGAAGCTGAACGCGGTGACAAAGACGCCATGCTGCAGCATCCGGTCAGCCACCTTGGCTGCCAGGACGGCGTCGCCGAACATGACCGGAACAATGGCATGCTCGCCCGGCAGGAGGTCAAAGCCCTCCTCCGTCATCCGGCGGCGGAACAGGGCCGCGTTCTCGAAGAGCGTGCGCCGCAGGTCCGCCGAGTTCTCCACCAGGTCCAGGGCCTTGATGGTGGCAGCGACGATCGCCGGGGCCACCGAGTTGGAAAAGAGGTAGGGGCGGGCCTTCTGTCGGAGCATGGCCACCACTTCCGCACGGCCGGATACATAGCCTCCGGACGCGCCTCCCAGTGCCTTGCCGAAGGTGCCGGTGTAGATGTCGACGCGGTCCGATACCCCTGCGTGTTCGGGCGTGCCGGCACCGGTGGCTCCCATGAAGCCGACGGCGTGCGAGTCGTCAACCATCACCATGGCGTCGTACTTCTCGGCGAGGCCGCAGATGGCCTCAAGCGGAGCCAGGTACCCGTCCATGGAGAAGACCCCGTCCGTGACGATGATCCTGCGGCGGGCATCCTTCGCCTCAACAAGCTTCGCCTCCAGGTCCGCCATGTCCTGGTTCGCGTAACGGTAGCGCTGTGCCTTGCAGAGGCGGATGCCGTCGATGATGGACGCGTGGTTCAGGGCGTCGGAAATGATGGCGTCCTCCGGCCCGAAAAGGGATTCGAAGACCCCGCCGTTGGCGTCAAAGCAGCTGGAGAACAGGATGGTGTCCTCGGTGCCCAGGAACCGGGAAACGCGGGCTTCGAGTTCCAGGTGCAGGTCCTGGGTGCCGCAGATGAACCGCACGCTGGCCATGCCGAAGCCGCGCTCATCCATGGCGTCCTTGGCCGCGCGGATGATGTCCGGATGGTCCGCCAGGCCGAGGTAGTTGTTGGCGCAGAAGTTGAGGACATCAGCGCCCTGCTGCCCAATCTGTCCGGCGGTGATGTGGCTGGACTGCGGGGAACTGATGCTGCGTTCGGTCTTGAAGAGGCCCGCGCTGCGGATGTCCTCCAGCTCGGTGCGGAGCTGGTCCTTGATGGAGGTATACATGGCGTTCCTTAGAGTTGGGTCCAGTCCAGGACAACTTTGCCACCTGCGCCGCTGCGGGCAAGGTCAAAGCCCTTTTCCCACTGGCCGGCAGGCAGGGTGTCAGTGACGACGGCGGAAATTCCGGCGTGCAGTACGGGGTTGGAGGAGAGCATGGCGCTCATGGCGTACCAGGTCTCATACATTTCGCGGCCGTAGATGCCTTTGAGCGTGAGCATGTGGGTGACCACCTTGCCCCAGTCGATGATGATGTCCTGGCTGGGCAGCCCCAGCATGGCGATCCGGCCGCCGTGGTTCATGTTGTCGATCATTTCGGGCAGCGCGCCGGGGTGGCCGGACATCTCCATCCCGATGTCGAACCCCTCCCGCATGCCCAGGCTGCGCTGGGCATCGCGGACGCGGGTGGTGGAGACGTCGATGGCCAGGTCGGCGCCGAGCTGGCGGGCGAGGTCCAGCCGGGGCCGGGACACGTCGGTGATGGCGATCTTGCGGGCGCCGGCGTGGCGGGCGACGGCGATGGCCATCAGGCCGATGGGCCCGGCACCGGTGATGAGTACGTCCTCGCCCACCAGCGGGAAGCTCAGCGCAGTGTGCGTGGCGTTGCCGAAGGGGTCGAAGATGGCACCGAGTTCCGGGGTGACGGACGGATCGTGGTGGACCCAGACGTTCGTTTCCGGGATCACCACGTACTCGGCGAACGCACCGTCCCGCTGGACGCCTACGCTCACGGTGTGGATGCACATCTGCCGCCTGCCGGCGCGGCAGTTGCGGCAGATTCCGCACACAACATGGCCTTCGCCGGAAACCCGGTCGCCCACTTTGACGTCCCGGACGTCCTCGCCGACTTCCACCACTTCGCCGTAGAACTCGTGGCCGGGGATGAGGGGTGCTTCGATGATCCCCTGCGCCCACGAGTCCCAGGACTGGATGTGCAGGTCGGTGCCGCAGATCCCGGTGGTCATGACCCGGATCTTCACGTCCGCGGGGCCGGCTTGCGGTTCCGGGCGCTCCACCAGCTCGAAGCCCGCCTGTGGGCCGGCCTTGTACAAAGCCTTCATCGGCTTCCTCACTCTTGTTCCTGTGTCAGCGGCAGGTGCTGCCCTCCCCATTACAGCGAGGCAGAAGCTTTAGCACAACAACGAAATTCTCAATCGACGATGTAGCTTTCCTAATGCGTAGACTAGCGTGATGGAGATCCACCAGCTTGAAATCCTCCGGGAGCTCGGGGCGTTGGGAAGCGTCAAGGCAGTGGCCGACACCCTCATGGTCACCCCGTCCGCTGTCTCCCAGCAACTGGCGCTGCTCCAGCGGACCATCGACGTGCCGTTGACGCGCAAGGAGGGCCGCAACCTGGTCCTCACCGAGGCAGGCCAGGTACTGGCCGACGCGGGGGCCGCCGTCGTCAGTGCCATGGCCGAGGCGCGTGCTGCCATCGGCGGCTATCACGATACCGCGGCAGGAAGGGTCACACTGTCCGGCTTCCACAGCGCGGGGCAGGCGGTGTTCGCGCCGCTGGCCAGAATCCTTGATGCTCCGGGCCAGCCGCGGATCGAACTGTCAGATGAAGACGTGGCCCAGCAGGACTTCCCCGCCCTGACCGCCCGGTATGACCTGGTCCTGGCCCACCGGATGGACCACAGTCCGCGTTGGCCGGCCGAGCGGGTCACCGTGATCCCGCTGGCGCACGAACCGCTGGATGTGGCCTTGCCGGCCGGGCATCCCCTCGCGGCCAAGGCTGCGGTGACGGCAGAGGACGTGGGCGGCGAGGCCTGGGTGACCAGCCACACCGGATACTCCCCCGCCGACGTGCTGTCCGCCGTCGCCGCGGTTTCCAGCCGTGAGCTGAACATCGTCCACCGGATCAACGACTACTCCACGGTGGCGGCACTGGTTGCCGCCGGCGGAGTGGTGGGCCTGCTTCCGAGGTACACGGCGGGCCCGGTGCTGAACCCGGACATCGTGCTCCGGCCGCTGGCGGGAATCAGCACCCGGCGCCGGATCGACCTGTTGGCCCGGCCGGAAAACCTGAAGCGCCGTTCTGTCATGGTTGTGTCCGAGGCGCTGCAGGAGATCATGGCCGGGCTCGTGGACCGGGGCTGACCCAACTAAGTAGCGCTAAGTGTCGTTTTGGGGCCCCAAAACGACACTTGGCGCTACCTACTTTGCGTGCCCCTTGCCGTGCCCCATGCCGTGGCCTTTTTCGTGGCCCCGGCCCAGCCCGAGTCCCGGATGGTCACCGGCACCCTCAACAATCCGCTCCGCCGTGGCCTGGTCCCCGTTCTTGACCCCCGAGATCCGGACCGTGCTCCCGGTGGCGATGTCCGCGATAGTCCCGTCGGTTGGCTTAAGCCGCTTGCCGCCGTCGGGCGTTGCCAAAGAGCCGTCTGCAGAAGGTGCCGGCACCCGCTTGATCTTCGTCTCGGCGTTGACCGCGTAAGTCTGCGAGTAGCCGTCCTCACTCTTGACGGTAATCGAGCTGTCACTGACAGCGTCCACCGTGCCGCGCTGCTCGAGGACGGTCTGGAAGGTGCCGTCAGCTTTCTGACCACCCCCTCGCTGTGCAGGTGCTGCGGGCGCTGGGACTTGTCCGGTTTGGCCGGCCGGTCCGACCGCCCGGGCGCGGACTGCGACGGCGACGGGGAAGGTGGGGGCGAGTCGGCGGCCCAGGCGATGGCCACCCCAGCCCCCGTCAGGGTCAGGGCCACAGCCCCCGCCAGCACGGCCTTGCGAATCTTTAACGGGTCCCGGACGGACATGTTGCTCCTCCCACAGCATCCTTCACGGCACCGGCAGGGCCTGGTTGTCCCCGGAGCGGTGCCCTGCGCTTCAGTGTAGGACCACGGCCGGCCAGAGAACATAAGTACTTTCGCGGCACACGCACCTGAGTACTTAAAACAAAACTGGGTAGCGCTAAGTGTCGTTATGGGCGGTCAAAACGACACTTAGCGCTACCCAGTTGGGGTGGGAGGGCTAGACGGTGACGCCCAGCTTCTCCAGGATCAGCTCGCGGACCCGGGCGGCGTCAGCCTGGCCACGGGTGGCCTTCATGACCCCGCCCACGATCGCGCCGACCGCCTGGACCTTGCCGCCGCGGATCTTGTCCGCGACGCCGGGCTGCGCAGCCAGTGCGGCGTCGATGGCCTCAAGCAGGGGCCCGTCGTCGGAGACCACGGCCAGGCCGCGCTTCTCCACGATCTCCGCAGGGGTGCCCTCGCCGGCGAGGACGCCGTCCAGCACCTCGGAGGCCATCTTGTTGTTGATCTTGCCGGCTTCCACCATGCGGGCGAGCTCCACTATGGTGGCGGGCTGGACACCCAGCTGGCCGGGGTCGACGTCGGCGTTCTTGGCGCGGCCCACGATCTCGCCCATCCACCATTTACGGGCAACCGATGCCGAAGCGCCGGCGGCGATGGTTTCCTCGATCTCGTCCATCACACCGGCGTTCACGACGTCGCGGAATTCCAGGTCCGAGTAGCCCCAGTCGGCCTGGAGGCGCTTGCGGCGGGCGGCCGGCGGCTCGGGCAGGGTGGCCCGGAGCTCCTCGACCCATTCGCGGGACGGAACAACGGGGACCAGGTCCGGCTCCGGGAAGTAGCGGTAGTCGTCGGCGTCGGACTTGGCACGGCCGGACGTGGTGGTGCGGGTGTCCTCGTGCCAGTGGCGCGTCTCCTGAATGACAGGGTCGCCGGCGTCCAGGACGGCGGCATGGCGCTGGATCTCGTAGCGGACGGCGTGTTCGACGGCGCGCAGCGAGTTCACGTTCTTGGTCTCGGACCGGGTGCCGAACCTTTCACGGCCGTGCGGGCGGAGCGACACGTTGGCGTCGCAGCGCACGTTGCCGCGTTCCATCTTCGCGTCGGACACGCCCAGGTTCTTGACGATCTCGCGGACTGCCGCCACGTAGGCCTTAGCCAGCTCGGGCGCGCGGGAACCGGCGCCCTCGATGGGCTTGGTGACGATCTCCACCAGCGGCACGCCGGCGCGGTTGTAGTCCACCAGGGAGAAGTCCGCGCCGTGGATGCGGCCAGTGGCCCCGCCCATGTGGGTCAGCTTGCCGGCGTCCTCCTCCATGTGGGCGCGCTCGATCTCCACCCGGAACACGGTTCCATCGGACAGCTCGACATCCAGGTAGCCGTCATACGCGATGGGTTCGTCGTACTGGGACGTCTGGAAGTTCTTGGGGGTGTCCGGGTAGAAGTAGTTCTTCCGGGCGAAGCGGCAGGACTCGGCGATCTTGCAGTTGAGGGCAAGGCCGATCTTGATGGAGGACTCCACCGCGGCCTTGTTCACCACCGGCAGGACGCCGGGCATCCCGAGGTCCACTTCGTTCACGTTGGTGTTGGGCTCGTCGCCGAACACGTTCGGGGCGGAGGAGAACATCTTGGTCTTGGTGTTGAGCTCCACGTGGACCTCGAACCCCAGGACGGGATCGTATTTCTCCATGGCCTCTTCGAAGCTCAGGACTGCGTCAGTGTTCATTATTTTGCCTCCTGGCTTCCAACAAGGGTTTCGACAGGCCGGGCCACGGCGGCGGCCAAGGCCGGGGCCTGCGCCAGCAGCGGGCCGCCCCACTTCGCCTCGAGCAGCGATTCCAGGACGGCGCCCACCCGGTACAGGCGGGCGTCCTCGCGGGCAGGGGCCAGCAGCTGGATGCCCACGGGCAACCCATCCTCGTCCGCCAGGCCGCCCGGCAGGGACAGCCCGGGAACGCCGGCAAGGTTGGCCGGGATGGTGGCGACGTCGTTCAGGTACATGGCCAGCGGATCGTCCAGCTTCTCGCCAAGGCGGAAGGCCGTGGTGGGGGCCGTGGGCGAAATCAGGACGTCTGCCACGGTGAAGGCGGCGTCGAAATCGCGCTGTACCAGGGTGCGGACCTTCTGGGCCGAACCGTAGTAGGCGTCGTAGTAGCCGGCGGACAGCGCATAGGTGCCCAGGATGATGCGGCGCTTCACTTCATCACCGAAACCGGCGGCGCGGGTGGCAGCCATGACGCGTTCAATGGTCATGGGGCCCTCCTCGGGGAGGACGCGCAGGCCGTACCGGACGCCGTCGAACTTGGCGAGGTTGGAGGACGCCTCGGAAGGCATGATCAGGTAGTAGGCGCCCAGGGCGTACTGGAAGTTGGGGCAGGACACCTCAACGATTTCCGCGCCGGCCTCCTTGAGCAGTTCCAGGGCATCGTTGAAGCGGTTTTCGACGCCGGCCTGGTAGCCCTCGCCGTGGAGTTCCTTGATGATGCCGATCCGGAGGCCCTCAACATTGCCCGTTTTCGCAGCGGCAACGAGGTCGGCGAGCGGGTCCGGCAGCGAGGTGGAATCGCGGGGATCGTGCCCGCCGATGACCTGGTGCAGGAGCGCGGAGTCCAGGACGGTCCGGGAAACCGGCCCGATCTGGTCCAGCGAGGACGCCATGGCGATGGCCCCGTAGCGGGACACGCTGCCGTACGTGGGCTTCACGCCCACGGTGCCGGTGACGGCGCCGGGCTGGCGGATGGACCCGCCGGTATCGGTGCCAAGGGCCAGCGGGGCCTCGAAGGCAGCGACCGCGGCAGCGGAGCCGCCACCGGAACCGCCGGGAATCCGTTCCAGGTCCCACGGGTTGCGGGTGGGACCGAAAGCGGAGTGCTCCGTGGAGGAGCCCATGGCGAACTCATCGAGGTTGGTCTTGCCCAGGATGGGCATCTTCGCGGCGCGCAGGCGCTCGACGACGGTGGCGTCGTACGGGCTGTGCCAGCCTTCGAGGATCTTCGATCCCGCGGTGGTGGGCTGGCCCACCGTGACGATGAGGTCCTTCACGGCGATGGGCACGCCCGCGAGGACATGCAGGGCTTCGGCCTCGGCCCCGCCGGCGGCGCGGATGGCGTCCACCTCGGCGGCGACGGCGAGCGCCTCCTCCGCGTTGATGTGCAGGAACGCGTTGACGCCCCGTGCGCCGCCGTCCACCTCGGCGATCCGGTCCAGGTACGCCTGGGTGACCTCGACGGAGGTGACCTCGCCGGCTGCGAGCTTTTCGGCCAGCTCGGCGGCGGAGAGGCGGATGAGTGTGTTGGTGTCAGTCATGGGTTATGCCTCATCCAGGATTGCCGGGACCTTGAAACGGTTGTCATCGGAGTCCGGCGCGCCGGAGAGTGCCTGTTCCGCCGTGAAGGTGTGGCCCACCACGTCCTCGCGGAACACGTTGGCCAGCGGAATCGGGTGCGAGGTTGCCGGGACATCGTCCCCCGCGGCTTCGCTGACCGACTTGACCGAATCAACGATGACGGCGAGTTCTCCGGCCATCCTGTCCAGCTCTTGAGCACTCATCTCAATGTGAGCGAGGCGCGCGAGGTGCGCAACATCGTCACGGTTGATCGCAGCCATGGATCTCCCCTGCAAAGTTTGAATTGATTTCCGATCCATTCTAGTGGGGAAACGGAGATGCCCGTCTGACGACCCCCAGCGGGCGTCAGACGGGCACCTTCATACCGTGGTGCCAGCCACAAGGGGCAGCACACGGCAACTACAGACTAACCGATTCCGATGGCTCCAGTCAGCATGCCAATTCCCAGCATGACCAGGGACACCACCGCGCTGCGCCACAGGACTTTCTTGTGGTGGTCGCCTAGGTCCACCTTCGCCAGCGAGACCAGGAGCAGGATGGCGGGAACCAGCGGGCTCTGCATGTGGAAGGGCTGGCCCGTGATGGATGCCCGGGCCATTTCCGCAGCGCTGATGCCGTAGTGGCCGGCGGTCTCGCTCAGGACCGGCAGGACGCCGAAGTAGAAGGCGTCGTTGCTCATGAAGAACGTCATGGGGATGCTGAGGACGCCGGTGATGACGGCCATCAGCGGGCCCATGCTGGACGGGATGATCTGCACCAGCCACGCGGACATCGCTTCCACCATGCCGGTACCGGTCAGGACGCCGGTAAGCACTGCCGCAGCCATGACCATGCTGACCACGGCAACGATCGACGGCGCATGGGCCACGATTTGCGTGGCCTGGTCCTTGACACGGGGGAAGTTCACCAGCAGGGCGATGGCCGAGCCCACCATAAAGACGTACGGCAGGGGCACGAGGTCGGCGATGAGCATCCCCATCACGGCCACCGTGAGGACCAGGTTGAACCAGAACAGCCTGGGCCGGAGCGTGGCGCGGTTGGGGTCCAGGGCCGTGTCCGCCAGCCCGGCGTCCTGCGCGTCCGCGGGAGCTTCGGCGCGTTCCAGGACTGCAACGGAAGAGCTGCCGACGGCGGGGGCTGCTCCGCCGGGGTTTCCCGCCTTGCGTCCGCGGCCTGAAGCGTTGCCCAAGCTGCCGCTGCCGCCCGCCGGCGCGCCGCCGTCGAACCCTTCAGCAGTTTCCGGTACGGCCCAGATTTCAGGGTGGGTGGCGCGGAGGCGGTTGCGCTCCTGCAGTCCGAGGACCCACGCGAAGGCCATGACGACGGCGATGCCCGCGAGGAGGGACGGGATCATGGGGACGAAGACGTCGTTGACGTCGATCTTCAGGGCGGTGGCTGCACGGGCGGTGGGGCCGCCCCACGGCACGATGTTCATGGTGCCGTTGGCCAGGCCCGCCACGCAGGTGAGGACCACGGGGCTCATCTTCAGCCGGAGGTAGATCGGCAGCATCGCGGCGGTGGTGAGGATGAAGGTGGTGGAGCCGTCGCCGTCCAGGGATACGGCGGCGGCGAGGATGGCGGTTCCCAGGACAACCTTGGCGGGGTCGTTCCCCAGCTTCCGGAGGATGAACCGGACCAGCGGATCAAAGAGCCCGACGTCGATCATCAGGCCGAAGTAGATGATGGCGAACATGAGCAGGGCTGCGGTGGAGGTCATGGACTTCATGGAGTCCATCACCATGTCTCCGATGCCCAGGCCGGCGCCCGCAAAAAGACCAAAAACAGTGGGGACGATGATCAACGCCAGCACTGGCGTCAACTTCTTCGTCATGATCAGCACCATGAATACCGCGATCATGGCGAATCCAAGTAATACCAGCACGGCCGGCTCCTTCTTGTGAACAGCGGCACAGCGGTGTGACGCGTGCTACAGACTGTAGGGTGGCCGCCGTCACGGCGGTGCCTTTGGCTCAATTGATTGGCATACTGCTTATTGGGAGCATTTTGCTCATTGTGCTCACGGCGCTTAGGCGCCGAAACCCTGGCCCGCCGCCACCCGTCGAGGAGGATCATGCAGCGTTCCAGCCGGCGCGCGCCGCTGCGGTTCTCCACCCAGACCCTCCTGCTGCAACTGTCCGTGGTGCTGCTGGTTGTCCTGTTCAGCACTGCGGTGCATGCGTGGCTGACCTACGACCGCGTGGGCAGCGAGGCGGAGAACCAGGCGCTGACCCTGGCCCGCACGGTGGCCTCCGACGCTTCGGTGCGGGCGGACGTGCTGGCCATCAGCCAGCAGCCGGGCACTCCCCCGCCGTCCCAGCTGGCCGCCGGCCCCCTCATGGAGGCAGCCGAAGCCGCGCGGGCGCGGACCGGTGCCCTGTTCGTGGTGATTACCGACGAGACCGGCCTCCGGCTGGCCCACCCGGACCGGCAGCGGCTCGGTGAGAAGGTCAGCACCGATCCGTCCGAGGCCTTGGCCGGCCGGGAGGTCACCACCCGGAACACAGGGACGCTGGGACCCTCCGCGGGGGCGAAGGTTCCCGTCTACGCTCCGGACGGCACCACCGTGGTGGGCGAGGTCAGCGTGGGCTACTCCATGGAAACCGTGGGACAGAGCCTGGCCCGCGATATCGGTCCGGTGGCCGTCACGGCGGCCGGCGCACTGCTCGCCGGCGTCCTGGGGTCTTTCCTGCTGCGCCGCCGGCTGCAGCGGCTCACCCTGGGGCTGGAACCCGAAGAGATCAGCACGCTGGTCCACGACCAGGTGGCCGTGCTCGAAGGCGTGGACGACGGCGTCATTGGCGTTTCGGCCGACGGCCGGATCAGCGTGTTCAACACCGCGGCGCAGCGGCTGCTGGGGTTGCCGGACCTCGCCGGAAGCCGCTGGGACGAGGCGCCGGTTCCGGACCAGCTGAAGTCGCTGACCCGGCCAGGGTCCGACGGAACGAAACGTCCCGGCCCGGAGGCCCTGGAACTGGTGGCCGGCGGGCGGGTGCTGGTGGCCAACGCCCGCAAGGCCCTGCACCGGCGGGAGGACCTGGGCTGGGTGGTGATGCTGCGGGACCGCACCGAGCTGCAGCAGCTCACCCGGCAGCTGGACGCCGTGGGAACCATGTCCACCGCATTGCGGGCCCAGCGCCATGAGTTCGCCAACCAGCTGCACACCATCGCCGGATTCATGAGCATCGGCCAGCACCAGCAGGCCCGCGAGTACCTGGCCCGGCTGGCTGCCACCGGCCCGTTGAAGTTCCCGGTGGACCAGGCGGAACTGCTCCAGGACCCCTACCTCCAGGCGTTCGTGGGGGCCAAGGGCGTGGAGGCGGACGAGCGGGGCGTGGCCCTGCGGATCGGCCCGGAGACCCTGGTCCGCGGTCAGGTTGCAGAACCCCAGGACGTCACCACCG